>CALEKY010000109.1 GCA_937902995.1 uncultured Sinobacteraceae bacterium
AAACGACAAGGCCACCGAAGTGACAGCGAGTCCGCGACAACGGATCGTCCGTGAGCGACGGCAATACAACCAATGGGTCGCGAGCCAGACGCTCGAGGACTATGCGCTGCGCTATACGCCCGCTCGCGCGCGGCGGTCGGCATTTCGCGTCGGCAACACGGCGCTGGGTCCGATCTCGTTTCTGGCCTGCGAGGCCATCGGCGGCGCCATCACCATCGCTTACGGCTTCTCGAATGCGGTCTCGGCGATCGTCGCCTTCTCGATCCTGATGTTCCTCATCGGTCTGCCGATCGCGTACTACGCCGCCAAGTACGGCATGGACATCGATCTGCTCACGCGCGGGGCCGGTTTCGGCTACATGGGCTCGACGTTGACGTCGCTGATCTATGCGTCGTTCACGTTCCTGCTGTTCGCGATCGAGGCCAGCATTCTGTCGATGGCGCTGCGGCTCTTGTTCGACATTCCGTTATGGGTCGCGCACTTGTTCAGCTCGCTGGTCGTCATTCCGATCGCGATCTACGGAATCAGTTTCATCAGCCGCATGCAGATCGCGACGCAGCCGGTGTGGCTCGTCCTGCAGTTCCTCCCGATCCTCTATATCGCGTGGAAGGCGCCGGACGATCTTGTCGCCTGGACGGAATTCACGGGAAAACAAGGTGCGGCGGACGGATCGATCGACTGGATGTTGTTCGGTGTGGCCGGATCGATTCTGCTGTCGCTGCTGCCGCAGATCGGCGAACAGGTCGACTACTTGCGCTTCCTGCCCGTTCGCAACCGAAGCAATCGGGTGGGGTGGTGGGCGGCGCTGCTCGGAACGGGGCCTGGCTGGGTGGTGCTCGGCGGTTTCAAGCTCTTGATCGGCTCGTTCCTGGCAGTGCTTGCGATTCGGCATGGCTTGCCGCTCGATGCGGCGGACGAGCCGACTGAAATGTACTTGCTCGCCTTTCGCGAATCGATGAGCTCACCGACGGCAGCGATCATCCTCATGGGCATCTTCGTGATCGTCTGTCAGCTCAAGATCAACGTGACGAATGCCTATGCCGGATCGATCGCGTGGTCGAACTTTTTCTCGCGGTTGACGCACAGCCATCCCGGCCGCGTCGTCTGGCTCGTGTTCAATGTGCTGCTCGCGCTGTTCCTCATGCAGAGCGGCATCTTCCGCGCCGTCGAATCGATTCTGATGATCTATGCGAACTTTGCCGCCGGGTGGATCGGAGCGCTGACGGCTGATCTCGTCATCAACAAGCCGCTCGGCTTCAGCCCCAAGCACATCGAGTTCAAGCGGGCTCACCTCTACGACATCAATCCCGTCGGCGTCGGGTCGCTCTTGCTCTCGATCGTGATCTCGAGCTTGGCGTTCCTCGGGGCTTTTGGCCAGGCCGCGCAGTCGCTTTCGCCGTTCGTGGCACTGACGGTCGCATTCGTCGCGGCGCCGATCATCGCGTGGGCGACGAAGGGGCGGTACTACCTTGCGCGGCAGCCGAGCAACCTGGGGAACGAGCCCGAGATTCGCTGCACGATCTGCGAGAACGTGTTCGAGCGTGCGGACGTAGCGATGTGTCCGGCTTATTCGGGGCCGATTTGTTCGTTGTGCTGCACGCTCGAGGCGAGGTGCCGCGACCTGTGCAAGACGAACAGCCGGTTCTCCGAGCAGTTGCATTCGTTCCTGTCGGCCATTCTCCCGTCGCGGCTCGTGGCGTCGTTGAACACGCGAGCCGGGCAGTTCTTCGGTCTGTTGCTGGTGTTCAATCTCGTCATCGGGTTGATTCTGTCGCTGATCTTTCATCAGTACAGCGACGCAGTACCCGCCGTGCGCGACGCCATCAGCTCGTCGCTGTGGCTCGTGTTCCTCGCGCTGTCGTTGATGTCGTGCGTGTCCGCTTGGCTCATCGTGCTGGCGCACGAAAGCCGGCGGACGGCAGAGGCGGAATCCGCGCGTCAAACCCAAATGCTCATGGAAGAGATCGAAGCGCACCGGCGTACGGACGCGGCGCTGCAGAAGGCGAAAGAAGTGGCCGAGGCGGCGAACATCGCCAAGACGCGCTACATCGTCGGCATCAGCCACGAGATCCGCACGCCGCTCAACGCCATTTTTGGCTACGCACAGCTCCTGGAGCGCGTGGCCACGGGGCCGGTCGACAATGCCGTTCGCGTCATCCGGCGCAGCGCCGAGCACATGGCGAATCTCGTCGACGGCTTGCTCGACATCTCGAAGATCGAGAACGGCATGCTTCGGCTGAACCGCGACAAGGTGCAGCTCGGCGAATTCCTGGATCAGATCGTCGATATGTTCCGGCTGCAGGCGGCGGCGAAGGGCATCGAGTTTCGGTTCCAGCGGCCGCCGCATCTGCCGGCGTACGTGCACACCGACGAAAAGCGTCTACGCCAGATTCTGATCAATCTGCTGTCGAACGCGATCAAGTACACGGAAAAAGGCTACGCCAGCCTCACGGTGCGCTATCGCAGCCAGGTCGCGGAGTTCGAGATTGCTGACAGCGGTATCGGCATAGCGCCGGAGGATCTCGAGCGCGTTTTCGAGCCGTTCGAACGCGGCCGCTCGTCGAACGTGCGCTCGGTTCCTGGCACGGGATTGGGATTGACGATCACGAAGCTACTCACGCAGATCATGGGCGGCGAGATTCAGGCGCGCAGCGTCGTCAACGAAGGAACGGTATTCACGGTACGCGTGCTGCTGTCGGAGGCGAGCGCCGCACCGGATACCGCACAACGCCGTGCGCGCGATTACGAAGGACGGCGCCGAACCGTGCTGCTGATCGACGATGACGAGGCGCATCTCGACATCGTGCAGGGCTTGTTGCGGGGCCTCAGTTTTGAGGTGCTCACAGCGCGCGACGGACCTGCCGGAATCGCGCTTGCACGCGAGCGTCGTCCGGATCTGGCGATGATCGATATCTCGATGCCCGGTATGAGCGGCTGGGACGCGGCGCGCGAATTGCGAGCCGATGCGAGTCTTCAAGGGCTCAAGATCGTAATGGTGTCCGCGAATGCGCACGAGTACAGCCGCGGCGGGAGCAACGATCCGCACGATGCATTCGTGATGAAACCCGTGGACATGCAATTGCTGCTCGACCGGATCGGAGAGCTGCTAGGCCTGCAATGGATCTACGATCCGATGGTGCCCGCTTCGGTGGCGGAACCCGTCGGTCTGTTGCCGCAACATGCGCGGCATCATCTCGAGGATCTCTATCGGCTCGGCCGGATCGGCCACGTGCGAGGAATTCAGGCGAAGCTGCAGGAAATCGAAGTAGAGGATGCGGCGAACAAACCGTTCACCGCGCACATGCGCAGCTTGGTCGCCAATTTCGACTTGAAACGTTACATGAGCGTCCTAGAGGCGATGCGAAAAAATGCGTAGAGAAGCGACTCGCCGCGACACCATTCTGGTCGTCGACGATACTCCGGAAACGCTGGGTTTCTTGACCGACACGCTCGACCACGCGGGCTTTACGGTCTTGATCGCCACCGACGGCGAGAGCGCGTTGGATCTCGTCGATCAAATCACGCCGGATCTCGTGCTGATGGATGCCGTCATGCCGGGCATGACCGGTTTCGAAGCTTGTAGGCGCCTGAAACGCGAGAAATTGCTCAATCACTTGCCGGTGATTTTCATGACGGGTCTCAGCGAAACGGAGCACGTCGTCGAAGGCCTGGCAGCGGGCGGTGTCGACTACGTGACCAAACCCATCGTCGTCGATGAGTTGCTGGCCAGAATCCGTGTGCACCTGGCCAATGCGCGCACGACGAGCGGCACTCAAGCGGCGCTCGATGCGAGCGGCCGGTTTCTCCTGTCCGTCGATCGGACCGGTAAGCTGCTGTGGTGTACGCCGAAGGCGCGTCAGCTTCTCGCACAATTGGGGGCGACGAGCGCCGAAGCGGTCGTGCTGCCGTCAGCCGTCGTCGAGCAATTGATTCGTCCGCGGGGCGACGGTATGCGCGTATCACAGCGGATGATCGTCGAGGCTAACGACCGGCGCATCGAGTTCTCGTTCGTGAGCGCCGTCGGACCGGACGAGCTGCTCTTGCGCTTGGCGGAGCTCAGCACGGAGCCTGACGAGCTCATCCTGCGCAAGACGTTGGCGCTCACTTCGCGCGAATCCGAGGTTCTCCTCTGGGTCAGCCGCGGCAAGTCCAATCGCGAGATCGGCAAGATTCTCGATATCAGCCCGCGTACGGTGAACAAGCATCTGGAACAGATATTCCAAAAGCTCGGCGTGGAGAATCGCGCATCGGCGGCAGCGAGAGCGGTGAGGGCATTGGCGAGGTAGGAGCGTGATCCGTGATTCGGTGGGAAGAAGGGAAGGGGCGCTGCACACCTACCACTCACGACTCACTACTCACGAATCACGACGAAGCATTCCCTGCTCGAATATGAACTCGATCACGCGATCGAGGCCTTCGCCGGTCTTCAGGTTCGTGAACACGAACGGGCGTTCGCCGCGCATGCGGCGGGCATCGCGGTCCATGACTTCGAGCGATGCACCGACGTAAGGAGCGAGATCGATTTTGTTGATGATGAGCAGGTCGGATTTCATGATGCCGGGACCGCCCTTGCGGGGAATCTTGTCGCCAGCTGCCACGTCGATCACATAGAGCGTGAGGTCGGAAAGCTCGGGGCTGAAGGTCGCGGCCAGGTTGTCGCCGCCGCTTTCGACGATGACGAGGTCCAGGTTCTCGAAGCGCTGCATGAGATCGTCGATGGCCGCTAGGTTCATCGACGCATCTTCGCGAATCGCCGTGTGTGGGCAGCCACCCGTTTCCACGCCGCGAATGCGCTCCGGCGGCAGGGCTTGGCTGCGAATGAGAAACTCCGCATCCTCGCGCGTGTAGATGTCGTTCGTCACGACCGCGAGATTCAGGCGATCGCGAAGACGTTTGCAGAGCGCATCTACCAACGCAGTCTTACCGGATCCTACGGGACCGCCTACGCCGACTCTCAAAGGTTGTTGCGTCATCAGATGCTTCTTCCGCTCGACACGCCGATCTTAGTGACGATCGAGCGGCGTCGGCACCGTCGTTTGACGTATATGGCGCGGTGCGTGCGCAAGCGAAGATTGAGCTCACTCGATTCCAGCGAGGCAGCGTACAGACGATGAAACGCTATGTGCTATTTGTTGCATTGCTGAGCTCTGCAGTTGCGGCACACGCGCACATTTCAGGCACAGAGCTCACGGGATACCCGGGCGGATTCGCGCACTCGCTTTTCGGTGCGGACCATTTGTTGGCGGCGCTGTCCGTCGGATGTCTGGCAGGGTGGGGTACCGATCGCGCGCGCTGGCTGTTGCCGCTCATGTTCGTCGCGTCGATGGCGATCGGGATCGGCACTGCCGGTGTATCGTCGGTTTCGGTGACTGAGCTGTCGATCGCGATGTCCGTCGTGATCCTGGGTGTGCTGATCGCGCGCGGCGCGGCCGTACGCTCGATTCCGCTGATCGCGCTCGTCGGAGTCTTTGCCTGGTTCCATGGACAAGCACACGGTGCGGCACTGTCGAACGGTGCTGACGCGCTCGGTTACGCGCTCGGTGTGATCTCGAGCACGGCCCTGCTGCACGCCGTCGGATTCTTCGCTGCAGTGCTGCTTCAGAACGATCGTGCGCGCACGAGCCTACGCGTCGGCGGTGTCGGTATGACGCTCGCGGGGGCCGCGTGGGCTTTCGGGGTGGTGTGAGGGGATACATATATTTATATGTATGTGTAGCACGCTCTTTCGGCACGCTCGCTCGTCGCTTCGCTGACGACCTCTCCCAGAGAGTCAACCGAGGGGGTAGGAGAAGACGCGATTCGCGCGACAATCCCGACCAGCGCCCAGTGCCCAGCGCCCCGAGCCCCAGGTTATCCTTGGCGTAGCTATTGAATAATGTTGCCGGCTCAGGGGGGATCTCGTCATGCGCGCGTTCGCCATCCAAGCGCTCGTCTTCGCGATCGGGTTCGGATTCGTCAACGGAGCGGCAGGGCAGATCGTCCGCAATACGAACGGGCCTGGACCGCATACCATTCTGGAAAGCGTCGTTATTCCGTCCCATGCCGAAGTGCTGGCATTGTCAGGCGTGGTGCCGCAACCGATCGATCCGTCGAAGCGGCCCACGAGCATCGACGACTACGGTGACACCAAGACCCAGACGATCAGCGTGCTCAATCAGATCAAGGCCATCCTCGAACGGCGCGGATACAAGATGTCGGATGTCGTGCGCATGACGGTCTATCTGACTGCCGATCCGAAGCGACAGGACGGTCGCATGGATTTCCAAGGCATGAACGAGGCGTACCGGATGTTCTTCGGCACGCCTGAGAATCCGAACTTGGTTGCTCGCTCGACCGTACAAGTCGCCGCGCTGGCCAGTCCGTACTTCCTCGTCGAAATCGAAGTCACCGCCGCCAAGGTCCCTGCGTCGAAGAATCAATAGGAGGGGTGCCGTGAGCGGCACGGCGGAACAGCCCTCGATGACGCGACGCGAGCTGCTTACCCTCATCGGGCGGCTCGCCGGATCCGGCGTCATGTATCAGGCGATGAACTCGTTGTCGTTCGCGTCGAATTCGACGTTCACGCAACCGGTCGTGTTACGCGGAGCGCCGAAGGGTGCCTCGATTCTGATTCTCGGCGCAGGTCTTGCCGGATTGGTCGCAGCCTATGAGCTGCGCAAGGCGGGCTACGAGGTTCAAGTCCTGGAGTACCAGAATCGTCCCGGCGGTCGCAACTGGACGCTCTACGGCGGCGATGTTTACGTCGAGCTCGGCGGATTCACGCAGCGCATCGGTTTCGACAAAGGGTTGTATTTCAATCCAGGTCCATGGCGGATTCCGCATCATCATCGCGGAATCCTCTATTACGCGAAGCTGCTCGGCATCGCGATGGAGCCGTTCATCGAGATCAATTACTCCGCGTATCTGCATTCGACGCGCGCGTTCGGCGGCAAGCCGCAGCGTTATGGCGCAATCAAGGCAGACTACGAGGGCTATGTCGCCGAGCTGCTCGCGAAGGCAGTGAATCAACAGAAGCTCGATGAGCTGGTGACGCAAGAGGATCGCGAGATCCTGCTCGAGTCGCTGCGATCCTGGGGCGCGCTCGAGGACGATTTCCGGTATCGCAAAGGGCGCAGATCGAGCTTTCGGCGAGGCTTTGCCAAAGCGCCGGGCGGCGGCTTGAGCGGCCTGCCGGTTTACAGCGATCCGATTGCCCCGTCCGATCTCCTGCAATCGCGTTTGTGGGCGTCTTTGGCGGCTGCGAATGTCTTCGACGATCAACAAACCTTGTTTCAACCCGTCGGCGGCATGGGCTCGATCGGAGCGGCGTTCGGCAGGACGCTCGAAGGGCTCATTCGCTACAACGCCAAAGTAACGGAAATTCGGCAGGATTCGCGAGGCGTCACGGTGACCTTCGTCGATACGATCAAGGGCGGCGGCCTGCAAACCGCGCGCGGAGATTGGTGCGTATGCACGATTCCCGCGACGATTCTCAGCCAGATTCCGATGAACGTCGGCGCACCGATGAGAGCTGCAATCGATTCGATTCCGTATATCGCTGCCTGCAAAGTTGCCCTGCAAATGAAGCGCCGGTTTTGGGAAGAGGACGACGGTATTCACGGCGGCATCACGTATACGGACCAACCGATCTGGCGGATTTGTTATCCGAGCTCGGATTTCTTCAAGCCTGGCAAGGCCGTGCTGTTGGGGGCCTACATGTTCGGGCGGGATGCCATCGAGTTCACTGCGCTGTCGCCGGAGGAGCGCATCGCACGCGCACTGGAGCAGGGATCGAAAATTCATCCGCAATATCGCGAGGAGTTCGAGGTCGGTGCGAGCGTCGCCTGGCATCGCGTGCCATGGGCGCTGGGCTGCGCGAGCCGCGGCTGGGGCGACGGGAACACCGAGCAATACGAGAATCTCTGCGCCATCGATGGTCGGATCGTGCTTGCCGGCGAGCACGTCTCGAGAATTCCTGCTTGGCAGGAAGGTGCAGTGTTATCGGCGTTGGATGCGATTACTCGTCTGCACGAGCGCATTCTCCAGACATCGTCGGGTTCATGAGCAAACGTTTCGTCAATGTGGCCTTGATTTGCGGCGCTCTGGTTGCGGGCGCGTTTTGCATATCGGCCGATGCGCAACAGAGCAGTCGGTATCGGTATGCCGATGGGAAAGAGGTCTACGAACGCATTTGTCAGGCATGTCACATGCCAACGGGGCAAGGTGCCGCCGGTGCGGGGGCTTATCCGGCGCTTGCGGGAAATCCCAAGCTCGAGAATCCTCTGTACATCGTTGCGGTCGTGCTCAACGGACTGAAATCCATGCCCGCGTTCGCGGATCTCAGCGACGAAGAGATCGCAGGTGTCGCGAACTACATCCGCAGTCACTTCGGAAACGAATTTTCCGAACGCGTTACGACGGAGCAGGTGAAAGGCCTCCGGCCTAACGCGTAAGGACTGCGATCGAACGCGAAATCCGCGGCGTCGGGACCTTAACGCATTTGTGAAATCATTCGATGACTTCCTCCGCCGTGCCAGGGGAATATTCCCTGGCTGATCGACCACATAGTGAGAACAAGAATGAGCGTCGAAGGAAGGGTGCGAGCCGGATTCTGGGTCGGAATCGTGGTTTCCGGTGCGCTGCTTTTCGCGGCGAGTCGCACTGCGGACGATTCGGTTACGAACAGGGTACTGTTCTTTGGCGGAATCGCCGGAATTGCTGCGGCGTGTATCTTTCGCGTGCTCGCGGCGAGACGCATGGCACTGGCGCTCGCCGAGCGAAACCAGCGTCGATTGCAAGAGCTCGAGCGGCAGGTCCTGTCCAGCGGCTTGACGGTGGAGATCACCGGGTCGTCCGGACTATTGCCAGGGCTCGGAGCGGCGGCGTTCGCAGCGTTTTCGACTTATCTCGCGTACCGTGAGCCGGATCCGGTCAGCGTGGCATGTGCGGTGTTCTTCGTATTGTTGACGGCCATCTTACTGCCTCCCGGGCTCGCGCAACTTGGGAGACCGCTGCTGCGCATCACGCGTCACGGTATGGAAGTCGGACTGTATGGTACGTATGCCTGGCATGAAATCGCAGGCATCGACGTCCAGGAGATTCGACATCGCGGCATCCGCGCCGGCTATCAGCTCATCCTCTATGTGCCCGACCTGGGCAAGTTCCTCGATCGAATGCATCCCACGGTGAAGCTCTGGTACGCGCGGTTCCGGTTCGGCGAAAGCCGAAACAGACTGCAGCTGATCCTGAGCAATCTATCGGAGTCGCCCGAAGTGATCGGCGATCTTCTGAGGTCGCTTTGGTCTAAGGCCACGGGCAAGCCGCCCATTTGGTCTTCGCTGATCCCGGAAAAGCATTGGAGAACCATCCAGCAGAGTCTCGAAGAGATCGAGGAGCTCGAGCGATCGTCGAAACTGATCGAGACGGACCCGGAGCGAGCGCAGCAGCTCCTCGAAGACTGGAAGCGCAAACGCCATGCGCGCATGACGCCGAGAGAACGGGAGGAACAGCAAAAACTGCGGGCGGAAATGGATGCGCTCGTCGCGCAACATGGTATGCGCGAAGCGATGAAGGTCCTGCTGGAACGCGATGCGGCTAGACGCCGCGAGCTCGATGAGAAGCTCGAGCAGATGCGTAGACGCTCGAAGCGGATTCAGTGGTCGATGATTGTGCTGACCGTGCTGGTGGCTGCGGGAGTCATTTGGTTGCGGGTGTACTCGTCCTGACTAGCCGCCAAAAAAGAAAAGCCGATGCGCCGCCGAGGGTGGCGCATCGGCTCTGTCTCAGTTCGTGTATCCCGCTCAGTCGTCGCGTTCGATTTCGGTGGCGATGTTGCGGCCCTCGCGAGCGACGTAATCCACTTCGACCCGGTCTCCGACTTTGACGTCCTCGAGGCGGCGATAGTCATCGTCGAAGTCGGTGCGGTCGTCCGTATGGATCGTCACGCCGGCGACGACCAGGACGCCCTGCGAAGCGTCGACCGATTCGACGACACCTTCGACTTCGCGGTGCCGATCGCTGGCAACTGCGGCAAACGCCAGAGTGCTACCAATAAGAATGGCGAGAAGGGATTTCGAGCTTTTCATCGTCCGCTCCACATCACATATATGAGCCGGGCTTTACGATCGGCAGTAATGTCTGAGGTATCCGTCGAGTTCCTGCCGGGGTAGATCGCGCTCCGTTGCGACTTTCTGCCGTCCGAACCGTCTGGGGGTGCACAAGAAAGTCCGATTGATTTCAATGCACCTCAACTTTCTCCTGGCAGGTTCGTATGGCTATTCGTAGTATGTGCAGCCGTCATTTGGGCGTTGCCGTAAAGCAATAGCAGGGATCAATCCACTCGTGTTGGGGAGTCGCTGCCAATGATCGGACTTTTGCGCGAGAAACTGCTGGAAGTGCTCCAGGTCGTCGCTCCGCTGATTCTTTCTGTGTGCGTCCTGCAGTTCACGATCGTGCATGCGCCCACGGCACTGTTCGTGCAGTTCCTCATCGGATCAGTGCTGGCAATCGTGGGCATGCTGCTCCTATTCGTAGGTATTGATCTCGGCGTCGTGCCGATGGGCAAGTTCGTCGGCGCCGAGCTGCCGAAGAAGGGCTCCATCCTGCTGATCATTACCGTGGCCTTCTCCATCGCTTTCGTCACAACGATGCCGGAACCGGACGTATTGGTGTTGTCGACGCAGGTCGATGAGGCTTCGAACGGCGCAATCGCGGGACGCACGGTGCTTTACGTCATTTCGCTGGGGTTGGCGATGCTCGCGGCGATTGCCATGGCGCGCATCGTTTTCGGTTGGTCGATGCGGTACCTGCTGGCGGCCGCTTACTTGCTTGCGCTCGGCCTTGCCTTTTTCGCACCGCCGCAATTCGTGCCATTGGCGTTCGACGGAGGCAGCGTGACGACCGGCGTGCTCTCGGCACCGGTGATCATCGCCGTGGCGATCGGTGTGAGCTCGGTGCTTGCGGGCCGCTCGGCGGTTTCGGACGGGTTCGGTCTCGTGGGATTTGCTTCCATCGGACCGATCATCGCGATTCTTCTGATGGGACTGTTGCGCGCATGAACTCGACCTGGATCGACGAGATCATCGGAACGGCGCACGGCGTGACGATCGCGGTGACGCCGCTGATCGTCGTCTTCCTGATCTTCCAGGTGTTCCTGCTCAGATTGCCGCTGCGCCAGGTTGCGGACATTTTGAAAGGAACGGCGATCGCGGCGGTCGGGCTGTTCTTGTTTCTCGTGGGCGTGGCGATCGCGTTCCTGCCGTTTGGTCGTGCGATCGGTGCGGCGCTCGGTTCGATGCAAAACGTGTGGATGGCGGTCGTCATCGCCGCGCTGCTCGGGTTCGTGACTGCATGGGGCGAGCCGGCCGTGCGAATCCTCGCGAATCAAGTCGAGGAAGCCTCGAACGGCTCGATTCGCAAAGCGCCGGTGCTGTACACGATCTGCATCGGGGTTGCGATCTGGGTGGGTATCGGCATGTTGAGGATCAGTGAATCGATACCGCTGCTTTATCTGCTGGTACCGGGCTATGGGCTCGTGATCGTATTGCTATGGCTCAGCAGCAAGGAGTTCGTATCGATTGCGGTCGATGCGGGCGGTGTCGCAACGGGGCCGTTGGCGAATTCGTTGCTGTTGGCACTCGCGTTGGGCGCATCGTCTGCGGTCGGCAACGGGGATCAGGTCGTAAACGGTTTCGGCCTGGTGGCGCTGATCGCATTGGCACCCGTGATGTCGCTGATGATGCTCGGGATGCTGATCAGGTTGAAGACTCGAAAATAGGAGCTTTGCAATGCTCAATCCACGTTTGGTCGTAAGTATCGTGCGCAAGGGGTGGGGCGACGCGGTCCTCGAAGCCACGATGAACGCGGGTGCGCATGGAGGCACGGTATTGTTCGGGCGCGGCACCGGGCGCAACGAACAGCAGCGAGTGTTCGGCATCAAGATCGAGCCGGAGAAAGAGATCGTTTTGACGGTCGTGCCGGCCGATATCGTGGACAAGATCGTTCAAGAGGTCGTGCGCGCAGCAGAGCTCACGGAACCGGGTCACGGGTTGTCCTTTGTTGTGCCGGTGGAGCAAGTGGCCGGCGTCGTGCACTTGGTGGAGGAGCCGCAACGCTGATCTTCACGGGAAATCCTACGACCGGGCATTCAGGGCTTTTGCGATCCGAACACTTTCTGCGTGCTCTCGCATATGGCGAGCACGCCCGGATGCTTGATCTTGCGTTCCATCGAAACGGCGTAGAACTCAGCGCGGACTTTGCGTGCCGGGCCAAGCACTTCGAGTCCTGATTCCTTGCGAAACTGATCGAGCAGCACATCGGGCACCGGTGCCACGCCCCTGCCTTCGCGCGCGAATTCGCGCAGCATCGCGTAGTCCTCGAACTCGCCGACGATGTGCGGCCGGACGTTGTTGCGATCGATCCATTGGTCCAACGCGCGACGGATCGCCGTGTCCGGTGTCGGAAGGAGTATCGGCGCTCCTTGCAGGGACTTTGGAAATCCGTCTCGGAGCCTGCGCGCGAGGGGACGTGCGCTCATCCACGACACGTCGCAGCTTCCCAAATGATGGTTGTGGGCGCCCAAGTGCAGGCTCGGCGTGACTGGCGAGTCGGATAGGATCACATCGACCTCGTGCACTTCCAGCGCATCGAGCAACTGCTCGAGCGTTCCTTCGCGACAGACGAGTCGTACCGTTCGTTCCAACGACAGTGCTGCCGTGACGAGGCGATGCGCGACCTCTTTCGGCACCACGTCGTCGATACCGACGACGAGCCGCAACGGCCTGCGGGTCGGGCGTTGCGCGAGCGCATTCAATAGATCGGTTCCCAATCCGAAAATCTCTTCCGCATAGCCGTAGACCAGTCGCCCGACGTCAGTAGGCGCAAGAGTGCGACCGGACTTCATCAGCAGTTTCTCGCCGATACGTTCTTCGAACGCGCGCAACTGTGTGCTCACGGTGGGCGCCGACAAGTGCAGTTCCTCGCAGGCCTTCGTGAGACTGCCGGTGCGCACGACGGTCCAGAAGTAGAGCAAATGCTGATAGTTGAGGCGCGGCAGCGGAGTTTTCATATTTCGAGATCCTCTAAGTATTCGCAAGATTATTTCTAATGGATCTAAATGTTAACGCGGGTTACAAATCTTCCGTGCCAGGGTGCGCATCTCTCTCCCGCGAAATCGGCTCGGCGCACCCGAAACGCCGCAACTCGAAGGAGTACGTTCCATGCAAGGCAGAATCGTATTGAGCAAGCAGGATTTTCATCGATTGCGCAGCTTGCTCATCGCGCAGCGGTTTGCGTCGAATCAGGACGAGCAACTCGCTCTCTGGTCGAAGCTCGATCGTGCGAGCCTCGTCGAGCCCGAGGCATTGCCGAGAGATGTGGTCGGAATCGACGCGACCGTCGCCGTGACGGATATCGATCCCGGCTCGCGCAATCAGTACACGCTCGTGCTGCCGCCGCGTGCCGACGTTTCCGCAGGTTGCGTCTCCGTACTTGCGCCGATCGGCATTGCCTTGCTCGGTCACCGGGTCGGCGATGTCGTGGAATGGGAAATGCCGGGCGGCTGGCGAAGGCTGCGCATCGAAGGCGTGAGTCAGGGCGAGGGTCCGCGTCTTGCGGCCTGAGTCATGGAGATTGCGCTCGAAGGAAGAGGTGTAATGACTCGAGGTAGAAACAGCGAGAGCAGGAGAGTCGTCCTTTGCGCAAGCGACTTGACGGCACGGTCGGACGGCGCTGTTCGGCGTGCGGCCGCGCTTGCGGATCAGATCGATGCGCGCGCAGTGTTCGTGCACGCTGTCGACGCCTCGCAACCCGACGAGGTGATCCGGATGCAGGTGAATCGTGCGCATGTGCAGCTGCGCAGCGATGCCGAGCGTGCGATGTGCTCCGCTGCTCCGGGTTTCGAGACCGAGGTACGGCTCGGCAAACCGTTACAGGCCATCGCTGAGGCAGCGCGGGAATGGCAGCCGCAG
This sequence comes from uncultured Sinobacteraceae bacterium, assembly GCA_937902995.1. Lineage (GTDB taxonomy): Bacteria > Pseudomonadota > Gammaproteobacteria > Steroidobacterales > Steroidobacteraceae > Steroidobacter. The sequence continues at coordinate 13,947 of CALEKY010000109.1, forward strand.
TTCATCGTCATCGCCGCGCCTCGACGGCGCGCATTCGACGCTTTGATCGGCACAGCGGCGGAACGCTTGATTCGCTCCGCTCACTGCCCCGTTCTGGCGGTTCGCGGATCGCTCGACGGTTCGTACAAGCGAGTGGTCATTGCAACCGACTTGGGGGCGAGTTTCGAGTCGATCGCGCGTACGGCCGCGGACATGGGCGTCTTGTCGAGCGCAGACACATGGATCGTTCATGCATTCGATCATTTGTATCACGGAGTTACGGCGGCCAACGAGCGCGAAAGGACGGCGATCGTTGCGTACGAGCGGCGCCTGCGGGATGGCATAACCGTTGAGATTGCCCGTGAGCTCGAGGAAATCGGTGTGTCGCTCGCACGAGTGAGGATCTCTGTATTGCCCGCACAGCCGATCGAGGCCATCGAGTCCGTGACTCAGTACGTCAAACCCGATCTGGTCGTGATCGGGGCGAACCCCTCGCTCATGTTGAGACGCCTGATCGCCGGCAGCGTCGCGCACGAAGTGTTCAGAAGAGCGGACTGCGACATTCTGGCCGTCCCGCCTTCGGCAGCCCGAAAGGGTTGGCTGCGAGCGGCTTAGTACGGCTGTGAGAGCACAGAAAAGATGTCGAGATGGCAGCGCTTCTGTTCCTCGCTTGCGCACGATCTTGTCGAAGCCGATCTGTTCGGCAGCCATGCTGAGCGCTGGGGCGGGCAACGGGAGACCAGATGCGAACACGATCGCGTCGCTTGCGCACCGTTGAGACCCTTTGGAACCGCGTCAACCGACCAGCGGGGATGGGCGGCGCCGCGATAGATGTCTACACTAGATGCAGGCTGCGCGACGCGCGATTGAAGACGCTCGCTCGAATGCGTGACATCGCGCTCGATGGCGCGAAAGCGGCATTACTTCGTCAGCAAGCCTTCGAACAGCGGTCGTGCATAGATCGCAGCGCCGTTCTCCGTCGTCACGCCAGGCGCCCAGAAATGCAGCTCGGCCGAAGCGTTGATCATTGCGGTGATCATTTGCGCAGAGATCGAAGCATTCACCGGCCGCAACGAGCCGTCGGCGATTCCGTCGCTGCACACGAGCGAGAAACGTCCGGACACCCGCTCGAACTCCTTGATCAGCTCCTTGTGAATATTCTCGGGTACCGAGGTCAGGGCTGACGTGCGAAGGAGCGGTGCGCTTCCTTCGAGCTGGTAGTACAACAACGCGGCGCATACGGCGGCGAGATTGTCGTAGCCGGTTTTGGTGGCAGCCGCAGCTTCGCGCTGGGCATGGCGCATGATTTCCAGTGTACGGGCAAAACAAGCCTCGACGAGGTCGTCTTTCGCTTCGTTGTGGTGATAAAAGGCGCCCTTCGTTACGTTGAGGCGCTCGGAAATCTTTTTCACCGACGCGCCGAGATAGCCTTGTTCGTTGATGAGCACCGTGGCTGCGCGCAGGAACGTTTCCCGTGCTTCGTTGGACCCGTTGGAGGCGGCAGTCGCGTGCAACGGCAATGTCACAGGGTTCCATTGGCCGCGATTGCGCGCCAAGCCGTTCTCGAGAATATCGATGACATGATCGGCAAGACGCCCGTAGTCATCGGAGTCGTAGTGGTTGATCCACACGACCGACCAGAACAATTGAGAAAGCAGCAGGTGGGTTCGCGCATTTTGCTCGACGCGCTCGAGCTTGCTGAAGTCGCGCGATCTCATGAGCAGGCTGCGAACACGACGGAACATAGCTTCGTAGGCCTTGCCTACGCCCGGGTCGTGTAGTGCGCGCACATCGTTGAAGACGGCCATCTGCTCAGCCTCGCCGATCGCGATGCGGCGCCGATGCTCGAAGAATCCCCGTACGAACAGCTCGAACGACTGCCGCGCGGTCTTACCTTGCTCCGCGTGCTCCAACAGGGACTCGTAAACCTGAATCGAGCGGTGGAAACACGATGCCGCCAGCTCCTCCTTGCTGCGGAAGTAGTACATCACCGCAGTCGGAACGAGGTCGAGCCGAGACGCGACATTGGCCAGCGTCATGCCTTTGACGCCGCGCTGATTCAACACCTCGACAGCCGCCTGCAGGATCATGTCCTTGCGCTTGTGGAATTTTTTCGTCGGCGCAGGGCGCGCTGCTCGGGTAGCCATTCTTGTTTCTTTTGCATCTTTCCCAGTTTCCATACCGTACCCTAGAAATACAGCCGAAGGCGAGATTCCGTCATGCGACGACCGATGCGCGCAACGAAGACGGCGGAAGGGGCGTGTCGAGGCGCTCCGGCAGGAGCCTAGCAAGACCAGACCGGGCATTCAAATTCGATGAATTTCGGACGACTCGCTGGCATGGATAGGGCAGGAGCCTGCCGAGAAACGAAGTCAAACAGCTGACCGGAGCAGGCTACTCGGATATTCATGCTTGCTCGAAGGTTCACCGAAAGGCATACCCAACATTCATAATCTTCGGTCGACCGATTGACCAAATCGCGTTGCGCAGACACCATGCGCGCGGCGAGCGCGACCCGTCCGAGTAATTTCGAGCGGTCGTGCGAGATGTCGGAATCCATTCATATTCATAAGCGAGAGGTATGACGATGGCGGGACGGCTCGAGGGGAAGGTTGCGATCATCACCGGCGCGACGAGCGGTATCGGCGAGGCGACGGCACGTTGTTTCGCAGCCGAAGGTGCCAAGCTGGTGATTGCAGGCCGCACTCAGGACAAGGGTGAGGCGTTGGCGCGCGAGCTCGGGGAGGGGGTCGTCTTTCAGTACGCGGACGTGCGCCGCGAGTCAGATATTGCGGCGCTCGTCGATGCCGCGGTGTCTCGATTCGGGAAGCTGGACTGCCTTTTCAACAATGCCGGCGCATCGATTCCCGGGACGCTCGAGACAGTGACCGAGCAGGAGCTTGCGGAAGGGTTTCAACTATTGATCGGCAGCGTGGTGTTCGGGGTCAAGCACGCCGCGCGCGTCATGAAAGACAACGGCGGCGGTTGCATCATCAACAACGCGAGCGTTGCCGGGCATCGATTCGGGCAGGGCGGAATTTTCTATTCGACCGCAAAGGCTGCGGTGGCCCATTACACTCGCCTCGCCGGCGTGGAGTTGGGTCCGTACGGAATTCGGGTCAACGCGATTTCTCCCGGCGCAATCGCTACGCCGATCTTCTATGGCGGCTCGGACCGAGCCAATACGCTGTCTGCGGAGGAGAACGAGCGAAAGCTTGCTAAGCTCGAGCGCAATCTCGCACGCGCCACTCCGCTGCCGCGATCGGGGATGCCGATGGATATCGCGTACGCTGCGCTCTATCTCGCGAGCGACGAAGGCAGCTTTGTGAACGCCCACGACCTCGTCGTGGACGGCGGGCGTATCTGGCAGTTTTACGAACGCCCCCAGGAAGCCTGATTCTGGGGTAAAACTAAGGACTTGAATGTGCGGCTGCGCGTGGACCCTCCACGCGCGAGCTGCCGCGTTTCGTGTCGGTCTTTTACGTTCCGGAGCGGGCCGGCGCGGCATTCGAATCCGAATCAGGGGCTGATTACCGTGACACAAGCGAACGCAACCACGCCGGTCGCCGAACCCATTTGGCGTCCATCGCCCGAGCGCATCCAGCGCGCCGGGATCACCAAGTACACGCGCTGGCTGGAAGAACGCAAGGGCCTCAAGTTTTCGAATTACGAATCGTTGTGGGAGTGGTCCGTCTCCGAGATCGAGGCGTTCTGGAGCAGCATCTGGGAGTACGGCGAGGTGATCTCGCATGCGCCGTACGAGCGAGTGCTCGACGAGCGGCGCATGCCCGGCGCGAGATGGTTCGAAGGCGCGCGGCTCAATTACGCCGAGCATTCGTTGCGGCATGCGGCGACCCGCAGCCAAGAGCCGGCCATCATTTTCCAGTCCGAGTTGTGCGATCGCCGCGAAGTTTCCTGGGCAGAGCTCCAGCGCGATGTTGGCAGTCTTGCCGCCACGCTGCGTAAGCTGGGTCTCGAGAAAGGCGATCGCGCGGTTGCATACTTGCCGAACATCCCCGAGACCGTCGTCGCGCTGCTGGCGACGACGAGCATCGGCGCCATCTGGTCGAGCGCTTCGCCCGATATGGGCTCGGCAGGATTTCTCGATCGAATGCGTCAGATCTCGCCGAAGGTGCTGTTCGCAGTGGATGGGTATCGCTACGGCGGAAAGGATTTCGATCGGCGCGAGGTGTTGGCGGAAATCCTTCGGGAGCTGCCCTCGGTCGAAGCGGTCATCTTCCTGCCGTACCTCGATCCATCTCTATCGGCCAATGCGCTGAAAGTGCGAGAAGGCGTGTCCGTCACTTTGTATGCCGATGCAATTCGCGAACCCGCGCCGATCGTCTTCGAAGCGGTGCCTTTCGATCATCCGCTCTGGATCGTGTACTCGTCCGGTACGACCGGCATGCCGAAGCCGATCATTCAATCCCACGGCGGCATCGTGCTGCAAACGCTGAAATTCGGTCTGTTGCACGCCGACGTCGATCCATCGGATCGGCTGTTCTGGTTCACCTCGACGAGCTGGATCATGTGGAACTTCGTCGTGGGCTGCTTGCAGGTGGGGGCGACGATTCTGCTGTTCGACGGCAATCCCGGTTATCCCGATGTGAGAACGCTCTGGCGGTTCGCCGAGCGTGAGCGCGCAACGTTCTTCGGCACGAGCCCTGCGTTCATTTCGTTGTGCATGAAGGCGGAAATTCGCCCGAAGCAGGAGTTCGATCTCAGCGCATTGCGAACGGTGGGCTCCACCGGATCGCCGCTCAGTGCCGACGGCTATCGCTGGATCTACGAGAACGTTCACTCGGACGTCATGCTGGCGGTCATTTCCGGCGGCACGGATTTCTGCGGATGTTTCTTGAGCGCCTGTCCGATCCTGCCGATCTACGCCGGCGAGATGACGTGCCGCGAGCTGGGCATGGCGGTGTATTCGTACGACGAGGCCGGCAAGCCGCTCATGAACGAAGTGGGCGAGCTCGTGATGACACAGCCGATTCCTTCGATGCCGATCGGCTTCTGGGGTGATGAGGACGGCAGCCGCTATCACGAAAGCTATTTCGATACGTATCCCGGCGTTTGGCGTCACGGCGACTGGTTGCAGCTCATTCCGCGGCCGGAGTCGGTCACCGGTGTGATCTACGGGCGTTCGGACGCCACCATCAACCGGCACGGCATCCGCATGGGGACGAGCGAGATTTATCGAGTCGTGGAAGCGTTTCCGGAAGTTCTCGATTCGCTCGTCGTCGATCTCGAATACCTGGGCAGGCCTTCGTACATGGCCTTGTTCGTGGTGCTGCGCGACGGCTCGTACGTCAAGGATCCGGAACGTGCCGGACGCGCCGCGCGGCTGCGGCAGGCGACGCCGGAAGACACGTGCGTGCCGTCCGAGCTGCGTCAGCGGATCATTCAAGCGATTCGTACTCAGCTCTCGGCGCGTCATGCGCCCGATGAGATCTTCGCCATCCCGCAAGTGCCGCGCACGTTGTCCGGCAAGAAGCTCGAAGTGCCGGTGCGAAAGATTTTGTTGGGCCGATCTCCTGAGAAGGCGGTCAACCGTTCGTCCATGGCGAATCCGGATGCGATCGATTGGTTCATCGCGTTCGCTCGCGGTCAGGAGTCGGCAGGTTCTAACTGATGAGAGAAGATGAAATGGAAAAAATTGGTGTTGTTGGCGCGGGCTTGATGGGGTCTGAGATCGCGCTGGTGTTTGCGCTGGCAGGGCATCGCGTGACCGTCGTCGATGCGCGCGCCGAAGCGTTGGAGAATGCGAAGTCGCGTTTGGCGGGCGTGCTCGACAAGGGCATCGCGCGAGGCTTCTATCAGCCGGAGAACAAGGAATCCGCGCTCGCTAATTTGACGTTCACGCTCGAAATCGAGGCACTTGCCGATTGCGATCTCGTTACCGAGGCAGTTTTCGAGGACCAAGCGGTCAAAGCGGACGTGCTGCGTCGGCTCGATGCGGTGTGCAAGCCCGAGTGCGTGCTCGCGACGAACACGTCCACGATTCCCATCTCCACGCTGGCCTCGTATGTCTCCGAGTCGAGGCGCGAACGTTTCATCGGCACGCACTATTTCTCCCCGGTGTCGCGCATGAAGCTGGTCGAGGTCGTGCCCGCTTTCGGCACGAATGAGGCGACGGTGGAGTTTGCAACTCGCCTTTGCCAGGCCATCGGCAAGGTACCGATCCGCGTCAAAGACGTGGCGGGATTCGCAGTCAATCGCGTCCTGCACGCGTTCGTCATCGAGGCGATTCGGCTCGTGGAAGAGGGTGTCGCCACACCCGAAGACATCGACACTGCATGCAAGCTCGGTTTGGGCCATCCGATCGGTCCGTTCGAGCTGATGGACGTCACCACGTCGAGCTTGTGCTTGCAGGTTCAGGAGATCCTGCACGAGAACTACGGCGAGCGTTTCCGGCCGCGGCCGCTGCTCAAGCAGCGCGTGCGCGCCGGATTGATCGGCGGCCGTAGCGCGCCAGGATGGCGCGGCAAGAAATCCTGACGAGCGCACGTTTCCATACCTTGCGCAGCGAAGGCGGTTCGACGGAGCGAACCGCCGGCTCGTTGCGGGCCGCAAAGCCGGACATCCGTCTGCGGCACCTTCCTCATTGCGCAGAGTCGAAGCCAGGGACCGAAGAATTTCTAGCCGACGGTTCGCACGAACACGTTGCCGACGGCATCGGGCCCCCCGAGGGAACTCCCTAGCAGTCGATCGGGCATCTCCTTCGCCGCGGGACCTTCGAAAGCGGGGATACCGCCCGAATACACAGCGGCAACACCTGAATCGAGAATCCGTTGGATCGCCAGCCGCTCGGCTGGTGCCATCGCCGCATCCTTAGATTTGTTACAGCGGTATCGAGGGTGTCGCAGGGGAGTTATAGTATTTTGATTAGTCGGTACGGGCGGTCTTGGCGAATTCCATCAAGTGATTGACTGAGCGGGTTGCGATGGGCACTCTTGCAAGGATGCGGACGACTGCGTAGTCAGAGGCGTTTCGCGTCGAGTGCTTCCGAAGACCGTTCGATGTTCCTTACGAGCCCAACGAAACAAGCGACCAGTAGGGGGTGGTGATGTCAAGCGAACGAGCGTCGAGCGAAGCGCTGTCTGTCGAGTCTGCGGGAACTGCGGTTGGCGAAGCTGGAGAGAGTTTCAGCGCTTCGACGGCGTATCGCTATTACGTCGCGTGGCTGCTGTGCGGCGTCTACATCATCAACATGATGGATCGCCAGTTGCTGGCGATTCTCGCCGAGCCGGTTCGCACGGAGTTCGGCCTCACCGATTCGCACATGGGGCTGCTGACCGGATTTGCTTTCGCCGCCATTTACACGGTGCTCGGCATCCCGTTGGCGCGCATCGCAGATCGATTTCACCGCGTCAATCTCATCACCATCTGTATCGTCGTTTGGAGCGCCTTCACGGCGTTGACGGGCTTCGCCAAGAGTTTCGCTCATCTGCTGATTGCGCGCATCGGCGTCGGTATCGGCGAGGCGGGCTGCAATCCTGCGGCCTACTCGATCATCAGCGATTATTTCGAATCGAAGCGTCGCGCGACGGCGCTCGGTATCTACCAAGCGGGCGGTTTTGCCGGCTCGTTCTTGGGCATGCTCCTGGCCGGTTGGATCGCGCAGAACCACGGCTGGCGTACTGCATTCTTCCTGGTGGGCGTGCCCGGCGTGCTGATCGCGTTGCTGCTCAAGCTGACGTTGCGCGAACCTCCGCGCGGATTCTCGGATGACGCCAAGGTCGTGCAGGATCCGCCCCCAGCGAAGCAAGTGCTGTTCTCTCTGCTCTCCAAGTCTTCGTTCCGGCATCTTTCGTTCGCCGCCGCGCTTCACAACTTTGCGATTTACGGCGCCGGCAATTTCTACGCGGCCTTCCTCATGCGTACGCACGGCATGGGCGTTGCGGAGATCGGCTTCAAGTTGGGATTGATCACAGTGGTGGGCGGCGTCGCAGGCACTTATGTAGGCGGTTGGCTCAGCGACCAATATGCGAGCAAACGCGACGACGCGCGCTACTATCTGTGGGTCCCGGCACTATCGCTCCTCCTCGGGTTCCCCATCTATCAGGCGGCATTGATTGCAAACCATCAGCTGTTGCTGTTCTCGCTGTTGCTGCTGTCGACCTTCTGCAGCGCCGCCTACTTGGCGCCCAACATCACTGCGACCTATCGGCTGGTCGGCGTACGCGAGCGCGCTCTAGCGAGCGCGTTGCTACTGTTCATTCTCAATATGATCGGGCTCGGCTTCGGTCCGTTGCTCGTCGGCATGCTGAGCGACTCCTTGCGAGGTGCCTTCATCGCCGACGGGTTGGCGGAATCCGAGGCGCTCGCGCAAGGACTGCAATGGTCATTGCGCATTCTGGGATTGGTCAATTTGTGGGCTGCCGTTCACTACTTCGTCGGGGCTCGTACGTTGCGACAAGAGATGATACGTGTATGAACGATTCTGCGATTTCCATTTCCGCGCTGCGCGAGCGCGACTTCGGTTCGCATCATGAGCTGATTCGAGCTCATGCGAGCTTGCGTCCGAACAAGCCGGCGATGATCCAGGACGATCGTCAGTTGACGTACGCCGAGCTCGATGCGTTGATGGATCGGATCGGTGCGTCGTTGCAGCGGGATGGGGTGCGTCCTGGCGAGATCATCGCCATTTGCGCGGCGAACTCGATCGAGTACGGCGCGGTCTTCATTTCCGGTTGCCGCGTCGGAGTCGGTATCGCGCCGCTTGCGCCGTCGTCGACGCCGCAAAGCTTGATGACCATGCTCGAGGACTGCGGCGCAAAGCTCGTGTTCCTCGACGCCGCATCTGCGTGCGCGCTCGAGCCGTTGCGCAAGCCGAACGGTCCGAAGTGGATCATGCTCGACGGGACGGAGCATGGGGTGCCGTTTTCACAATGGCTCGCGCCGGGCGGTGCGAAACCGGAACCGGTCACGCTCGATCCGAAGCATCCGTTCAACATCATTTACTCGTCCGGAACGACCGGTACGCCGAAAGGTATCGTGCACTCGTTTGCGATGCGCTGGGTGCAATCGCGCCGCGAACCTGGGCACGACTACGAAGCCGATGTAAATCAGGTCGCGCTCATTTCGACGCCGCTGTACTCGAACACGACGCTGGTGAGCTTCCTGCCGACGCTATTGAACGGCGGAACGCTCGTCATCATGGCGAAGTTCGAGCCGTTGAAGTTTCTCGAGCTGGCGCAGAAGCATCGCGTCACGCATGCGATGCTGGTGCCGGTGCAGTATCAGCGTCTGATGGCGTTGCCGGAGTTCGATCAGTTCGATCTGTCGAGCTTCGTCATGAAGTATGCGACGAGCGCACCGTTCCCGGCCGCGCTAAAGGCGGAAGTGTTGAAGCGTTGGCCCGGCGGATTGACCGAGTGGTACGGCATGACCGAAGGCGGTGCATCGTGCCAACTGCTCGCGCACGAGCACCCCGACAAGCTGCACACGGTGGGCAAACCGTTCCCCGGTCACGAGATGCGCATCATCGACGAAAACGGCAAGGAGTTGCCGCCGGGCGAAGTGGGCGAGGTCGTCGGGCGTTCGCCCGTGATGATGAGCGGCTACTTCAATCTGCCGGACAAGACCAAGGAGACGTTGTGGTACGACGAACAGGGCAATGCATTCATTCGTACCGGCGATGTGGGTCGATTCGACGAAGACGGGTTCCTGACGTTGATGGATCGTCGCAAGGACATGATCATCTCGGGCGGATTCAACATTTATCCCAGCGACCTCGAGGCTGTTGTGAGGCAGCATGAATCCGTCGCCGACGTTGCCGTCGTCGGTGTGCCGTCGGAACGCTGGGGAGAGACGCCGGTTGCGTTCGTCGTGCTGCGTCCGGGGCATGACATCGAAGCCGAGCGTCTGCGCGACTGGGCCAATGAACGGCTCGGCAAGACGCAGCGGCTCAGTGCGGTGGAGCTCGTCTCGTCGCTGCCGAGAAGCGCAATCGGCAAGGTGTTGAAGCGCGAGCTGCGCAGCCAATACCAAGCGCGTGCTCGTCAATAGAAAAATGCGCCCCGCCCGTCAGCAGCGGGCGAGGCGTGCGGCCCGGCGATCCGGGCCGCAATCGCTTTCCCTCGTATCCTGTCAGGCGGACAGGAAGCCGCGTCCTTCGTCCGCAAGCTTCTTGAGCAAGCGCGCCGGCTCGAGATCGGCGCCGTACTTGCCGGCGTACTCCTCGAGCTTGGTGCGGATCGTGTTCAAGCCGATCGAGTCGGCGTAGTACATCGGACCGCCGCGATGCTTCGGCCAGCCGTAACCGTACAGCCAAACCACATCGATGTCCGAGGCGCGGATCGCCTTGCCTTCTTCGAGGATTCGCGCGCCTTCGTTGATGAGCGGATACAGGCAGCGCTCGAGAATCTCCGTCGGCGAGATCTCGCGCTGCATAGCGCCGCTGCGCGCGGCGAACTCGCGCACTGCTTTCTCGACGATCGGCGAAGGCGTTCCTTTGCGATTCTCGTCGTAGTCGTAATATCCCGCGCGCGTTTTTTGGCCCCAGCGTCCCATTTCGCAGAGCACGTCGCGCAGCGTTTCGCCTTTCGACGTCTCGCGCGACCAGCCGATATCGAGACCGGCCAAGTCGGCCATCTGGAACGGGCCCATCGGAAAGCCGAACTCGACGAGCACGCGATCGACATCCCACGGCATCGCGCCTTCGAACAACAACTGCTGAGCCTGAATCTGACGCGGATAGAGCATGCGATTGCCGACGAAGCCCGGGCAGACGCCGACGAGCACCGCGATCTTGCCGATGCGCCGCGCAAGATCCATCGAGGTGGCGATCACGACATCGCCGGTTTTCGCGGCGCGAACGACTTCGAGCAACTTCATGACGTTCGCCGGGGAGAAGAAGTGCAGGCCGATCACGGCTTCGGGACGTCGCGTGACGGAGGCGATCTCATCGATGTCGAGGCCGGAGGTGTTGGTGGCGAGGATCGCGCCTTGCTTCGCAATGCCGTCGAGCTTCGTGAAGATCTCGCGCTTGAGCGCCATGTTCTCGTAAACCGCCTCGATGATGAGGTCGCACTCGGCGAGCGAGCTCATGTCGAGCGAGCTGCGCAGCAAGCCCATGCGGGTTTCGACGTCTTCCTGAGTCAGCTTGCCTTTACGCGCGCTGTTCTCGTAATTGCGCCGGATGGTGGCGAAGCCGCGATCCAATGCCTCCTGCTTTGCCTCGACGATCGTGACAGGGATACCCACGTTGGCGAAGTTCATTGCAATGCCGCCGCCCATGGTGCCGGCGCCGATGATGCCGACCGTCCGGATCGGAAGCGGTGCGAGATTCGGCGGCAGATCCGGAACGATTCCGGCCTGTTTCTCGGCCTGGGCAATGTAGTCGGTGACGGGTGGAAGCGAAGAGGTCATGGGCGATTCCCTTGGAAAATGTCGAGCCTAGTAGGTCGGCACTGCACGTACCGAGTGTTCAATTATTGCCCCAGCATTATGCCATCGATAGGAAGTTTGGCCGAGACCGAGCTTGAACTATGCGAAGTGTCGCAACCATAATCCATACCGATAGCTCAAAGATGCCGATCTGCGAGACGGTGGACGCGCGGCATGAGTAAAGAAGCCTTGCTGATCGCCAACCGGGGGGAAATCTCGATTCGCATCGCGCGCGCTGCTGCGGCGCTCGGCATGCGCACGGTCGCGGTTTATTCCGAAGACGACGCGCATTCGCTGCACGTGCGACGGGCCGACGACGCAGTCGCTCTAAGCGGCCGCGGTCCGCGGGCGTATCTCGACGTCGAGCAGATCGTCGAAGCGGCACGGAACAGCGGTTGTTCGATCATTCATCCCGGATACGGATTTCTGAGCGAGAGCGCGGCGTTCGCGGACGCCGTCCGTTCGGCCGGGCTGACGCTGGTTGCGCCTCGTACCGATCTCTTGGCGTTGTTCGGCGACAAGACACAGGCGCGCGCGTTGGCGCAGTCGCTGCAGGTTCCCGTGCTGCGAGGCACCTTTGCCGCATCGACGCTGGATGAAATTCGCGCCTTCTACGATTCGTTGCCGCAAGGCGGCTCCATCGTGATCAAGGCGAGCGGCGGCGGTGGCGGAAGAGGAATGCGTGTCGTGTCCGATCCCGCCGAGCTCGAGTCCGCGTATGCACGATGCCGGTCCGAGGCGAAGTCGGCGTTCGGTACCGGCGATGTGTATGTGGAGGAGTACTTCGCGCCGGTTCGGCATGTTGAAGTGCAGATCGTCGGCGATCGGTACGGTGCGGTCAGTCACTTGTGGGAACGCGAGTGCACCCTGCAACGCCGCCATCAGAAGCTCATCGAGATTGCGCCGAGTCTCAGCCTGCACCCCGACGTGCGCGAACGACTCATTGCGGCGGCGCTGCGCATGGCGCGTCACGTGCGCTACGAGGGTTTGGGCACGTTCGAATTCCTGGTCGATGCGGAACAGAGGAGCGATGCCCGATTCGTGTTCATCGAGGCGAACGCACGTCTACAGGTCGAGCACACGGTCACCGAAGAAGTGCTCGGGATCGATCTAGTGCAGGCGCAGCTGCGCATCGCGCTGGGTGCAACTCTCGCGGAATTGGGGCTCGAGCAAGAATGCGTGCCGGCGCCGCGCGGCTGTGCCGTGCAGTTGCGAGTCAACATGGAATCGCCGCAAAGAGATGGGACCGTCAAGCCTGCGTCCGGAACGTTGCGGGTCTTCGAACCGCCCGGCGGGCGCGGTGTGAGAGTCGATACTTTCGGATACACAGGCTACGAAGTCGTACCAGGCTTCGATTCGCTGCTCGCCAAAGTCATTGTGCATTCGCCTCGCACTGACTTGCGCGAACTTGCAGCAGCGGCCTATCGCGCGCTGTGCGAGTTCCGGATCGAGGGCGTGGACACGAACGTTCCCCTGCTTCAAGCCTTGCTCAAGCACCCGGAGTTCGTCAGCGATCGCATCGATACGCGATTCATCGAGCGGCACGGCGAGGCGCTGCTGCGAGGGGACGACAATCACCCGCGGTTGTTCGTCGAAACGAGGGCGTCGGTGAAGACGTCGCTGGCCGGTGCACGCGTCGATACGAGCGATCCGCTCGCGGTGTTTCAGGTTGGCAAGCAGGCGCAAAGCGATACGTGGCAGCCGTTTGCCCAGAAGAATGGCGTCGCAGTCGCCGCGCCGCTCCAAGGAACCATCGTGGCCATCGAGGTGCGGGAAGGCGATCTCGTGCGCCGCGGGCAGCAACTCATCGTCATGGAATCCATGAAGATGGAGCACGTCGTCAATGCGAGCGTCGGCGGACGAGTTTCCGTCATTGCTGTTGCGGTCGGCGACGCCGTCATCGAAGGAGCACCGTTGCTCGCGATCGAGCCGCAAGAGGTCGATGGGGAATCTGCGGACGAGTCTGCACAGCTCGATCTCGACGCGATTCGTCCGGATCTGCACGAAGTGATCGCTCGGCACGATCGCACGCTCGATGCCGCGCGACCCGAAGCGGTTGCGAAGCGACGTGCAACGGGACAGCGAACGGCGCGCGAGAACATCGAGGATCTGTGCGATCCAGGCACGTTCGTCGAATACGGACCGCTCGTGCTTGCGGCGCAGCGTGCGAGACGTTCGCTCGAGGAGCTCATCGTCAAGAGCCCGGCCGACGGTCTCGTGGCCGGCGTGGGCAGCATCAACGGTGCGTTGTTCGGCGATCCGGCATCGCGCTGCGTCGTCATGTCTTACGACTACACGGTTTTCGCGGGAACGCAGGGCGCGCGCAATCACATCAAGACCGATCGAATGATCAGGATTGCGAAGACCGCGAACATGCCGCTCGTGATTTTTGCCGAAGGCGGCGGCGGGCGTCCGGGCGACACCGAATCGACGGGCGATGCCGGCGGGACACCGACGTTCGGCGATTTCGCCGAGCTGAGCGGTCAGGTTCCCTTGGTGGGCATCGCTGCCGGACGCTGCTTCGCCGGCAACGCGTCGCTGCTCGGTTGTTGCGATGTGGTCATCGCAACGAAATCGTCGAATATCGGCATGGGCGGACCGGCGATGATCGAAGGCGGAGGACTCGGCGTGTTTCGGCCGGAGGAGATCGGTCCGGCCTCCGTGCAGCTCGCGAACGGCGTCATCGATATCGGCGTGGCCGACGAGGCCGAAGCCGTCGCGGTCGCGAAGAAATATCTCTCGTATTTTCAGGGATCGATCGCCGACTACGAATGTGCCGATCAGCGTCTGATGCGGCACATCGTTCCGGAAAATCGGCTCCGCACTTACGACGTTCGCAAGGTGATCGAGACCTTGTCCGATACCGGATGGGTACTCGAGCTGCGCTCGCAGTTCGCGCGCGGAATGATCACGGCGCTGATCCGAATCGAAGGCCGTCCGATCGGCGTGATCGCGAACAATCCGCAACATTTGGGCGGCGCGATCGATTCCGACGGTGCCGACAAAGCCGCGCGGTTCATGCAGCTGTGCGACGCTTTCGACATTCCGCTGCTGTTTCTCTGCGATACGCCGGGAATCATGGTGGGACCCGAAGCGGAAAAGACCGCGTTGGTCAGACACTCGAGCCGCATGTTCGTCATCGGCGCCAATTTGAGTGTGCCGTTCTTTACCGTCGTGTTGCGCAAGGCCTATGGGCTCGGTGCGATTGCCATGGCGGGCGGATCTTTCAAACGTCCGATGGCAACGGTGGCATGGCCGACCGGCGAATTCGGCGGCATGGGCCTGGAAGGCGCAGTCAAGCTCGCGTATCGCAACGAGCTTGCAAGCATCGCCGATCCTGCGGAGCGCAAGCGGAAATACGAGCAGATGGTCGCTGAGCTTTACGAGAAAGGTAAGGCCTTGAGCATTGCGACGATCTTCGGTGTCGACGACACCATCGATCCGGCGGACACTCGCCGGTGGCTGGCGAACCTGCTGCGTTCCGTCAGAGTGCGTAACCGACGCAAACGCAAAAAGCGAGTCGCCATCGATACGTGGTGACGGTCGACAACATTATTCATACGCTGCATCAGGGCAGTGCTTTTGGAGGCATCATGAAGTTTGGTTCAAGTCTGTCGAGCGCTCAGCCAGTCGTCGTCGCGGCGGCGCTGCTCATGGTTGCGGGTTGCTCGAATACTCCCTATGAAACTGCGGCGGGAAGCGGTGCGGCTTCGGCTGCTGAAGCGACGAATGAGGTGCGTTGGGAATGTCCGGACGGTTATGAGGTCAAGGCAGGCTTGAACACCGACTTCCCGCACAAAGGACAGAAGCGCGCCTTCGTCGTGTACCCGCCCGAGAATGCGGAGGGTCCCGCGCCCGTATGGGTACCGATGACCGGCACGGTCGAATCGACGATGGACAATCTCACCGTCCAACGCAGCGGCGCGAACGCGCTGCTCGCAAAGCACGGCTACATGGTGATCGGACCGGTGCGGCAATGCGCGAACCAGGATCCGAACGCACGGCCGGCCGCATGCAACGGTCCCGGTAAGGACGGCTGGAACTGGGCCCCCTGGAATGAAGGGCGTGCGGCCAATGCGAGCGGCGACCGCTGGAAAACGGATGAAGGCGCTGACTCGTCGTTCCTCGTGGCCATGGTCAAGTGCGTGGGTACGAAGTTCGAGCTCGATCCGCGTCGTCTCTATCTCGGCGGCATTTCTTCCGGCGGCACGATGACGAATCGGGCGCTGCTGTTCCGTTCGGACTTCTGGGCGGGCGGCCTGCCGATCTCGGGCGAGTGGTACGTGTCGGCTGACGATGGCACGCCGCTCTCGTTCGACGATGCGCGCGCTGCCGTGGCGGCGGCACCGACGAAGATTCACCAAGGTCGTGTCGGTCCGTATCCGCTGCCGTCGAAATTGGGCCCGATGATCGTGATGACCGTGTGGGGCGGCGAGAACGATCTATGGAATTGCACGCGCCCTGACGGTTCGAAGTTCTTGTGCGCGGATTATCGACCGAGCACACAGGCAGGTTCGAACTATTTCAGCGCGCACAGCAACGTCGTTCACGTGGCATGCACCGCGAATCACGGTCACATGTGGCCGCAAGTGAATACGAGCGAGTTCAATCTGTGGGCGCTCAATACACTGGCATCCCATCCGAAGGGTTCGGATCCGCGCGACTTCAAGCTCACGCAGCCGCCCGAAGGCTATAGCTGCCGCGTCGGTCCGTTCGTGGGGCTGTACTGACGGAATCCAGAATATGTCTGCGCGGCGACGTGCAGACATATTTATATGTGTCGAGGCGCGTGCCGGGCCGGCAGGATGACCGCGAGGGCCGCGCCTCGCAGCTATTCGTCGGGCAGCGCAAACGTCCACAGCGTGGCGCCGCGGTTCGGTGGGCGCTGAAGTTTCGCGGTCCGCAGCATGGCTTCGACGTGGACGAAGCCTTCGTTCGTCGCGACGGTCACGTACTGTTTGCCGTCGACGCTGTACGTTACCGGATAAGACGCAGGCGCGTTGTCGAGCCGAACCTTCCACAACACCTTGCCGTTCCGTGCATCGTAGGCGCGGAACCATCGATCGACGCTCCCCATGAAGATCAGGTCGCCTGCGGTTGCGAGTGCGCCGCTGGCAGGCGGAGCGTGTTCTCTCGCAGTCCACACGGTGGCGCGGGTTTGCAGATCGATCGCACGTAGTATGCCGTACGAACCCAACGTCGATTCGTCCGGCTGTTTCTGCCATTGCTCGCCGTTCGGCCACGGATGCACGCACGTATCGGTGAGCGGCACATACAACGTGCGGGTTCGCGGGTCGTACGCCGTCGACATGAGATTGCGTGCGCCGAGCAGATCGGGACAGATGCCCGGCAGCGTCGCTCTCTGCAGAATCTGGCCGGGCGCCGGAATGGCGGCGGGATTCAGCGTCTTCTCACCCGTGTGCGGATCGATGCTCTGAACGACATTTTGCATGCCGAGATCGATCGAGAATCGATACTTGCCGGTCGCCGCATCCAATGCTTCGACAATCGCTTGTTTGCCGATCGTTACGACGGTTTTGCGCAGTGCACCGTCGACGTTCAGCTCGACGATCTGGCGCTCGAATGCCCAATCGTGGTCGAGTTGATCGTTCTTCTGATGCTGGAAGAACCACACGAGCTCGCCATTCTTGGGATTCAGTGCAATGGTCGCGTTCGTGTAGAGCGCATCGTTCGTGAACCCGGGTCGTGCCTGGCGGAGCGGCATCGTGTTGTAGGTCGGCGCAGCGCCGTAGAAGACGAGGTCGAGATCCGGATCGTAGGTGCCGCCGACCCAAACGGAGCCGCCGGTACGACTTTCCGCGGGCAATCCGTTCCAGCTCTCGCCATTGGGTTGGCCCGGTTGTGCAACCGTCTTGAACCGCCACGCTTCCTGCCCGGTCGTAAGGTCGAGCGCAAGAATGAAATTGCCGCCGCGTCCCGTGAACCCGCTGATGCCGAGAATGACGTTGCCGCCGGCGATGAGCGGCGCGCTCTTGATCCGAAAATCGAACTGGCCGTCGGTGTCGATGGCGTGATCCCATACCACCACTCCCGTGCGCGCATCCAGCGCCAGCACGTGCATGTCGGAGGTCGGAACGAAGATGCGATCGCCGTGAATGGCGACGCCTTTCTTGCCGTGGAAAGTCGCGCCCGGGCGCATATTGCGCTCGAATCGCCAGAGCAGCTCGCCGTTCGTCGCATCCAACGCTTCCACGACATCGCCGTGACTGAAGGCGAACATGACTCCGTCGCGAACGATGGGCGTCATCATGTTGTCGCCGTGCGGCAGGGACCAGGACCAGACGAGCTGCAGCTTGGCGACGTTGTCGCGGTCGATCTGGTTGAGCGGACTGAATCCGTACGCATCGTACGTGCGGCGCCATTGCAGCCAATCGTTCGGCGAAGGACGACGCAATGCCTCATCGGTGACGGGCGAAAGTTTTTCGATCCGGCTCGAGGCGCGCGGCGCAATGACGAGCGGTTGACGAGTCGTTCCAGCGGACATTGCTTCCGGCGTCGCGATCGTCAATGTAGCCAGCAGCTCCTCGGTCGCGGGAAAGGGACGTGCGCCGGTCGGAAAGCCGTTCGATAGCAATATGTAGGCAACGATGTTTGCCGCCTCTGTCGCGCTGATGACTTCCGGACGGCCGGGAGGCATGCGCCGCACCGCCTCGAACAGTGTGCTTGCAGGCTTATTCGCCCATTTCTCTATGAATGCCGGTCCGCGAAGCGCCACGGCCGGTCCCGCGCCGGAGAGATCGGCGCCATGGCATGAAGCGCAGTGCGCATCGTACGCAGGCTTGCCTGCGATGGTTTGATTGACGGTGAATCCGACGGCGGTTCCCGTGGCTTGAGCGGTAGCGGTGCCGTGGGCGAAACACGCAACGGTTAGCGCAAAGACATGCGATATCGCGCTGGAGAGCCGTGCACCGTTGAAGAATCGATTTCGCAAGCTTCGAGTCACGGCGTGAAGACGTGGTCGTGCATGAAGTCCATGTCGGGCGTGGGCGACGTGAATGTGCTGATCAAGTCTTCGTACGGAAACTCGCGACTCCATGGTGGAGCCGTGAACTTCGATTGGGTGTTCAGGAGGGCCTGTTTCCACGCTGCGTAATCGTCGAACCATAGCTCGCACATGCGAGCCCATGCACCCGGTGCGGGAGGCTCGGCCGCGCGGTGACAAACGAAGCGTCTGAGACCTCGGAGCTTCGCGAGCTCAGGAGCGTGAACCGATGTAAACCAGCGTTCGCCGTCGGCGAATTCGATCGTCTTGGGATAACGGAAGAAGAATACCCAGCGGAGATAATCCGGACGTTCGCGCGGCCAGCCGTCGATGTAGCGTTCCGAAGGCACGGCTTCGACGTAGATATTGGCGATGCGGTTGCGGTTCGGATAGCGCTCGCGATCCATGGGAGGCGGTGTCAGCGGATAGAACACGCTGACGGCTTCGTTGCGGGCGGCAATGCTGTCGTACCACATCTCGGTGAGGCGATACCGAACGACATTGAAACGATCGGCCTCTTGCGGGACATCCAGCGCACGGTAGGCCCAATAGCGACGCAGCCATGGACCGACGAACAGCAGCGATTCTTTCGAGTGCGTCGTGCGATACCAGCGATCGAGGGTGGCGTTGTCGTTCGGCTGTTCCCAGATCGCCGCGAACTTGATCATGCCTTTGTGAGCATCGTTTGCCGCAGGCGTTTGCGACCAGCAGGCCGGGGAGAACGCCAAGGAAGTCGTCAGGATCGCGAACGCTGCGCTCGCGATCCTGCAAAGGAAATGTTCGCGGTGAATCACTGCCCGGCCGAAGCAGCAGGCTAACGCGGCTTGTGAATCGTGTAGGGTTCGCCGACCCATTCGTCCGTCGGGCCGATGAGAATGAACATGTCGAGCTTGGAGCGCGCGCCGTTGGCGTTCGGTCCGCCCGCTTGTTCGACGGTGGCGGCGCCGATGTAGATGCCGTCATCCAGCTTGCGCAGCTCGTCGAGCAGCGTGATCTTGTTGAAAGCCGAGTAGTCGAGCACGTAGGCGGGTTTGCCGTCGATGATCGAATTCTGCAGGCGAGTCGCCATACGCAAATTGCGCTCGATGCGTCCGCCAGGGAACCGCCAGCGGTTGTAGCCTTCGCCGGTCGTTGCGGTCAGCGGACGAAATGCCTTGCCGAGCCAGGCGCCGCGCGCCGATTTCTCGTCGTACATGTAAGCGGCATAGGACTTTTGCCGCTCCGGATCGTCGGCGTGCGGCCCGATGCCCATGTAATGGCCATTCATTTCTTCCATGGTCGGCGCGGGCAATGCGCGCCACAGCGCTTCCTGCTCGGCTTGCGTGAGGGAGAGCAGTTTCTCGAGCGTCCATTTGCCCGACGAGCCCACCGGCGTTTGATTGAGGATGGGGCGAGATTTCAGCGCCTCTTCGTCGATGACGGGTATTTCGCTTCGTGCACTTTGAGCTGCGCACATGCAAGCGAGCGAAAGAACGACAAACCAACTCGGCTTCATGGTTCCCCCTTACGTGGCGAGTCGTCGCGAGTCGAGCAAGACTAGCACTCAATCACTTGATTGAGGAAGTTGGCCGGACTCGTGGCTGCCCGGATCTCCTGATTGTCGGCTGCGAAGATCTCGCAAAGACTTGCGCCGGTCTTCGCTTGTTGCGTCGCAAGAATGCGGCGGCGTTCGGAGTCATGCCGCGCCAGACGTGCCTTTGCATACCCATTATGCAATTGGGTGCGAGATTGTCGGCGGCAGCAAGTTTGCAGTTGTGCTGTTCGAGCGTTAACTTCGCGACAATGACTTGGACACAACGGAAGAGGTTGTCGATAATGCCGCATACCGGCAACTCAAATTGCGAGGTAGTAATGTCGTCGGAGGTTCTTGCCAAGGGGCGCGCCGCCATTGCCGCGAGCGTGCTCGGAGCACTGGGTGTGCTTGCAACGACCGCAGCGTACGGTGCTCAGGCCGATGCGCCGGACGGAGCGGCGCTCTATACGACGCGCTGCGCGGCGTGTCATGAGAACCCACAGGACCGCACGCCGCCTCGCGATGTCATCAGCCGTAATTCGCCGCAGTTCATTCTTGCGTCGTTGAACTCGGTCATGGCGCCGATGGCGGAAGGATTGTCGGAGGAAGAGAAACGTGCGATTGCGCTTTATCTCGGCACGGATCCGCGGAAGGGTAAGTCCGGCACGATCGCCGATGTCGATCCGCATGCGATTTGGGGGCCGCCGGCGGCCTCGATTCCGCTCGAGGGACCGAAGTGCAAGAAAGCTCCGCCGCCGATCGATCTCAATGCGCCGCAATGGAATGGCTGGGGCGCAAGCATCACGAACGCGCGCTTTCAGCCGAATCCAGGTTTGACCGCGAGCGACGTTCCGCGGCTCAAAGTGAAGTGGGTGTTCCATTACCGCGGCTCGAAGAACGGTCAGGCGACGGTCGTCGGCGATTGGCTCTTCACCACGAGCATGTCGGGCGCCGTCTATGCGCTCAATTCCAAGACCGGCTGCGTGTATTGGCGGCACGATGCCCCCGCGGCGACGCGCTCGAGCGTGCACGTCGTGCCCATGCCGGAAGGCTCGAAGGCGCGCCATGCCTTGTTCTTCTCCGACTGGACGAAATCGGCAGTGGCTTTGAATGCCGAGACGGGCGAGCAACTTTGGAGAACGGTGATCGACGATCAGCCGGGTGTGCAGATGACCGGTTCGCCCACGTATTACAACGGCCGTCTGTACGTGCCGATCTCATCCGGCACCGAAGCGTTCGCCACGAACGACAATTGGGAGTGCTGCAAATTCCGCGGCGCGCTCGTGGCGCTCGATGCGGTGACCGGCCAGATCCTCTGGAAGACTTACACGACGCAGAAGAAGCCCGAACCGTTCCGCGTCAATCGCAACGGTCAGCTGATGTGGGGTCCGTCGGGCGGTGCGATTTGGTCCGCGCCGACGATCGATACGAAGCGCGGCCTCATCTACGTGGCGACATCCAACTCGTACACGGATGTGCCGCATGAAGGTTCGGACGCCGTCATCGCGATGGACATCGAAACCGGCGCGATCCGCTGGATCAATCAAGTCACCAAGGACGACAACTACATCATCGGCTGTCCGAAGAATGCGAATTGCCCGCAGAAGCTGGGGCCCGATTTCGCGCTGGGCAATTCGCCGATCCTGCACACGCTGGCGAACGGCAAGCAGCTCATCGTCGTCGGTCAGAAATCCGGCGCCGTCTACGCGATGGATCCGGACGACAACGGCAAGACGGTGTGGATGCGCCGTTTGAGCCCGGGCAGCGAGCTCGGCGGTGTGGAGTTCGGCATGGCCGCCGATGCGGAGAACGTCTACGTCGGCATCTCCGATGTGCTGCGCAAAGAAGACGGCAAGCCCGGCGTGTACGCGTTGCGCATTGCCGATGGCGAGTTGATTTGGAGTGCGCCGGCTCCGCGCAAGCCGTGTCGGTGGGACAACTTGTTCTGCAGCCCCGCCGTATCGCAGGCCGTGACGGCGATTCCAGGCGTCGTGTTCGCCGGCTCGATGGATGGGCACTTCCGAGCGCACGACACGAAGACCGGCAAAGTGATCTGGGAATTCAATACGGCCGCGAAACCGCTCAAGACGGTCACCGGTAAGAAGGCCTATGGCGGCGTCATGGACGGTGCCGGTCCGACGGTCGTGGACGGTATGGTCTACGTGCACTCCGGTTACGCAGGTCGCTCGACCAGCAATACGAATGATTTGAGCGGACGCGAAGGCAACGTGCTGATCGCCTTCTCCGTCGACGGCAAGTAGCCAATAGAAGTCGCTAGAGCGACCGCGCGAGTTTCGCGCGGTCGCTTCGCTCAAAGGGGGTCGAAATGTTTCGCGCTCTCGTTTCCGTATCTATTGCGGTGACAAGTCTCGTGCTCGGTAACGCCTTTGCTCAACAGTCTTCCCAAACGCGCCCGGCGTACGTACCGCCGGACGATGTGAGCGTGCGCAAGGTCGATATCTACAGCGAAGGCACGCGGATGACGGGCTATGTCTTCATGCTGAAATCGACGCCCGCGACTGCCAAGTTGCCGGCGATCATCATGGCGCACGGTTGGGGCGGCGTGCAGTCCGCGCTCGCACGCGATGCAGTGGAGTTCGCTCAGGAAGGCTATTTCGTTCTGACGTTCGACTATCGCGGCTGGGGCGAGAGCGATTCGCGCGTCGTGCTCGTCGAGCCGGCGCCGGATCCGCAACAGGTCAAGTTCACGGCCGAGGTGCGGGCGATTCGCGAAGTGGTCGACCCGCTCGACATGGCGGCCGATTGGCAGAACGCGATCCATTGGGTGCACGGCGAGCCGCAGGTGGACACCGATCGAATCGGTTTGTGGGGCAGCAGCATGGGCGGCAGCTACGTCGTTTATGCCGCCGCACACGATCCGCGCGTGAAGGCTGTGCACAGTCAAGTCACGGGCGGGTTGAAAGGTTCGTTGTGGACGGCGCGTGCAGAAACCTTCACCGAAGCGACCCAACGTGCGCGCGGCGAGCTCGGCTATCCCGAGCCGAGCGCTCAGGTGTATCCGGGTCTGCGCGGCGCGCCGATCAGCAGCCGTTTCGCGCACTACAATCCGCTCGACGACATCACCGACGTGAGCAACGTCGCGTTTCAGTTCGTGCTCACCGAGCACGAGCAGTACTTGAACAACGACGAGCACGCGATTGCCGCGTACAAGCGCTACAAGGGACCGAAGAATCTCGTGGTGCTACCGGGTCAGAGCCACTACGACATCTACGGCAGCGCTCGGGTGCAGGCGCACGAGCTGGCGCGCCAGTGGTTCGACAAGTATTTGAAGAACAAGGCGCCGTAAGCGCCGCTTCCGTCGCTTTCCGCTATTCCCCCTGATTCGGCGCGCGGTCGGATCGGCCGCGCGCTTGAACGTACTTGACGTGTTCCTTCAGCCGAGGGTCTATCAATCGCTTGATTGAATAGCTACACTCGTCCGCGAGCCTACGCACGACAACGATAGGGGGAAAAATGCGAGGTTCCGGGTGGCGCGAAATGCTCGCGGAATTGCGACTGGGTTGGCCGATTCTGATCGGCGCGTTCATCGGTGTCGCAATCGGTCACGCGGCGCTGCCGTTCTACACGGCGGGCGTCTTCGTCAGTTCGCTCGAAACGGAATTCGGCTGGACTCGCAGTCAGCTCTCGCTCGCTGGATTCATGGGTACGCTCACCACGGTAACGTGCGCGCCGTTCGTGGGATTGCTGATCGACCGATGGGGCGTGCGCGTGCCCGTTGCTATCGGTCTTGCCGCCGTCGCTTGCAAGTTCGCGGCGCTCAGTATGCTGCAGGGTTCCTTGGCCGTTTACTTCATGATCGTCATTCTCGGTGCGGGGATCGGTCTGGCGTCGACACCTCTATCGTTCACCCGGGCCATCAACGAGCAATTCGATGCGGCGCGAGGCATGGCGTTGGGTGCAACCCTCGCAGGCACCGGATTGACCGCGGCAATCGGTCCATCGCTCACGGCCGCGGTCGTCGAGAGTTACGGTTGGCGCGCTGGGTTTCGCGCGTTGGCTTTGGTCGTCGTGATCGGTGCACCGATCGTGCTCTTGTTGCTGGGGCGGCGTTCCGGCCAAGCGAATAAGGCGGCGACGGCGTCGCTGCCTTCGGGCGCGCTTACACTGCGCGAAGCCATCAAACAGCCTCTGTTCTGTTTGTTGCTTGCGGCGTTCGTTGCGCTCTCCATCGGCGTCAGCGGCTATGTGATGCATTTGATTCCGATGCTCACCGACGGCGGCATGGACATCACGAAGGCAGCGGCGATTCAGGGCAGTCTCGGCATCGCCGTCATCGTCGGACGCGTTGCCGTAGGCGTGCTGGTCGATCGATTCTTCGCGCCGCGCGTTGCGGCCTGTGCCATCGCCGTGACTGCCATCGGCATGGTGGCTTTGGCGGTCATCGGTCCCACGGTCGCCGCGCCGGCAGCCTTCGCGATCGGTTTTGCGCTCGGTGCGGAAGTCGATCTCATCGGCTATCTCACCGCGCGGTATTTCGGAATGACGAGCTACGGCCGTCTGTACGGCTTGCTCTACGGTTCTTTCGTGCTCGGTGCCGGTGTGAGTCCCTTGATCATCGCGTGGATGCAAGGGCTCACCGGCAACTACGACTTGGCGCTGTTCGTCTGCGCGGGATTCGTCGCGATCGCCGTGGCGCTCTTCCTGTGCGCACCGCCGTTCCCTCGCACCCAAGTCGACAGCACGGCACCTTCGTCGTCACCCGCAACAGTAGCTTCGAGCTGAAGATTCATGAAACTCGTTACGTTTCGCAGAAAAGGATCCGAAGAGGATCGGCTCGGACTCATGCGCGAGAATCACATCATCGATCTGATGGAAGTGCAGCCTCGCGAAGAGTTCCGTTCCATGCTTGCGCTCATCGAGGCCGGTCCGTCCGCGTGGGACGAGGCCAGAAAGTGTCTCGGCGTCTCGGTGGGGAAGGGCACGCTCGCCCTGGCCGACGCGAAATTGCGAGCGCCCATTCCGGTGCCGCCGCAGTTCCGCGATTCCATGTGCTTCCATCAGCACATCCGGCAGAGCTCCATCGGCGTCGCGCGCCGACGTGCGCGCGAATCGGGTTCGCCGGAGAAGATGGCCGCCGCCGAGGAGTACGCGCGCAACTATTCGTTGCCGGAGATCTATTTGAAACAGCCCGTGTACTACAAGGGCAATCGTTTCAATGTGGCGGATCCGGGCGAGGACATTCCCTGGCCGTCGTATTCGCAGCTCATGGATTTCGAGCTCGAACTGGCTGCGGTGATCGGCCGCAAAGTGAAGAACCTGCAACCGAGCAATGCGCTCGATGCCGTGTTCGGCTACACCATCTTCAACGACTTTTCGGCTCGCGATGCGCAGGCCGTCGAGATGCAGGGCATGCTGGGGCCCGCGAAAGGCAAGGACTTCGACAAGGCCAATGTCTTCGGGCCGTGCATCGTGACCGCCGACGAGATCGGCGATCCCCAAAACCTGCGCATGTGTGCGCGCGTGAACGGCGAGGTCTGGTGCGACAACTCTTCCTCGACGATGAACTGGACCTTCGCCGATCTGCTCGCGCACATTTCCCGGGACGAAACGTTGTATCCGGGCGAGATCATCGGTTCCGGCACCGTCGGCGACGGCTGCGGACTCGAGCACGACCGCTATCTGAAACACGGCGATGTCGTCGAGCTAGAAATCGAAAAAATCGGAGTCTTGCGCAATCGAGTGATTCGCAATGCGCAAGCGTCGGAGGGTCAGGCATGACGCGCCGCTTTGTCGATCTGTCCATTCCCATCGAGAACGACGTCGAGTCGGATCCGGAAACGGCTCGGCCGAAAGTGACGTACTACTCGCACAAGCAGTCCGTGCCGGCGTTGGCGTCGTTCTTTCCGGGTCTGACGGCCGAGCACTTGCCGGACGGAGAAGCCTGGGCGGTCGAAACGCTTCAGCTTTCGACGCACAACGGCACGCACATGGACGCGCCTTGGCATTTTCATTCGACGCAGGATTCGGCATTGCCTGGCGGTCCGCGTCGTGCCATGACGATCGACGAAGTGCCGCTCGACTGGTGCATGCGGCCGGGCGTCAAGCTCGATTTCCGCTCGTTCCCGGACGGTTACGTCGCGACGGCCCAGGACGTGGAGAACGAGCTGAAACGCATCGGTTACGAGCTGAAACCCTACGACATCGTGGTCGTGAATACGCGTGCCGGTGCGCTCTACGGTAAGCCGGGATTCATGTCCGCGGGTTGCGGCATGGGGCGCGAAGCGACGCTTTATCTCGCGGAGCGCGGCGTGAAGATCGTGGGCACGGACGCATGGTCGTGGGACGCACCGTTCGTGCATACGGCGAAGCGTTGGGCGGCGACTCGCGATCCGTCGATCATCTGGGAAGGCCACAAGGCCGGCCGTGAGATCGGCTACTGCCAGATGGAGAAGCTGCACAACCTCGAAGCGCTGCCGCCGTTCGGGTTCACGATCTGCTGTTTCCCGGTGAAGATTCGTGCGGCCAGCGCTGGATGGGCGCGCGTCGTCGCGATCTTCGACGAATAGCCGGATCGGCCCGCAGCGCGAGCTGAAACGACCGCCGTTCCCGATGACGTCGCTGCTCGGCAGCGCGCTCGGGAACGGTCGCTGCGGTGACTCCGGCGATCTACGCGTTTACTCGCGATTCGGTTGATCCCCGTTTTTTCCGCCGGTTGCACCCGTCATGAAGAACGCCATGACGCAGGCCTCGTCGTGAGGATTGCGCCATGCGTGGCGCGTGCCGTTCTGAATCACGCAGTCTCCCTGCTTCAAGTGCACCGTGGCGCCGTCGTCGAGCTCGAGGATGATATTGCCCGACAGCACGATGCCGAAATCCACGGTGAGCGTCGTGTGCATGGCTGGATCTTCTTCTTCCATCGAGTCCGCAAGCCCCGGTGCTTTACGGAGGTATTCCTCGTGGAATGCGCGCGCGTCGGCCGCGCCGGCCGTTTCGTTCTTGCCTGGGAAGCGAACCAGGCGGAACCGCACGCCGCCCGCTTTCGGTACGAAGTTCGACATCGTGACGACGGGGTCGGTGTGGGGAACGGGAATCTTCGGCGTTTCATCGAGCGCCCACATCTCGACAAGCGCGAGCCCGGGCAGCGACTCGGTCGTGACCGTGCGCGGCGACGGGCCGTCCTGCACGAACACCGAGCGGCCGTTTGCATCGATCCCGGTGACGATACGGCGGGTTTGAAGAACGTCAGTAATGGTCATCGCAATCTCCCATGACGCAGGCGCGGTTCGGCTCCGAATGCGCTGCGCGGCGTAGCACTGTTGCCGTGTTGTCTCGCGTTCGGTTCGCGAAAGTCGCGTCGAGCGTAACGGTCCGCCGCGATGAGTTCAATCACTCGATTGGTCGGCGAGGCAGCGAGAGCATGCGGCGGGATCCCGGTTCGTCGCTTACGCGGCATGCGAATCCGAATGCCGTGCTAACCTAATGCCGATCGTGTGGCTCGATGAGGTCGATTCGCAGATATGGCTGCAACACGCCGGAACGGCAACGCGGCTGGGTCGGACACCCGGACCCGTTTGATCGAAGTGGCTGCCAAGCACTTCGCCGAGCACGGCTATCGTGGCGCCAGCCAGCGCGAAATTCAGCGCGAGCTGGGCATGAACCCGGCGACGGTTCACTATTACTTCGGGTCCAAAGAGGCGCTCTACCGCGGCGTCGTCGATGCGTTCATCCACGGCGTGCAGGAGGAGCGCATGCAGCGGCTCGCCAATTTGTCGCCCGATTTGTCGGGCCGGGCGCGGCTCCTGCAGATTCTCTACGATTACTTCTATCCGCATCTGAAGCTCGCGGCGACGGAAGCCGGCCATTCGTACGCACGTATCCTGGCCAAAGTGCAAACCGAGCACGAGAACGCGGCGTCGCAGATCTTCTCCGAGATCGTCGAGCCGGTTCGCCGCGAGTACGTCAAGGCGATTCAGACCGTTTTCCCCGAAGCCAAGCCGGAGAAGATTCGTCGCGTTCTGATGATGGGCGTCGCGTTGATGGCCATCGCCGCCAGCTGGCGCGCGCCCTCGAGCAGCGTTTCCGAGGAGAAAGTGCAGCGGCTCGCCGAAGAGTTGGCTCGCTACGCCGCAGCGGGATTCGAGGCGCTTTTGGGCAAGCCGGCCGCCAAGTCCGCCAAGACGCGCACCGCCAAATCGCGCGCGAAGAACCGTCAGTCCTGATCTCGCAGTGGCGCGCACTGCATCGCGGCAGCGCGTGCGTTCCCGCCGGCAACTCGGTATCGCGCAATTGCGCAGCGCTCCGGCGCGCTTCGGATAGCGCGGTTCACGTCGCTCATCCCGATCTTCCGCAAGTCTCGACGCCGCACTGCGCGAAGCGGCTCTTGCGGCAGAAACCTTCTTGGTTCTTGCCGTCCCGTCGACTCGTTGCATTCCGCATGACTGCGGGCTCGTGCCGTTGACCTATCTCGTCCCTTGACAGCGGGGCCGCCAGTGGGGCCAAATCAATCAGTCGAATGATTGACAAACCTGCCTGCGCCACGGCGATCTCGCGCCGGACGCAAGCACTACAGACCGCTTCTGGGGGAAACACTATGCGGATCATTTCATGCAGTCCGGTGATCGTCGCGCTGCTTGGAACAGCCGGCGTTGCTCACTCGCAATCCACTTCGTCGACATCCGACTCGCAGTCTTCGTCAGCAAGGCTGGAGGAAATCGTCGTCACTGCGCAACGGCGCGAAGAGCAGATCACCGACGTGCCGATTTCCATTTCGGTCGTCTCTGCGCAGCAGCTCGAAGAAGTGGGTGCCAAATCGGGCGCGGCATTGCAGGGTTTGGTGCCGGCGCTGCAGATCAATGCGACGGCCAGTTACGGCGGTTCGCCAGTGTCGATTCGCGGTACGTCCGGTTTGGGCGGCGCCGAAGATCCGGTGGCCGTGTACGTGGACGACATTTACACGTCGTCAGGCCAGTTCTCCGTCACAGCGCTCTCGGATGTTGCATCGGTGGAAGTCGTGCGCGGCCCGCAAGGTACGCTGCAAGGCCGTAATGCAACGGCCGGTGCCTTGATCATTCGTACCGCGGATCCGGTTGCCGAGTTCGGCGGCTACATGCGTGCGTCGTTCGAGGATCCTCAGGCATATCGATTGGAAGCTGCGGTGACCGGCGCGTTGACCGATACGTTGAATGGGCGGTTGTCGATCGACCGGCTCGACGAAGAAGGCTGGGCGACCAATCTTGCCGACGGCAGGAAAATGGGCGGCATGGACATGTACAACATCCGCGGCACGTTGCTGTGGGAGCCCACCGATAGTTTCCGCGCGCGGTTCGTGCTCAATTATCAGAATCGGGAAGTGAGTCAGCCGAAAACGCGTTGGGGCTTCACGAACATCTCGCCGCCGCCGGGGCCTGTCACGCCTGCAGGGACGGGAACGCCGCACGTTCCGTTGCCGCCAGAAGTTGCAAGGCGCTTCCTCGAGGACAAGGTCGTCAATCTGAACATCGAGCCGAAGAACGAATTGAGCGCGCCGAGCGCCGTGCTCAATCTGCAGTATGACTTCGGTCCGGTCACGCTCGTGTCGATCACGGGCGCCAGCAAGTACACGAACGAAGGTGTCAACGACTCGGACGGTCTGCCGCTCGATGAGGCCATGGCCGGCAGACAAGGACGTAACTCCGCACGCTACACCGGCAATGCGGTGAGCCAGGAGATTCGTTTGCAGTCGAACAACGACGCGGCGGTCGAGTGGATCGCGGGTCTCTTCTATGCGCGTTACCGCAGCACCATGGACTTCAACATTTTCAATCAGCGTCTGTCGGTGCCCATCAATCAGGTGGCGAACTTCGACGCTGAGCAGACGAATCCGACGTGGGCGGTGTTCGGCGATGCGACGTGGCACATCACGGATCAGCTCTCGCTCATCGGCGGTGTGCGCTACACCGAAGACACGAAAGATTTCGAGAACGTCTACACGCTGTACAACACGGACACGAACGCGATGCTGGCGCAGATCCCGTACGACGCTCCGAAGCGCACGTGGAGCGACACCTCGTATCGCGCCAAGCTCGTGTGGCAGCCGAATCGGGACTTCATGACCTACTTGAGCTACAGCAAGGGATTCAAGGCGGGCGGCTACAACAACTTCGGTGTCGGTCCGCAGCCCGGCTACGACACGGAGATCATGAAGTCCGCGGAAGTGGGCTTGAAAGCCACGCTCTTCGACGGCCGCGCGTTCGTGACCTTCGCGGCCTACGACAACGAATACGACAATCTGCAGGTGACCAGCGGTGTCCCGCAGGGCGGCGTCGTGATCACGAATGCGGCGTCGGCGAAGATCAAGGGCTTCGAGATCGAAGGCATGATGCACGTCGGCGATCACTGGGCGTTCAATGCCAACCTGGCGTACATCGACGGCAAGTTCGATCACTTCCCGCTCGCGCCGACGATTACGGGCGGACTGGCGGACGTGTCGGGCAATCGACTCACCAACGCGCCTGAGTGGCAGTACTTCCTGCAGGCGCAATACGAAACCGAGCTCAACGCGAACTGGGGATTCAGGGCAACCGTCAATTGGCGCTGGCGCGACGAGGTCTACTTCACCTTCGCGGATCAGGATCTGAAGCACTTGCGCGGCGAGGAGAACGGCGAGCTCGGTGCGCGGGTGAGCTTCAGTTACGAGCCGCAGCAGCTCACGTTGTCGATCTACGGCAACAACCTGAACGACGACCGAGTGGTTGCAAACCAGGCGTCCACGTTCGCCTACCAGGAGGCCTTCTTCAATCGGCCGCGTGTGGTAGGCGTGAGAGTCGAAAAGCGCTTCTAGATCCCTTCCTGTGGATCCCCCTTGGCGTGCGCCGCTCGCGGCGCACGTTTTTTTCGGGATCACTGGTGCTAACGGCCGTCGCAAGCG
The DNA here is from genome assembly GCA_937902995.1 of uncultured Sinobacteraceae bacterium. Lineage (GTDB taxonomy): Bacteria > Pseudomonadota > Gammaproteobacteria > Steroidobacterales > Steroidobacteraceae > Steroidobacter. The sequence continues at coordinate 44,700 of CALEKY010000109.1, forward strand.
GCCTGCCGAAATCACGCCGCGAACCGTGGCCTCGCAGGACGTGCGTGAGGGCGGCGCAGGCTAAATCTCATGGGCCCGCTCAGGGAAAACCATCGGAATCAAACCGGCCATGCAAAAAAATGATCCATTGGCCGCGGCGCTCTTGCCAGACTCCTGAAACGGGCTCAATAATTGCCATACCGTATATTAAAAGTTTGTGGCAGAGCCGCTTCGATCTCCGATCCGGCTGCAATAAACGGGGGCTCTTTTCGATGAAGCATTTCCTTATGCGCCGCAACACGCGAGGCTGGCTCACGATGGCGCCGGCACTGGTTGCGGGTTTGTCTGTGAGCACGATCGCGTTGGCGGCCGAGGATGAGGAGGGGAAGCTCGTTCTCGAGGAGGTCATCGTCTCGACGACCAAGTACCAGGAGGAGCTCGCCAATCAGCCGGTTTCGATTACTCAGTTCAACGCCGAGCAGCGCAATCTTACGGCGACCGCTTCGGCGACGGACATGTTCCGGCTGACGCCGGGCATCGAGATCTCGGATCGCGGCGTCACGATTCGCGGTATCGGTCGTAACACGGCGACGTCCACGCTGGGCACGACCGAGCCTGTCGCGTACTACGTCAACGGCTTTTACATGCCGGACTCGGGCGTGATCGGCGAGAACACGTTGATCGGCGGTAACGTGCAGATTCTTCGCGGCCCGCAAGGCACGCGCTACGGCACGAATGCCATCGGCGGTGCAGCAAATCTCATCAGCCGTCGGCCGACCGATACGTTCATGGGCGAGGCCTTGCTGGGCTACGGCAAGTTCGACTGGAACACGCAGGGCGCAACGGTTTCCGGGCCGTTGAGCGACAACTACAAGTTCCGCGCTAGTGCCCAGCGCTTCAATCAACAGGAACGCACGCAGAAGAACGTCGGACCGGTGGAAGCCGGGTACGCCGTCGACAATCTCTACATCGAGGCACAGCTCGAAGGCCAGGTCACCGACAACCTGCATTTCTTGTTGCGTTCCAGCACGTTTGCTTACGACAACAAGCGCGGTTACACGGCGCCGGCGGTCTACAACAAGGCGGCGCCTTTCCAAGGCTCGAACATTCCGAACGTCACGTACAACTACGACAAGGATCCGCCGAACCGGCCGTACACGATCGATGTGGATGTCGACGGCTACGACAAGCTGAAGAACAACCAGGTCCACATCCTGAACGTCGACTGGGATTTGGGCGCCACGTCGCTGTACTACGTCGGCGGCTATCAGGGTTACGTTGCCGAAGGCATGGGCGACTACGACGGAACTTCGCGCATCGGCTTCACGACCGGTCCGGGGAATCCGGGCGGCGCCATTCCGGACGGTATCTTCATCAGCACGTCGATCATCGACCGGTACCTCAACGACAACCATCGCCACTCGCACGAGCTGCGTTGGGAGAGCAACCCGGGCGGAGCCTTGGAATGGAACCTGGGGTTGTATTACGGGAAAGCGCACTACGATCAACGGTACGCGATCTCGAATCCGAATCAGCCGGAGCTCGCGAACCCGGTTTACCGTTTCTACAACGGTGCGGTTCAGGCCGGCGCACCGATCGCGCCGAATCCGGACCGCGATACGTACCGGCAGCACAATCTATTGGATACGAAGACGCAGGCAATCTTCGCGCAGATGACCTACGCCTTCACGGAAAAATTCCAAATGACTGCCGGTGCGCGCTACACCGAAGACGTGAGCGACGGCACGAACGAATATTTCAGCTTCTACTGGGATACGTCCTTCACCGGAGACGTGACGCCGCTGGTCAATGGCGCACGCACGGTCGTGAAAGACCACGAAGTCACGGGTCGCTTGGCCTTCGATTATCAGGCGACGGACAGCACCAATCTCTACTTCAGCGTTGCACGCGGTTCGAAGCCGAGCAGTATTTCGCTGGACAACATCGTGCCGGATCCGGCTCAGGGCGGGCGAAACAATATCGCCGGGCCGGAAGAGCTGATCGCGTACGAGCTCGGTTGGAAACAGTCGGTGGGCAATTTCTTCGCCACCGTGGCGTTGTTCTTCAACGACTACACGGACATGCAGATCCCGCTCACGGTGTATCTGCCGAATCCGATCAGCGGATTGGATAGCATCGCGGCAACGCGTTACGAGAACGTCGACGCCGAGATCTACGGCATCGAGATCGAAGGAACGTGGGAGCCCGTGCCCGGTGCTTGGTTCCGCGCGAACTACACTTACACCCACAGCGAATACACGGGCGTGCCTGGCTTGCTGGTCGACTCGGCGGATCCGACCATGCCGGATCCGAACGATCCGACGCGAACGATTCGCAAGGAACAGAACATCGTCGGCAATCAGCTCGCGCGCTTGCCCGAGCACAAGGCGAGCTTGGCCGGTTACTACACCTGGGATTTCGCACCCGGCTCGCTGATTCTCGGCGGCTACGTCTACTACGCCGGCGAGCGGTATTGGTCGGTCTTCAACACCGATACGTGGAAGATTGCCGGCTATACGGTGGCCAACGCCAGCGCCACGTGGCGTGCGCCGAACTACCGCTATGACGTGACCTTCAACGTCACGAATCTGATGGACAAGGAGTACGTCACAGCCATCTCGGTTGCCGGTCCGGACCTCGGCCTGGCGCGCACGAGATACCTCGGCGGCGAGCGCAATTACAACCTGCAGCTTCGACTGCGTTTCTAAGCTAAAGGGCGTGGGCCGGCCCCAATTCTGGGGCCGGCCTTTTTCTTTTTCGGCGGCAGGTGCGCTCGAGGCGCGACCTGCTCGAGATACCACTCACACTCGCTCGAGAATCGTCGCGATGCCCTGACCGCCGCCGATGCACTGGGTCGCGAGCGCATAGCGCTTACCTTCGCGCTTCAACAGTTGTGCCGCCTTGGCGGTAATGCGCGCTCCGGTCGCGCCGAGCGGATGGCCGAGCGCAATCGCGCCGCCGTCGATATTCGCTTTCTCGAACGGGATCTGGAGCTCGCGAAGACAGGCGACTGCTTGGCTCGCAAAAGCTTCGTTGATCTCGACGATGTCGATGTCGGCGATGGACAGGCCGGCACGAGCAAGCGCTTTGCGCGTCGCGGGCACCGGACCCATGCCCATGAATTCCGGCTCGCAACCGGCGACTGCAACGGCGCGGATGCGTGCGAGCACATCGAGACCGTGCGCCTCGGCGAACCGCTCTGACGTCACGAGCACAGCCGATGCACCGTCGGTGAGCGGAGAAGAAGTACCGGCCGTGACGGTGCCGTTCGCGTCGAAGGCAGGTTTGAGTGCGGCCAAGCCTTCGAGCGATGTCTGCGGGCGCAGGCAACCGTCGGCATCGACGACGCCTTGGGGCGTCGTGACCGGCACCAACTCAGCTGCGAGTCGGCCTCCCGTGAATGCGGCAGCCGCCTTTTGTTGGGACGCGAGAGCGAACTGTTCCTGTTGTCTGCGTGAGACGTCGAATTTCGCGGCGACATTCTCCGCCGTGCGACCCATCGTGATGTAGGCCTCGATTTGAAGCTCGGCATCTGGCGCGTTGAGGCTCTTGAAGCGCGGATTCGGAGAGAAATTGAAGCCGCCCTGGGGAACGCGCGTCATCGACTCGACGCCTGCGCAAATGAATGCATCGCCCGCGCCGACCGCGATCTGGCCGGCTGCGTAGTGAATGGCGCTCATCGATGAGCCGCAGAACCGATTGATCGTCACGCCGCCGGTTTCGAGCGGGAGCCCGGCGAGTAGGGAAGCGATGCGCGCAATGTTGTTGCCCTGCTGCGCTTCGGGGTATGCGCAGCCCATCACCACGTCTTCTATCAATGCAGGATCGATCCTCGTGCGCTCGATGAGACCGCGTAATGCGACGGCGGCGAGATCGTCCGGCCTCACATCGACCAAACGGCCTTTCTTAGCGAAATGAAAGGGAGTACGGACGAATCCGGCTATGACTGCATTGCTCATGTGCGCGCTCGTTAGATGATAGTGATCATATGACGATCATCATACATACCGAGGACGAAGAATCAATAAGGGGCAGCAGTATCGGGAAACGGGAAACGGGAAACGGGAAAGGGGAAGGAGGGAAGGAGGGAAGGAGGGAGGGGCGCTGCGCGCCCAACCACTCACGACTCGCTACTCACGACTCACGAAGGGAAAAGGGAAAGGGGAAAAGGGAAAGGGCAGCAACCAGCCTGCCTCACGAATCACGAGTCACATCCTTCTCCCTCGCACGCGCAAACGCCGGGCGCGAGATACAGCGCTGGACGTACTGCTCCAACTGCGGAGTTCTCTGGCTGCTCAAGAGCGGCGAATCCATGAACATCGCGAAGGCTGCGGCGTAGAGCGGATCTGCCAGCGTAAAACGTTCGCCGGCAATGTAAGGCTGAGAGGCGAGGCGTGCGTTGATGAAATCCATGGCCTCGTCCGAGTCCACCCAGGCGGCCGAGCCGCGCGGAACCTGCATTTGCATGAACTTGGACATGAACGCAGGTTCCATCACACCGCAGTAATACGCGAGCATCGTCAGCAGACTGCCGCGCATCGGGTCGTCGACGGCCGCGCCCAATCCGGCTTCCGGGAACTTGTCCGCCAAATAGAGTGCGATCGCGGCTTGCTCGAAGACTACGCGGTCGCCGTCCTTCAGCACCGGGACCTTCCCATGCGGATGCGGATTGCGTGGATCGATGGCTCCGCTTCCGTCGCCGCGACGAATGGACACGTACTCGATCTGATAGGGGACGCCCAGTTCCTCTAGCATCCACAAGGCGTTTCCGGAACGCGAGCGGGGAGCGTGAATGAGCGTCAGCATGTTTTTCTCCTCGAGCGTGAGGTTGCGAAGCGCCGCGAAACCGAGCGCTTCATTCGTTAGAATGCGAGGATGCGTATAGCCACTTTCAACGTCAACAGCATCAATGCGCGGCTGCCTCATGTGCTGCGCTGGCTCGAGCAAACGTCTCCTGACATCGTGTGTCTGCAGGAGCTCAAGACGCCGCAAGAGAAATTTCCCGAGGCTGAGATTCGAGCCGCCGGTTACGGCGCGATCTGGCACGGCCAGAAAAGCTACAACGGTGTCGCCATTCTCGCTCGCAACGAAGATCCGGTGGAGATTTGTCGGGCCTTGCCGGGCGACCCGGAAGACACGCACAGTCGTTACATCGAGGCGACAGCGAAGGGCATCCTGATCGGTTGCTTGTATCTGCCGAACGGCAATCCTGCGCCGGGCCCCAAGTTCGACTACAAGCTGCGGTGGATGCAGCGGCTGACGACCCATGCCGCGCAGCTCATTGGTCGCGACATGCCCGTCGTGCTTGCGGGCGATTACAACGTGATTCCCACCGAGATCGACGTGTACAAACCCGAGCGCTGGGTGAACGATGCGCTATTTCGCATCGAGACCCGCGAGGCGTTTCAGCAGCTCGTCGCACAAGGCTGGACGGATGCGCTTCGCCATTTGTATCCCGACGAAGTGATCTACACGTATTGGGACTACTTCCGCGACGCCTACAAGCGCAACGCCGGGATGCGCATCGATCACCTGCTGCTCAATTCGACCGCCGCCAAGCATCTCGTTGCCGCCGGCGTCGACCGCGACGTACGCGGCTGGGAAAGAGCCAGCGACCATGCGCCCGTGTGGATCGAGCTGAACGTGTAGGGCCTGAGGCGTGGGACTCGGAGCTTGGGCGAGAAGAGCGAGTTCGGGCACCTTCCACTCAACATTCACTACTCACCATTCACCCTGCGAATCACGAATCACGGCGCCCTTCGCTATCGACTGTCGACTTTCAACTATCGCCTGAACCCCATCCTCCGCCCAGCGCCTTGCACAACGCGATGAATCGTACGCCAAGTTGCGTCGTGCTCTCGCTGTACGCGCGCTGTGCCTGTAGCAGCGTGCGGCGCGCATCGAGGTCGACGAGATAGTCGACGAGGCCGTGTTCGTAACGAATGTGCGCGATGTCATACGCTTCGCGGCTTGCGCGCACGAGCTCGGCGAGCTCGCTGTTGCGTCGTTGTTCTGAGATGAATGCGTCGAGCGTATTCTCGACCTCATGCCAAGCGGCAAGCACCGTGCGCTGATAGTCCACCGCAGCCTGTTGTTGTTGAAGTTTGCGAAGCTCCACGACGGAGCGCAGCCGGCCGCCCTGAAACAACGGCAGGCTCAACGTCGGACCGACGGTCCACTGGCGAGCGCCCCATTCGGTGAAGTCAGAAGCATCGAGCGATTGATGCACGAAGCTGCCCGTCAGGGAGAACCGCGGATACAGGTCTGCGACGGCAATACCGATCTCAGCAGTCGCAGCCTGTAAGCGCGCCTCGGCGCGGCGAATGTCGGGCCGGCGACGCGCAAGTTCGGAAGGAATGCCGGCCGAGGCGATCGTCGGTACGGCTGGCATGGACGGATTCTCGCGCAAGAGCTCGTTCAACGCGCGAGGCGGTTCGCCGACGAGAAGCGCAAGCGCATTCTGTAGCACCGCTTCTTGATGTTCGAGCGCAGGGATGAGTGCGCGGCTGTTCGCGAGCTGCGCCTGCTGAACGCTGAGCTCGAGGCTCGTTACCAATCCGCCCTCGGTGCGATGACGGGTCAGCTCGACCTGGTCGATGCCTGCAGCAACGTCTTCGCGCGCAATGCGCAATTGGTCGCGTACCCCGGCGAGCTCGAAGTAAAGCCGTGCGACTTCGGCAATGACCGTGAGCTCGGCGTCATGCAGGTCCTCGCGGCTTGCTGCGAACGACGCGTCAGTGGATTCGACGATGCGGCGAACGCGTCCCCAGAGATCGAGCTCCCATGAAGCATCGAACCCCGCTTGATAAAGACCGAACGGTTCTGCCAGCGCCTGAATGATGCGATCGCGATCTGCGCCGGGCGGAGCGACGATCTCGATGAGACGCGTGTTGATTCCGTGCTCGCTCTGACGCTCGCGCCGATACACGCCGTTGGCGGCAATTCCCGGCCAGCGCTCGCCAGCCGCGATCGCTCGTTGCGCGCGGCTTGCGGCCACTCGCAAAGTCGCCAACCTCAAGTCGAGGTTGTGGTTGCGGGCGCGCTCGATCAGCTCGTTCAAACGGGCGTCGCCTAGCGCCGTCCACCAATCTCCCGTCAGCACATCGGCGTCGATTGCGGCTGCGCCAATCGGTGTTGCGGGTTGTTCCCAGCGTTCGGGCAGCTTCGGCGCCGGTTGCTCGAAGTCGGGGCCGACTGCACACGACGCACACAGAATCGAAACGGCAGAGGCGAGAAAGCAAGAGCGACGCATGACGACCTCGCGAATCAGGTCAGCCGGTGCCGAAACAGCCATGAAGCGGTCGGCAGGGTGATGGCGGCGATGACGACGAGCGGCCACATTTGATGAACGAGCACATCGAATCCCGCGCCCTCGAGATAGATTCGACGGACCATCTCGATGGCGTAACGGAGCGGATTGGCGAGCGTGATGTACTGCAGCGCATCCGGCATGTTGTCGATGGCGGATGCAAGTCCCGACAGCAGCATCATCGGCATCAACAATACGAACGAATACAGCATGGCTTGTTGCATCGTGAGCGAGAACGCCGAGACCGCCAGACCGATCCCGACGCAGGCCGTCGTGAACAACAGCAAGGCGGAGTAAAGCGTCACGAGCGAACCTTGGAAGGGGATTCCGAACCAATATCTCGCGATGAGGAGCACGATCGTCGCTTGGGTAATGCCGATCAGAATGGGCGGGATGGCCTTGCCGACCAGAATCTCGCCCGGACGCAATGGCGTGACGAGCAATTGATCGAACGTGCCTTGCTCGCGCTCGCGTGCAACAGAGAGGGCTGCGAGCATGAGCGTTTGCAGCATCGTGAGCGCCGCAATGAGTGTGGGAATCATGTACCAACGCGTCTCGAGCGTCGGGTTGTACCAGGCTCGGGTTTCGACCCGCAATGGAGCGTCGGGAAGGTCATGCTCACGATTCCAAGCCGCATTGAAGCGTTCGACGACGGCGGCAACGTAGCTCGCAGCGACCCCGGCGGTGTTGGAGTTGCGACCGTCGGTGATGACCTGAACGACGGCGCCGCGACCCGAAAGCATGTTGCGTTCGAAGTCGTCGGGAATCTGGACGACGAGAATGGCGCGTTTCGTACCGATGACATCGGAGATTTGATTCGCATTGTGCAAGTCGACAACGCGTTCGAACACAGGTGAACCGTCGAGCTGCGCGACGAATCGGGCAGAGGCGGCGCTGCGATCCTGGTCGAGCAGCGCATACGGCACTTCGTTCAAGTCGAACGTGGCCGCATAGCCGAACAACAGAGATTGCAACAGCACGGGCAGGAACAGCACGATGCGGCTGCGCGGATCTTTGACGACGGCCACGAGCTCTTTCTTGATCAGGACGACAGTCCGATACAGAGCGGCGCTCATGCGAGCTCCTTACGGGTGTTCGCTCTCGCGGCAACGAGGAGGATGACCGCGACGACGCTCAGCGCCGCGATGTCGCGCACGAGAAGAGGTGCCACGTTACCCGCCAAGAACAGCGTTTGGAGCGCCTCCACGTAGTATGTCGCCGGTAATACGCGGCTGATCGCGCGGATGACGCTCGGCACGCTGTGCAGATCGAAAATGAAGCCGGAGAGCATCAAGGCCGGCAGAAAGCTGACGATGAGTGCGACCTGGCAGGCGAGGAACTGATTCTTGAGCGCAGCAGAGATGAGCAGCCCGAGTCCCAGCGAAACGAGCAGATAGATCATCGACGTGAACACGATCAGCGCGAGCGAGCCGCGAATCGGCACGAAGAACAGAAATTTGGCGGAAAGCAGGCACAGCACGAGTCCGCCGAGTCCGACGACGAAGTAGGGAACGAGCTTCGCGATGACGATTTCGGTCGAGTTGACCGGTGTGACGAAGAGCGCCTCGAGCGTGCCGCGCTCCCATTCCCTGGCCATCACGAGCGATGTGAGCAACGCGCCGTTGAGCGTCATGATGACCACGACGAGGCCCGGCACGAGAAAGAAGCGGCTGTTGTTCGCCTCATTGAACCATTGCCGGGACTCGATGGTGATGGGCGGGGCGGCGCGGTTCATCTCGCCGGCAGCGATCCGTTTCGCGCTCCACTGCGCAATAGCGCCTTGCGCAAACGCTTCGAGCGCACGCGCGCGATTCGGATCCGTGCCGTGCAGCAGGACCTGAACGACTGCATCGCCTCGCGCCAGGTTCCGCGAGAAATCGGAGCGCAAGTACACGATGGCGTCGACATCTCCTGCACGCATCAGATCGATGGCTTGATTCAGCGACACGAGCGGAACGGGAGCGAAGTAGGGCGAGAGATAGAACCCGGCAAGGACGTTTTGAGCGGTCGGCGACGGATCTTCCGTCACGAGGGCAACAGGTGCATCCCTCACATCGAACGAGAGGCCGTAACCGAAGAGCAGGATCAAGAGCAATGGCAGGAACAAGCCGACCATCACATTGCTCTTGTCGCGCACGAGCTGGCGAGCCTCCTTGCGGATCAGGGCGACGAGCCGCTGCTTGGAGACGCCGCGTCGGTGCTCGGACGCCGATAGGCTTTCGGCGCTCATGCGGCTGCTCCGGACCGTTCGGCCTTCTGGCGTGCCAATTCGACGATGGCGATGAAGGCATCTTCCATCGTGTCTACGACGGCCCCGCCCGCCGAAGCCTGTGCGCGCACTTCTTCGGGAGTGCCGAGCGCAAGCATCGTGCCGGCATCCTGAATCATGATTCGATCGCAGTATTCGGCTTCTTCCATGAAGTGCGTCGTGACGACGATGGTCGTGCCCTGTTCGGCGAGCGAGGTAATCCGGCGCCAGAACTCGCGACGTGCCAAAGGATCTGCGCCGCTCGTCGGCTCGTCGAGAAACAGGATCTGCGGCTCGTGCAGCAAGGCCGCGGCCATGGCGAGTCGCCGCTGGAATCCGCCGGGTAGCGTGCCAGCTGCGTCGGATGCATGTTCGCGCAAATCGAAATTCTCGAGCGCCCATTCGACACGCTCGCGTTTACGGGCATTGCGTAGTCCGTAGGCGCCCGCGAAGAACTCCAGGTTTTCGCGGATCGTCAGATCGCCGTACAGCGAGAACTTTTGTGCGACATAGCCGATGTTCTGCCGCGCTGCCGCGCGTGCCTTGCGAAGATCGACGCCTGCAACGTGCAGTTTCCCGCTCGTCGCCGGCAACAATCCGCACAACATACGAAAGGTCGTGGTTTTTCCAGCACCGTTCGGACCGAGCAAACCGAAGACTTCGCCGCGACGGACGCTGAAGCTGGTGCGATTCACCGCGATGAAGTCACCGAACTTGCGGACGGCGTCGTGTACATCGATGACGATCTCCGGGCCGGCATTGCGTCGTTCCGGTGCGAGATCGAGCATCGCGGCGGAAGCCGATCGTGTCGATGCTTGCCGGTGCAGCAGCATCATGAGGCCATCTTCGAGACCCGCTTCGACGGATTCGAACCCCACATTCGGTAGTTCGATCGGGCGCTGCTCACGTATTACCGCGCGAACCTTTCCGCCGCGAGGTACGGCATCGACGACTTCCGGCGTGTCGATGAGCGCGGCCTGCAGCGCTCGTGCGGTTTGGGGAATCGTAGAAGTTGCGATGAACGTATGGCCGCGTGCGCCCTGTTTGATTTCATCGGGCGCGCCGCGCGTGAGCACGCGGCCCTCATGCAGCACGACGACGTGCGAGCAGCGTTCCGCTTCGTCCATGTAAGACGTGCTCACGACGACGGACAGACCGTCGCGTTCGACGAGATCCACGACGATTTCCCACAGCTCTCGGCGCGACAGCGGATCGACACCGACAGTCGGCTCATCGAGCAGCAACAACTCGGGCGAACGCACGAGCGTGCATGCAAGTCCGAGCTTCTGTTTCATCCCGCCGGACAGCTTGCCGGCAAGGCGAGTACGGAAAGGTCCTAGCCCCGTCATTTCGAGCAGGCGCGCGTAACGTTCCGCACGTTGCTCGTGCGAGACGCCGTGCAGATCGGCGTACAGATCGAGGTTTTCCTGCACGCTCAAGTCTTCGTAGAGCCCGAAGCGCTGAGGCATGTAGCTGATGCGGTCTTGGATCGCCTGCCTCTGCGTTGCGGCATCCATGCCGAGGACGAAGATCGAGCCCTCGTCGGCGCGCATCAGGCACGCGGCCAAGCGTAAGAGCGTCGTCTTGCCCGCACCGTCGGGACCGACAAGCGCTGTGAGCGCGCCTCGACGCGCTTGGAAGGTAATGTCGTCGAGTGCGAAAACGACCGTATCGTCGCGTGCAAAGCGTTTCGTGAGACCGCGTGCCTCGAGAGCGAGAACGGTGTCTGGTTCGGCCATGACGCTCAATGCGCCGCTGAGGTCGCGTTCGTCGACGACTCGGACAAATCGATACGAACCGTAGCCGGCATGCCGAGACGGAGAATGTTCTTCGGGTCTTCGACGAACACCCGCACTTCGTAGACGAGACTGGTCCGCAACTCTTCTGTCTGCACGATCTTCGGCGTGAATTCGGCTGTCGAGGAAATGAACCCGATTCGGCCTGGAAGCGGCTCGTCGCTGCTGTCGACGTGCACGGTGGCAGGCATGTCGGTTCGGATGCGGCCGAGGTACGCCTCGCCGATGTACGCACGCACCCATTTCGGATGATCGATCGCGATCGACACGACGGGTCGGCCCGGCGTTGCGAGCTCGCCGGGCTCCATGAGTCGGTTACGGACGACGCCGTCGGTTGGCGAGATCAGCTCGGCGTCTTTGAGCTGACGCTCGAGCAGCGCGAGTTCCGCCTGTGCGGCTTCGAGTTGGGCTTGCGCTTGCTCGATGTCTTCTCCTCTGGCTCCCGCCAAGAGCAGTGCGAGCGCCTCGCGGGCGTTGCGCGCCCGTGCCTCGCTCATTCTCGCGTGCGTCGTCGCCACTTCCAGATCCTGTGCGCTCACCGCCCGTCCCTCGGATGCGGCACTGATCGACTTCAGGCGTTCGAGCTGACTGCGGGCATTTTCTGCTTCGGCATCCGCTGCGGCGAGCGCTGCACGGGCTTGCGCGATTTCTTCGGGGCGTGCGCCGTTCTTGAGCTTCCGTAAAGCCTCGGCCTGTGCGGCCACTTTGGCCTTCGCCTGTTGCACGCGTGGAATCAGCCGGCCGGTCTCCAAGCGCGCGAGCACTTGGCCGGCGTGCACGCGCGTACCTTCTTCGACCAGCACCTCGGCAATCCGCTCGGCATCGTTGAACGGCAGTTCGACTTGGCGCAGATCCACGTTCCCGTACAACACGACCGACTGTGCCTCGCCGTCTTGGCGCGCCCACCAAAAAATCAGCAACGCCAGGAGCAGGACGGCGACCAGGGCGATCGGGAGGATTCTCTTGTTCACGTGGGGTGACTCGAGAGAGGCGGCACTCGAACCCATTCTAGGCCGGCATGCGTCGCCCGGGCCTTCCCCCAAGGAGAAATAATTAAACGCGGCGGTGCGGACGTCGATTCTGCAGATTCGACATTTGCACAGCGTTGTCACTTCTAACGGTTGCGCTGCGTTGCTCGCGGTCTCGTTGGGGGTATAGTTTTCGGCGGGCGACGTTTACGTATCGCCCACTATTAGAAGATGTAGGTGGGGACCATGAAGAACGCATTTGTAGGCTGCGTCGGGGTGACGTTGGCCTTGTTCGGTGCCGGCGCTTCGGCCGAGTACCGCGTGCCGCGGCTGGCCGATGGCACGCCGGATTTCCAAGGCGTATGGACGAATGCAACGGCGACGCCGCTCGAGCGTGCACCGGCGCTGGGAACCCGCCGCACGTATACGGCCGAGGAAGTGGCAAAGGTCGAAGGCACCGCGCGTGCACGTGTCGAGAACGACGACAAGCCGACGGATCCGAACATCAAGATCGGCGCCGCTGCGTCGCTTCCGCCCCTCGGGAATTACAACCAGTTCTGGACGGACCGCGGCTTGACCGTCGCCACCATCAATGGCGAGAAGCGTTCGTCCATCATCATCGATCCGCCGGACGGGCGCATTCCGCTCCTGCATTCGCAGGTCAAGGCGGGCGTGCGCCGACCCGATGCGGCCGCGTTTGCTGGCGGCGAATTGGGCGAGGCGTTTACAGGTCCAGAAGGTTTTCCGATCGCGGGACAGTCCGAGGAGATGCCGCGCAACCAGCCGCAGTTCGATTTCGCGGGCCGGGCCGATCATCCCGAGCAGCGCAGCCTCGGCGAGCGATGCATTCTCGGTTTCGGCTCGACGTCGGGTCCGCCGATGCTGCCGACGATGTACAACAGCTACTACCAGATCGTGCAGTCGCCGGGGCACGTCATGATCCTGGTCGAGATGGTGCACGATGCACGCATCATTCGGATCAACGGCAAGCCGCTGCCGAAGAGCATCAAGAAATGGATGGGCGATTCCGTCGGTCGCTGGGAAGGCGACACGCTCGTCGTGACGACCACGAATTTCCGCTCGGAGCAGAGCTTCCGCGGCTCGTCGGAGCACGCAGTGATCACCGAGCGCTTCACGCGCGTCTCGGACGATCAGATCAACTATCGTTTCACGGTCGACGATCCCACGGCCTTTACCGCGAGCTTCACGGGCGAGCTGCCGTTCACGCGTGTGGATGCCAACGTCTATGAATATGCGTGCCACGAGGGCAACTATGCGTTGCCCGGCATCCTCGCGGGTGCCCGTGCCGCGGAAGAGAAGGCGGCTCGCGAAGGCAAGCAACCCCTCTAACCGAGCTCGATAGACCGTCGTGCGGCCGCCTCATGGCGGCCGCGCTTTTTTGGGGCACCGAGTTTCGCCTCGCAGACCGATGCGGGCATTTCGTTCGCTGCATTTTTCAATGCTTCCCTGCTGGACGTTTGCCCGCTATTGGTGGCATCGTCTCATGGCAATTCATCGGTAAGTAACGACGCTCCGCCGGCGGCGGCAGCGTTCGAATTCGGCAAGAGGGGGTTTCAATGCGCTTCAATCCGACCGGCGCGTTTGCGCGCGGTTTCGTTCTCCTAGTTGCAATCGTCGTCTCCGGCGTTGCCGGCGCGCGCAACGATGTGCCGCGCATCAAGGCCGAGCGCGTCGGCATGTCGACTCAGCGCTTGGCGCTGATGACGGACAAGATGCAGGAGGTGGTCGACCAGGGGAAAGTGTCCGGCGTCGTCACGCTCGTGGCACGACACGGCAAGGTCGTGCATCTCGATGCAGTCGGCAAACAAGACATCGAGGCCGACAAGCCCATGAGGACCGACTCGATCTTCCGCATCTACTCGATGACGAAGCCCGTCACCGCCGTTGCGATGATGATCCTGTTCGAGCAAGGCAAGTGGCAGCTCAACGATCCGGTCGCGAAGTTCATCCCGGAGTTCAAGGATCTCAAGGTGTACGCGGGCACGGATGCGGAGGGCAAACCGATCCTCGAGCCGCAGAAGCATCCGATGACGATGCGCGAGCTGATGTCCCACACCGCCGGCTTCACGTACGGATTCTTCAGCAACTCGCCCGTCGACAAGATGCAGCTCCAGGCCAACGTGCTGGACAACAACATCACGCTGGAGGAGATGATTCGACGCGTCGCGAAGCTGCCGTTGGCGTCGCAGCCGGGCGCGCGTTGGCACTACAGCATTGCCGTCGACATTCAGGGCTACATCGTCGAGAAGCTCTCGGGCATGCCGTTCGATGAGTTCCTCGCGAAACACATTTTCGAGCCGCTCAAGATGGTCGACACCGGCTTCTATGTACCGCAGGAGAAGCTGCACCGCCTCGCGCAGGTCTACAACGTCGATCAGAACGGCAAGCTCCGAGTCGAGAACGGCGGTTTCAATCGCGATTACTCGAAGCGTCCGGCCTTGCTGTCGGGCGGCGGCGGCCTCGTGTCGACGGCCGCGGACTATTTCCGCTTCTGCCAGATGCTGTTGAACGGCGGCACGCTCGATGGCGTGCGCATTCTTTCGCCGCTCACCGTCGAGCTCATGCGCACGAACGCGATCGGCGACTTGTACGCAGGGCTCGGCGGACCGGGCGTCAAGTTCGGCTTGGGATTCGCGATCACGGCCGATCCGATGGCGAGCGGCGGCTACTACGGCGAAGGCACCTATTGGTGGGGCGGTGCGGCCGGCACCTGGTTCTGGATCGATCCCGTCCGCGATCTCATCGTCATCGGCATGATCCAGCACCTCGGCGCATCGTCGGCCAACGCAGCCGGCATGCCGGATCTGCGCGGGCTGTCGCGTTCGATCGCGTACTCGGCAATCGTCGACGAGTGATCGATCGGTCTGTGCGCGCTGTCGCGCGCTGAAGGCAGGACGCCGGGCTGTTCGCGAGGCATGGACCTCGCGAACAGCCGAGCCTTACGATTACTTCTTCTTCACGTATTTCGCGAGCTTCCGCGGTCCGACTTCGGCGCCGTAGACATTGCCGGCTGCATCCACTGCGACGCCTTCAGCGACCCAGGTGCCGGCACCGCAAGTCGGCGGATTGCCTGGCTGAGTGCCGCGCGGGCACGTCGGTAGCGGATCCGGGATGAATGCCGTGACCTTGCCGTCCGTGACGCTGCCGATACGAATGCCGCGTATCCAATCGCCGTGTGCCGGATTGATGCTGCCCGACTCGGAATCCGCCGAATACAGCACGTCGTGCTGGTCGATATAGAGCCCGCTCGGACGGCTGAACTGATACCACTCGGCGATCTGATTCATGTCCTTGTCGAAGACCAGCACGCGGTTGTTCGAACGGTCGCCGACATAGAGATTGCCTTTCGAATCCATCGCCAACGCGTGCGGCTGGTTGAATTGCAACGGGCCGCTGCCGCGCGTGCCCCACGCCTGAATGAACTTGCCGTCCTTCGAGAATTTGACGATGCGATCGTTCTGATTCTGACCGTGGCCTTCGGCAATGAAGATCTCGCCCTTGTCGTTCGTGATCACATCGTTCGGCTGCCAGCAGCACTCCGTCGGTCCAGTGGCGCCGCCCGGCTTACCGATTGTCATCAGAAGCTCGCCCGTCGGGCTGAACTTGAAGACTTGATGGCCTTTGGTCGCTTCCGGACTCGGTCCGGTCATTGTTGGCCGCGGAGTGCCGGGAGGCAGCTGCGGACGCGGCGCGTTGTCTTGACCGTCGGTGACCCAGACATTGCCGTCGCTGTCGACGTGAATGCCGTGGGGAAAGATCATCAGGCCCTTGCCGAAGCTACGGACGAGATTGCCGTGCTCGTCGAAGAGCAGAATCGGATCGACGTCGGGCGCATTCAGGCACGAATTCGCACCGCAGCGTTCCGCAACCCAGATCGACTTGCCGTCTTTGTCGATATCGACAGCGCTCGTGGAACCCCACGTGCGGCCCGGCGGCATCTTGAAGAAATCGTCGATGCGCTCGTACGGATTCGGGGCGTCGTTGACCGGCGCCATATTCGAGTCAGCGAGCGCTTGAGCTTGCCAGCCGAGCGCACACAGCGCCGCGGCGAGCTTCAGTCGGCCGATTGGAGTCATGTGACGATCCCCCCTGAGCATTTGTCAAGAAATGTTGCTGCGACAACGGGCCGATGATCGGCGCAGCCTCGAATTGTCGGCTGACGGGACTGTGTTCGAGGAAAGGATTGGAGTCAACTCTGGGGCTGAAGACTGAAGACTGAAGGCGAAGGCGAAGGCGAAGGCAAGAGCATGCTTCGGAAGCTCGCGTCGCATGTGCGTTCGACTGCAGCGCGGTTCTAGAGGAGACTTGCATGCTGTGCGCCTTATCTACAGCCTGGAGGAGCAGCAGTGCTCGAAGTGCATCACTTGAACAACTCGCGTTCGCAACGTGTGCTGTGGCTCCTCGAGGAGCTCGGGCTCGATTACACGATCGTCCGTTACGAACGCGAGCCGACGATGTTCGCGCCAGCATCGCTGCAGACGATTCATCCGCTCGGCAAGTCGCCGGTCGTTCGCGATGGGGAACGCGTGATTGCCGAGTCCGGCGCCATCATCGAGTACCTGCTCGCGCAATATGGACAGGGCAAGCTCGCACTCGAACCAACTGCGCCGTCCTATTGGCAGTTCCGCTATTGGATGCATTACGCGGAAGGCTCGCTCATGCCGCAGCTCTTGCTGAAGGTGTACATGGCCAGAATCGGCGAAGCGGCAACGCGTCTGGCCGAGCGCGTCGAGTCGCAAGTGAGCTTGCATCTCGGCTTCGTCGAGCAGCAGCTCGGCGATGCAGAGTATCTCGCGGGCGAGGCATTCACGGCTGCCGATATTCAGATGAGCTTTCCGCTGGAGGTCGCGGCGGCGCAGCGCCTACTGAACGATCGATATCCACGTCTACGCGCATGGCTGCAGCGCGTGCACGCGCGTCCTGCCTATCATCGCGCGCTCGAGAAGGGTGGAAAGTACGATTACGCTCGCGACTCGTGAATCGTTTTGCTATTCACGAAAACGACACGAACCCCGCATCACGAGGAGGTCGACGATGAGCATCATTTTGTCTTGGCTAATTCTTTCATTTGCCGTCTGGGTGACGGACGCCGTACTGCCGGGCTTTCATGTCAAGAGCGCAAAGAGCGCTTTGCTCGTGGCGGCCATTTTCGGCGTTCTGAACTTCCTGCTCGGCTGGCTGTTCTTCGCTGTCTTCACCGTTCTGACGCTCGGGTTGGCATGGTTGCTCGCGTTCATTACGCGCTGGATCATCAACGCCATCCTGCTCGTCATCACCGACAAGCTCACCGATCACTTGAAGATCGACAGCTTCGGCTGGGCGCTCGCTGGCGCGTTCGTCATGTCGCTCGTGGGCACGTTTGGGGAGTGGGTAGTGCGGAGCGTGTTTTGATCCGCGCTGCGTTCGCAGCGCGGATGGCTACAGGCTACAGGCGGCGGTAAGAGGGAAGCGCTTCGCGCCGGCGCGGCCTGAGGTGTTGCTCGTGAGTCGTGAGTGGTGAGTCGCAAGGCGCGCGTCCGCGCGCCCTTCCTACAGCCTACAACCTAATGTCTCGGCGGATTTCAAACCTGAAATCCGCCGAACAGCACCGATGCAATCACCAGCGCCACTGCGAGGTTGAATACGGTCGCCGTGCCGAACACCAGGACCGGTCGCCAGCCTTCGGCGAGCAGCTTCGTGACACGGAATTCGAGCCCGATGCTGACGAAGGCGAGAATGAGGAAATAGGCGCGCAGTGTATTCGCCGCGCCGATGGCGGCGCTCGAACCGCCGGATTGGAGGAACAAGGTCGCAATGACCGAGGCGAGGATGAAGCCGATGACGAACTTCGGAAACCGCGCCCACAGGTCTCTGCCGACGCCTTTCGTCGCTTCCTTGTTCTTCTCTACGTACAACGCGAAGTACACGGTGAGCGCAACCGCGACGACGCCCATCAACACGTTCTGCGCCGCTTTGACGATCGCTGCGATCTGCAGCGCTTGTTCGCCGACGATGGCGCCCGCTGCGGCAACGGCGGCCGTCGTATCGATATTGCCGCCGATCCATGCGCCCGCAACCGGCTCGCTCAAGCCCAGCGTTTCGGCCAGCCAGGGCAGAATGAAAATCGAAGGCAGCGCGAACAGAATCACGAGCGTTGCCGTATAGGCGATCTGTTCGCGTGTCGCACGTACTGCGCCGGCCGCGGCGATTGCAGCGCTAACGCCGCAGATCGCGACCGATGAGGCAAGCAGCGCACGCAGCGTCTCGCCGATCTTCAATCGACCGGCAAGCCACCACGTGAAGAAGAACACGGCAGTCACCAGAAGGAGCGCCTGCAACACGCCGCGGCTTCCCGCTTTCGCGATGACGTGCAAATGAATCGAAGCGCCGAGCAAGACGAGGCCGGTCTTGATGAAGAATTCGGTCTTGAAAGCCGCTGCGACTTTCTCGCGGATGCCGAGCAGGCCGATGACGCCGCTGCCGAGCAGTCCGAGCGCGATCGCATAGACCGGATACTCGACGGACTTGAGCCATACCCAATCGAACCAGGTGGGCAGGTTCTTTTCGAGATAGCGCGTGACCCAACCCAAACCGAGCACGAACGCCAAGCCCACGCCGGTCCAGGCCAGCGAGCCTTTGGCAGGGCGGTCGATGCCTGATTGCTCGAGTGCTGCCGATTCGGTAGCCATCACCACAACACCGCATCTGGAATGGCGCCCAACAACGCCAGAAAAAGCAGGCCGAGCCCAACGATAGTGGCCCACCAATCTTCACTGATGCCGCCGCCGGACGGTTTGTCGGTAGCGGACAGCTCTGGCTCCCGCGTTCTTGAATCGACGTCGCTCATGAGTCCCCCGTCGCGTCGTTGCGCGTGGATACCCCACCTTCAGCTTGGAATGCAGACGCAATTAATAACTCCGACCTTTGGGCGTTGTCCGCTAACTTGGAGCTAGATGGTCATGACGTAGAGGTATGAGCCTGAAGGCGACAGGCAACAGTGGGGCTTGGGGCTCGGGGCGTGGGACTCGGGGCTTGAGGCGTGGGGCTCGAATAAGAACACGTTTCGTGCGCGCTCCCTACTTCGCGACGCTCCTCAAACTCGCAAGAAACACCGCGTACGAACATTACGCGCGTTTCCTGTCCAAGCCCCAAGCCCCAAGTCCCACGCCCAGGAATAACTGAGATTCCACCCGCTGCGATGATGCGGGTCATCTTTCGCGGTAGTTTGAAAATCGATTCAATTGGCAGTTTCGATATTGCGAGTAGCGAAATGGCTTGGATTCTGTTGTTTCTGGCTGGCGGATTGGAGATTGCGTGGGCGATCGGCATCAAGTACGCGAATGGCTTTACGCGATTGCTGCCGAGTGTCTTTACCATCGCGGCAGCCGCAGCGAGCTTTTATCTGCTCGGTCAGGCGGTCAAGTCGATTCCAGTCGGCACGGCCTACGCGGTGTGGAGCGGTATCGGAGCGGTGGGTGTTGCTCTCATTGGTATCGTGTTCTTGCGCGAAAGCGCCGACGCATTGCGCTTGTTGTTTCTGTCACTGATCGTGATCGGGATTGCAGGATTGAAGCTGGTGACGGATTAGAGGCGACAGGCAACAGTAAGGCTTGGGGCGTGGTGCTTGGGGTATTGGCGACGAACGTGCCAACGCCATGCCTGCTACGTGACTGATGGTCAAAGTCGGAGAGAGCCTGAGGCGCTGCTCGCTGTCAACGATCAACTAGCAACTGCCCCGCAACGCTTCGATCGCCTCGGCATGCAGTTGCGGGCTGCTTGCGATGACGACGGCTGAGGCATGGGTGGCATCATTGCGAATTGCGCGAGGAGCGCGTTCCGGTGACGCTTCCTCCGTATCTCAGTTGGAGGAGCGATCATGATCGTCACGACTACACCAAGCGTCGAAGGCAAGCGCATCACCAAGTATTGCGGCATCGCTTCCGGCGAAGCGATTCTCGGTGCGAATGTGTTCAAGGACATGTTCGCCGGTATACGCGATATCGTCGGGGGACGATCGGGAAGCTATGAGCGCGTGCTCCAGGATGCCCGCGACATGGCAATGGACGAGCTACAGGCGCAGGCAAAGAAATTAGGCGGTAATGCCGTGGTCGGCGTCGATTTGGACTATGAAGTGCTGGGAAAGGACAACGGAATGCTGATGGTGACGGCCAGCGGAACGGCGGTGATTGTGGAATGACCTAACCCGCGCGAACGCGCGGATCGCTATCAACTATCCACTCATCCTCGGCGGCTCGCCGAGATGAAATATTTCCCGCAGCGCATTGCGTAACTCGGGACCGTCTTTGTGGCCATGTGTTTCGCAGGCGTGCTTGGCGGCCGCTTCCATGAGCTCCTTTTCGGAATCGGCGGCGATGATCGCGGAGCAATGACCTTCGCTCGGCAGCTCGCTGCAATCGGCGTAGAGGCGCTCCATGGGAACCTCCGAAGTTTCAGGGTGCTGTTATAAGCTTGGTGGTGGAAGAAGGGAACAGGGGAAAGGGGAAAGGGGAAAGGGGAAAAGGGAAAGGGGAAAAGGGAAAAGGGAAAAGGGAAAAGGGAAAAGGGGAAAGGCGGCCGTGCCCGCCGTCGTTCACGAGTTACGAATCACAGTCACGATCTCGCAATGAGCGTGCAAGAAAAACCGATGCTTTTCGCAACGCTGCAGCGCGTGAGTGCGGCCGACTTGCCGGCGCTCGCGGATCTCGCAGCGCACACATTCACGGAAACGTTCGGTCATCTGTACCGTCCGCAAGACCTGCAAACGTTCTTGGCAACGTCACGTACAGAGGAACGGTATGCGCGCATGCTGGCGGATTCCCGTATCGGGATGTGGATCGCAAAAGTTCCGGACGCCGGCGCGATCGGTTATGTCGTCGTCGGACCTTGTAAGCTGCCGGTCCAGAATATCGAGCCGCAGGCCGGCGAGATCATGGAGCTCTATATTCGTTCCGAGTATCACGGACGTCAGCTCGGCACGCGGCTGCTCGAGACGGCCATCGAATGGCTCGAGACGGAAAGCTTCGCGCCTTTGTATGTGGGCGTGTGGTCCGAGAACTTCGGCGCCCAGCGTCTTTATCAGCGGTACGGATTTCGGAAGGTCGGCGAGTACGGCTTTCCGGTCGGGGAGCATGTGGATTTGGAGTACATTCTTCGACGCAACTCGTGATTCGTGACGGGTGACTCGTGGGGCTCGGGGCTCGGGCCAGAACAGTACGAGCGCGTTTCTTCACCTCTATACCACTCACTACTCACCACTCACGCTCTTCGAGTCACGAGTCACGAAGATCCAGCGGGATACGTCACTCGCGTTCCTTCCACCTTCGCGAACTTGGTGAGCTCGTGCGGCTGCACATGTTTCGCATCGATGATCTCGAAGACTTCGATGCCGCGGACGAGCAGGGCATCGGCAATCAACGATCGATGACAGCGCCACGGCACGGCTTCGGCGCACATGATGGCGATCCTTTCGGTTGCTGCTCGCGCCAACAATGCTTCCAGATGCTCGTCGAATTCTTGCGTCTGCATGTAGTCGGCGTAGCCGCGAAACGATTCGTTGCGCCAAGCGGCATTGACCGAATCCGGACGCGGGCGACGAAATCCCCCGAGTCCTCTCATGTGGACGTAGTCGATACCCGCCTCGCGTAGGGTTTCGGGAAGGGTTTCGCGATTGAACTGCGGATTGCGCCGCGAGCGGGGCACGGTGCGCACGTCCGCAAGGCAATTCACTTCGTGCGCTCCGAGCAGGCCGATGAGCTCTTCGGCGCTGCGGGTGGAATGACCTATCGTGAAAATCGGCTGCATCTGCAATCTGCAACGAGAGCGGAAGGCGTGCGTTCCTCGGATTCGGCGGCATGGGAACGGCAACGGATCGTGCGCATTCCATTGTCATCTTTCGACGCGAAATCGGCCCAGTCATCATGCCTGAGAAACATAGAACGCAAGCGATGCCTGACACACGTGTGTCACGTGTCTCGCGACACACTCAAATCAACCCCGGCAAGGCAGGCCCCAAGGGTGCGCTAGGTGTGCCTCCAGGCTCGACGTCCCGGCCGCCGAAGAGCGGTCCGAAAGGCAACGAGGGCAACAATACCCGTAGGGACTTCGCGAACGGCCCGCGCCTCAAGAGAAAGTAACTCATCGGGGAATCCCCGGCACGTTCGTTGCAAATCACTCGTGCGACAGGTGCCTGAGTACGTAATCGGCGGTTCTCGCTTCATGTCAAACGCGCGTATGCTCCCCTTTGGAGCACTACGGAGTGTCTGCCCGTGAAAGAGCAGATCGAATCCATCTTGAGCGCGCATGGGCATCGGCCCGGGCCGCTGCTGATCGTGTTGCATGCGGTGCAGCAGGAATTCGGCTACGTGCCCGACGAGGCGATCCCGCTGATTGCCGACGGCCTGAATCTCTCGCGGGCCGAGGTGTACGGCGTCCTGACTTTTTATCATCACTTTCGGCGTTCGCCGCCGGGCCGACACGTGGTGCAGATTTGCCGCGCCGAATCCTGCGCTGCGATGCAAGGGGAACGCTTGGCGCAATATGCCCAGCAGCGCCTGAACATCGCTTTTCATGAAACGACGCCCGACGGACGCTTTTCGCTCGAGCCGGTGTATTGCCTCGGCAATTGCGCGTGCTCGCCGGCACTGATGATCGACGGCGAGCTGCACGGCCGCGTCTCGCCCGAGCGTTTCGATGAGCTGATCGCAAGCAAACAGGTCGAAACATGAATGCCGTCGTCTATGTCTCGAAAGATGCCAGCGCATTGTCCGTAGGCGCGGAGGACGTCGCGCGCGCCATTGCGCGGGAAGCGGCTGCGCGAGGCATCGAGCTCACGCTCAAACGTCCGGGTTCCCGAGGCATGTTTTGGCTCGAGCCGCTGGTGGAAGTGGCCGTCGGCGGCGAGCGCTTTGCCTACGGGCCGGTGAATGTCGGCGATGTGCCTGGACTCTTCGATGCGGGCTTTCTCGACAATGGCGCTCATCCTTTGCGTCTCGGTGCCACGGAGGAAATTGCCTATTTCAAGAATCAGCAGCGCCTCACGTTCGCCCGCGTCGGGCTGATCGAGCCGACGAGCTTTCAGGACTACGTCGCGAACGGCGGTTATCGCGGTTTGCGCAATGCGCTTGCCATGCAACCTGCCGAGATCGTCCAAGCCGTGACCGATTCCGGGCTGCGCGGCCGCGGCGGTGCGGCATTTCCGACCGGCATCAAATGGAAGACCGTGCTCGATACGCCGGCCAAACAGAAATACGTGACCTGCAACGCCGATGAGGGCGATTCTGGGACATTCTCCGACCGCATGCTCATGGAAGGCGATCCCTTCGCGTTGATCGAAGGCATGACGGTTGCGGGAATCGCTGTCGGTGCAACACAGGGATACATCTACTTGCGCGTCGAGTATCCGCACGCGCACCGTACGCTTCTCGAAGCCATCGATATCGCGTATCGCGAAGGCTGCCTCGGGGCGAACATTCTCGGCTCGGGGCATCGCTTCGATCTGGAAGTGCGCTTGGGGGCGGGCGCCTACATTTGCGGCGAAGAGACTTCGATGCTCGAAAGCCTCGAAGGCAAGCGCGGCGAAGTGCGCGTGCGTCCGCCTTTGCCCGCTGTGAAAGGACTGTTCGGACAGCCTACTATCGTCAACAACGTGATATCGCTGGCGAGCGTGCCGATCATTCTCGATCGGGGCGCGGCGTTCTATCGCGATTTCGGTGTCGGCCGGTCGCGCGGCACGATTCCGCTGCAACTGGCCGGCAATATCAAGCGCCCGGGGCTCGTCGAGCGTGCGTTCGGGTTGACGCTGCGCGAGCTGCTCTACGACTACGGCGGCGGCTCCGCCTCGGGGCGGCCGATTCGGGCGGTGCAGATCGGCGGCCCGTTGGGCGCCTATGTGCCGGCTTCCCAGTTCGACGTCGTCATCGACTATGAAACTTTGGGCGGCATCGGCGCCTTGCTCGGACATGGCGGCATCGTCGCTTTCGACGACACCGTCGACATGGCGCGCATGGCGCGGTACGCCATGGAGTTTTGCGCGGTCGAGTCTTGCGGCAAGTGCACGCCATGCCGCATCGGTTCGACGCGCGGAGTCGAAGTGATCGACCGGATTCTGTACGGCATCGATCGCGAGCGGAATTTGCAGCTGCTCGAGGATCTGTGCGACACGATGGCGGAAGGCTCGCTGTGCGGCTTGGGCGGCATGACGCCGTTCCCGGTTCGAAGCGCGCTGCGGTACTTCCGCGAAGACTTTCTCAAGACGCCCGTAAGGTACTGATCATGTATTCGCTCGATTATTACGACTTCGGCACGCCTCCGAGCGAGAGAACCGAAACAGTCACCGTCGAAATCGACGGTGTGAGTGTGGCGGTGCCCGCGGGCATTTCGGTGATGCGCGCAGCCGCCTTGGCGCGCAAGCAAGTCCCCAAGCTCTGCGCCACGGACAATCTGCAGGCGTTCGGCTCGTGTCGGCTGTGTCTCGTGGAAATCGAGGGCCGCAAGGGCTTCCCGGCCTCGTGCACGACCGAAGTCGCCGACGGCATGAAGATCCGCACGCAAAGCGAAGCGCTCACGAAACTGCGCCGCGGCGTGATGGAGCTGTATCTGTCGGATCACCCGGCAGAGTACGTGAGCGATCAAATGCCGGTACGCACCGAGTTCAAGGCAATGGCACAGCTCCTCGGCGTGACCGAGAACCGTTACGGCTACGAGGGCCGACGCCACGCCAATCTGCCGATCGACGACAGCAATCCGTATTTCCGTTTCGATCCGAGCGCCTGCATCGTCTGCTCGCGCTGCGTGCGCGCATGTAACGAAGTGCAAGGCACCTTCGCGCTGACCGTCGAGGGGCGCGGTTTCGATTCGCGCATCGTCGCGAGTCAGGACGACAAGTTCTTGGAATCCGAATGCGTCTCTTGCGGCGCGTGCGTCGAGGCCTGTCCGACGACGGCGCTGCTGGAGAAGAGTCTCGTCGCCGAACAGCCGCCCGAGCGCGTCGTGACGACGACCTGCGGCTATTGCGGCGTCGGCTGTTCGCTCAATGCAGAAGTGCGCGGCGAAACGGTCCTGCGCATGGTGCCGAATCGGCTGGGGCACGCGAACCAAGGCCATGCGTGCGTCAAAGGCCGTTTCGCCTATGGCTATGCGACGCATCCCGACCGCGTGCTGAAGCCGATGATCCGCAAGAAGATCACGGATCCATGGCGCGAGGTGACCTGGGAAGAGGCGATTCAATATGCGGCGAGCGAGTTCAAGCGCATTCAAGCGAAGTACGGCCGCGACTCGATCGGCGGCATCACTTCCTCGCGCTGCACGAACGAAGAAACGTATCTGGTGCAGAAGCTCGTCCGTGCCGCATTCGGCAACAACAACGTCGATACTTGCGCACGCGTCTGCCATTCGCCGACGGGTTACGGCTTGAAACAGACCTTGGGCGAATCGGCCGGCACGCAGGCGTTCACGTCGGTGATGAAGTCGGACGTGATCATGGTCATCGGTGCGAATCCAACCGAGGGCCATCCGGTGTTCGGCTCGCAGTTGAAGCGTCGATTGCGACAGGGCGCGAAGCTCATCGTCGTCGATCCGCGCGCGATCGGGCTCGTGCGCGCGCCGCACATCGAAGCCGACTATCACTTACAGCTTCGGCCCGGTACGAACGTGGCACTGCTCAATGCCTTGGCGCACGTGATCGTCACCGAAGGGTTGACGCGCGAGGACTATGTGAAAGAACGCTGCGAGCTGCCGTCGTACGAGCGATGGAAGGCTTTCGTTGCGCGTCCGGAGCAATCGCCGGAAGCGACGGCCGACATCACCGGCGTTCCTGCGGAGCTCGTGCGCGGCGCGGCGCGCCTCTACGCGAAGGCCGGGAACGCTGCGATTTATTACGGTCTCGGCGTCACCGAGCACAGCCAAGGCACGACGACCGTGATGGCGATTGCGAATTTGGCGATGGCGACCGGCAACCTCGGGCGCGAAGGCGTCGGCGTGAATCCGCTGCGCGGTCAGAACAACGTGCAAGGCTCGTGCGACATGGGCTCGTTCCCGCACGAGCTCAGCGGCTATCGCCACATCTCGGACGATGCAACGCGCGCGCTGTTCGAATCGGCATGGGGCGTGCGGCTCAACCCAGAGCCAGGGCTTCGGATCCCCAACATGTTCGAAGCAGCGCTCGAAGGCACGTTCAAGGGCATGTACATCCAAGGCGAGGACATGGCGCAGTCCGACCCGAACACGCGGCATGTCATCGCGGCGTTTTCCTCGATGGAGTGCGTCGTCGTGCAGGATCTGTTCTTGAACGAAACGGCGAAGTTCGCGCACGTGTTTTTGCCGGGTTCTTCGTTCCTCGAGAAGGACGGCACGTTCACCAACGCCGAGCGGCGCATCTCGCGCGTGCGCAAAGTCATGGAGCCGCTCGCCGGTTACGAGGATTGGCAGGTCACGCAATTGCTGTCGAACGCGCTCGGCTACCCGATGAACTACTCGCATCCGTCCCAGATCATGGACGAAATCGCGGCGCTTACGCCGACGTTCACGGGCGTGAGCTACGAAAAGCTCGATCGACTCGGCAGCATCCAGTGGCCCTGCAACGAAGCGGCGCCGACGGGCACGCCGACGATGCACGTCAACCAGTTCGTGCGCGGCAAAGGCAAGTTCTTCGTGACGCAATACGTGCCGACGAGCGAACGCACGAACAGCCGTTATCCGCTCATTCTCACGACCGGTCGCGTGCTGACTCAGTACAACGTCGGCGCGCAGACGCGCCGCACGAGCAATGTCGTGTGGCACAGCGAAGATCGTCTGGAAATTCATCCGCACGATGCGGAAGCGCGTGGTATTTCCGACGGCGATTGGGTCGGCGTTGCAAGCCGTACGGGTGAGACCGTGTTGCGTGCGCTCGTCACCGAGCGCGTGCAGCCGGGTGTCGTGTACACGACCTTCCATTTCCCGGAATCGGGTGCGAACGTCGTGACGACCGAGAATTCCGACTGGGCCACGAACTGTCCGGAATACAAAGTGACCGCGGTGCAAGTCATCAAGGTCACCGAGCCGGAGTCGTGGCAACAGCGGTTCCGCGAGATCACCGCACGGCGCACCACGCGAGAGGAACATGTCGGCGAAACCTGAAGATCCGTACGGCACTTCTCCGTCGCTGTCGACAATACGGGAAGTGCCGGTTCAGGTCTGGGAAGACGGCAAGCGCAAGGACGTCCAGGATGTCGTCGTCGAAGAGCGTCCGATCGGTTTGCTCTATCAAGGCATTCCGCATGTCGTGATGCTTGCGTCGCCTGCCGATCTCGAGGATCTCGGTGTCGGCTTCACGTTGAGCGAAGGGATCGCACAAGAGCCTGGCGATATTCTGTCCGTCGGTGTCTCGCAGGCGGACGATTCGTTAACCGTCAACCTCGGCATCTCGAGCCGCAGCTTTGCCGCCTTGCTTCGCCAGCGGCGCAATCTAGCGGGCCGTACGGGTTGCGGTCTCTGCGGCGTCGAGAACGTCGAAGACGCCATCCGCACGCCGAAGCATGTCGGCGACGGTGTGCGTATCTCATCCGACGAACTGCATGCACAGCTGTCAGCGCTTCAAGAATTGCAGCCCGTGAACGCCAGGACGGGCAGCGTCCATGCGGCGGCGTGGGCGCTGCCGGGCAAAGGCATTCAGGTCGTGCGCGAAGATGTCGGGCGGCACAACGCGTTGGATAAAGTGATTGGTGCGCTCGTGCGCGCAGGGAAGAATCCAGGCGAGGGTTATTTCATCATCACCAGCCGCGCGAGCTTCGAAATGATTCAAAAGGCCGCAATGGTCGGTGTGTCATTGGTCGCGGCCGTATCGGCGCCGACCGCGCTCGCGATCGATGTCGCGGTGAAGAACGGCGTTACGTTGGTCGGCTTTGCGCGTGCGCATCGTCATGTGGTTTACAGTCATCGCGAACGTATAGAAGGTTGATGCAATGGGGATCGATCGGCTCATCACGATGGCGAACGAGATCGCTGCGTTCTTCGACGGCGCGAGCGATAACCAAGAGGAAGCGGCGAAGAATGCCGCCGGACACCTACGTCGTTTCTGGGCACCGCCAATGCGCAAGCGGATCATCGAGCACGTATCTCAAGGCGGCGAAGGCCTCGCTCCGACGGCGCGCGCTGCTGTGGAATTGCTCGCGGAAGAGCTCGAGCGGGCGTGAGGTCGGGGCGAAGGCGGGAAAGGGGAAAAGGGAAAGGGGAAAAGGGAAAAGGGAAAAGGGAAAGGAACCGGCGGCGTCGATCAATCGAAGATGAAGACATCTGAGCGTGGCGAGCGGCGCCCGTGAGTGCGAACAAGAACACTAACGAGCTCTTCACATGATCGCTCACACAACTAAACAGGGCGCGTAGCTTTGTCCGTATAACATTTCAGAATCGGTAAGCGCGGAGCCTGCTCAATCCGTGTGATCCACGGGGCTTGTTATGCGGTCGACAGGGGGGACGACGTGAGACATCGATTCTCTCGTAGTTGGCGTCGATTTTGGCTGCTATCGACCGTGCTCGCTGTCGCTGCCAATGCCGAAACGCTGCAGCGTTTTCCGGCGAACGGTGCAACGGACGTCAATCCCGACACGCATCTGGTTCTGACGTTCTCCGATCCTCCGCAGATCGGCGGCTCAGGTCAGATTCGCATCTTCGATGTGGAGAGCGGATCGCTCGTCGACATGCTCGACATGAGTATCCCGCCGTCGCCTCGGCCGAACGGCCGCATGGGGCGCTCCACGGAAGCCGAACGCCAAGCCCTCGGTGCGTCGACGAAAATGAGCGACTTTCAAGTCAACACGGTCGGCGGCGTCGACTTTCATTTCTTTCCGATCATCGTGCGGGGGAGCAAGGCGACGATCTATCCGCACAACAACAAGCTGACGTACGGTCGCAAGTATCGTGTGGAAATCGATTCGGGTGTTCTCAGGACTGCCGAAGGCGAGGAAGTGCGATTCGGGGGGAGCGAATGGACGTTCTCGACCAAGATATCGCCGCCACCATCCGATGCCGACCGTATTGTCGTGGCGGCTGACGGAAGCGGGGACTTCAACACGGTGCAAGGCGCAATCGACTTTGCTCCGGCGAACCCGAAGAAGCGGCTGACGATCTTCATCAAGAATGGGCATTACGAAGAGATCGTCTTTCTGAACGGCAAGAGCAACATCACGATCCGCGGCGAAGATCGCGACGGCGTCAAGGTTGGCTATCCTAACAACAGCGCTTTCAATCCGCCGCGCGGCGGCCCGTCGCGGCGGCCTGTGTTCTCGATCTACAACGGCACCGACATTCAGCTGAGCACGTTCACGATCAACAACTATTTCATCGGCCAGGCGGAGGCCTTGCTCGTGCGAGGTCAGCGGATCGTCATCGACCGAATGACCTTGAACGGCTCGGGCGATGCGCTGACGACCTACGGAACGATCTATATGGTCGACAGCAAGCTCACGGGGGACGGGGATACGATCCTCGGCTATGCCGCGCTGTTCTGTCTGCGTTGCGAGATTCATTCGCGAGGTCCGTTCACCTGGACGCGTACGCCGCAGGGCAGTCACGGCAACGTATTCGTCGATTCGACATTCATTGCAATCGACGAGCCGTTGCCGTGGACCGTGAACGCCGATGGATCGGGTGGTCAGATCGCGAGCAAAGTCTTTGCACGCTTGCCGCGTAATGGTCCGGCCGGTTCGCCGAACGCCAATTTCCCGTATGCCGAGATGGTGTTGATCAATGCCCGGACGAAGGGCATTCCTCCGGAAGGTTGGGGACCGATCGAAGAAGCGCCGGGCTTCGATAGCTCGAATGTGCGGTTCTGGGAGCTCAATACGATGGACCTGGAAGGCCGTCCCGTCGACGTATCGCAACGCCACCCGGTTGCGAAACAGCTCGAGCGTCCGCAGGACGACGAGATCATCGCGAACTACAGCTCGCCGGAGTTCGTGTTGGGATTCAGGCCGGTGGTTCATGAGGACGTGACTCGTGATCCGTGACTCGTGATTCGTGGGACAACGTCTGTTACCTGCTCTCACTCTTTGATCGCCGGCGC
>CALEKY010000110.1 GCA_937902995.1 uncultured Sinobacteraceae bacterium
CTTCTTAACTTTCGTTCGCTGCCAGCCGCAGTAATCTTCCGAACTGCGCGGTGCTTCGGCTGAAATCCAAAGGCGCGCATGCGCCCTCTTACCGTCGCCTGTCGCTTAGAAAGAGGATTCGTCATGCCCACTCGAACGCTTTCCCGCCGCCGCGTGCTCGCCTATGGCGCCACCGGTTTGGCAGCAAGTGGATTTCTTCCCGGACTGTGGCAGCTCGGTCGCGCATCCGACACTGGACCGACTCGTGTCGTCACGCTGAGCTCCGGCAAGGTGCGCGGCCGCGTGATCGACGGCGTGAATACATTCAGGGGCATTCCTTACGGCGCGTCAACGAGCTCGAGGCGATTCCTCGCGCCGCTGCCCGCGGAGCCTTGGACCGGCGTGCGCGATGCATTCGAATGGGGACCGTACTCGCCGCAATCGAATCGACGCCGCGGAACGAGACAGCTGGAGTTCTTCAGCCCGCTGCGTCCGGCGGCGAAGACGATGAGCGAAGACTGCTTGTACTTGAATGTGTGGACGACGAGTCTCGACGAGCGCGCAAAGAAGCCCGTGATGGTGTGGCTGCACGGCGGCGGTTACGACCAAGGTAGCGGCGGCTCGGTGGGTTACGACGGGCTCGCGCTCGCCAAGTATCGAGATGTCGTGACCGTCACACTCAATCATCGCTTGAACGTGCTCGGCTACACGTACTTGGGCGACATTCTCGGCGGCGAGTTCGCCGAAGGTGCAAATGCCGGACAACAAGACATCGCGCTCGCGCTCAAATGGGTTCGCGAAAACATCGCTGCGTTCGGCGGCGATTCGAATCGAGTGATGATCTTCGGACAGTCGGGCGGCGGCGGAAAGGTGTGCGCGTTGCTCGGGATGCCATCGGCACAAGGGCTCTTTCATTCGGCCGTGGCACAAAGCGGTTTGGGCAGCGGCATGCCGCGCGAAGCGGCCACCGAACAAACCGAAAGGCTGCTCAAGAATCTCGGGCTCACGCGCGATAAGGCGCGTGAGCTGCAAACCGTACCGCTCGACAAGCTCATCGCCGCGTACACCCGCGGCGGTCCGGTCATCGACGGCAAGATCATTCCCGACAATCCGATCGGCAGCCCTATTTCCGAAAATGTGCCGATGATGGTCGGCTTCACGCGCACGGAACGCACAGTGTACGAGGTCGACAACCCGAACTTCGGCAAGGTCACCGAGGCGGATCTCGAAACTAATGCACGCAAGCTTTTCGGCGACAACGCCGAACGCGTGCTCGAGATGTATCGCGCGCGTTACCCGAAAGCCAATGCGTTCGCGCTCGACCGCTACATCGCCGAGGACGCGTCAGTTGCCCGCAGCCAAACCTTTGCCGAAGCGCGCAACAAGCGCAGCAAAGCGCCAACTTGGGTGTATCGCTGGGATTGGGAAACGCCGGTGATGGGCTTGCTCGCTCCGCACACGATCGAGATCCCCTTCGTGTTCAATCACATCGAGAATTGCACGAGCATGACGGGACCGGTCGACGCGAGCATGAAAGCATTGGAAGCGCAGACTGCAACGACTTGGGCAACGATGGCGCGCAACGGCAATCCGAATCACAAAGGACTGCCTAACTGGCCGGCGTACACTGCAGAGCACAAGGCGGTGATGATTTTCGATACGACCAGCCGTGTCGAGATCGACCCAGGCGCCGAGACGCGTGCGCTGCTCGTGCCGGGCGCGAAGCTGCCACCGTCAGGACTGTTTTAGTTGAAAGTTGACAGTGGACAGTTGATAGCGACGGAACGTTAAGCGTGCCGTCAATCCCCTCCCCTGCGATTAGCGGGGGAGGGATAGGAAGGGGGTACGCTGTACAGGCTGGAGACAGTAGTGAACACGCATTCGCGTGCTCGACCCCTCACCGCGCCGCATTCGCTCTCGCCGCCACTCCCTCAAGGGGAAAGGCAAGTTTTCGTGCGCTCAACTGTCGCCCACAGCCTCTCCACGGTTCCATGGCTCGCGCGGAGCATACCGGGACGACACCGCAATATTTCCGAGCGCTCTTTCTGCGAGCTAGGGAAACTCGCCGCCCGCTGAGCCGTTGAACGGGCAACGCCATTCCATCCGGAGGGTCCTACCATGAGCGGCCACGTCTACAAAACCATCGAGATCACCGGTTCCTCGACCCAAGGCGTCGATGAGGCCATCCGCCTGGCGATCGATCGTGCATCGGCCACGGTCAAGAACTTGCGCTGGTTCAAAGTGAAAGAGATCCGCGGCGCGATCGACGATGGCAAGATCGCGCATTGGCAGGTTACGATCGACTTGGGGTTCACGCTGGAATGAAGCGCTCGCCGATGCATTCACGAATTTGCACGATGCTGCTCGCGGCAGCGCTATGGACGTTTTCGGGATGTGCCGGATTCGCCTCTCGCGAGCCGGTACAGGTCTATGTCGTGGGGGTCGAGCCGCTCGAGGGTCAAGGGCTCGAGCTGCGGATGCTCGTGAAACTGCGCGTACAGAACCCGAACGACACGCCGATCGACTACGACGGCATCTCGATCGCCATGAACGTACAAGGCCGCACCTTTGCAAGCGGCGTCAGCAGCGAGACCGGCAGCGTGCCGCGTTTCGGCGAGCGCGTCATCGAGGTTCCCGTGAGCGTTTCGGCATTGCGTGTACTGCGCAGCGCTGCCGGCATCGCCCAGACGAATCCGGACAAACTCGATTACGAACTGAAGGGCAAGCTCGCAGGCCCGCTGTTCAAGAGCGTGCAATTCGCATCGAAAGGCGAAGTCGCGCTGCCGAAGGACGTGTACGGCACGAACCAGCCTTGATCGAGCGCCGCGCCCGGTAAGCGCGGCGCTGCCTGGTTACTCCGCTTCTTCTACGAAGATGTCCCGGTACATGGTGTACGCCGCAATCATCGCGACCGGCACCACGATCAGCAAACCGAGCCCGATCGGAATGAGCGCAACCACGCCTACCAAGAGCATCAAGACGCTGAAAACGAGGCCCGGCAGGACGTTCTTGATCAACCCGATGAAGCTCATCTTCATGGCAGCGCCGGCCGGTATCTCATGCAGCATGATCAGCGCAGGCGCAAGATAGGTCGCTGCCAAAATCGGTAGCGTGAACAGCAAGTTGAGTAGCACGACCAACAATATCTTCATGCCGAACCCGTCGAACATCATCGGATCCATCTGATCGCCGACCATCGTGAACATCCGTACGATGTCGGCACCGAACACGATGAGGAACGCAAGAATCGTAAGCGGAATGTTGAGCAGCACGACCAGGCCCACGATCACGAGTTGTCCGAAGCGCGGACCAAAGCCGGCGAAAATGTTGCCGATATCGAAGGATCCGGTCGTACGCTGCAGATGCACGGAGTAGACGATGCCGCCGCCGATGACAGGGCCGAAAATCGCGATGACGAAACCGGCGAAAGGGATGAGTCCCGAAACGAAGTAGATCGCAAAGAGGATCAATAGGACCAACAGCCATTTGCCGGGTGCCTGGAAGAACAGGCGAAACGCCCGCGTCATCCAGCTCACGCCATTGCCGGCGGGTACGCGCCGCCCGTTGGGGACGAAAGTCCCCCCATCCGAAACGGTGTGAGGGGCATCGGCAACCTCCGCTAGGGGCGGCGAATATGGATTCCCGGATTCGCTCATGGGGCACCTTCCTGCTGAGTTGTTATTGTGACCAGGCGCTAGGAGTCTGCCCCGGTCCCCTGCTCGAAGGCAATGGAAGCTATGTCGCGACCGTCGTGCTCCCGTTTTCTCGCGCCGCAGTCCCGATCTCAACGACGCATTTTTGCAGTGACCTCGATCTCGATCTTCATCCGCGGGTCGGCAAGCCCAGCGGAAATCATCATTGCCGCAGGCCGCACATCGCCGAAGTACTTGCGCAGCACCGGCCAAGTCTTCTCGAACTCTTCGGCCTTCGGCACCACGTAAGTAACGCGAACGACATCTGCCAAGCTCGCCCCGGCCTGCTCGAGCGCCCGAGCGATGTTACGCATGCACTGTTCGGTCTGTTCGACGATTCCCTCGGGGATCGTCATGGTCGAGTAATCGAATCCAGTCGTGCCCGATACGAAGACCCACTCGCCGTCCACGACCGCGCGCGAGTAGCCAATTTGTTCTTCGAACGTCGAGCCCGAGCTGATGAGTTTGCGCATGTTTGGTTCCTGAGTGGTGAGTCGTGAGTAGTGAGTGGCAGGACGCAGCGCCCCGTCCCTTTTCCCTTTTCCCTTTTCCCTTTTCCCTTTTCC
>CALEKY010000111.1 GCA_937902995.1 uncultured Sinobacteraceae bacterium
GCCGCGCATGTGACTGGCGTGAGATGGAGCGAACCATCGGGAAGCATGCGTGCAGGACCCTCACCTGCGAGCCGCTCGCCTGGGCACCCCCTGTCCACTTCTTCAGGAGCGAGCCATGCAGTCCACCGTCGAGCTTTTAAAGGTCTCCGATCCCGATGTGTACGCCGCCATGCTCGGCGAAGAAGCACGTGAGCGCGACGGAATCGAGCT
This sequence comes from uncultured Sinobacteraceae bacterium, assembly GCA_937902995.1. Taxonomy (GTDB): domain Bacteria; phylum Pseudomonadota; class Gammaproteobacteria; order Steroidobacterales; family Steroidobacteraceae; genus Steroidobacter. The sequence goes on from CALEKY010000111.1 coordinate 211, forward strand.
GATTCCATCGGAGAACTACGCGTTCCCGGAAGTCTACGCGACGAACGGCAGCGTCTTCGCCAACAAGTACGCCGAAGGCTATCCCGGTCGGCGCTATTACGGCGGCCAGGAATTCACCGATCGCATCGAGACGCTCGCGATCGAACGTGCTAAAGCCCTGTTTCGCGCGGAACATGCAAACGTGCAACCGCTCAGCGGCTCGCCGATGAATCAGGCCGTCTACATGGCTTGCTTGAATCCAGGCGACACCGTACTCGCGATGGATCTCTCTCACGGTGGCCATCTCACGCACGGTGCGCCCGTGTCTTGCATGGGACGCATCTTCAATTTCGTACGCTACAAGACCTCGCCGCCGGACGGGCACATCGATTACGACGCGGTGCTCGCAATTGCGCGCGAAACGCGACCGAAGCTCGTGCTCTGCGGACATTCGTCGTATCCGCGCGAGCTCGACTACGCGCGCTTTCGGGCCATCGCCGATGAAGTCGGCGCGCTCGCCATGGCAGACGTTTCCCACATCGGCGGCCTGATTGCGGCTGGTGTGCTCGCCAATCCGCTCGATGCGGGCTTCGATGTGATGACGACGACGACGCACAAGTCATTGCGCGGTCCACGCGGCGGAATGATTCTGTGCAAGTCCTCTCTGGCGTCGAAGATCGATCAAGCGGTCTTTCCGGGTATGCAAGGCGGACCGCACATGAATGCGGTCGCGGGCATCGCCGTGACAATGAAGCTGGCCGCGCAACCGGAATTCAAGCGCTACGCCGAACAAGTGTTGAACAATGCACGCACGCTCGCGGCAGAGCTCAAAGCGCTCGGTTGCGAGCTCATCACCGGCGGCACTGAGAATCACTTGCTCGTCGTCGACACGATCAAGTCGTTCGATATCGACGGACGCGTCGCCGAAACCGCACTCGATGCAGCGGGGCTCACCGTCAATAAACAAGTCATTCCGGACGATCCACGCCCGCCGCTACGCCCCAGCGGCATCCGCCTCGGCACGCCGGCCGTCACGACTCGCGGTATGAAAGAGGCGGAGATGGAACAGATCGCGAACTGGATGGTGCGCGCACTACGCGCCCCGCAGGATGCGACGCAGCTTGCGGCGATCAAGCAAGAAGTGACGACGCTGTGTCGTAGATTCCCGATTCCCGGGCTGTGACAAAGCTGCAGCTGAAGGCCGAAGGCAAGAACGTCCTGCGCTTCCGCGCAGGACTTCCGGCCAGAGCGCAGAGCCCAGAGCCCTCAGATCACCACCGCCTTCCCGCTCTCGCCGTCGAAATACAGGATCTTGTGCTCCGGTGCGTGCAACTTGATGCGTTCGCCGATGGCCGGCAAACGGATCGGCTTGATGCGCGCAATCATGGGCAGCGATCCATAACGGAAATGCAGGAAGCTTTCGCTACCGACCGACTCGAGCAGCTCGACGACGCCGTCGATCTCGATATCGGTGGGTGAAGTACGTTCGCGGTAGAAGTCCTCGGGCCGAATGCCGGCGACGACCTCGCGCTCGAGGTGCGTTCGCAGGAGCGACTCGGCGCTTTTCGGTAGCGAAAGACTCGTCCCCTCGCCTTCGAGCTGCGGTCCGGCGCGATCGATCAGCCGTCCACGGAACATATTCATCGGCGGGTTGCCGAGAAACCCGGCGACGAACAAATTCACCGGGTGCTCGTACACGTTCATCGGCGTGTCGACCTGTTGCAGGACACCCTTGTCCATGACCACTACGCGCTCGCCAAGCGTCATCGCTTCGATCTGATCGTGCGTCACGTAGATCATCGTCGTCTTGAGACGCTGATGGAGTCGCGCGATTTCCGCACGCATCGCGCCCCGCAGCTTTGCATCGAGATTCGACAGCGGCTCATCCAACAGAAACACTTGCGGATGGCGCACCAGAGCGCGTCCCAGTGCCACGCGTTGCCGCTGCCCCCCCGAAAGCTGGCGCGGCAGTCGATCCAACATCGAAGTCAAATCGAGCATCTCCGCCGCCTCGAGGACTTGACGCTCGATCTCCTTCGCCGGCATGCCACGGAGCTTCAGCCCGAACCCGAGGTTCTCTCTCACCGTCATGTGCGGATAGAGCGCGTAGCTTTGAAACACCATCGCGATGTCGCGCTCGCGCGGCTCGAGATGCGTCACGTCGCGATCGCCGATGAACACCGTGCCTTCGGTCACCTCCTCGAGCCCTGCGACGATTCGTAGCAACGTGCTTTTTCCGCATCCCGACGGACCGACGAGCACGATGAGCTCGCCGTCGCGAATCTCCAGATCCGCTCGGTCCACGCCGACGTGTCCGTTCTTGTAAACCTTACGTACGCCTTTGAGCGTCACTGAGGCCATATCGTTCTCGTTCTCGAAGTTTCGCAATGAGACTCAATGAAGCTACGGATCGATCGGCTAGACTGTAGTGCGTCTCGAATCGAAGCATCGACGGGCAGCAAATGCACGACACCACGCGCCGATTTCCGCCGGGGTTTGTTTGGGGCTGCGCAACGTCCGCTTACCAGATCGAAGGCTCGCCGCTTGCGGACGGCGCCGGGCCAAGCATTTGGCATCGCTTTGCCCACACGCCAGGACGCGTGGTCGATAACGAACATGCCGATGTCGCGTGCGACCACTACCGACGCTACGCGAGCGACGTCGAACTGATGCACTCGCTCGGCATGCAAGCCTACCGCTTCAGCATCTCCTGGGCCCGCATCTTTCCCGAAGGCATTGGGCGGGTGAATCCGGCCGGCCTCGGGTTCTACGAACGCCTGGTCGACGCATTGCTCGCGAAGGGCATTCAACCGATGGCGACTTTGTATCATTGGGACTTGCCTGCGGCGCTCGACGACAAAGGCGGCTGGCTGAATCGCGACATCGCCGACTGGTTTGGCGAGTACGCCGAGCTGCTCTTTCACAGGCTGGACGATCGCGTCCGATATTGGTGCACCTTGAACGAGCCTTGGGTCGTGGCGGACGGCGGCTATCTTCACGGTACGCTCGCACCTGGACACCGCAGCGCGTACGAAGCGCCGCTCGCAAGTCACAACCTCCTGCGTGCGCACGGTGCCGCAGTCCAAGCGTACCGACAAGTGTCCGGCCGCAACGCCATCGGTCTCGTCGTCAACGTCGAACCGAAATATCCCGCCTCTCAGGATCCGGCAGATATCGCTGCGGCACGGCGCGCAGACGCCTACATGAATCGGCAGTTTCTCGACCCGGCGCTTCTCGGCACTTACCCGTCCGAGCTCGCGGAGATTTTCGACGATGCTTGGCCGAAGTTCCCGGACGACGATCTCGTTCAAATCAAGCAGCCGCTCGATTTCATCGGCGTCAACTACTACACACGCAGCGTGACGAAACACGCTCCGCATGCTTGGCCGCTGCGCGCAAGCTCCGTCCGGCAGAAGCAACACACGCATACCGAGACCGGTTGGGAAGTTTTTCCGCAGGGCCTCACCGATACGCTTTTGTGGATCAAGGACCGCTACGACAATCCGCCTGTGTACATCACCGAGAATGGCGCGGCCTTCTACGATCCGCCGCAGGTCGAGGGCGATGTGCTCGCCGATCCGTTGCGCGTCGATTACTTGCGCAAGCATTTGCGCGCCGTGCACGACGCACTCGTTCAGGGGGCTGATATTCGCGGCTATTTCGTCTGGTCGCTGCTCGACAACTTCGAATGGGCGTACGGATTCTCCAAGCGATTCGGCATCGTCCACGTGAACTACGAGACGCTCGCCAGAACGCCGAAAGCCAGCGCACACTTCTATAAGAGCGTCATCGAATCCCAAGGTGCCGTACTCTTCTGAGCAGATTCCAAATAAAGAAGCGCGGCAGCGCCTTCAGCCTTCAGTCTCCCGCCTCGTACACCACCCGAAACGGCAATCGACTAATACGGAGCTCGCTTCCCGTCCAGCGCGCGCTACCCTGCTGGATTGACTGACGGCCGAGTCCCTTTTGCCCTTCCGGCCAGGCAATCACGATGCCGCCGACAGGAAGCTGTTCGAGCTCGGCCACTTCGAGCGTGCGTCGCCCGCCTTCGACCGTGAGCGAGTACGTCAGCAGACCGTACGGCGTTCGTAGATTCTCGACGGCGAATCCCTCCTTCCGCACCCACTCCGCGGGCACACCCGCCATCAGCACGAGCGTCTCATCTGCGGGACGTTCGTACGCAAACATGTCCAGCATCGAGCGGCCGAAATCCGAAGCAACCCATCCATGTGGCATATCGCCGACGAAGCGCGGTGCGCGCACCTCGCGGCCCACCACTTCCGCCCACTGGTTCCACTGCGCGGGGCGTCGATCGTTCATGAAGAATTCGATCAGGGCTTGCCCGCGCTCGCGCCATCCGAGTCGGATGAACGTGCCCAGCACGCGCCACTCGTAAGGCGTGTAGTCGTTCCAGCTCGAGCTCGAACGCCGTGCCGTGAAGTTCTCCCAGTAACGTTCGAACGTCGCGAGCATCGCATTCGGCGGAAGCATCTGCTGCTCGCCGACAGGCGAAAGCGCAATGGTCGTCGATGTAGCATCGAAGTCGCCGAGCTCCGCCGCTCCTGGCAAATAGTCGATGTTGTGCATGCGCTGTGCGAGCTGTAACGAACGATAGAGATCGGTGCGGAACTCATCGCGCAGCTGAATGACGCGTCGCAAGGTCTGCGTCTCCTCGAGAACGCGCGCCATCCGCACCATCGATTCGTAGCCCTGCAACGCCCAGAAGTTATCCCAATACGAATGCATCGGCTTGGCCGAATACCCTTCGTGACTGATCGATGCAGGCATCAACCCGTAGAACACGCGCCGGTCGGGCGTGAGATTCTCTTCAGTGCGTTCCGACTGACGCATGCGCTCCATGTACTCGAACGCTTTCAAGGCACGCGGCCAGAGCGAACTCAGCAACTCGGTATCGCCTGTGTAGCGATGCATCGCATCGATGAGAAACAGGAATTCGCCCGGACTGTCGTTCTCCGGCACGGGGTCCGCCCCGCGCCGATCCACACAACAAGGCGTCTTACCGTTGTCGAACAAGTAGCCGGCATACCATTGCACAAACTCTTTCACGACATCCTCATGGCCGAGCCGCAAGAGCATCTCCGAAGTCATCGCTCCATCGCGAATCCATGAGCGCTCGTAGGATCGAGAGCCGGGCTGAATCGCAGGACCGTCGCGATTGATGAGCACGTGGGCCAACGCCGTGCGCAGCGTATCGAAGAGAGCTTGACCGTCCTTCGGTAATCTCAGCCTGACTCGATTGAGCTTCTCGCGCCATTCGGCAAGGCTGCGCTCTGCATCGGCATCGGAGATCTTGGCGAGACTGCTGTTCGGGTGCAGCGGCAAGTCGAGCACGAACGTAGCGGTCGATTCAGGATCGAGCTCAACGTCATACAACAGAGCTCCCGAGGCGAAGCCTGTCTCATCCTTGATTTCCGACGGGAGATCGTCCCGCTCGAGCCAATCGCACGGCGTATCGGCATCGAACGGTACGGCGACGAATGCCGACGGCGCGTGCTGCGGAACGATGCCTCTCACCTGGTCGACATGCACGGCGCCTTCCCGCCACGCGAGCTCTCGAATGGGCGAGACCCCGCCGGTCGTGTTCAGAAACTGCGTCGGCGGATTGACCTGCAAGGGACGTACGGTCAGGGCCAGCATCAGCTTTTGTTTCGATCGGCGATTGTTCTTGAGCGTGTAAGTCACGCGCGTCCAGCCCTGACCGCGGCGTCCGACGGACTGCACGGTCGTACGCAAGTCCATGTCGCGATGCTTCCACTCCACGATCGGCACGGGTAAGTAACCTTCGAGGAGCGAATGCCGAATCGTTGCATCCGCCCAGGTCACCAGCTCCGACTCCGTTTTCACGAACGGCTCGATCGAAAAGCTCGCACGCCGAGGCTCCACGGCTCCGTCTTCCGAAACCAAGCTTTCCTCTTCGTCGGAATCCACGCCGACGATGGTCCAATACGTTTGCTCGCCCGAATAACCGCGCGGATAACATCCGCGTCGTGCATCTTTCGCCAGAGATTGAATGAACGCGTTGGGCGAAGCGCCGAACGCGAGATCGCGCACGTGAATTTCCGCGATGCCGTATTGCCGATTCGCATCCGGCATCCAAATACGGATGTAGCGTGCCTCGGATTCGGGGAGAAAGTGCGAATCGCGCTTGCCGTTGCCGGCCGTGACGCGGCGAACGGTCTGCCATTGCTTTCCGTCGATCGAGGTTTCGATGGTATAGCGCTCGGCGTGCAACCCGCTCGCCCAATCGATTTCGAGACCGCCGAACTCGACCACCTGCCGCAGATCGATCTGCACCGTCTGTGGTCCCGCTTCGCTTCGCCACGCTGTATCGGGTCGCGAATCCATGGCGAGTTGCACACCGGCGCCTCGCAATGCGCTCGACGCGGAAATGATCGGACGCCCCGCGGCCTTCTGCGGCGGGATGACCTGAAGCGTCAGGTCGTCGAACCAGAGACTTCCTCGCCCGCCGTCGATGCCTGCGCTGACACCGAACTCGATGCTCGCGAACTTGCGCAGCACTTTGTCGGTCGTCGGTCCCCACGCGAACTCGATCTGGCGGCGCTTGATGCGGATCAGTTGCCAGTCGCCTGACACCTGAAAGTTCGGTCGCCGATACCACCAGACATTGAACCCGCTCTCGTCGACGAACTTCACTTCGAGATGATTGCGTCCTGCCTCCCCGCGTACCCAGAACGAAATCTCGTAGTCCTCCGGCAACTCGGTCGGCAGCTTTCGTTGCGCAGAGGCATAACCCGCCGTGTTCGCCAGGTCGAACTCCATCACGAGCGCACCGTCTTTGAGTCCTTCTGCGGACCGCACGGACGCGATGACATTCTCCGAGACGGCTGTGTCCCATGCAGACACATCGTCGAGGGGATCGAGGACACGCGTCTCGGCCGGCACAGCGCGCTCCTCCGCCGCAAAGGCGGCGGCACATAAGAGCATCAACACCAACGAGCAGACGCGACGCACGTCGCTCACCCTTTGATACTTCCGGCGAGAATGCCAGCGATGTAGTAACGCTGCAGCGCGAGGAACAGCACGAGCACCGGGAGAACCGTAATCACGGCTCCGGCCATCATGAGCTCATTGTCCTGGACGTGCTCACGCGACAAGCCGGCCAGCGCGACGGGAAGCGTATGCATCTTCTGATCCGTCAGAACGATCAGCGGCCACATGAAGTCGTTCCACGTCGCCAGGAACGTGAGAATGCCCAACGTGATCACGATGGGTTTCAACAACGGCACGACGACGGAACGAAAGATCCGCCACTCGCTCGCACCGTCGATGCGCGCAGCCTCGAGCAGCTCATCGGGCAAAGACAGCGCGTACTGTCGCACGAGGAAGATCCCGAACACACTGGCCATGGACGGGATGATGACGCCGCCGTACGTACTGACCAGTCCCATGCCCTTCACCATGGCAAAGAGCGGAATCATCGTGACTTGCGCCGGAATCACCAACGCGCCGAGCAGGATCCGAAAAAGCCGCTCGCGTCCTTTGAATTTCAGTTTCGCAAACGCGTAACCGGCCATCGTGTTCAGCACGAGCGCAATCGCGGTGGCAAACGTGGCGACCAACGCGCTGTTCAGCATGTAGCGCCACGCTTCGTGCCGCGAGAAGAGCTCGCGGTAGTTCTCGAGCGTCGGCTCCGGCGGCAACAATGGCGGCGGAAAGGCACTTGCTGCGCCGCGCGGCATGAACGACACCGAGAACATCCAGAGCAGCGGAAACGCAACCACGATCGCGCCGGCGATCAGCATCGCATTGACGAGGAGCGTCGAACGCTTCATACCGTTGCCTCCCGTCGGCCGATGCGCAACTGCAGGAGCGTGATCGCGAAAATAATGACGAAGAGTACGAAGGCGACAGCCGAGGCGCGCCCGAGGCTCCACCACTTGAAGCCCTCCTCGTACATATAGAAGAGCACGCTCTTGGTGCTATCGAGCGGCCCGCCTTCCGTCATCACGTACGGCTCCGCAAAGAGTTGGAAATAACCGGCCATCGTCAAAATGCTCACGAGTAGGAGCACCGGCTGCAGGCTCGGCAGCGTGACGTGGCGGAACTGCTGCCAGTACGAGGCACCGTCGATGCGTGCCGCCTCGTACAGATCGTCGGGGATGCTTTGCAGTGCCGCGAGAATGATGATCATGTTGTAGCCGAAGTTCTTCCACACGGCGAGGATGACGATGGCCGGCATCGCCCACTTCGGATCGCCGATCCAGTCGATCGGATCGATACCGATGAACCCGAGGGCGTAGTTCAAGAATCCGTAGCGGGTATGGAAGATGTACCGCCACACGACCGCGACGGCGACGAGCGTCGTGATGACAGGCGCGAAATAGACCGTACGGAAGAAGCCGCGAAACCGCGCGACCTTCGAGTTCACGAGCAGCGCTGCGGCCAGCGATGCCCCAATCGACAGCGGCACGCCGAGCACGACGAAATAGAAGGTGTTGCCGAGCGATTTCCAGAACAGCGGCTCGTGCAGGAGCGTCCGGTAGTTCTGGAAGCCGACGAAACGCAGATTCGACAGGTCCGTCAGCGCATAGATGTCGAAGTCCGTGAGGCTCATCCCGAACGCAGCCAAGACGGGCACGAAAAAGAACGTGGCCAGCACGATCAGCGCCGGCGCGACGAACCACCAGCCTGCGAACGAGCGTCTCACGTTGCTTTCCTATCCATCATCCAGCGTCGCTTTTCGAGGATCGCATCGGCCCTGCGATCGAGCGCCTCGACCGCCTCATCGAGCGTTGCAGCGCCGAGCACGACACGCTCTTGCGCAACACGAATTTCCTGCGCGATGCGTTCCCATTCCGGCACACGCGGCGGCGAGCGTACGCGTTCGAGCTGCACGCGAAAGGCGCGCGCATACGGCGATCGCACGAGCTCAGGCGACTCCCACGTTCCGATACGCGGCGGCAGATCGCCCGTCATTTGATAGAAGCGACGTTGCGTTTCCGTGCTCGAGAGATATTCGATGAACTTCCACGCCTGCTCCTTGCGCCGCGAGCTGCGGAAGATCACCAAACTCGATCCGCCTGCCGTGGAAATGCCTGGCCCGTCCGGACCCGGCATCGGTGCCGTCATCCAATCGTCTTGCAAGTGCGCGGGTAGCCGCAGGAGAAACTCCGCGATGTTCCAGGGCCCCGAGAGGTAGTATGCGTAGAATCCCCGACCGAACTCGTCCCATACGTTCGAGATCTGCGTGTTCGACATGCGCGGTGCCCAGCCGCGGTCGAACATCTCGAGATAGAACGAAAAAGCGCGGCGGAAATCGTCGCTGCGGAAATTCCCGTACCGCCACCGATCGCGAAGCATCTCGCCGGGCTGTTGCAGAGCGAGCACGATGAGCTGGTCGTACTCGTTGACGGGCATCAGAATCGAGTAACGCTCCGGCCCCACGACGTCCTTGATCGCGGCCATCGTCGCCCTCCATTCGTCCCACGTGGTCGGCGGCTCGGCGAATCCGGCCTCGCGCAACATGTCCGTGCGATAGAACAAGAGCCGCGTGTCGACATACCACGGCACTCCGACGAGCCGACCCTTCAGCCGATTCGAATCCAGAATGGCCGGAAAATAATCGTTCGTCGGAAAGCTCGACCCGGCAATGAAATTCTCGAGCGGCTCGAGCGCATTGAGCTCGTCGAATTCGGCCAGCCAGGTATTGCCGATCTGACACACGTCGGGCAGCGTCTCGCCCGCATAGGCCGTCAGCAGTTTCTCGTGTGCCGCAGTGAGCGGCATTTTCTGCACTTCGACGCGTATGTCCGGATGGCGCTGCATGAAATCCCGCGCCAGATCGCCGGCCACCTCGCCTTCGCGACCGATCGCCCAGAACGTCAGAGCATCGTCACGCCGCGCACACCCCAACGTCGCGACCGCGGCACTCGCCGCCAAACCGGCCAACGCGCCCCGTCGCGTGATGCCGTTGGCCGCGCGCACGTTTTTCTCGCTTGCCTCGACGCTCACTTGCCTGATCCTGACAGTCAAGACGTGGATTGCGAGAGCCAGCCGCCTCTGAAGCCCGCGCGCTCGAGCCCGCGGCGGATGTACGGATTGCGTCGCATGATCTGCCAAATGAGCCCGCTACGATAATTCTCGATCATTGCGACGATCGGCCCTTGATCGATGCCGAGATAGTCGTTGGCCACCCAGCCGATGTTCTCGACGAGACGCCCGTGCTGCAGCGGCACGTCGCTGAACGTGAAGCTCGGATTGACCGAATCGAGAAATCCGTAACGCTGATACAGGTGCTCCCCGAAGCGAGCGCGGAACGCGCGAATCGTCGGAATCACGATCTCAGGTGCGAACGCGATCATGCCGATCGAAGCCGTCGGCGCGATCGTGCCGTCGTCGAGCACATGAATCGACGCCGTCGCCCGCGCCGCGTACGTGAAGAAGCCCCGCTCCTCGCCATTGAAGATCTTCACGACATCCGCCGGGCCGTCGCATGCCGTCAAGCCCCAGATCTCGCTGTCGTAGCCGCGCCAGCGCATCGGGTTCTGACGCGCGTACTCGCGATGTGCATACGCGGCGCGTCGACTGTTCTCGAAATAGTCGATGCCCTTCTCGCGCATGAACTCGTCCTGGATGCCGCGGAAATCGATCCAGATGTGAGAATACTGGTGGCCGAACAGCGGACCGAACGACAAGAACTCTTGCCCGCTGAAGCGCCCCCAATAGTTCTTGTATGTCGACGTCCACGCTTCCCACGCATCGACATCGACGGGAAAGGTCGGCGACGCCAGCGCGAGGATGTAGACGAGGATGGCCTCGTTGTAGCCCCGCCAATCGAACCGCAAGAATCCCGTTTCGGGGCGCCACCCGTGCGAAATGGCCGGCGGACGCGCCTGGGCCCACTGCCAATCGACGCGATGATAAATCCGATCGGCAAGCTGTCGGATCTCGCGCTCCTGCCGCGTATCCCGATCGAAATACGTTTGAGCGAGCAGCACACCGCCCAACAACAACGCAGTGTCCACGGTCGACAACTCGGATGTGTCGAAGCGATGTCCGGTGTCCATCTCGAGGAAGTGGTAATAGAAGCCTTTGTAGCCCGCCGTGCCCTTCTCTTCGGGTCCCTGAGGAAGACTGGCAAGAACGCGAAGCGTACGCAGCGTGCGGATGCGTGCTTGCGACCGCGAGACGAACCCTCGTTCGGCGCCTATCACGTAGGCCGTCAAGGCAAATCCGACTGCGGCGATACTTGCAAACGACGGCGTGGGATACCGATCGGGGATGAGCGCAGTCGTTCTGTGCGCCGTGTTCCAGAAGAAACGAAACGTGCGCCGCTGGAGGTTGTTGACGACCGGATCCGAATTGCGTTCGAGCGCGATCTGCACGTCCCGCGACCCTTCGACGATGACGCCTGGAACGTCGGATTCGTTCTCGGCAGCGAATATCCCGCGGGAGGCCAGCGTCAAGCTGCAGGCACCCATCCACTGCAGAAATTGGCGCTTCGAACGCGACTCATCCTTCATCATCACCACTCTTGGAGTTGTCGATTCCTGTCTCGACGCAGTTCACAGCATTGTGAGCGGCCCTTCACGTGCGTGGAGCATGATAGTCGCTCGTTTCGGCAGCGTCGCGCGTCCGCGACGATCGAACCAGCGCTGCGCGTCCGATGGAATTCCCGCTCCAGTCACCTGGTCCACGCATGTAAAGTTTGCCGGTACTGTTGTACGCGAACACCCTGCAACGGTCCCGAATTGCATCGAGTTCCGAGTCGTGCTCAACGTTGGAGGGAACCATGACTGCAACGATTGCTCTTTCTGTCGCGGCGAGCGCCTGACCTCGACCATGAGATCAGCGTTGCGAGGGTCTGGCTCGAAGACGCGCTCTGTCGTGCCACTGCTTTATCAACTGGGTCATGCAGAGATAAGGATTCCACCGCCACTGCGGCCGCTCCTCACGCATCCAGCCCGTGACGCTAGCCTCCGGCCACAGGCAAAGGGCCGGGGCCGGAATTCACGCGGCCGACAAAGCGCCAAATTTCGGTAAACACGTGCGCTCGCTAGCCGATCCTTGGTTGATCAACATCGCCCCGAACATGCCAGAATTGCGCTTCGATTCTGGCGGATAGCTCTACTGGGACGGAGAACGGCCGCCAGGATGCCCTCGCTGTTCGCCGCACATTGCGCCAAAATGCGAGGCAACGCATAGCGTGTGCTCAGAACTCTCTTAAGAACATCGGCGACAGCGCTCGCCTTCTCATGGATCGAGAGTCACAGGACCTGAAGCCATGTGGGACTGCGTTTCGCAGGCATGTGCGGCTTCGGGGCAACTATTCGTTCGATCGCGGTGCTCGGGGCCGATTCGACCAACAGCGAGTAATCGACACAGATGCGCGATGATGTTCAAGGCCAAGCCTCCGATGTCCCGATGGGATCGGGGACCTCGAGCAAGGAAATGTCCCGCGATGACGTCGGGACATCGGGCCGCTCGCGCCAGGCATCGAACGACGATCTGCTGAACCTGCTTCGCTGCACGGAAATCGCTGCAATATTTCTCGACGAGTCCGGGGCCGTTCGAAACTTCACGCCTGCGGCCACTCGTTTGTACAACCTGCTCGAGAGCGATATCGGGCGGCCACTGACGCACATCGCTCACAACCTAGTCGCAATGCCTCTGTTGCCCTCCGCGAGAGAGCTGGCTTTCGCAGACGGTCCGCTCGAGACGGAAGTCTCGGATGAACGGCGAACCTTCCTTCGACGCGTCACGCCATATCGGACCGTGGATGGCACATCGAAGGGCGCGATCGTGACCTTCATCGATATCACTGAACGCAAGCTCGTCGAACGCAGACTCGCAACCAAGGACGCGGTCACTCGAGCGCTCGCGGAAAGTGCAGCGCTGGAGGTCGCCGCTCCGGCAATCCTGGAAGCAATCTGCGACCACTGGAACTGGCAGGCCGGGATCCTGTGGCTCGCCAACGAAACGCCACCGGAGTTTCGCTGCCTGCAGGTTCATTGTGCCCCCAAATCCAGAGCACCCACTCTGGCTGCATGGTGCGGCACTACCACGCTCAGCGCCGGCGATGACCTTGTGAACGCGGTGTGGAAGACCGGGGAGCCGGCATGGGTATCCAATTTGGAAACGTGGCTATCCGAACGTCCAGGCAAACTTTCGTCGGTGTCCAACGACTCTGGCGGACGACAAACGGGACCAGAGGCCATCGCCGTCCACGACGGCCTACGTAGCGTCTTCGCTTTCCCCATCGTCCTCGGTAGCCGTCGGCTTGGCGTCTTCGAGTTCTTCGCCGATCGCGAGCGACCCACCGAGCCGATGTTGTTCAAGATGTCGAGCTCGATCGGTAGCCAGGTCGGCCAATTCATCGAGCGACGCAATGCCGAGCGTGCGCTTCAGCGCAGCCACGATACTTTTCTCAATCTGATCCAGAACGCGCCGTTCGGCATTCTGCTCGTCGACGCCTCGCTCACTGTGACGCGCGCGAGCGCCGGCGCCGAAAGACTCTTCAGCGGTGGCAGACCGTTGGTCGGTCGCCGGTTGGACGACCTCCTCCGATCTGTCTGGTGCGAGCCGTTCGCCGAGGAGTTGAACCGCGAATTTCGGAACACGCTCCGCAGCGGCGATCGATTCCATCGCTCCTGCGTCAAGCAGCGACGCGCCGACACCGGACGCGACGAGGCTTACGACTGGCAGCTCGAACGCATTGCGATGCCCGACGGCAACCTAGGGGTGGTTTGTTATTTCTACGACATGACGGAGTACCTGCGAACGCAAGAAGCGCTGCGGGAAAGCGAGCAGCGCTACCGTGCCGTCGTCGAGAGCCAGACCGAGATGGTGTGTCGATTTCGCACCGAAGGCACGATTCTGTTCGCCAACGAAGCGTATGCGCGCGCTATCGGCAAACGTGCCGCCGATCTCGTTGACCTGGACTTCTGGACCATCATCGCGCCGGAAGATCGCCCCCACGTCGAGGACCTCCTTAGGCGATTGAGCCCGACCAACCCCGAAGTCCGCATCGAGAACCGCGTGTTGACGACGGACGGAGTTCGATGGTTTCTCTGGACGAATCGCGGGCTGGAATTCGACGAACAGGGTCGCTGCATCGAAGCACAATCGACTGGCATCGACATCACTGATCGTAAGGCGGCCGAGAGTCAACGCCAATTGCTGATCGACGAACTGAATCATCGCGTGAAGAACACGCTCGCAGTCGTTCAAGGCATCGCACAGCAGACCTTCACCCGCGACGCTTCACCGATCGAAGCGCGCAATGCATTCTACGGCCGGCTCGCCGCACTTGGCGCCGCACACGGCTTGCTCAGCCAGCAGAATTGGGAACGAGTGGATCTCAACAACCTGGTCCGCAATGCAATCGAGGCGTCGGGCGCCGCGAAAGATCGTGTCACGGTCAATGGAACGTCCGTGCTGCTCGCCCGTCGCCATGCGCTTGCGATCGCCCTCTCCCTACATGAGTTGACGACGAATGCACTGAAGCATGGCGCACTGTCCAACAACGCAGGAAAACTCCAGGTCTCCTGGAGCGTCGACAATCATCCCGAACCCACCTTGCATTTCGACTGGCGCGAATGCGACGGCCCTGCCGTACAACCTCCGACACGGCGCGGGTTCGGGCTACTGATGATCGAGCGCGCGCTCGCAAGCGAGCCCGGCTGTCGCGCACGTGTCGACTTTGGCCCCGCGGTTTTCAGTGTTCGATCGAGCTATTGCTGCATCCGCCGCGCGCCGGGAGCGCATCGTGAGCTCGCTCCGAGGCAAACGAATTCTCGTCGTCGAAGATGAGTTCTTCATCGCAACGACAACCTGCGCGATGCTCGAGGAGCTCGGAGCACGAGTGGTCGGCCCTGCTCTCGCCGTGTCCGAAGCGCTCGAGCTCGCTGAGTCGCAGGAAATCGACCTCGCGCTGCTCGACATCAACCTTCATGGACAGAGCAGCCTCGGGATCGCCGATATGCTCGCCGATCGCGGCATCCCTGTCGTCTTCGCAACCGGCTACAGTCACGGCCAAGACAGAGACTCCGCCGGCCGCTACATGCTCGCCAAGCCGTTCACACAAGACAAACTCGCGGCCCTGCTCACGCGCGCTCTGACGGAATCGAATCGCGCAAACGCGCACGCCGGATGACAATCACCTGCGGAAGATCGAATCGTCGCCCGCTCCGACACCAGCGGACACGCTTATTCTCGAGCCCGTCACGGATCCCCGCTTCCGCGCGCTCATTCAGGACGTTACGTTACCGCATGCCGCAGTAGCCAAGCTTTCGGACCGCCCGCCCGCGTAACGAGCAACGTCGAAATATTTGTCGACGCGAAAACAAATTCTCGGCGCGCGCCGCTGAAGAACCGCCAAGATTCGCGACAACGATTACGCCAGATCGCTATTCTTCGCCCGCACAGAGTGCCGCGCTTGCAGCGCTCACACAATAACGATCGGGGGTTGGCATGAATCGTCATCTATTCGCAGCTTCGGTTTTGACAGCCTTGCTCTCCGCGTGTGCGTCTGCACCGCCAAAACAAATCGCAGGTGTGCAATGCGAATCGCCGCCTCCCCTACATTGCCCCGACACGAATTGTCCTGCCGAGCTCATTGCGAACCTCGGGAATGCGGTGGATCCGAAAACGGGACGGAAGTTCTTCCTCGATTATCCGTGCGATCTCAAACCCGGCGAGAAAGTCACGTTCGTTCTCAACCTCCACGGTGGTGGATCCATCGGTAACTGGCAGCGCCACTATTTCCCGATCATGGATCTCAAAGAGAAGTACCGGCTCGTCGTTGCAACGCCGAGCGGAATCATTCGCGCGTGGACGCCCGAGAACGATGACGCCCACCTACGCAATATCGTGGAATACGTGTACGAGCAGTTCGGCGCCGAAAACATCGAGGCATTCTGGCTAGCGGGCCATTCGCAAGGAGGACAAACGTCGAATCGCCTCATCAACCAAGGTTTCTTCCGCGATCGATTGACCGGCTGGGTGAGTCTCTCAGGCGGACGCTTGGGCTCGAAGCGCGAGGACATTCGTGCCCCCATTCCTCGCAACCCGGGTGCTGACTTGCCCGCATCGGCCAGGCCGGCCGGCGGGTCCGCACCTGGCAGCAGTGCGCCGCTGCGCCTCGTTGCGGATGCATCGATCCTTCCGGATTTTCCTTTCTCTCACATCTACACCGCCGGTGAGCACGAGTACACGGAAGCGGGTCCGCCCAAGGAATCGAAGTGGGCGCAAAAACTCGGGTGCGGTCCGCAAACCCGCCTACCCGACATCGTCGATACGAAACCTGGATACGTCTACGACTCTCGCCCGCAGCAGAATCCGAACAAGATCTGGGGCTTGAAGCCGCGGCCCGGCAGCGCGCAGGTTTACGTCTATCCGAACTGCAAGGACGGGCACGTCGTCGCCGATATCGTGCGTGTGGATAAGGGCCACACCGAAGGGCTCGAGCCGAACGTGACCGAAGAGATCGTCAAACTGATGCTGTCGGCGCGCAGGCGGTAGTGAAGCTTTGGACACCCACTCAGCGAACGAGTGGGTGTCCAGGCAGTTCATTCCTCGAAGCGATCGCCTCGGGTCCTGAGCATCGGCATACACTCGGCGCACCCGGGTCATTGCACGCGAGGCACAATATGGAGCGGTTCACTGGCGGTTGCTTGTGCGGGAGCGTGCGTCTCGAGGCGCGCGGCCGTCCGTACCGAGTTGGAATTTGTCATTGTCTCGATTGCCGCAAGCATCACGGCGCGGTCTTCCACGCCTCCGCAATTTTTCCCGAGACTGCAGTCACTGTCGCGGGAGAAACATGCGACTACGCAGGACGGCACTTCTGCCCTCGGTGCGGCTCGTCGGTCTTCTCTCGCACCGACGACGAGATCGAAGTGAACCTGGGATCGCTCGATGAACCCGATCGATTCACGCCCACGTATGAGCTTTGGACGATCCGCCGCGAATCGTGGCTGCCGGTATTTCCGCAGATGAAGCGCTATGAGCGCGATCGCGAGTCATCTGGGCGCTTCGAATGATAGCGTGCTCATTCAGCGGCAGATTCGAGTGCTCCCCTCAGCGGAACGAAACGTCTTTCTCAGCCGTCCGATTGTTCGAGCGCGCGCGACACAAAGAACGCCGTCGGCCAGCCTACGACCAAGATGTGAACGATCGCCGCGATGTGTATCTCTCCTAGCGGATAGATACTGCGCGCGACGCCCGAGAGCGGCAGGATCACGTAATTCATCGCGACGAGGAAAGCGACGCCGTAGAGAATGCCCAACACAGTCCATTGCCTCGGAACCCACTTCACGCGGCTGACAACGACGTACAACAGCGCTGCCGCTACGAAACAAATCAGAAAATGCGATGCGACGCCGACCGCAACCATGCCCACACCGCCTTCAAGTGCAGGCGCACCGAACCAGCCGCTAGCGACGAACTTCCACGGCTGCATCCATGAGTTGCCTGCGATGACGCTGCGAGCCGTGGGATAGATGAAATCGGCCAGTCCCGCGAAAAACCCGCCGAACAAAATATTTTGAAGGACAAGATTAGGACCGCGTCGAGCGTTCAATGCGGACCGCCCCGCTTGAACACAGTATGCCCAGTCAGCTGGCAACCTGAGCCCCGTGTACGCAGGGCCCAGGTTGTAGAGGCAGGAGTTAGATTCCGAGAAGTTGCTTTGCCTCGCCCAGCTTCTGCATCGACTCGCCGTGATTACCGGCCTTGTGTGCGGCTTCACCTTCAGCGCGCAGCTTCTTCACCTGCGCCAACTGCTCCGCGGAGAGCTTCGTTTCGCCGCTCGAGAGCGCGGCGTCGATCTCCTTCATGTCCATCGGGCAATGGCCCGCATAGGCAGTCACAGCCAAGCCTGCGAGCACGATTGCCACGCCAATGACGGATTTGCGCATGTTTCATCCCCCTTTAGTGATTGGCCGGACAAATAACGCCGTACCTAAGACTATTGGAGTATCACACGGATGTGCCCGCTCGGCGATTGCGCTTTACGTGAGGTGCCCAAGATGAACGGACAAGACATCGCCGACATGGCGCGTGAGCAACTGGCGGCAGCGGTTCCTGCGCAGCGCGAATTGGGTCGGCCGAACGCGCACACTCAATCAGCGAGCCACCAGTCGACGAACTCCTGCCGATCGATCAGACCATCCTTGTCCTGATCGACTTCGCCGAAGCCGATGCGCATCTCCTGCTCCGTCATGCCGGCTTCGAGCCCCTCGAGCATTTCCTTGAACTCTTCGTAATTCACCTTGCCGTCCCGATTGCGGTCGACGCGCTTGAACTCGCGGCGCAGCTCTGTCGCATCCGCCGAGAATCTCGATTCATGGTCTGGCATGGCACCTCCTGCACGCCTAACAGTCAGAGCGACCGCTTCGAATGAGCACTGTTGTCGGCCCGCCGCGCAGCCGCAGTATGGCGTCCAGGAGCGTACGTCTAATTCGGAATGGCCGCAGGCGTGACTTGCCCGCAGACGGTAAGGAATTGGTCGGGACGGCGAGATTCGAACTCGCGACCCCTTGCACCCCATGCACTCCCAGGCTGCACGGAAGTGAAACTACGTGAAAGGCGTTGATAGCGCAAGTGCCTTGTTTCATAGGGCGAGAGCACGTTCACGGTCTCACATGACATTTCACCCTATTTCGGCTAAGTTGGCCCCAACTTGGCCCCAGGAAGTGAAATGCCAACGCGACAAGTCCCCAAGCGGTTCACCCAATCGAGCCTAGGAGCGCTCGCGGCCGGCGACCATACGGACCCCTCAACGCAGGGATTGCAGCTTCGCGTCCGAGAGAAAGCTGGCGGCGCGTCGCGGACGTGGCGCTTCCGGTACACGTGGCGAGGCGAGTGGGTGCGGCTCACGATCGGTCACTTCCCGAGCATGAGCCTCGCCGAAGCGCGGGAGATGGCGCATAGCCTGCGCAAGAAGCTCGACGAAGGCATTGACCCACGACGCGCCCTTCCCAAGCGCAGCCCAAGACTCGCTCCCCTCCCCGTCTCTGCGGCCGTTACGGGCGCGAATAGACACTCCATCGAGTTCCTGGTCTCGGAGTTCACGGAACGGCATCTCAAGGCCACGCGGAAGCGCCCGGAGTACGCCGAGCGAATACTACAGAGGGAAGTGCTACCCGAATGGAAGGGACGCGACGCGCGCACGATCGAACCGCACGAGGTCATCGAACTGCTGGACAAGATCGTCGACCGTGGCGCGCGAGTCATGGCAAACCGCGTGGCCGCGATCCTGGGCCAGCTGTTCAAGTTCGGCATTCACCGGCGCATCGTGAACACTTCGCCGGTGCAATTGCTCTACCGCCCAGGAGGCAAGGAGAAGCCCAAGGAACGCACGCTGACGGACGACGAGTTAGCCGCCTATCTCGCGAATCCGAAGGCTGCTACGCGCTATACGCGCCTTGCGCACGCAATGACGATCCTGCTGCTCACCGGGCAGCGTCGCGGTGAACTCGCCCTCGCCCGCTGGCGCGACATCGATTTCGAGGCGCGGACCTGGAAGATTCCGGACGAGAACTCAAAGGCCGGTCGCGGGCACGTCGTCCCGTTGTCCGATTGGGCGGTACGTGAGTTCCGGGCGCTGCAGCGGCTAGCAAAGAAATCCGCGTTCGTGCTGCCGGCGAATGGTGGAAGTAAGCCGATCGACCCGAAGATCCTCACACGCGGCGTGGCGCGCTGCCAAGCGCGCATGAAGGAGCTCGGCATTGCGCCGTTCACGCTTCACGATCTGCGTCGCACGTGTCGAACGGGCCTCGCGCGATTGAAGGTTCCGCCGCACATCGCGGAACGCGTGCTCAATCACGCACAGGACAAGATTCCCGGCACATACGACGTTCACGACTATCTCGACGAGAAGCGCGATGCGCTCGAGAAGTGGGCGGCGCACTTACAGGAGTTGCGGCAGTGACCAAACGTGGACGCGGTAGACCACGAAAGCCACGGTACGAGGCTCGCGTAAGGTACCCATATCGAGATGCACCCACCGAGATTGACGCATCGAGACTCGCTGAAGAGATCCGGCATATCGCGGAAGGAGGGTTTCGAGTTCACGTAACCCCGATGCCCCACGACATAGACGTTGATCCGCTAACCTCTAAGTTCATTGCTCGCGAAATCGACAAGGCATTTCGGCAGTTCCACGACGACAATTTGCGACGCACGCTGCAGTCACTGGCAGATGCTGTCGCATCCGGTGACGCGGCACGAGCCGGCTTCTTTGCATGCGAAGCTCTCCGCCATCACGAACTTGCTTTGCTTGAGACGTTCAAATCCGTACTGAGCAAGGGTTTGCGCGCCGTCGCTGCAGATCAGAAGCGCAGCCGAATGCAGAAGATCCGGCGGGGCTGACTGACGAGATTCTGTTTCACATTCGATCGACTGTAGACGCCGGACAAGTCAACGTTTTTTGACCGTCGCCGATTTTTTCCAAGACACTTGAGGAAATTCCCGCCTTAGCCTCTCGCCACGTCGTTTCAACAACTGGCGAGAGGTATCAACGTGAAGCACCGCAGTCGTGCGCTGAAGTACGGCACATCAGTTATCTGGCCGCGTGGCGTCGAAGAACGCTACGGCATTTCTCCACCTACCCGGTGGCGTTGGGAGAAGGCGGGCCGGCTCCCTCCCCGGGACGTGAACGTAGGCGGTAAGACCGGCTGGCGCCCTGAAACTCTGGCTGCTGCCGAGAGCGCCGCGTGATGAGTCTGCGCGCCGCGATCAACGCGAAGTGCAAGGAGTGCATTCACGATTGTCATTCGCCCGGCACGTGGCGCGAGCAAGTCGCGCAGTGCTCGTGCGTGTACTGCCCGCTGTGGCCCTATCGGCCCGCGCCGAGTTCCGGCCCGTTCGCAAACCCGCCGCGTGTTCCCGAGGCTGTCCTCAGGAATGGCTCAAAGCCCCGCTTGGATGGGCCAATTCGGGCCATCCAATGACGCTATCGAGCAAGGCCGCCACCTAACCCCGAAACGAAAAAGCCCGTGGCGCTGGCAGGCATTCCACGGGCTGAGGCTTTCGCATGCAAACGATACCACAAACTGAGGCGGTTCATGGATGAGCACGCAAGAAACCGGATTCGCCAGTATCGCGGACGATCGCCCGCCGTTGCTTCCCCCTGGCCGATACACGCTCAAGTACGTTGGCCACGAGACGAAGCTGATATTCAAGCGGCCGAAGCTGTATGTCTGGTTCGAGGTGATGGACTTGGGCGAGTACTTCCAGGTTCGTATCCCTCGTTACTACGGCATTCGTCACCCGATACCGCAACGCAAGTACGGGAAGAACGGCCGCTTTGCTGTCGGCTGGAAAAGCGACTTCCTCAACGAGTACAGCCGACTGTTCGGCGAACCGCATCGACCCGATCGCATGCCGATGTCGGCGTTCCGCAATGTGCTCGTCTACGGGAAGGTGCGCACCGTCGAGAGTTCACACCGGCAGCAAGAGCGCTCGGTCAAGTATTCAGTCGTGGACGAGCTGCTTGGACTGGCCGAAGGGCGGATAGATCCATTCCCATCCCCTGCCCCTTCCCCATCCCCTCCCCCTCCCCCGACTTAAAACACTCAGGGGAAGTGGGTTTTGTGCCTGGAATTCCAGGGTTTGAGCGCAGTTTGGCGTTCGAGCCTTTGGCAACGAGATTCAGCCTTGGAAAACAGTCTTGGGCTGATAGTGACGATGATCTGACTTCAATCTCACTCCGACTGGCCCGGCGCAAGCATCGTGCAAGCGCATTGCAAGCATGGTGCTTCGCCGGGTTCCAAAACACACACGAGGCGCACGCATGAGCAAGCGAAAGAAGCACAGATTGCAGTTGCGCGAGGCGGACTGGCGCAAGCGTTGGCACATCGCGAAGTGTGGCAGGAAGGCATACACGATCTTTCGATTGAATGCCGTTCCGGGAATGGTGCTCGTAAGACCGTTGCCTGTCGGCTTCCGATTCACGCGAGACGAACGCGAGCAGCTAATCAGCGACGCGATAGTAGACGCGCAGATGGGCAACGCGGAAAGGCTTCATGGAGTCGGGCACGCATGAGCAACGAAGCCCCTTTGAAGCCCCTTCCCGGCGACGATCTTGCCGCGCGCATCAGGCAACTGGCAGCGCAAGGCTTGCGAGTGCGCGACATATCGGCGCTGCTGGGTATTCATCCCATGCTTGTGTTGCGCGTACTCGGCGAGGCCAAGGCCAATGCGAGCTAGGCGCTGTGCACACCCTGGCTGTCGGCGCATCACGCTGCACCGGCTGTGCGAGCGGCACCGGCGGGCCGATCGATTATTCGGGCTCGATCGGCCCAGGGAACGGCGCGGTAGCCTCGTGTTCATACCCGTCCAGCCGTCTTGAAGAGGAGTCCGACTAATGCCGCGACAGTCCGCCGCATCGCTTGCCGTTCCGCGTGTGAATGGCGCTTCTACGTCGCTTGCGCCGCCCCCAGAGCTTTCCAGCGGAGCGAAGCAGCTCTGGCGCTCGCTGATTGCATCGACGCCCTCAGATCATTTCCGCGCCTCTGACGTGCCGCTGCTCGCGTCGTATTGCACCGTGAGCACGATGGCCGACGAGGCCGCTACCGAGATTGCATCCGGTGGCGCAGTCGTGAACGGAAAGCCCTCTCCTTGGCTGGCTGTCTATGAGCGGTTACTACGCTCGCAAGCAACGCTCGCGCTGCGGCTGCGGCTGTGTCCGAGCGCTCGACAAGATCCCAAGACGACAGGCCGGCAGAAGGTGCCGAGCGTTCCCAACGTCGATTTCTCAAAGGTGAAGTGATGACCGCAGAAGAAAGCCTAGCTCGTTTGTTCGAGTCCGATCCTGAAGCACGCGACTACTTCCAGCGCAATCCGCTGTACTCGCTGAACGCGGTCTTGCGTGTGCGTCCGTGGTGGCCTCCGCTCGAAAGCGTATGGCTTTACCAGGGCGTCAATCCGCGTCCTGACGAAACCTCGTGCTCGGCAGCATGGCCGGAAGCGTGGGAGTTCCTGCAAGAGCTGCATCGGCAGTACCAAACGGCGCGGGGGCATGCTTGATCTGGCGTCGATCGCTTAGGGACCGGCGCGCGCAGGCATATGTTGACCTCTCCAGAATTCGGTTTTCACCATGACTAACGACCTTGCATCACGAGCTGCACAAACCGCACGCGCGTTAGAGGCGGCGGCGCGAGCGGCGAAAATGTTTATCAGCGGCGACGGTCGCGTCAGTGAAGCCGACTGCGGAAAGCTGCTCGGCTACTCGGCGCAATACCTGCGGCAGATGAGAAGCGAAGGACGCGGGCCCGAAGCGTTCCGCCTCGGCATGAACGGCAGTCGTTTGTCCTATCGCTTGATCGATGTCGCGATGTGGATCGAGCGCAATCGCGAATTTTGATTCGGATGTCAGTTAAGTGCGGATAACTGCATGGTCGATGCGCCCATTCCGCGTCAAAGTAGATTTGGATGATGGGCTATTTTCTTTCTCACTGAGGTTTCTACCGTGCCGATTGCTTCTCCAACGATTCGCGCGCTGATCGCAAAGACGCTGGCGTCGATGCCGAACGCGGGCATTAAGCGTCAATTTGTCCCTTCGGCTGACGATCCGTCCGTGCAAGTCCCTGTGTTGCTGTCCGAGCCCGGCGGCGACTGGCTCGCAATCGCTGAGCGGCGCTGGGGGCCGCATCACGGCATCAACAAGACGGCCGTAGGCGCAGTCTCCAGCGGCGACATCCCGAACGCTCGCGTACTGGATTCCGATTTTTTCGGCAGTGTCCTACAAGAATCCATTATCGGACGCATGGCAGGGCTGCGCCGCGTGCCGTTCGCAACGCGATTCCTTCGTGCGACCGAAACGACGCGCGGCTATTGGGTCGAGCAGTTCAAGCCGATCCCGTTGAGCAAGCGAGCCATTGAGGGATCATCGCTCCCGCGTCGAAAGATCGGCGCAATCATCGCCGCGACTGTGGAATCAATCCAGAAGGACGGTCCCGACGCGGAAGGACGAATTGAGGCCGACCTGCGCGCCGCATGCGCGGCAACGCTCGACGCTGCATTTATCGACGCCAGCAACGGGGGCATTCCCGATGTGACACCGGCGAGCGTTGTCTACGACCTGGGCGTTCCCTCGCAGGGCGATCCCGCAAGCGACATTGAGCTTTTGATTGCTGGCTTCGGGGGCGACCTGAGCGCGGCGTACTTCATCACCGACCCCACAACGGCGGCGCAAATTGCGCTCGCACGAGATGCAGGCGGCGCGTTCACGTTCTCCGATTGCTCGCCTCGCGGCGGCAGCATTTTAGGAATTCCTCTTTTGACCAGTCGCGGCTCACCGCGTGATTCAAACGGCGGGCAGATCGCGTTAGTCGATGCTTCCGGTATCGCGGCTGCGCTCGACTCGATCGAGCTATCGCGCTCCACGTCTGCAACGCTGGTCATGAGCGATTCGCCGGAAGCGAGCGGCGATGCAGGCGAGTTCGTATCTCTATTCCAGACAGGCACGATCGGATTCAAGGCAATCATCAACGGCAATTGGGAACTACAGCGCGACGGCGGCGCAATTGCGGTTACTGGCGTCAACTATCCGGTTGGGAGTGCGTCGTAATGAACGTGAAAGCAAAGATTCGCGAATGGGTCGCGGCTCGCGGCGCTAAGAGTTCTGACGCTATCACGATGGCGCTGATTCTCGAAGTGATCGAGCTGCGCGCGAAAGTGGAAAAGCTGGAAGCAGCGAACGAAAAGGGATTCCTCGCGAAGTTGGGGCGCAAATGACGCGAGACGAGCTTTATCAAAAGCTAGAAGCTGCGGTGCGGGCTGACGATGTTGACGCGCTCGTTTCGCTGGACTCTGAAGTGCAGAGCGACGCCTACAGGCGGACAGCTGCATCCGAATGTAAGCGCGCCGTCTCGGGGCTGAAAGACAAAAAAGCTGCCTCGCTGATCATTGCGCTTAGTGCTGAGCTGATGGTTCTACGCGATCGCACCGCAGTCCTGCTATCCATTCAGGCGCTGAGACGCAGGCTGCTGGAGCGGCGCACCGAGGCGCTGGAGGCCGCACAACGCGAGCAGAAGTTCTGCGGCGTGTGGCAACGCGCGCTGCCATACAAGCGCGGCAACTTTACGACCTTCGACGGTTCGCTGTGGGTTGCATTGCGTGATACCAGCGGATCGAAACCCGGCGAGCACCCCGAGGACTGGCAACTATGCGTCAAGCGATGACCATTCGATTAGATGATGAGATGATTTTCCGCCAACTGCGCGAGCGCATCGCCGAGCTGCGCGCGACGGGCATGGAGGTTCGGTTGGCTTACCTCGCCGTTGTCGTCGAGGGCGACGAGGATCGCCAGACCCTACACATCCCCGCGTATGAGAGGGCGGCATAAGATGGCGAACCGTGGATTTCGTCGTTACGACGTTCAAGGTTGGAATCGCTTCCGTGAGGACGTGAGGCGCGAACAACGCGAGCAACGCGAGAAGCGACACAAGCCAAAGAAGCGCGAGCGAATCGAGGATAAGGGCGAATGGCACAAGCGATAGGAAGCCTCTTAGTCGAGATCGGCGCGGATACGTCCGGACTCGAATCCGGAGGCCGTCGTGCGTCTAAGAGCATGGATGACCTGGGCCGACAGGCGGCAGCACTGGGCGCACGTATGGCCGCGCTGGGCGCTGCTGCGGCGGCGGTTGGGGCGGCGTTCACAGCCAAGCTCGTCAAGTCTGGCCTGGAGGCGATCGACTCCCAGGCGAAGCTTGCGCGATCGTTGGATGCGTCCATAGATGGATTGCGCGGGCTTCAGTTGGCCGCTAGCGAGGCGGGCGTAAAGAACGAACAGCTCACGAGCGCCCTGCGCAACCTCAACGCGAGGCTTGGCGAGGCGATGCGTGGCACGGGTGAGGGCAAGGCGGCGCTGGATGCGCTGGGCCTATCGGCGCGTGCGTTGTCACAACTGGACACGGATCAGCGCATGGCGGTCATTGCCGATCGGATGCGGGAACTCGGTTTGAGTTCATCGCAGGCAGCGGACCTGCTGCGAAAGCTCGGCTTTGAGAACGAGAACTTCGTCCCGCTGATGCTGGCCGGTGGTGATGCGATCCGGCAAGCACGTCAGGACGTGGACGCATTCGGCATAAGCCTGTCGGCAGTCGATGCGGCCAAGGTCGAGATGGCCAACGATGCGATGGCCCGCATCGGCCTGACGTTTGAGGCGATCCGCAAGGAATTGACGATCGCCCTTGCGCCGTTGCTGAAAGAACTCGCCGACCGATTCAACGCACTGTCGCGCGAGAACCAGGGCTTTGCTGGCATCGCACGGTCAACGGCCGAGACGGTTATCACGGCGTTTGGCAAGGTCGCCGATGCGCTGCGCGTTCTACAGATCGCATTCAAGAGCATCGAGCTAGTTGTACAGACGCTGAAGGCGACGCAGATCACTGTTGCCGAAGCGATCATTCGGTTATGGGCCGGGGTGGGCGATGAGCTCATGGCTGTGGTCAACGCCGGGATTCGCGGCCTGAACGCATTGGGCGCGAATCTCGCCGAGATTCCCTCGCCGAGCGATTCGGCATTCGTGCGCGGCCTGCGTGAGATGGGCGCACAGGCACGCGCGGAAGTGGGTCAAGTTCGCATGGAGTTGCTGGACCTCGTGACGGCGGAATGGCCGAGCAAGGGCGTCGAGGAATTCTTGGCGGCGGTTCGTGAGCGCGCACAGGAGGCCGCCGAAGCCGTGGCGGGCGTTGCCATCGGCGGCGCAGGCGCAGACCTCGGCGGCGGCGACAACGAGGAAGCCGAACGGCGACAGAAGGAACTCGACGCGCAACGCGAAGCGCTGGAAATGAAGCTTCAGCAGATCCGCGAGTACGCGATGACGGAGGACGAGCTCGAGATCGAGCGGCATATCGAGCGCATGGAGCGATTGCGCGCAGCGCTGGAAGAGGAACTGATTACGAAGGAAGAATTCAAGGAACTCGAAGTCGCACTCGAAGAGAAGCACCGGGCGCGGCTCGAAGAGATCGCCAAGCGCGCCGCGAAGTCACAAGAGAACGTCGAGAAGGCAAGCCTTGCCGCGCGGTACAAGATGGCGGCGGACCAAGCGCAGAACGCGCTAGCGATGGTTTCGACGCACTCGCGGAAAATGTTTGAAGTGAACAAGGTGGCCGGCATCGCTAATGCCGTTGTGAGCACCTACACGGGTGTTGCGAAGGCGCTGGAAAATCCTTGGCCCCTGAACCTCGCCGCCGCTGCATCCACCTTGGCAATGGGTCTGGCGCAGATTTCACAAATCAAGTCAGCGAGCTTCAGCGGCGGCGGCGGAGGCACGGCTCCGTCTCTGGCTGGAAGCCCAGGAACACCTGTTACACCCGTCGCCTCCAGTGCGCCCGCGCAAAGCGGAGTTATCGTCGTCGAAGGCATTGATGAGAAATCACTCTTTTCAGGTCGCGCAGTGCGTGAACTTGCCGAGAAGCTGCAGGAGCACATCCGCGACGGCGGCACAGTTCGGTTTGCTTGATGAAGGAGTCTCGAATGGACGAAGAATTCATTGCGCTCATGGACAAGGCCGTAGACGAGGCTTTGCGGACGATGAATAACCCTGTGCTATATGCGATCCCGCGTGACCTGCTAGTGGTCTTTGCGGCGCACGCATGCTCGATTGAGGTTCGCAATGCCATCGCCGAGCAGTTCGAGCACTTACGGCAGGCAGAAAAAGCATCGAAGCAGTAGCGCCCATTGCTACAAAAGATCGCGGACCGTCGATCTTTTTCGCTTGAGGCGGCATGACCCGTGCGGCGCTCCAGCGATTGCTGCAAAAAAGAACGCGGACCGACGTTCTTTTTCGCTTGAGCAAGCCGAAAAGCTGACCGGGAAGGTGAGAAAGGGTTACCTCGTGAGGCAACCCTTTTTGCCGCGCGGCATGACCCGTGCGGCGCTCCAGCCCGTTACGGAAAAATTCCGGAACGGAAAAAGTCGGAATTCCGACAGTTAACGATGCGCACAAAAAAGCCCGAGCCGTGGGCGCTCGGGCTTGAGGTCAAAACGGAAACATGTTTCCCAGGGTTTCAGTACTCGTCCGCGCGCTCCTTCAGCAGCCGACCGAACATGCGAATGAAATGCCCGCTGTGACTCTTGGGCGTCTCGCGTGCGGCGGTTTCGATCCCTTCCGTGAATGCCAGCGAGATATGCCGGTCGATCGCTTCTTTAGTGGCTTGCTCGACGCGCTGACGGGCTTGGCGTTGTTGGGTGCGCTTGCTCATGTTCCGGGCCTCTGTGCCTCGCCGAGGCGCTCCCGTGCGCGATCCAAGATGCCGCACATCGCATAGCCCACGCGACAGAGCGTTCCCTCTGAGAGCGCTTCCGCGTCTATCGCCGTGAGCAGATCAGCCAGACCGTAGAGCTGATCGACGTAGGACGCCACGTCGTCGATGACGCTCATGGGATCGGTTTCGCGCTCGGGCTTGACGGCGAGTTCCGCGCGGGCGCGGGCAAACGAGATCATGCGGAGCGCATCCTCCATGCGCCCGTTGCCGATGTGCTCGGCGATCTGATCGAGGTTGACGATTAACCCCCTGGGGATCGAGGGGGACGTGGATACGCTGGTCTTAGGCATGTCATGACTCCTTAGAAGTCGTGGTGTGCTTAGCCGCTCGCCGGTGCTAACGACACTGGCGGGCGGCGCTCGTGACAGACTGAAGGAGTGTTTTTGGAGAGTTGGCCCCATCCTTGGCCCCAATGACTTAGCGAAGCGCTCGTAAGTATTGGTCGGGACGGCGAGATTCGAACTCGCGACCCCTTGCACCCCATGCA
>CALEKY010000112.1 GCA_937902995.1 uncultured Sinobacteraceae bacterium
GACTCGTGACTCGTGACTCGTGACTCGTGACTCCGAGGGTCGGCTTCGCGGCCTTCTTGTCAAGTCTCCCGAAGACGAAACTCCTGACCATTCCAGGCATTTCTCGGCACGCCGCTCACTTTCCCTTTTCCCTTACTGAGTCGGTCACCCGCAGGTGTCATTCGCTTCTTCCCTACGAGTCGCCAGTCACTAGTCACGAACTCTCCTCCGGCCTAACCTCTAGAGTCAGGCCGTCGACTTTGACGATGCGCAGGCGCTGTCCTTCCTTCACCGGGGTCGGCGAAACGGCACGCCACAGCTCGCCGCGCACGCGCACGAACCCCGTACGATCGAACGATTCGACGGCGACGGCGGGTTCGCGCAATAGTTGCGGCGCGCCTGTCTCGACGGGTCGGCGCCGCGAGCGCGCAAAGAACGTTGCCGTGAGCAGCACGATTGCGCCGCCGGCAAGCGCAACACCGCCGATCAATCCGCGCGCAATCCCGAAACCGGGAACGTCCGTGTCGAACAGAATGATCGAGCCGATGACGAACGCTGCGATCCCGCCGAGACCAAGTGCCCCGAAGCTAGGCGTGAATGCTTCGGCAATGATGAGCGCCAGCCCGAGGATCATGAGCGCCAACCCCGCGTAGTTCACGGACAGCACCTGAAAAGCGTACAGCGCAAGCAGTAAGCAGATTGCGCCGACGACCCCCGGCACGAGTGCGCCAGGGTTGTAGCCTTCCAGTAGCAAACCGTAGACGCCCACGAGCATCAGCAAGTACGCGACATTGGGGTTCGTGATCACCGCGAGCAACTTCGTGCGCCAGTCGGCTTGCACGCGCTCGACGACGAGATCGGCCGTCTTCAACGTTCTCTCGCCGCTTGCCACTTTCACCGTGCGGCCATCGATCTTGTTCAACAGCTCGACAACGTCGGCAGCGATGATATCGATGACGTTCTGTTCCAACGCCGCCGATGCCGAAAGACTGGCTGCGCTGCGCACGGCGGCTTCCGCCCATTCCATGTTACGCCCGCGTAGCTCCGCCAAACCGCGAATGTAGGCAACCGCATCGTTGACGGCTTTGCGCTCCAACGCGGTACCGGGCTCGCTCGCGCGCTCGCGCTGCGCGGGTGCATTCTTGTCTGCTGGCTCCGAATCTCTCTGTTCGGTCTCGTCCTTCGAGTCGTCGCGCTCGCCCGAATCGGACGGCGCCGGTGAACCGCCGATCTGCACCGGCGTTGCCGCACCCAGATTCGTCGCAGGCGCCATCGCCGCGATGTGACTCGCATAGAGGAGAAATGTCCCCGCACTGGCCGCGCGAGCGCCGGACGGTGCGACGTAGCTCGCGACCGGTACCTCGGAGGCGAGAATGGCGCGAATCATGTCACGCATCGAGGTGTCGAGCCCGCCCGGCGTATCCATCTGCAGAATGACGAGCTGCACTTTGCGCTCGTTCGCCTCCTCGAGCGTACGACGGAAGAAATCGCTCGTTGCCGGACCGATCGCGTCGTTGATCTCGAGCAGGATGGCGGTTCTGGCTGGATCCGCCGCCGGCGTTTGCGCACCGATACCTGCGCACACGGCGCCGAACAACGCGATGAGCGCGCCGAGGAAGAAGGTGCTGTTGACCCGCTGCGTTGGTTTCTTCATCTGCGTGATCCGTACGTCGAGCAGACGTTGCATGGCCTGCCCGCGCCAGCGCTGTCGGCAATGGCGGTACGAATACGGTCGCAGAGAACGCTTCGGAAAACCAGTAGGGTTGATACCATTCGGGCCCGGCTCGCTCGGCCGGGCCCGAGATTCGCTCAGTTCACGTCAGGGCTGCGCGATCGCATCCCAGAACTGAGTCACGTAGGTTTCGCCGTTGACCCCGAACACCGCATCGCCGTGCAGGATCGCGCGCCGCGGAGATGCGTACGGAGGGGGCATTCCGGGACTGCTCGACTCTTCGGTCTTGAGCACGCCTTGCAGCTCGAGCTGCGGAGCGTCGCCGCTGCGGGAAATCTCGAGCAAGTGAAAGCCCGAGTACGTCCAGTGAAAGAGATTCGGCACCGTCGGATGCGGCGTCGCGTATACGTCGATCGGCAATCCGATGCGAACGCTCGTCTCTTGACCGGGCTGCGCCAGAACAGTCAGCGCATGAGGATCGTTCACGGCCTCGCTCGCAGAACCGTTCTCGCCGAATACGTACACGCCTAGCGATTGCGGTTGCGAGGTCAGCGTGACGTCGAAGAGCTCGACCTTCACGCCTGCGTTCAATCCGCCAGGACTGAGCTCGTGACCGATCGAGAGCAGTAGCTTGGACGTACCGAGCTCGAGAGGCTGCAGAAAAGAGGAGAACCCGGGGATCTGCAGTTCGCCCGCTATGAACGGCTCGAACGGATCGCCGAAATCGATGACGTACAGCGGATCCGTGAAGCGTGCCGTCACTACGTACGCACGATCCTCGAAGAAGCGAACGGCGTGCACTTGCTCGCCCGGCTTGCCGATCGGCGCGCGATTGCGCATGTTCGGAAGGGTTGCTACGAGCTCGAGCTGTCCATCCATCGTTTCCTTGAACACACCGAGTCGATGGATCGGATTTCCCAATAAGGCATCCTCCGTCGTCACGATGCGCAGGTAGCCATGGCGCTCATCCATGAAATACGCCGCGTTCTGCCAGGGCAATTGTCCGGCGAACACGCCGCTCGCCCGATATTCGATCGTGCCGTCGTCCAAGGCGAACTTGTGAAGCACGGTGAAATGCCCCTGCTCGGGAATGCCCGGCTGGCTGGGGAAGATCGTGGCGCCGACGTACAAGCTTTCGTGCGACACGTAGAGGCCGTTGACGTTCGTGCTCACGCAAGCGACATCGTGAATGCGACGTTCGCGCAGATCGATGCTCGTGATCACGAGCAGGTCCGTGTACGCCTCCTCGGACTCGAGATCCGCTGCAATTACGCAATCGCCGGCAGCGGCGAGCTGCTGAGCTGCACCGCTGTTCACGCGAAACGTCGGCAGAAGCTGTTCAGCTCCGGCGCCACGAATGCGTCGTTCGTTCTCGCGTTTCGCCTCCTTCGTCCCAGCGGGCCAAGTAAGGCTAGGCAGGCGCGGCCGGTAGCTACTCACGAGATACAGAATGTCGCCGATTTTCCGGCTGCCTCGCAGCCAACCTTCGAGCTCGATCTCCCAAGCTTGCGAGACGTTGTAGGGATCGCGTACGTCGAGCAGTTGCACCTTCGTCCGGTCGGGCTGTACGACCAGCGTCACCGCTTGCGGCTGCGGGAGCGACCAGCCGGAGAAGTCTTGCGTCACCGCAACGATGAACTCGGCAGCGCCCTCCTCGTTCTGGAGCTGGTAGACGACCGGATCGGCGCTCTGATCGCCCGCAATTTCGAACTCCGCGGTCACTTCGAGCGTGGCAGAGTCGGGATGCGTCCTGGCGATCTTGAGCACGTTGCGCGTCATGCCCGGTTTTGCAGGCACGCTCTCCGGCCGTACGGCGAAAATATGGCGGCCGTCGTACTTGACCGGATCCGGCTCGTCGACGCCCTCCACCTGGATGGTTGTGACGGTATACGGCGCCGAGCCAGCGAGATCCGGCGCGGTGACGCCGGCGATGAAGGGTACCGATACCTCGCTCAACGACAGCCGGATGCCGTTTCGCAGCGGATGCAGCAAGCGCTCCGGATCCGTTACGGATACGAGCGCTCCTTCGCGCGGCGCCGCCAGCCGCAGGTCGGAGTAATCCGTGTCGAGGGGCTCTTCGGTGCGAGAATCGGTGCCGCTGCCGCAACCCGCTAGTACACACGCGAGTCCGAACAATGCGGTTCGAATCGAAGGATTCATGACAATCTCCCACTGGTTTTGGCGATACGCACACGCGTATCCTTTCTTCCAGCGGGAACGCTAGGCGCGGCACCGACGGGAAATCTGTCGCGGCTTTGTAAGCCCTGTCGCAAACCATGTTGGGTTGGGGTGCGGCGCCCACAGTCTGGCAATAGGCCCGTACATTTCCGTAACAAATCGCAACGAAACCTCAACGATCGACGCATTGGGCTTTGGAACAATGCGGTACGACCTACAAAACCGCGATCAAAGGGCGCCTGCCATGTCTCGATGGATGTTTGAGCTCGCGATTGCGCTCGTGCTGCTCGCCCCGGCGCCCCTGCTCGCAGGCGCGCCCTGCACTGCGCCGTCTGCCGATTGCGTTGCAGTCGGAGAATGGGATCTGAGCGTTGCGATCGGCATCGGCGAACGATCCAACCCCATTGCGGGGAACGACGACATCCCGCTCTTCGTGATCCCGCAACTCAGCTTCTACGGCAAGCGCTTTTTTCTCGACAATCTCGAATTCGGCTACACGTTGATCGAAACCGAATCGCATACGCTGAACTTGATCGCGACGCCCGGCTACGATCGCGTGTTCTTTTTTCGCAACGATCCGCAGAATTTCTTCGTCCCGGGCGTTGGCTTGGTGAGCGCGCCGGGCGAAGCAGACGTAAGCGAGGAAATGACCCGAGTCGAGATCGCGGCACGACGTGCCAGAAGCACGACGTACTTCACGGGAACGGAGTGGCTTTTCGAGCTTGGGCGCTCGGTCGGGCAGCTCAGTGCGCTGTACGAGGCCACCGGCCGGCACAAGGGCTACGAAGTGCGTGGCGCATTCGCGGTTCCGCTCGTGCAAGCCACGGCTTCGCTCGTATTGAGTGCAGGATTCACCTGGAAGAGCTCGCAGGTCGTCGACTATTACTATGGCATCGACGGTTACTACGAGCCGGGCGATGCTTTCAACCCGTTCGTCAAGCTGGGTTTCTCGCAGCCCATCAGCGAACGCTGCTCGTTCACGGCGTTCGTACACTACGAGCGTCTCGGTTCGTCGATCGCCGATAGTCCGCTCGTCACCGAAGATGCAGTGACCACGGCGTTCGCTGGTTTCGTGTGGAGGGTGTTCTGAAACGTGAGAGCGCGGAGCTTCGCCTGGTTGTTGCTCGCAACGATCGTCGGCGCACCCGACGTATCGGCCGCACAAGTGGGCTCGGCCGTGACGCTCGACGTCAAGCCGCGCGTCTGCACGATCGCTGAAACCGACGAGCTCTGCGAAACGACCGTACGCGCACAGTGGCGATCCGAGCGCGACGAATCGCTCTGTCTCGTGATCGTCGGCAGGCCCGAAGTGAAACGCTGCTGGGACAACTATTCCGAAGGCCGTTACAGCATCGAGCTTGCCTTCTCGGAAGACCTTACCGTGCAGCTCCGCGATCCGAATCTAGAACATGTCCTCGCCTCGGCAGCGATCGCCGTGATTCGGCAGGCCGTGGAATTGCGCCGCAAGCGAAAACAACCATGGAATATTCTCTACTGATGGCGGTGCGAAGCGGCCTTGCGGGGCGTGCCCGCTGGTCCAAACCGTACGATCTCATCCGCACCGTTTAACCGATGAGCAATCCATCGATACTTCTCGTCGAAGACGACCTGCGGTTGTCCGAGCTCGTACGGACCTATCTGCAGAACAACGGATTTCAGGTGCTCGTCGAGCATCGCGGCGATCGCGCGCTGGAGCGCCTGCAGCGCGAGAAGCCCGACTTGCTGATCCTCGATCTCGGGTTGCCGGGTCAGGACGGCTTCTCGGTCTGCAAAGAAGTCCGCACGCAGTCGAATCTGCCGATTCTGATTCTCACCGCGCGCGACAGCGACATCGACCATGTCGTCGGGCTCGAGATCGGCGCCGACGACTACGTCGTCAAACCCGTCGAGCCTCGCGTGCTCGTTGCGCGCATCCATGCGCTGCTGCGGCGCGGGCGCGCCACCTCCATGCCCGAGCGCAAGCCGCTGCGTTTCGGCGCGCTGACCATCAACCCGGCAGCGCGAGCCGTGACGCTCGACGGCCGAGAGATTTCTCTTTCGAGCAATGAGTTCGAGCTGCTGTATTTCCTCGCCGCCCATGCAGGCGAAATTCAGTCCCGCGAAACCTTGTACCTGCAGCTCTACAAGCGTGAATACGACGGGCTCGACCGTTCGCTGGACGTGCGCATCTCGCATTTGCGCAAGAAGCTCGGCGACGACGGCTCACCCGGCAAGATCAAGACCGTCTGGGGCCACGGCTATCTGTTCGTTCCCGACGCCTGGTGAGCATGGTCCGCCACTTCCTCACGCTCTACGCGCTCATCGTGGCGACGCTCGCGGGCGTGAGCTGGGGCCAGGATCAGCTCATTCGCGTATACGAGCGCCGCTATGGTGCCGCCGTCGAGGATCCCGAGCGGCAGGCTTTGTTCGCGATCGCCACTGCGCGGCTTGCCGAGATTCCCGCGGAACAACGCAGCGAAGCGGTAGGTGCATTGGCAGAACGCACGGGCATCGACCTCGAGCTGTTGGAGCTGCAGGACATTGCCGGCGAGAGCACGCTGCTCCAACTTGCGTCAGGACATCATGCAGTCATGACCGGCGCGAACGGCCAGACCTGGGTCCTCCACAAGCTTGCCGATGCGGATCAGGTACTCGCGTTCAAGTACGCTCCGGTCGACACCGGCCGTACACCGCTCGAGTGGGCTCTCGTACTCGTGTTCTACGCGGCGATTGCGCTCGTCATCATGCTCTGGCTGTGGCCGCTGCAGCGCGACTTGCGCGAGCTCGAACGCTCCACGATGGCGTTCGGCGATCGCAATTGGCGTTTCGTGAGCCGTATAGGTCCGCGTTCCCAGATATACCCGCTTGCGCAGGCGTTTCGCCGCATGGCCGAGCGTATCGACCGTTTGATCGGTTCGCACAAGGACATGTCGAATGCGATGTCGCACGAAATCAAGACGCCGCTCGCACGCATGCGCTTCGAAATCGAAATGGCACGCACGGAAACGGACCGAGACAAGCTCGGCGAGCACCTGGACAATCTGAATCGCGATATCGCGGAGCTGAATTCGTTCGTCACGGCGACGCTCGAATACGCCATCCTCGAGCGCGCCGAAATGGCGCTGAACCTCGCCGAGCACGACTTCACGCAGATTCTCCCGGCGATCGCCGAATCCGTGCGCCGTAACGCGCTCACGACGCTCGCCATCGACGTCGAGATCGTCCCCGAAGCGACGAACGTCGTCTGCGATGCGCATCTCATGGAAACGGTCGTGCGCAACCTGTTACACAACGCCTTGCGTCACGCAGATCGAAAAGTTTGCCTGTCGTTCGAGATGACCCCGAAAGAGTACGTGCTGCGCGTCGATGACGATGGTCCGGGCATCGCGCCCGCGGACCGCCAACGGGTCTTCGAATCGTTCGTCCAGCTCGAGCAACGTTCCGGAACGAAGACCGGCTTCGGCCTCGGCCTCGCCATCGTCAAGCGCGCCATCGAATGGCACAACGGCAGTGTCGCCGTCGCCGCTTCGCATCTGGGCGGCGCGCAATTCGAGGTGCGCTGGCCGCGTTCTCTGAAATCAGGGAATGAGGGACGAAGGGAATAAAAGAATAAGGGAAGAAGCGCGCGGAGCGCAGCTGCGCTCCGCGGCTCCAGCCCTTCCTACCAGTTGTATTGCACCTGCACGCCGACCTGACGTCCGGTGCTGTAGCGCTCGATGGTCGGCGCGACGGCGATCAGGTATCGCTGATCGAGCACGTTCTTGCCGAACACGGCGAACGAGAACTGTCCGATATCGAGTCCGAACCGCAGATTCAGCAGGTCGTAGTCGTCGAGTGGTGTTTCCTGTGCGCTCAGCTCCTGCACGCCGCCCGATTGGACGGTGTAGAAGACGTTCGCATTGATCGCCGTCGAAGGCGACAGGTTGTAGCGATAGTTGATCGTCAACGAGCCCAGGAAGTCCGGCACCTGCGGCAACGGCAATCCGTCGTACCGGCCGGAAGTCACTTCGCCGTCTTGTCCCGATGCGGTAATCGTCGTGCGGAACGTGCCGAAGCTCGTACGCTGCGTCAGCGTCAGCTCGGCTTCGACGCCGTACGAGCGCGCATCGCCTGCGTTGGTCAGAAAGCTCGTGGAGGCCACCGGGCACTGCGGCAACGTGACTGCGCAGCCGTTGTCGGTCTGGGCGATCAGATCTTTGAGCTCGGTGTAGTAGCCGGCGATCGAGAAGCTGATGTTGCGGGTCGGCGCGCCGCGCACGCCGATCTCATAGGACGTCGAGTTCTCGTCGCCGTAAGCTGCCGGAATTGGAATCGGCTGCCTCGGGTCGCCGAGGTTCGTATTGAATCCGCCGGCGCGATAGCTCGTACCGACTTTGCCATACGCCAGAACGTTACGGCCGAAGTCGTACGACAGCGTGAGATTGTAAGAGAGATCGTCGGGCTTGGTTTCGGCGTCGACGATTCGCGCTGCGCCGCCGACCGGCGCACCGGTTGCGAGGTCGTACGCACGCGCCGACAGCGAGCGCTTGTCGGTGGTGTAGCGCAATTCCGTGGTGACGTTCAGCGCGTCGGTGAAGTCGTAGCCCACGGAGCCGTACGCCGCATAGCTTTCGTACTTGAGCGTCGCGGGCGCTCTCACACCGCCCGGCGTGCCGACGGTCGTCACCGAATAATTGCTTTCGAGATTGACCATATCGGCGCCGATCAGCCACTTGAGCCGGTCCGAAGCGGCAGTGCCGCTCAGATGGATGTCTTGAAAGAAATTCTCTGTGGTGTCGCGCGTGTACGCCGCACTGTTCGGATCGAGCGGCACGAAGGGACTCACCGCTCCCGATTCTCGGGCACGCTGCAGCTCTTCCGGGTTCACGCCGTCGGCATCGAGATCGTAGCTGGAGCGCCGGCTGCGGTAATTCGTCGTCGTCGACAGCGTGACATCGCCGAGCGCGATTTCGCCGAGCAGCTGATAGTTATCGACATCCTGCTGCGCATCGGGCGGCGTATTCCAGGGATAGGAGAATTTGGGCTGGATGTAACCGCCGGGGAAACCGGGCGTGCCGGCGGGAATGTAGATGCGGTACGGAATACCGGGCGTCGTCAGATCCTGCGTTTCCGCAAGCAGCGTGAAATCGACGGCTTCGGTTCGCAGGCGAACTTGTCCGCGCACACCGTAGCCTTTTTGACGATCGAAGTAGCGATCGTGCACGGGGTTGTAGAAGAAGCCCTCGTCTTGGTCGATTCCGTCGGCGCTGATGCGCACGGCAATCGTGTTGGACGGCGCGACGTTGATGGCCGCCTGTCCCTCGAACCCTTCGGTATCGAAGACGTATTGAGTCTTCACGTAACCGGAATTTTCGAACTGCGGCTTGGCGGCAATCATGTTCACCGCGCCGCCGACGGCGTTGCGTCCGTAGAGCGCACCCTGCGTACCGCGCAAGACCTCGACGCGCTCGAGATCGAGGAAATCGATGCGGGTGAAGTTGCGTCCGCCGATCGCGCCGCCGGCAATGTAAGCCCCGCTTCGGTACAACCCGACGCTGGGATCGCCGTTGGTCGCGCGTGCGGTCGACGAGCCGCGGATCGAGATCTCCGACGTAATCGTCGAGCTCAGGTTGTTGAAACGCACGCTGGGTTGATCGGCCAACAAATCGAGCGTCGAGGACGCTCCGCCGCGCTCGCTCAGCGCTTCGGCCGTGATCACGGATACCGCAGAAGGAATATCGCTCAACCGTTCCTCGCGCCGGCGAGCGGTTACGACGATTTCCGCGACATATTGGTCGTCTGCGGTCTGGGACTGCGTATCGGCGGGTGCCGATCCCTGCGCCCACGTGGATGCTGCCGCGCCTCCCAAACCCACGGAGAGCGCCAAAACGCCGAAGGTCTTCATGGTGACTCGCTCGTTGCCAGAATTCTCGATAATAATTATCGATAATTTTGGTTTGTCAACCGGAAGACCTCCAGTGCCGCGCACCCGCGGGCCGCGCGAACGCGCACCGAGATGACAAGTCAGCAGGATGGAGCGCGCGGTTTGCGGCTCAGGGGGCTTTCGAACGCCGGTCTTTGCGCGATGTCGCAGCGGCGGCGCGTTCTGCCAAGTAGGCGTCGAGAATCGGACCGAATTTCGACTGATGGAAGTCGATCAACTTGCGTGCCGCCGCTTCCGCGCCGTCCGGATCGCGCGCGGCGATCCGTTTGCCGAGCTCGACGTACAAACGCGCCGTCTTGACCGCCGGATGCACTTTCTCTTGCGTGAAGTTCGGATCGCGCACGACCCGGTGCTGCCAGCGAGCGAACAACGTCAGGCGAGCCATGATGTCGGCCGCCAGCTGCGCGCGGCTGTGCTTGGAAATGAATTGGCCGATCTCCACCGCCTTGCTCAGATGCGTATACGTGTTGCGGGTGCGCTGCACGAGCTTGCCGAACTCGGCGATCATGCGTTGCAGCGTCGCGGCTTCTGCATCGCTCATTGCGATGCAGGCAAAGCGCGCGACGACGCCGAAGTTCACCTTCCACAGCTCCAGCACCTGCATGGCTGCATGGCGTTCGATCTCGATGACATGAGCGCCGCGCCACGGCACGACCTGGATGAATCCGATGCGCGCGACATGCCGGAACGCCTCGCGAACGGGCGCGTGCGACACGCCGAAACGTTCGGCGATCTCGCGCTCGCGAATCCAAGTGCCCGGCGGAATCCTCCACTCGACGATGTCCTCGATCAGCGCATCGGCAATGATCCGATCCTGAGTAGGTTCGTCGTTCGTCGTCGGGTCCGTCGTTGGAGTCGACATGCTCGGCTTCCGGTGGCGCTTCGGAGCTTGTGGGCAGCTCCGTAATGTAGCAGGATTATCGATAATATTTTGCCCGCTCGGGGGAGCCAATGAGGCAGACACGCACAGCGTCGATGATAGCGGTTGTCATGGCAAGCCTGCTGCCGTTGGCGGTCACCGCAGATCGCCGCGAGATCACCGAATCCGAGTGTGCTGCGGCATTGCGCTACTCCGAGGAGCGCGACGGTCTCGCATTGTTGGTCTTGGTGGACGGCACGCCTGTCTGCCACTCCGCACCCGCCTCGCTAGATCAGCCGAATGAGCTGTGGTCCGGCACGAAGAGCTTCGTGGGAATCATCGCAGCGGCGGCCGTTCAGGATGGATTGCTCGCGCTCGATGAGAAAGTCGCCGATACCCTGCCGGAATGGCGGTCGGACGAGCGCAAACGATCGGTGACGATTCGGAATTTGCTGTCGATGACGAGCGGTCAGATCAGCGAGATCGGCCGGCCGCTCGGATATCGCGACTCCGCCGAGCAGCCGCTTCAACTCGAGCCGGGCAAGTCGTTCCGTTACGGCCCCGGTCCGATGCAGACGTTCGGCGAAGTCTTTTCGAGAAAACTGCGTGCGCGCGGGCTCGATGAATCTCCGGTCGATTACCTCAATCGTCGCGTGCTGCAACCCGCAGGACTTTCATACGCGCGCTGGCGCAATGGACCGGACGACCAACCTCTCCTTCCGCAAGGTGCCGTGCTGACTGCGCGCCAATGGGCGCAGTTCGGCGAGTTCATCCGCCAAGGCGCCATGGTCGACGGCAAGCGCATCGTCGACGACAAGGCATTCGAGGAGTTGTTCGTCGGCAGCGAAGCCAACGCCGCCTATGGGCTGACGTGGTGGCTGCCGCGCCGCACCGCGAGCGACGATCCGGTCACCGCGCTGTTCGATTTGGCTCGGAATCCGGAGGCCGTGCCGCAGGATATGGTGATTGCTTCCGGCGCAGGCGAGCAGCGGCTCTATGTCATTCCCTCGCTGGGCATGACCGTGGTTCGACAAGGCAAGTTGAATCTCGCCAATCCGACAGCGTCCAGGCAACGCTGGTCCGACGTCGACTTTCTAGCGACGCTCGGCCTTGCTTCACCCAAGAGCAAGTAGCAGCGCGCTAGCGTTCGGCAATCAACTGCGCGGCATCTTTCAAGCGGGCACGACCTGTTTCAAGAACCTCTTGCACGCTTCGATCACCGCATCGACGTGCGCCGCTTCGACGCAGCGCAGATCGTCGCTACGCGTGTGATGGAAGCGATGTGCGCCGAAAATGCCGGCAAAGCGCGGATAGCCCGCAGCTTCCACATCCGCCAGCTCGCCGCTTGCGCCGCCTTGCGAGGGATAAGCGCTTTCGAGTCCCGGTAGCCCTTTGAATGCTTGCCGCGCCGCTGCAACCGCGTCCTCGCTCGTCATGAGATAGCGCTGCGGGTCCGCACTCGGCAGCGGAAGGAGCATCCCCGCTCCTGCTTCGTGCCAATCGCGCGCTGCGACGTTCGCGCCCAGATGAAGCCAGAACTCCGTCTCGCGAGGTTTGGGCACGTGCGTGGCCAGAAGATGCTTCGCACCGAGATACTCGTACTCGTGCCCGCTCGCCGAAACGAACGCGATGTCGTAACGCGTGAACGCAGTTGGCGCCCAGCGCGAGAGCGCAAGCCAGGCAGCCACGCCCGGACCGCGTTCGCCGGCACACTCGAACCAGCCCGAGCGCGGCGTCGAGATCACCAGCCAGCGGCCGCGGTTGCGATCGATTCTTCCGACGATGTTGAATGCCTCGCGCCGTCCGCCTTCTCCATCAATGTAAAGCGTTGCTTCGCTGTGCGAGATGGCTGCCGAGACGAACGGCGCGGCGTCCTTGGGCGCGAGCACTGCGACAGGCGCGTCGAACAGGGGGCGTTCGCCATCGCAGTTCAAAGCAATGGCCTCCTGCGTCGGTCCAGTCGTGATCAGAACGACGGCGCGAGCGCCTCGTGCGATGAGCTGACTCACGCTATTGCGAATCACCGGTGAAAGCGCGGTCGACCAGCGAGCGAACGGGAGAGTGAGCAACACGAGCTTGTCCTTGACCGCATCGAGCCGAAGATCGGTCGGATGCACATGAATCAGCGGTGCTGCGATACCTCCGGGACCGGTCGGTACGACAATCGCTTGCGGGATGACGTCCGCTTTGCGCTCGCCGCACACGAGCTCCGCACGGCGCGGCTCGAACCACGGCACCGAGAACGTCGGCCGTTCGACCTTGAAGCCTGCTTCGGCAAGCGCTTCGGCGAACCACACACCCGTGGCGGTATCGCCCTTGCCTCCTGCCGCCTTACTGCCCAATCGAACGTATCGTTCGAGTATCTGCGCCGTCGTCTCCTCCGCAGCATGCACATCGATGCTGCTCGTCACTCCCGCCACAGCCATCGAGCCGATCAGGAAATCGCGTCGGGTTGCCATGTGTTAGCAGTTGATAGTTGAAAGTTGATAGTTGACAGCGCACGTGGCGCTGCGCAGTTGACTGTGCACGCCGAGAATTATGGCCTGTGTGTCGGCGGCGACGACTCTTTGGGCTGTTGGTTGCAGCGCTTCATAGACGCTTTAGATAGCGCACCGCATCTTCCAGCCCTTGGTAGTAGCCGTGCACGACGCCGATCTCCTCGAAACCGTGATGGCGATAGAACGCGGATGCTGCGCGGTTATCTTGCCGTGCTTCTAACCGAATCGCGCGAATGCCTGCCGCTCGCGCCGTGACTTCGAGCCACTCGAGCAATTTCGAGCCGATGCCCTGGCGCCTGAATGCCGCATCGACGCCGAACAGCAGCAGCGATGCCTCATCGTCTCCATAAGACATGATCGCGAAACCGACGATGCGACCTTCGTGTCTGGCAACTATGACATTGATGCTGCGATTCTGGATGCATGCGCGGACACGGTCCTGAGTCCAGCGCCACGGCAGTCCGTGCTCGATCGCCACGCGCGAAATTTCCGCGATGTACGGCGCATCCGCCGAAGTGGCCAGCCCGATGTCGAAGCGTGCGCTCACAGCGATGAGAGCCTAACAGATCTCAGTTGGTGGTTGACAGCGAAGTGCCCACCCGGCAGTCCAACGCGAGACGCCTCTCCCCTTCTTCGCTATCAACTATCGACTGAGCAAAGCGCTTTCAGTCGCTCGCGATTCTCCGCGAGCCAATACCCCGCCACGAGCGTCTTCAGATCCGTGATCTCGGCGCGGCGCACACGATCGATGAATTCGAGCGCGGGAAGCACGACCGCACGAACTTCTTCGGATTCGTCCGGATTGCCGTAGATACCTTCGGCGTTCGATGCATCGACGATTCCGGCGACGATCGCGATCTTCTCGGACGTTCCGCCCGAGCTCACGAAGGCGCCCGGATGCACGACAATCGGGTTGCGCAATTCGAGGCCCGTTTCTTCTTTCAATTCCCGACCGGCCGCCTCGATGACGGACTCTCCTTCGGCAATTCCGCCTGCAGGTAGGTTGTCGGTGAAAGGCGCGTCGCCGGCGACGAGGCATCCCGGTCGAAACTCGTTCGCGAGCACGACGACGTCGCGCTCCGGATCGTAAGCGAGCACTGCGACCGCGTGTCCCCGCTCCATCACTTCGCGAACGACGCGGTGCGATCCGCCGGCGTGCTTATCGATCTCGAACTCGTAACGCGTGACACGCAAGAAACCGGTCGCGACCGGTACCGCAGACTCGATCGAAGCGCGCAACTTCTGTGACGTCATTCTGGCCTCCCGGTTTCGACGGGCGTTTGGGTACTATCCGCCATCGTCATCGATCCGTCACGATGAGGTTACTCGCCATGCACTCGACTCGTCGTCACGTATTCCTCTGTGCAATCGCAATCGCGCTGCACGTGGGCCTGGCGTCGGCTGTATACGCCAGAAATGCCGAGCTCGATGCCTTCTTCGACCAATTCGCAGCCGAATGGGTCGAGCACGATCCCGATCTGGCGACCAGCACCCGTTATTTCAGCGGGCCTCGGCAGCAACGTCTCGAACGCATGCTCACGCCGCAAACACGTCAATGGCGCAACGAGCGGGCTCAGCGCGCCGAACGCGGCATCCGTGCGCTCGAAAAGTTCGATCCCGGCACGATGAGCGAAACGCAACGGATATCTGCGGAGCTCATGCGCTGGCAATTGCAGGCCGTCGTCGATGCGAACGCCTTTGCCGACTACGAGTTCCCGCTCGATCAGTTTCGCGGCGCGAACGTCTACCTCGTCGACAACCTGACGGTACGCCACCCGCTTGCGACCGCGCAGGATGCGGACAACTACCTTGCGCGGCTGTCCCTGATCGATGACCGCATGAAGGAAGCGCTCGCCGAGGCACGGCGGCTCGCACGCAAGAACATGATCCCGCCGCGTTTCATTTTGGATGCGACGTTGCGACAGATGCGCACGTTCATCGACGTGCCGCCTGCCGAGAACCCGCTCGTTACGTCGCTCGACCAACGCCTTCCTGCCGACGCGCTCACAGGAGATCAGAAGTCGACGACATTGATGCGCGCCACGCGGATCGTGGAGCGGCAGGTGTATCCCGCATGGCGCGAGGCCATCGGCTTCCTCGAATCGCTCCTGCCGAAAGCCACGGACGATGCGGGACTGTGGCGTTTCCCCGGCGGCGATGCTGCGTATGCGAATGCGCTTTACCGGTTTACGAGCACGCGCCTGACGGCAGACGAGATTCACGAGATCGGACTGCGCGAGGTGGCGCGCATCGAAGCGCAAATGGACGAGATTCTGCGGAGCCTCGGCCGCACGCAGGGGAGCGTGCGCGAACGCATCGAGCAGCTCGAGATCGATCTGCGCTACCCAGAGCCGGATTCCGAACAGGCTCGCGCGGCCATCATGCGCGATATCGACGCCTTGATGAGCGACGCTCTACAACGTAGCGCTCAGCTCTTTGCGGACATGCCGCGTACGCAAGTCATCGCACGACCGTATCCGAAATTCCGTGAAATGAGCGCAGCCGCCAGCTACACCCGCGCCCCGTTCGACGGCTCGCGGCCGGCCGTATTTCAAATTCCGCTGCGTCTGCAATACATGACGAAGTTCGGTTTGCGCACGCTCGTTTATCACGAGACGGTTCCGGGACACCATTTCCAGATCGCCTTGGAAC
The DNA here is from genome assembly GCA_937902995.1 of uncultured Sinobacteraceae bacterium. Lineage (GTDB taxonomy): Bacteria > Pseudomonadota > Gammaproteobacteria > Steroidobacterales > Steroidobacteraceae > Steroidobacter. The sequence continues at coordinate 15,741 of CALEKY010000112.1, forward strand.
AAGAGAATCCCGAGTTGCCTCGCTTCCGGCAAGCCCGTGCGCTCGGCGGTATTTCAGCGCTGTCGGAGGGTTGGGCGCTGTATTCGGAAAGATTGGCAGCAGAAAACGGCTGGTATGACGGCGATCCGGAAGGACTACTGGGCCAGCTCGATGCCGCACTGTTCCGCGCACGCCGGCTGGTGGTCGATACTGGATTGCACGCAAAGCGCTGGACACGCCAGCAAGCGATCGACTACGGCATCGAAGCCAGCGAAGTGGAACGCTACGTCGTCATGCCCGGCCAAGCCTGCGCCTACATGATCGGTCAATTGAAGCTCATCGAGCTCCGGGACCGTGCGCGTCGCGAGCTCGGCGAGCGCTTCTCGTTCAAGGAGTTTCACTCCGCCGTGCTTGGCGCCGGTACCGTTCCTCTCGACCTGTTGGAAAAAATCGTCGATCAGTACATTGCGAAGGCGCGCGAGTGATCGCGCGCCTTCTTCGGCCGGCTCAGGAAAGACTGATGAAAACGACGATCACCATGAACAGGATAAAGCCTGCACTGGCCGACACGAGCAACGCGACGGTACGCCAGGCAGTCGAGAAAAATCCGAGCCCATAGGTTTCCCGCAGCTGCATGAACATGTGCAGAGGTAACGCGAACAACAGATACTCACTGAAACGATCCGTGAGCTCCGTCAGACTCAGCAGCGCCATGACCGTGAACAGGAGCGAGCTGAACGACAGCGAGTACATCGCGAACACCGTGTGATCGTAGACCCTGACGTCGCGATGCCAGAAAAACATCAACCAAAGGAACACGACTGAAATCGGAATGAGCATGAACGCGAATTTGTAGGCCGTGTTCCTGATCTTGTAGAACAAGAACTCCGGGTTCGCGGCCAAACGCTGTGCGAGCCGTGCTCCGCTCGACGCGGACGAGTCGACGTCCAAACCCGTCAATTCCCTCAAATCCTCGGCCGTCAAGCGCGGCGGAGTATCGGCATCCTTTGCGCCGTTCGCGAGTTTGTCGAACAGCGACAAGGCGGCTGCCGCGGTGCGTTCCGCCGCCTGAGCTTTTTCGAGCTCGATCTGCACTCTTGCACGTTCGCCCGGATCGGCCGCCGCAGCAAGCCTGGTGCTCTGTTCGGCGACTTGGGCTCTCGCCGCTTCGAGCGAGGCAACCAGCTCTGCGCGAGCTTCTTCCTGGTCTGCGTCGTCGGAAGCGAAACTGGCCGTGCTCTTCGAGACGGACGAGACGACGAAGAACATCAGGAAGATCGTGAACAGGAACAACGGCAGCGGCGCCACATACCGCACGCGTTGCCCATCGATGTAACGCCTCGTCAGCAATCCGGGGCGAGCGATCAGCAGCGGCAGCGTTCGCCAGCTCTTGGAGTCGAAATGCAGTACGCCGTGCAGGCCCTCTTCCAGTATGTGTCGAAGGGAACGATGCACGTGCGCCGCTTGGCCGCACGCATGGCAATACTTGCCGACCAGCACCGTATTGCAATTCGCACACGAGTGCGTTGCATGCTGCTCCGACGCCGGCGCAAGCGCACCGCCTGCATCCGCATCGCCGCTCATCTGAACCTCTTTCACGCAAGCATGTGCCGGTTTCGGGAAGCGCCGCTCTCAAGCCCAACGCAAGCGGCGAGTCATCTGCTCTCGACGCACCAATCCGACGTACGGCGCGTCTCTCGAGTTGCGCAGTTTAAACCGGCGACCGTCCAGCGGAGTCTCAACTGCGAGAGCCCCCTCGTCCTGACCGCGGGAGATTCCCCAATGCGTTGCCTTCGCACCTCTGCGTTCATTCTTGCAGCCGCCGGCATGCTCCTGGGAGCCGCCCGAGCGAACGCCACACCCACAGAGCCGGGTTCGTCCGTACAAGCGATCTGGCGCGTTTACCAGTTCGACTTTCATTTCCGCGCTGCCAAAGGTCACTATCACTCCTGCGAGTCGCTACAGACCAAGATCAGCGGCATTCTCGAAGCGATAGGCGCCGACAGTGTCGTCGTCAATGTCTCGTGCAGCAGCGCCTTGACCGAGAACGCCTTCGTGCGTGTGGCGACCGTAATGCCGGTGGAAGCCACGCCGGAGAATGTCGAAGCGGCAACGATGTTCAGTAGCGAGCAGCAACTCATTGCGAAGCTGCGCGGCTCTGAGCTTCCGACGCCTGCGGATTTGGAAAGCTTTCCTGCTACTCAACGCTCAGTGGAGATCAAGCAGGCACGCGGCATCCGGCTCGGTCCGGAAGACTGCGACCTCCTGCGCGACATGAACGAACAAGTCATTCTGCACCTACCCTCCGTACGCGTCGTGAAGGAGCGTCTCAATTGCCGACATTCGCTGACCGGAACCATGCGCCCGGTGCTCGTCGTGGAGGCATTGATGAAGCAGGAAGCCTGAACTTCGTGATTCGTAGGCGTGAGTGGTGAATGGTGAGTAGTGAGTGGCGAGGGGCGCGCCTGCACCCTTTCCCTTCTTCCCTTCTTCCCTCCTTCCCTCCTTCCCTTCTTCCCTACTCCCTATTCCCTATTCCCTTTTCCCCTTTCCCTTTCCCCTA
>CALEKY010000113.1 GCA_937902995.1 uncultured Sinobacteraceae bacterium
CTGTTCCCGAACATGGTGGTCCAGATGATTGCCGTGGGCGAGGAATCGGGCTCGCTGGACGCGATGGCTGCCAAGGTTGCGGATTTCTACGAAGCCGACGTGGATGCAGCCGTGGACTCGATGAGCAGCTTGTTGGAGCCGTTGATCATGGCGATCCTCGGCATCCTGGTCGGCGGTCTCGTGGTCGCGATGTACCTGCCGATCTTCAAGCTGGGCGCCGCGATCTAAGGACTTCAGCCCCAGGCTGTGGTAGACAGAGACGCCGCGCTTTGCGCGGCGTTTTCTTATCGACGACAAGAACGCAAACGAGAACGAAGGATGGACGAGCTACTGACCGTGCTGCGCGAGATGTTCGAGACATGGCCAGCCGTTTGGTTCGGCTTCATCTTCGCGATCGGGCTGATCGTCGGCAGCTTTCTCAATGTCGTGATCCATCGGCTGCCGATCATGCTCGAGCGCGACTGGAAAGCTCAGGCCCGCGAAATCCTGAGCGAAGAACAGTCGAGCGGCGACGCCGCGGCACCTCCAGCCTACAGCCTACAGCCTACAGCCTCTCAGAAGTACAACCTGATCGTCCCCCGCTCCGCCTGCCCGAAGTGCTCGGCACCGATCAAGGCATGGCAAAACATTCCGGTCGTGAGCTGGCTGCTCTTGGGCGGCAAGTGCGCCAACTGCAAAGCGCCGATCTCGATCCGTTATCCGCTCGTCGAGCTCCTCACAGGAATTCTCTCGGTGCTCGTCGCCTGGAAGTTCGGCGTGCACTGGTACACGGCGGCTGCGCTCTTCTTCACTTGGATGCTGCTCGCGATGGGCTTCATCGATTTCGACACGACGCTGCTCCCAGACCAGCTCACACTGCTCCTTCTATGGGTTGGCCTGATCGTGAGCCTCGCGGGCACCGATCCGATGCTGGGGCTCCCGGTCGACCCGAAGTCGAGCATCATCGGCGCTGCAGCCGGTTACTTGAGCCTGTGGAGCGTCTACCACCTCTTCAAGCTCCTCACCGGCAAGGAAGGCATGGCTCACGGCGACTTCAAGCTGCTCGGCGCCTTGGGCGCCTGGCTCGGCTGGCAGTCGCTGTTGTTGATCGTCCTGCTGTCGTCCTTCGTCGGCGCGATCGTCGGCATCACCTTGATCGTGACGCGCAGACACGACCGAAACATTCCGATCCCGTTCGGACCGTACTTATCGGCCGCGGGTTGGATCGCGCTGATGTGGGGAGACTCGATCATCCGTCCATACCTGGAATTGACCGGCTTCGGGGGCGGATGACATCGCTGCTTTGACCAGCCTCGCCGCTCGCGTCAGTATCGGGCAACCTTTAGCATCGTGAGTCTCGGTTCCAGACGGAGTCCTCGCAGCCGATGACGACGACCGCATCCCCCATGCTCATCGCCCTGACAGGCGGCATCGCGAGCGGCAAGAGCGCCGTCGCCGCGCTGTTCGCGGAGAAAGGCGTTCCGGTGTTCGATACGGATCAGATTGCGCGCGACGTCGTCGAGCCGGGCACGCCCGCCCTTGCCCAGATCGTCGCCGAATTCGGGTCGGACGTGCTCGGTGCGGACGGCCGGCTCGACCGCAAGCGCATGCGGGAGATCGTGTTTGCGGATGACGAGAAACGGAAGCGACTCGAAGCCATCACGCATCCGGCGATTCGCGCAGAGCTCGCGCGGCGTTCCCGAGAAGCCGACGGGCTCTACCAGATCCATGTCATTCCTCTGCTGATCGAATCGGGCCGCGCCGAGGCTTACGATCGAGTGCTGGTCGTCGATGTCCCCGAAGAAACGCAGATTCAACGCCTGCAGCAACGCGACGGCACCGACGAGGACGGCGCACGTCGCATCCTCGCGGCACAAGCGACGCGCGCCGAACGCCTGTCGGCGGCAGACGACGTCATCGTGAACACGGGAACCTTGGAAGATCTGCGCGGCTTCGTGGACACGCTCCACGAGAACTACGAGATGCTGGCCGCTGCGCGCACGTTGCCGGGCTAGCTTCGCGGCCCCGGACTGTTTCACAATCGGACGATGATCGCCCCCGAGTCACGTACACCAACGACGGACGCTGCTGCGGCACCGGTCGTGTACGAGCAGCCGCTCAACGAGCGGATGCGCACATTCCTGCGTCTGGACTTCCTGTACGCCCAGACGATGTATCACGAAGAACGTCCCGACCCGTGGTCCACGCGGGCCGCTGTCAGCTCGCTCCTGGAAATTCTGGCCATCACTGCGCGCGGCGACATCCGCAGCGAAGTGCTGAAGGAGCTCGAGCGGCAGATGACGATCATGAACGAGTACGGCAGCCGGCCGGGCGTCGACGGCGGCCGGCTGAAGGCGGTGTTGTCGAACCTCGCTCGCCTCCGCAGCGAGCTCAATGCCGCGGGCGCCCTCTTCATGCAAAAGCTGCGCGATTCGGAATTCCTGAACTCGATCAAGCACCGCAGTGCCATTCCCGGCGGCACTTGCGAGTTCGACCTGCCCGACTACCGACATTGGCTCGATCAGCCGTTCGAGAAGCGCGCCGCCGACTTCGACGAGTGGATGCTGACGATCCGGCCGCTCTGCGATGCCGTGACCGAATTGCTATGGCTGACGCGCGAAGCAGCTCGGCCCCGCCCCGAAGTCGCCGTCGGAGGCACGTTTCAGATCACCTTCGATCGCGACAACCCGTGCCAGCTCCTGCGCATCACCCTGCCCCCCGGAACGGATCTCTTCCCGGAGATCAGCGGCAGCCATCACCGGTGCAGCATCCGTTTCATGACGTGGAAGGACGTCAACGCGCGCCCGGTCCAGACGACCGAGGACGTGCAGTTTCTACTGACGCAGTGCACGTGAGCTCGCGCAGCGAGCGAGGCTGACGGGCGGCGCCGCGCGCCGCCATCGAGTCACGAATCACGAGTTACGTCGAGAGCCCACCATGCGCACCGTCCCCTGTCCAACTTGCAAGCGTCCCGTCGAATGGTCGGAAGCATCGCGCTGGCGCCCGTTCTGTAGCGAGCGTTGCAAGCTGATCGACTTGGGGGCGTGGGCATCGGGACGACATGTCATTCCCGGCGAGCCCGTGTCCGCATCGAACAGCGAGGTCCCGCAGGACGCGGCCGAGCCAGGCCGCGGTCCTCAGAACAACGATGATTGACAGAAATCGCAGTCTCCCGCGAGTTCACTCCATCCCCAATGCGCGAACGAGGAACGCCCATTGATCGGCGAAGTCCTCGATCTGCATCCACACGGGCTTCCCGGCACCGTGTCCCGCTCGCGTTTCGACACGCAACAGGATCGGATTCGCACAGGACTGCGCCGCCTGTAAAGCGGCCGTGAACTTGTAGCTGTGCCACGGCATGACGCGATCGTCGTACTCGGCGGTCGTCACGAGCGTCGGCGGATAGCACGTACCCGGCTTCACGTTGTGCACCGGCGAGTACGCGTACTGCGCCTTGAACTCGTCGGGGTTCTCGCTCAATCCGTAGTCGGTCGACCATTGCCGGGCGTTCGCGCTCGCTGTGTGATAGCGGAGCATGTCGAGCACACCCACTGCCGGAAGCGTCGCACCGAACAGATCCGGCCGTTGCGTGAGGACGGCACCCACGAGCAGACCGCCGTTGCTGCGTCCGCGGACCGCGAACTTCGGTGTCGACGTGTATTTCTGCGCGATGAGCCACTCGCCCGC
>CALEKY010000114.1 GCA_937902995.1 uncultured Sinobacteraceae bacterium
TGGACGCTTGTGTAAACCATGTACCTGACTGGACAGACTCGTGACTCGTGACTCGCGGGGATTCTACGCCCGCCACGCGTTCAAATGGCCATGAGGACCATGCGGTGACAACAAGAACAGGACCCCTTGCAAACTCCACCAGATTCGGACTTCTATTCGCTACCTACTGCGCTTGACGACTCACGAGTCACGAATCACGGCGCAAATATTGCAAGATGCGCTCGACCTCGACCAAGACAAAGCTTGTGGTTGCCGCTGCCATTGCCGGCTTCGCCGTGACCTGCGGAGCTCGCGAGCTGTTCGGATGGTGGCGGGGCGAGCCGATCCTGCAGAACTCGCCGCCCAAGACCGAGTTCATCGCCGCACGTTGGCACTTCACGACCAACGGGGCCATCGGACACATGGGGTGGGCTCACAACTATCCCTACTCGGATCAGAATCTGAACCGCTTTCTCGATCGGACGACGGGGTTGGATGTGGAGCTCATGTCCTATCGCATCGTTTCGCTTTCGAGCGATGAGATATTCGATTACCCGTTCGCCTATGTGTCGGAGCCGGGCGAGATGGAGTTGACCGAGAAGGAGGTCGAAAACTTGCGTCAGTACCTCTTGCGCGGCGGCTTCGTGCTCGTCGACGACTTCGACGGCCCGTGGCAATGGGAGCAGCTACGTTCGCAAGTGAAGCGCGCCCTGCCCGACTGGGACTTCGTTCCCGTCACGGTCGATCATCCGGTCTTCCAAATGATCTTTCACCTCGACGACTTGCAAGGCATGGCCGAGTACGTCCCGGGCGGCCAGATCGCCTACTACGCCCTCGTCGACGACCGGGGCAATGTCGTGATGCTCGCGGGACACAACAACGACCTGGCGAATTTCTGGGAGTGGTACGAACAACGTTCGATGCCGCTCAAGCCAGCCGCCGACGCGTTTCGCGTCGGCGCGAATGCAGTGATCTACGCGCTGACGCACTGAGCGTTTGCGCCAGTGCGCCAGCGAGACTGTAGGCTTTAGACCCAGACTCTGCGCCAGACGCAGAGCTATTTCATTCTCAGAATGACGACGTCATCGGCACCGACCGGCTTGGTCGCGGCACGAATCTTCGCGACCTGCTCCGCGCTCACATCCTTTGCCTTCTTCGGCGAATTGCCCCACGACGTGCGGATGAAAGTGACGACGTCCGCGACCTGCTGATCCGACAGCAGCGTGTAGAACGGCGGCATGTCGAAGGTCTCGACTTGTCCTTGCGTCACGAGACGCAACGAGCCGTTGATCGTGAGATTGATGAGCGATTCGGGCCGTGGATCGAGCACGACCGGATTGCCCGCGAGCGGCGGCAGCATCTTCACGCCTGCACCGCGTCCATCGAAGCCGTGGCACGAAGCGCAGTACTCGTAATAAGTCTGAGCCCCGCGCTTGCTGAAGTCGAACGCCATGAGCTCTTTCGTCGTCGTGTCGTCGTACTCGTAGGGCTTGATCGACTTCTCTTCTTTCGGCGGCAGCGACTTCAGATAGACCGCCATCGCCTTCAGGTCCTCGTCGGTCCAGTACTGCGAGCTGCTATTGATCACTTCGACCATCGTTCCGAACGCGGTGCCGAAACGATTCTTGCCGCGCTTCATGAACTCCGCGATGTCGTCCACCTCCCAACGTCCAAGACCGGAGTTGATGTCGCCGTTCAATGCAGGCGCAGACCAATGATCGAGCGTGGCGCCGGCGAGAAAGTGCGAATCGTCCTCGTCCATGCCCTTCTCCTGGAAGAACAAGCCGCGAGGCGTGTGACACGCACCGCAATGGCCGAGCCCCTGAACCAGATAGGCGCCGCGATTCCATTCCGCGCTCTGGTCGTCTTCCGGCTCGAACCGATTGTCGTCGAGGAACAGGAAGTTCCAGATCGCGAGCAGCCACCGCGCGCTCAACCAACCTGAAGTCTCTTCAGGTTTGTTCGGCTGCTTGACCGGCTTCACTTCGTTCATGAAGAAGTCGTACAGCGCGCGCATGTCCGCTTCGGAGATCTTGGCGTACGACGGGTACGGCATTGCGGGGTAGAGTCGATGCCCGTCCTTCGCGATGCCCTTACGCATCGCACGATCGAAGTCCTCGAACGAGTAGTTGCCGATGCCGGTCTCCGGATCCGGAGTGATGTTCGTCGAATAGATGAAGCCGATCCGCGGCACCTCCATCTTCAACCCGCCGGCGAAGGGCTCGCCGCCTGGGACCGTGTGGCACGCTACGCAATTACCGACACGGGCGAGGTACTCGCCTTGCGACATGGCAGCATCGCCGAGAGCTGCAGGACCGGCCGCAAGCAAGAGCAAACCGAGAATCGCAGAGGAAAATTTCATCGGTCCCCCATGGGGTTTCTTATAGTTCGCGCCGCAGTCTAAATGACTGGGGTCCGGCCCATCAATTCGATGCGGGCGACGTTGACGTATCCTTACTGTTGCAACGATCACATCGGCACTATCCTGCAGAGTGCCTCGGCAGATCCCAGCCGATGAGTGCGTGCGGCCAACCAAGTCACGCAGCACGTCCGACGCAAGAGGTCCCTACTCAAGCAGCTACGGAGGAGTTCGATGAACGCCGATCACTGCTCACTCAATCGTCGTCGGTTCATCCTTGCGGCCAGCCTGACGCTCGCGGTCGCTCCCATCGCCAGTCGAGCCGCCTCCAGCGCGCAGAAAACGAAGATCGGCATCATCGGCTCAGGCAACGTCGGAAGCGCGCTGGGTTCGGTATGGGTCAAGGCCGGTCATTCCGTGATGTTCTCCTCGCGTCATCTCGAAGAAGACAAGGCGCTCGCCGCAAAGCTGGGCCCCAATGCAAGCGCCGGCACACCGGAGCAGGCTGCCGAGTTCGGCGAAATCCTGCTGCTCGCCGTTCCTTATGGAGCGCTGCCGGAGTTGGGTAAATCGTTGGCGAAGCACTACAAGGGCAAGGTCGTCATCGACGCTTGCAATCCCTACCCGAACCGAGACGGCGAGATCGCCAACTGGGCGCGCGAGAAAGGTGCCGGACTTGCATCCGCGGAATTGCTCCCGGGAGCACGCATCGTGCGCGCGTTCAACGCCGTCGGTGCCGCGCGCATGCGAGCCGTTCACGAAGATCCGGGCAAGATCGGCATGCCCATCGCAAGCGACGATCCGCAAGCCGTCGAGATCGCCTCGGCACTCATTCGCGACATCGGCTTCGAGCCGGTGCTGATCGGCGGTCTTGACAAAGGCCGACACTTGATTCCCGGCTCGCAGCTTTCCGGCGAGCGTCCGCCCGAGGAAATCCGCAAGATCGCGGCGTCCCTGTAACCTGTGTGACATCGCAAGGCAAACACGCGCTCGTACTCATCCCCGGCCTCATGTGCGACGAGGCCGTTTGGGCCGCGCAGGCCGCCGCGTTTGCAGAAGGCTATGAAGTGCTCGTCGCCGACCACGGCGACCTGGATTCGCTCGCTGCAATGGCGCAGCGTGTGCTCGCACAGACACCCGAACGATTTGCCGTGGCCGGCCATTCGATGGGCGGCCGTGTCGCGCTCGAAATCATGCGAATGGCCGGCGAGCGCGTGACGCGGCTTGCGCTGCTGGATACCGGGTTCGAGCCGCTCGCGCTCGGGGACGCGGGATTGAAGGAGATGGAGAAGCGCTATGCGCTACTTGCCATCGCGCGGCAGCAAGGAATGCGAGCGATGGCCATGGAATGGGCGCGCAACATGGTCCATCCCGATCGCCTCGAAGATGCCGCGCTCATGAATTCGATCTACGACATGGTCGCACGCAAGACACCCGAACAGTTCGCGGCGCAGATCCGTGCCCTGCTCGCTAGGCCCGATGCAAGCGAAGTGTTATCGGCGATCCGCTGTCCAACGCTCGTACTCTGCGGCCGACAAGACGCCTGGGCGCCCTGGGCGCGGCACGAAGAAATCGCCCGCCGAATCGCGAACAGCACGCTCGTCGGCATCGACCGTTGCGGACACATGGCGCCGATGGAGCAACCGGACGCCGTCACTGCCGCACTGCGCACCTGGCTTTCCGATCGCTAACGCCCTCCCTCGGGGTACACCCCTGAGCGCTCGCATTGCAGCATCCGGCATTGCGGCGAACACGACTTCGCCCGTGCCTTGCGCGCGCGCAGGATGAGTCCGCTGGTACGGATCATCGAGCATCGGAACTACGGCTCGAGCACGGCATCCGTCGACACCCAACCCGATCGAATTCACCGGCACACATGGGGGCGCATATGGGCAACACGATCGGCACGACACAGTCGACTCGCATTTTGCTGTTCGCGAGCAGCATCGCTGCAGCCTTCGGCGTCGAGGCACAGACGCAAGTGCGCGGGCTCGAACAGGTGATCGTCACCGCGCGCAGAATCGAGGAGAACTTGCAAGAGACGCCGATTGCGATCTCCGCATTCTCAGGCAACGCGCTCGAAGAGCGTCAGGTGTTCAGCACCGAGGTGCTCGATCAAGTCGTGCCGAATCTGCAATTCGCGAACAATGCGCCCTTGGCGGGCAACAACTCATCGTCGCAAGTCTTCATTCGCGGGATCGGACAAACCGATCCAACGTCCACGGTCGATCCCGGGGTCGGGCTCTACATCGACGACGTCTACATCGGCAATGCCGTCGGCGGCACGATGACTCTGCGAGATATCGCCAACGTGCAAGTGCTACGCGGCCCGCAAGGCACGCTGTTCGGCCGCAACACGATCGGCGGCGCAATCCTGCTCACGACGACTGCACCGGGAGATGAGTTCGGCGGCACGATGCGTGTCGGCGGCGGATCGGACAGCCTGATCGATGCCTTCGTTGCGATCGACGCGCCCTTCTCGGAAACACTGAAATCGCGTTTCTCGTTCGGAATGCGCAAACAGGACGGCTACGTGACGCGTCCCGACGGCACCGATCTTGGCGACACGGACACGTTCACCGGCATGGCGAAGCTCGTATGGACCCCGTCGGATCGATTCAATGCAACGCTCGCGTTCGATTACACGAAATCGGACGAGAACGGCTCGCCGCTCGTCTTCGCCGCAATCAACGAGAACGCGACCTTTGCGCGCGTCTCCAGCTTCGAGGCTGGCTGTCCTGGCATGACCAGCTTTGCCGATCCCGTACCGATGATTGCAGACGATCGCTGCGCAAACGACTTGCAAGCGCGGGGCAAGTACAGCAACAACGGTACGCTGCCGCTCTCGAGCGAGCTCGAGAATTGGGGCGCCTCGCTCCGCCTCATTTTCGATCTGAGCGATGCGCTCACGCTCAAGTCCATCACTGCGTACCGTGAAATCTCCTGGAATGGCGTGCGCGATGCCGACAACACGCCGCTCACCATTCTGCACACGATCTACGATGTCGATGGCGATCAGCTGAGTCAGGAGCTGCAGCTCACGTACCAGAGCGAACGACTGACCGCCGTCGTCGGCCTCTATTATTTCGAACAGACCTCGGACGATATTGCTACGGTCGAGTTGAATCCGCCGCCGCCCGGCATTCAGCGCGACAGCGACAATAACAAGGTCGACAACGAAAGCTGGGCAGCGTTCACGCAATGGACGTTCCGCATCACCGACCGCCTCGCCGTGACTGCGGGCGGGCGCTACACGGAAGACAAGAAAGGCTCCTACCCCGATCAATTCGACTACTCGGATCCTGCGCTCAAGCAAGTGCCCGTGCGCTGGTATCGCGATACGTTCACCTCGTTCACGCCGTCTGCGTCGATTTCGTTCCGCTGGACCGACCGCGCAATGACCTATCTGAGCTACGCAGAAGGCTTCAAAGGCGGCGGCTGGAACAGTCACTTCAACGCGCCGCTCACGCCCGAACAGCAAGCGGCACTACAGAAATTCGATCAAGAAGAAGCCGAGACCATCGAGCTTGGAGTGAAGCTCGATCTCGCCGACAACACCCTGCGATTGAACGCCGCCGTGTTCACGTCCGACTACACCGATATGCAGGTAACGTTCCGTGGCCCGCTGCCGAGCGGCGTTGCACCGTTCCTGACGAATGCCGGCAAGGCAAGTATCGACGGTGCAGAGCTCGAGCTGACATGGGCGCCGACGAACGATTGGCTCGTCGAAGCCAGCGTCGGTTATCTGGATGCGACGATCGACGAGCTCGAAAGCAAGCCGCTCCTGATCCTTCCGCCGGAGCTGCGCGCGGGCAACGTTCTCCCCTTTGCGCCGAAATGGCAGGGACACCTTGGTCTCGCGTACACGGCGCACGCCGGCGACTTCCTGATTCAGCCGCGCATCGATGCTTCGTACCAGGACACGACGTACTTCGACGCCGCGAACACACCGGAGATTGCACAGCTCGACGACGTCACGACCGTGAACGCTTCGGTCAGAATCGGTCCCTCAGGCGGCCCTTGGTATCTCAGAGTTGGGGTGAACAACGCGACGGACGAACAGTATCCGATCGCGGGGAACTCCTCGCTCACGACCGGTAGCGGCTACGCCGAGATCGCTTATTCCAGACCGCGGGAGTGGTTTGCGCAGGTCCAGTTCGACTTCTAACGCAACACCGATTGCGTATGCCGGAGGAATGCCGATGACGGCTCAGAATTCGAACCGATAACTGAATTTGACGAGAAGTTGCTGTTCGTCGCTCACGGTAAAGCTACGTCGCACGAGCCGCTCGGGGGAATCCGAATACGGCTCCATAACGTAACCGCCTCGCCCGTATACGACATACAGATACGAGAGCGGCGCAACTTCGAATCGATACCGCAACTGCACGCCCAAGTTGCGTACGCTGAAATCGTCCACCGGATCGTCGCTTGGGTGCGCATTGCCGCTCGCATCGACACGGTACGCACGCCGGAACCGCGCATCCAAGCCGATCGCCTGTAGCTTCAAGCGCAGCTCCTGTCGTCCGCTGATGATCCAATTGAAACCGGCGTTGAGACGCGCTTCGCGTTCACTGAAGCTCGCTATCAGGTTCTCGCGCTGCCAGAGCACCCAATCCGGAATCCGTCTCGCGTACAGCCCGACATAGATGTTCAAAGCATCGCTCAAGAAATATGTCGGCCGAAGATGGATCGCATACCCGATCTCGTCGTTGCCGGCCAATCCATCGCTGAACACGTCGGCCTCGAACTTCCATCCCCAGAACGCCTTGCGCGGACGCTCGTACTTGAAATAGGTACTGAAGTTCGCGGGCATCCTGACGTTGCCATGCCCGCGCAGGAGCAGATCGTCGACTCCGGCGCTATTGATGAAGATCTGTTCGTACTCGACAGCGCCATTGCGCAGCCGGCCTTCGCGAGCGAGTCGCCATTGATGGGTCAGCAGCTCACCGTGATCGTTGCGGGACACGCTCGCACGCGTGCGCCAGTTGGTCGAGGCGTAGCGCGAGCTCGCCGGCATCGAGTCGAAGCGCCGCTGCACTTGCCAATGCGCGTAGTTGAGGCTGTTGCGATACAAGTACCCGGCATCGTTGATCTGCAGATCGTCCGCGAAATGCATGCCGACCCACTGCTGGCGCCAGCCGCCATCCATTTGGTAGTCGACCCAGAGCGAAGCACCGTCGCCGCGCGTGCGCTCTCCGACCTGCTCGATTTGACTGCCGATCAAGCGCGTGCGGACGTTCCACGCATCCGTCGGCCGCCAGTTGTGATCGATGCCGACAGCGGTGGCTTCGCGATCGAAATACGGACGTTCGACATTCGTCACCATCAGTCCGAGATTCTGAGATGCGAAGTCGCTTACCACTCGTAAAGCGCTGAAAGTCCGGCCGACTTCCTCGTCCTCATCTGCAAGAAGAACTCCGAACTTCGTACGGCCGACGCTGCCGTTGAGCTTGACCGCCGCAACGATGTCGCCCAAGCCGTTGCCATCGTCGGCCGGGCCGCCGATCCGCCTCGTGTACAGCAACTGGCTGTCCTCGGATGGCGTCGTGAACTCGAAGATGCCCTGGTTCTCGGTGAAAAACGGCCGCTTGTCGCTGAAGAACGTTTCCGTCGCATTGAAATTGATGACCAGGTCGTCGCTCTCGACGTGGCCGAAATCCGGGTTCACGGTCGCCGCAAGCTGCATTTGGCCGTTGATTTTCCAGAAGACGTCGAGCCCGCCGTCCGCGCGTTCGCGGGATCTAGCTTCGTCGTGAAGTGCGAGTGCGTACGGTGTGAGCGCCAACAGCGCTTGAACGTAGTTCGTGACTTCGATCGGCGCGAAATCGGAGAGAAAGCGCGAGCGGTCCGTACTGGCCAGCGGCCATGCGGCACGCTCTCCGGTGGCTGCGATCACTCGATCGAGGTAGATGCGCAACGTACGCGTCTCGCCTGCTGCCTTGCGCATCGGGGCGATGTGCCAGGGAATCAACACCTCGGCCGTCCAGCCGTGCTCGTCCGCCTCGACGGCATGACGCCAGTTGCCGTCCCAATCCGAGTTGAACACCCACTCGTTGGTGATCACGGCGTCGTAGATGCCGTTGGTCGAGCTGAGCGTGAAGGCGTAGCCGGTCTGCCCGTCGCCGTCGAAATCGACCATCACATTGACGCGGTCGACCTCGTCTTCGAAATCGCGCTGCACGCGCTGCTCCGTCCGAGGCACCGACTCGGGATGCGAATTGCGGAACGCGATCGCCAGCCCCTCCGGCGTCGCGAGAATCCAGCCTTCGGTCGTCAACGAGGCAGGCTCGCCGTTGAACGGTTGAACCTTGCGAAAGTCCCTGATGTGCGTCGCCCCCTCCCATTCGCCAGGCGAAATGCGGCCATCGATGTCGACAGCGAACGACGATCGAGCAGCAATCGCAAACCAGAGTGCGAGCGGAAACAAAAAGTTGCGCACCTTGCAACGCCGTCCGTGTATACAAAGCCTGTTCCGAATCACAGCGTACTTGCTGTCGCCGCATGCGCATCCGCGCAAGCGTCTCTCGACCGGTTCTTCTTTAGTTGGGAGCGAAGGCCAAGTCTAGCCTGAACTCGTGGCTCGTGACTCGTGACTCGTGAGTGGTGAGTCGGCCCAGCCTTCAGTCTTCTATGGTCCCGGCTGCGGCGCGATGCCAACCGGAAGGAGCGTTTCGACGGTCAATTGCGGAGGGAGTCTAGAGTTGCGGTCGCAATTCAGCGTGCCGCGCACCACGCGCACACCGAGCTTACGGAACACGGATTTCGACATCTGGTCCAGCAGCTCGCAGTCTTCGGCGTCCAGCCTGATCGTGCGGCGAGAGAGCGTCACTTCTTGGCGCTGAGCCGCATAAATGATCGGATCGTTCATGGCGGCTTCCGGTTTGCGCGTCACTCTGGAGATGAGCTCGCGTCGCGACTTGTCGCGTTTGATCTCTTCCATGATTTTCGGCGTCAGCTCCACCAACGTCATGAGGCGGACGCGTATATGTGCAATGTCCTCGCGGCTGCTGCGGCGACCGCGATAGCGATCCATCGAAGTGCCGAAACGATCCCTCGACCCGAATGCATCGTGGAAGGCATCGTCCAACGGATCGTTCTGCACGACGAACTCGTCGCAGCCGATCACATCCACCTCGAGATCGTCCCTCGCGCCAACGGCAACCAAGATAGTTGCAATACGACCCTCGAGCTCGTAGCACGGAAGATTGCTGCGGCTGGCGCGGTAGGAAAAACCGACTTCGTGCGCTTTGAAGACAGCGGTGACGACCTCTTGCCCCTGTTCTTGCCGCTGCTCTTGTCGTTCTCGCTCATCCTGTTGGTCTTGCTCCGGTGCAGGCTGCGCCACTCCGCACCAAGCCGCGGCGGTTAGAACCGCAGCGAGGCAAGCGCGTGCGACTGCAAGTTCGCAACCGACACGTTGGAAGCGTTTGACTGTCATGGTCCGCTCCGCAGCAGACACCGTCGATAGCGCGTTGAGTGTAAGCCTCGCTAGGACGCAATTCGAGTCGTACCTTCATCGAGCTGGAATGACCCGCCCGCTACAGTCCGGATTCGTGGCGCGACTTCTATTCCCAGCGATATGTGCCCCAGTCGGCAGCGTCCCAGACGGAGGCAGGTTCGGGGAGAGGCCCCGGATCGAAGAGCGTGATCTGTCCTAGGTCGATGCGTGTCGAGCGTTTGATGTCATCTGCCAGTGCTCGCATTGCTGGAAGCGACGTGTCGCCCCAGGTGCCCGTATCCAACCGACGGATGAGCAACGTGAAACCGACTGCGCGGTCGAGATGGGTCGGACCGCCGTGGCCAGCTGTATCGGACCACAACAATCGGAACAAGTGCGCCGTACCGGCGCGCTGCAGCGTGCGCACGTACGCGAGTTTGTCGGAAGCCGGATCGACAGGGTCGTCGTTGTCGACATTCACGAGCGGATCCGCGATTTGGCCCGTGTACGTAAGCATTCCCTCGACGCGACGAACGGCGCTGGGATTCGCTCGAATGCGCGGTGCCTTGGCGAGCGAGCGAAGATCGGCGCCGAGATCCAGACCAGCCCTGCGATACAGCATCTCCACCATCGCCTTGCGCCCGGACCGCTCGAGAAGCTCTGCGTAATCCGTGTTGGTGTTCCACGAGACATTGCCGCCAGCGATTCGCTCCACACCCGCGCGTACTGGCACAGCGGTGGCAAACGCGAAGTTCTCGGCGATCTGATCGAGCTGGCTGTCGTAATCGTTCGGATCGGGTTTGGGCTTGTCGCGCGACGACCACGGCGCGAATTGTTGAACCGCCGCCGCAAGCGCAAGTCGTGCGCGCCCTTGCGGCGTTGCCGTGGCCTTCGCGAGCAACGCGTTCAATGCACGCATCTCTTGTTCCACGTCGACATTGACGATGGTCAGCGACGAGTCGGGATCGACCAGGGTCTTCAGCACGAACAGCGCATGGAGCTTGTTGTTGAGCACGGCGATTTCGCCAGCACCGCCGCCCGCGCTCATGAAGCCGCCGTCGAAAACTCCGGGATAGAGCTCGAGACCCAATCGCACGACGAATGCGCCGCGAGAGTTTCCGCTTGCGAGCGTGCGCTTCGGCACGCCCCATTTCTCGGCGAAACGGCGGCGCACTTCCAGTAGATGATCGACCGCTTTCAAGAAGTCGTAGCCCACTGGCTCGCGAGTCGTTCCGGCAAGCGCGTAACCTTGCTCGAGCAGCCAATCGTCGAACGCGCTCGGCCGGCGAATCGGCTGCGGCGATGGGCCGTCCGAAGAACGCTGCAGAAAACCTGCTCCGTCGAGATCCAACAGCAGCGCGCCGTTCCAGTCTTGCGGCTTCCGAGCCAGCCAGTGCGTGCCATCGTCGAACGTGCCGGAGATTTCCTCGATCGGCACCGTCGCCGCCCACACCGGCGCGAGCACGAATGCGAACAAGAGCGCCGTGAGACGCATCGAGATCCCCTATTCCGCTGCGTCAGCGGGCTTCAATCGATGCCCTTCTTCTCGACGTGCCACAACGGATTCGTGCACAACGTGCAGTCCTTGCCGACGAAATACTTCGCTGCCTTGGGATCGCCCTTGAGCTGCCAATCGAGCCACGCCACGCCGACCTCGCCGAACCATCCGGCGCCAGGGTGGCGGAACGTGCCGCCGTGACCGACATTGAGATTGCCCTTGAAGATCGGCACGTGATTGATCTTCTGGAAATCGTCTTCGGCCTGCGGATACGCGATGTCGGACGGACCGCCGATGAAGTACGCAATCGGCGCGTGCAGCTTCTGGAGATCTTCCTTCTTCGCGCTACTCAAGCGCGTCGCAATCGAATCCGCGCCCGATGGAAACGTACCGCTGTTCCAAAGCACGCTGGTCTTGATGCGCGGATCGCCGGACACTGCGATCGTTTGCAAACCGCCGCAGGACTGACCCATGACCGCGATGCGCTCGGGGTCGAGGCGTTGGTAATACGAACTGTCCTTGCGCTCGTTTTCCTTCAAAGCCCAATCGATCGCATGGATGAGCTGTTCGTCCTTGCTCGCGGGCAACGGCACTTGCGGCTCTCCGGACTGCACTCGATCGCGGTTGGCCGCAAAGGCCGGCAGCGGCGCGTCTTTGGGTCCGATGGAAATGACCAGATAGCCGTGCGAGGCCACTTGTGTGAGAAACACCTCGAACAACCGGCCGGCATTCGCGCACGCACCGTTGCCCCAGCTCACGATGGGCAACGCCGTATCGCCCTTGAAAGGCGTCAGGTCCGCCGGGCGATAGATCGTGTGCGTCGGCAAGCCAGGATCGGTTTCGACCGTGACCGCATAAGGCCCGGGAGGGTTGTTCTTCGGCGGCGGCGCATCGGGCGGTTCTGCCAAGCTGGCCGTCGGACGCGCGTTGGCCGGCGCCGCTTGTTGTTGCGCTTGAAGCTGCGTGCTCGCGACGAACAGCGCCAATGCAGCGATCGTGTATCGCTTCATAGTTCCCCCCGGGGCTAGTCATGGCAGCAACCGCCCGGAGCGCCCGCTTCACCACGAGCGCTCGGGCGGCGCACACCTATATCACCACGTCTTGCGCAGGCTCAACGCGAACAGTCTGCCGATCGGACTTGCCGTCTGCGGATCGTAGCCGCCCACGATGTTCACGAACGGCGGATCCTCGTCGGTCAGATTCTGCACGTTCAATGCGATCGACAAGCCGTCCACCAGCGAGCTCAGGTCGTAACCGATGTGCAGGTCGATCGTCAGATAGTCGTCGATGTCGCGCTCGGGCGTGACGCCGGTCTGTCTGTAGTCGCCGACGTAGTTGGCGAAGGCCACCACATCGAGCGGACCGCGCCGCCAACCGAGATCCGCGCGGCTGCGGAATCGCTGCGGGAAATTGAGCGTATCGACAACATCGATGTGCGGTGCACCTGGTGCGATGGCTGTCGTCAGCTTCGTGAAGTAGGACGCGTTCAAGCCGGCCGTGATGTCGCCGATTCCGGTCTCCCAGCGATAGCGAATATCGGTATCGATGCCCTTCGCAATCGTGCTGCCGACATTCTGACGCCGACCATCCTGAATGTAGGTCACGGCTTCCGCATTGATCGGCGAGTTGATCGGCAATCCGGAGTTCAGCAATGCATTCACTTGGTCAGGCGTCGGATCCAGGATCCGATAGCGTGCGTAGATCGGATTGGTCAGCAAGCCAGCGGTGCCGCGCAAACCGACGATCTGATTCTCGTATTCGAGACTGAAGTACGTCAGCGATGCACGCAGTCCGGGAAGCGATGCCGGGTGCAAATCGATGCCGACCGACCACGTCGTCGCCTCTTCCGGCTTCAGATCGGGATTGCCGCCCGCAAGGCCGATACCGAAGCAGGTCGTGGCCGGCGGACGATGCGAGCACGGCAGCGTGTCGCCATACAGGCCGTAACCGCCCGAACGCGGATCGTTCTCTGCAAGACCCGGCGCCCGGAACGACGTGCCCCAGCTCCCGCGCAACGTCAGCGCGTCGAACGGCACCCAGCGCAAGCCGATCTTCGGATTGAACGTATCGCCGAAATCGCTGTAGTCCTCGTAGCGTCCGGCCAAGCTGAGCTCGAGGTTGCGAGCGCCGGCCGTCGCGTTCCCTGCACCAAAGATTGGAATCAACGCTTCGGCGAACACAGCGTACACATCGCGTCCGGCATCGCTCGGCACGAAGACGGGCGCAACGGCGGAACCGGAGGTCAACAGACCGCCGAGACCTTCCTCGCGATACTCCGCACCCACAGCAAGCTTCACGCTACCGCCGGGAAGCTCGAATGCCGTACCGTCCGCTTGCGCGGCGAACATCGTGAGCTCCGTGTCGCCTTGAATGACGAACAGGCCATTGCGAACGGCGGCGACCGTTGCGGGATTCGAGATTCCGCCGCTGCCGAACGGGTTGAATGCTTGAGCAGGATCCGGATTCGCGAGCGCCGCATTGATGCCGCCAGGCGTGGTGTTCACGTTCTCGCGGCGCTTGACCACGTCTTCGCTACGGCCATGCGCGCCATAGACTTCCAACCGCCAATCTTTGCCGAGCTCTTTCGTCAAACCGACAATGGCTTCCCACGAATCGGCAAACCCCGGGGTGTTCGGCAATCCGCCGTCGCGCGCGAAATCGTATTGAACGGTGATCGGACCGGTACCGCCGGTTGGATTGACATAGAACGGATTGGCGTTCGTCACCGTCAGGTTGGCCGTGATGCTCGCGGCCTGCAGCGAGAACGTGCGGTGCGACCAATAGCCTTCCGCAAAGAGCGTCAACGTGTCGGTGAGATCCTGGGTCGCCGACAAGAACACGCTCGTGCGGTTCAAGTCGGGAATGATGTCGCCATTCTTGATGCTGTCGCACAAGTTGCGCGTGTTGGGCGTGAGCGAGCTCGGATCGAGAATGCCCGTCGAGTTCGCCGGAATCGCATACGACACGCCGTCGACGACGATGTTGCCCGGTACGCATTGCTGCGAACGAAAATCCGACCCGCCGCGCGAACGCAGATCGCTCGTGTAGAAATCGCGGTCCTTGCCTTCGAGCGCGCTGTGATACGTGTGATCCGCGGCAATCATCAGGTGGCCGCCTTTCCAATCGAAACCGACGAGTTGCGAGACGGACCAGTCGTAATACTCGTCCGCCATGCCGTAGCGCATCGCGCTCTCGGCGCCCGTGAAGTTGCGGCGCGGAATCATGTTCACGACGCCCGTTACAGCATCGGAGCCGTAGATCGCCGAACCGCCGTCCGCCACGACTTCGAGCCGTTCGAGCGCGATCGAAGGAATGACCGATGCGTCGGTGATTTGCCCTTGCGTACCGGCCGCCGGCATACGTCGGCCGCCGATCAGGAGCAGCGTCGCATTCGAGCCGATGCCGCGCAGGTTCACGGCAACGCTTCGCGTGACGTTCGCAGCTCCGTTCTGCGCGGACGATGCCGTTTCGGAAGCGCCGAGCCCGACGATCTGCGGTACTTTGCGAATCAGATCGCCGGTCGAAGGCGCACCGGCTTCGACGATGACCTCGCGATCGAGCGCGATCACCGTCGAGCCGACGCTCTCGGCGCCGCGAATACGGCTTCCCGTGACGACGACTTGCTCAACCTCTTGCGCGAATGTCGTGGTGTAAGTCTGCGCGAATCCAAGTGCTGTCAATGCGCATAGCGCGACGGAAGATCGACGTGTCATGTTTCCCCCCGTTCTAGTTGTCGGCCCTCGTTGTCGGCCCGTGCCGCTCCATGCGTCGCCGTGCCTGTCCACCTAATTGTTGACAATCCTGTCGCCAATTCCTAGATTGGCAGAACAAGAAGAAAATCGCCACGGTTTGTTCGGATCAGAGGGGGGCTTATGCAACTTCCTGTCGGCTCGAGCGCGACAGCACTGACAGCGCCGACGATGCCGGCTTTGGCGCGAGAAAGCGCCCCATCGAGCACTCTGGAGGTTATTCGCGTCACCGACCGTACGATCCGCGGCATTCCGGCACCCGGCTCCTCCGACATTGCACAGGAAAATGGCAATGTCTCTTGTGATAGCCGGAACGCCTCGCCGCTCGGTCGGTTCGTGTCGCGCGTTGTTACGAAAAAGTGCTGAGACCGGTCTTCACGGCACGCGCTTCGCTCGACGACCGCGCGCCCTCATTCGAGCTCGGCCTCGAGCTCCGACAGAGCTTCGAGGCCTTCGACGATGTGCTCGCGCATGAAACGCTCGGCGTCTTTCGCCCGGCCGCGCGCGATTGCATCGGTAATGCGCTTGTGTCCGGCGTTGGCTTTGTCGATGCGGCGCGCGTTGTAGAACGTCGAGAACAGCAGCCGATAGATCGGCACTTGCAAGCGTTCGACGAACATCCGCACGTACTCGTTGCCGGAGCCCTCGATGATGAGCCGATGCCACTCGTCGTTGAGTCGGGCGAAGCGTTCATGGTCGCCCGTGTGCTCGAGCGAATTGAGCTGCTCCTGCAGCTCGACGAGACGCGCCTTCAACTCGGGCGCGTCTGCAGCGGCAAAGTCGTGGGCCGCCAACCCCTCGAGGGCCATACGGGCGCGATATATTTGACGGATTGCATCGCGACTGAAGCGCGTGACCGAAGCGCCGCGAAACTCTTCGATCGTGACCAGTCCCTCGCTGGACAGACGCCGCAACGCCTCGCGAACGCGGCTGCGGCTCGTGCCCAGCTCGCGAATGATGTCGGCTTCGACGAGCCGCTGACCCGGAACGAACCGCCCGCGGCGGATTCGCTCGCGAATCCAATTGGCAGTGTCGGTCACCGAAGGCACTGCGGCGCGGGTCGTGACCTTCGCACGCTTCGTAGCGGTGTTCTTGCGCATCGACGTGAGGAATGGAAAAGGAGCCGTGTAGAGGCGCGCGCAGTATGGTCAACTTCTTTGTGCACAATCAACAGGTGGCTTTGAGTCCCAAAGCTTTTGTCGAATGACTTTCGTCGATTTGGTTTTCTCGGGCGATCTCGTTCTCGACGAGCCGAACCCCGACCACTGGCTTGGCGGCATTGCGCCTGCATTACAAAGGGCCGACTTGGCTATCGGCCATTTGGAAGTGCCGCACAGCCGACGCGGCACCGAGCTCGCCGGCGATGTGCCGGCACCCGGCGCGGACCCAGCGCATCTGCCGGCCTTGCAACGGGCCGGTTTCGATGCCGTCTCGCTCGCTGGCAACCACATTGCGGATCTCGGTGCCGACGGCATCGTCGACACTTGCGAGGGATTGAAGCGCCTCGGCATTCGGTTCACCGGCGCCGGCATCGATCTGAAATCCGCGTCCGCACCCGCTCACCTCGAGGTGCGGAATCGACGCGTGGCGTTGCTGAGCTTCAATTGCGTCGGTCCCGAGGCTTCCTGGGCAACACCCGACCGTGCCGGCTGCGCATTCGTGAGGGTGGAAACCGCCGACGGTTCGCCGATTGCCCCGGCGGCACCGCTCGAACGTCCGAACGCGCAATCGCTCGCAGACATGTCGGCCGCCATCGCGAGCGCACGACGCGATGCAGACTTGGTGATCGTCGCCTTGCACAAAGGCATCGTGCACACGCCGGCGCGTCTGGCTCCGTACGAGCGGCCGATCGCGCATGCGGCAATCGATGCCGGCGCCGATATCGTCGTCGCGCATCATGCGCACATCGTGCGCGGGATCGAGATCTATCGCGGCAAGCCGATTTTCCATGGGCTCGGCAACGGTTGCGTCGTCACGCGCGCGCTGAGTCCGAATCAATCGCACGCCGCCCGCGCAGCGTGGGCTCGCAAGCGGCGAGAGCTGTTCGGTTTCGAGCCGGATCCTGCTTACGAGCTCGCGCCCTTTCACCCCGAAGCGGTGAACAGCATGCTTGGCCGCGTCCGCGTGCACGAAGACGGTCGATTGCAAGTCGGATTCACGCCCGTACACGTGGAACCGCCCGGGCGTCCTGTTTTGGCACATGGCGAGACTGCTGATCGTGTCATCGCCTATATCGAGCACATCACTGTTGCGGCAGGGCTGCCTCCCCTCGCAACGACGCGCTCTGGAGACGATGCGTGGCTGAACTGAGAACATCCGAAGAAGCCGAATCGCGCACGCCACCGCGCTATGGCGTGTTGTTCTACATCGGCGCGGCCGGCTTGATGCTCGCAATGTTCATCGAGGCGATCGCGGTCACCGGCCGACATCTCGGCGTACCGTTGCTGGGGGCGCTCGAGCTCATCCAAGCCGCCATTCTGATCACCGCCACTGCATCGATGCTGTCGGCCACGTTGGCCGATGCACATGCATCCGTTCGTCTACTGCTTGCGCGCCTCTCGCCGGTCGGCCGGGAGTGGTTGCAGCGCGGCGCCTACATCCTCTCGGCGGCATTTTTCGCGCTGCTGACCGTGGCCGAAGTGTGGCTCGCAGCGGAAGCGTGGAACGAATTCGAGCAAAGCGAGATCTTGCACATTCCCTTTCGACCGCTGCGCATCATCGTCGTCGTCATGACGGCCGCGGTCGCGGTGACGTTTGCGTACAAGGCGCTACGCGCCACGACGAGAGGGCGCGGCGAATGAACGGCATCATCGGCGTTATCGCCCTCCTCGTTCTCCTCACGCTCGGTGTACCGATCGGCGTCGCCATGGGCGTCGTCGGATTCGTCGGCCTGACACTGCTCATCGGCTTCGAGCCCGCGCTGATCAAGTCGGGCGTCGTGTTGTTCGAAACCGTCTTGAAATACGAGCTCGGCGTGCTGCCGCTGTTCCTCCTCATGGCGCACTTCTGTTTCGCCGCGGGAGCAAGCCGCGACTTTTTCGATGCCGCCGCACGTTGGATCGGCCATCGCCGCGGCGGATTGGCGTTGGCATCGGTGGCCGGTTGCGCCGGATTCGGTGCCATCAGCGGTTCGAGCTTGGCAACCGCGGCGACCATCGGTTTGGTGGGTTTGCCCGAAATGCGCAGACGCGGTTACTCCGATGCGCTTGCGACGGGATCGATCGCCGCCGGCGGCACGCTCGGCTCGCTGATTCCGCCCTCGGGCGCACTGATCGTATTCGGCATTCTTGCCGAGCAATCCATCGGCACGCTCTTTACCGCCGCGATCATTCCTGGCATCACCCAGGCACTCTTCTACATGGTCACGATCGTGCTCCTCTGTCGCTGGCGACCGTCGATCGGTCCGGCGACCGAAAAGGCGTCGTGGCCTGAGCGCCGTGCCGCGCTGCTGCGCGTCATCGATCTTGCGACGCTGATCCTGATCGTGATCGGGGGCATCGCGCTCGGTTGGTTCACGCCGACCGAAGCCGCGTCGATCGGCGCCCTCGGCGCGTTGCTCCTATGTGTACGTCGCAAACAACTGACGTTCGACGCGCTGCGAAACGCGCTCGCGGAAACGCTGCGCACGGCGGGCATGATCTATGTCGTCATCGTCGGCGCGCTGATCTTTTCCGTCTTCATGAGCGTGACGGGTTTGGCTGAGCAGGTTGCTTCGGTGATGAGCAGTCTCGGCGGCGGTCAGCTCACCGCGATCATCGTCATGACGGTGTTGCTGCTGCTGCTCGGTTCGGTGCTGGACGGTCTCGCGTTGATGCTGCTCACGACGCCGATTCTGATGCCGATCATCGTGCAGCTCGGGCTCTCGCCGATCTGGTTCGGCGTCTATCTCGTACGCACGATGGAGCTCGGCTTCGTGCATCCGCCGATCGGAATGAACCTCTACGTGATTCAGGGCATTGCGAAGGATGTGCCCCTCGCGCGCATCTTCAAAGGCGTCGTGCCCTTTCTGGCTGCCGACTTCGCGCATTTGGCGCTCCTGATCGCCGTGCCTCAGGTCGTGCTCTTCTTGCCGCAGTGGTTGGGATCATGAGTATCGATGCGATTCAACAACGCCTCAGAGAGCCGCTTGCGGTCGCGCGAGCCGAGCATGCCCGCGGACGACGCGTTATCGGCTACGTCGGCGACGACATTCCGGTCGAGCTCATTCTCGCCGCCGATGCCCTACCCCTGCGCTTGATCGGCACGCCGCGCGAGACGCCGCAAGCCGATCGCTATCTCGAAAGCTCGTTCGGTCCGGCATCCCGTTCCATTCTCGAAAGCTGGCTGTCCGGCGAGCTCGATTTCCTCGATGCGATCGTCTTTCCGCGCAGCAACGACACTGCGCAGCGCCTGTACTACTACGTCTGCGAGTTGCAGCGGCGGAAGGTGCACGGCGGCCCGCGCACGCTGATCTACGACGTCGCTCGCATCGATCGCGAAACGAGTCGCACGTACCATCTTGCCGCCACGCAAACCCTCGCCTCCGAGCTCGGTGTTTCAGCATCGCGTCTTGCACAGGCGCGTGCGCGGCTCAGCGAGCGTGTCGGATTGATTCAAACATTGTCGGCATTGCGTAACGCCGACGATGCGCTGTCGGGCAGCATGGCGCTGCAGGTATGGCGCAGCCTTCAGCTCGATTGGACGGCGCAATTCGACTCGGTCGTGCGCGAAGCGCTTTCACAGCTGCCGCGCAAGCGTTATGCGCGCCGCCTATTGTTGGCAGGTAGCACGCCGCCCGACGAACGATTCCATCGGGCCGCGGAAGCCGGCGGCGCGAACATCGTTTACGAGCTGTTCGATGAATCGCCGGCGCTTGCGCTGACGCGCTGGAACAACGCCGCGAGCTCCATCGAAGACCTTGCGCAAGCCTATTGGACGGCGCGCAGCACCGCCGCAACGCTGCTCGAGAATCCCGACCTGCTCGTCGAACGCTCGCGCGAGCTCGATGCAAGCGGCGTGATTCTGTGGCTCATCGAAGAAGACGAAGGCATCGTTTGGGAAGTGCCGCGCCAATTGCGGCGCTTGCGCGAAGCAGGCGTGCCGGTCCTGTCGTTCGTTCGTCAACCATGGAACGCCGATGCGAGCTGTCTCGACCGCGTCGAAGCGTTCGCAGCCACTTTGCAAGCGCCATGAATCTCGCCGAAGGCCTCTCTGTCATCGCGCTCGATGACGCCGCGCAGAGCGCGCTCGCGCGCCTATTGCGCAGCTTCGGCGCGAACGTCACACCCGTTGCGCTTCCAGAACTTGCCGATGCCTTGCCGAACGCAGACGTGCTCGTCGAACAGATGGGCACGACGTTGCTCGAGGATACCGGCTATTCGCGCGAGCGAATCGAGGCCCTGAATCCGCGACTGCTGCACGTTTCCGTGACGGCTTTCGGCAGCACCGGCCCGCGTGCTCGTTGGCGCGGCTCGGAGCTCGTCGCATCGGCAATGGGCGGTACGCTACGTCTGACTGGCGATCCCGATCGAGCGCCCGTCAAGGAGGCGCTCGATGCGTGCTGGTTTCACGCCGAGATGGTCGCGGCCGCCGGGCTGATGGCTGCCCTCTACGAACGTGCCGAGAGCGATCGCGGACAACATATCGACGTATCGGTCCAGGAAGTTGCGCTCTCGCGCAACATCAACGGCATCCTCGTCTGGCAATTCGATCGCCGTAAGCTTCATCGCGTCGGCGGCGCATTGAGTTACGGCTTGGCGACCGTGCGCTGCATCTGGCCGCTGGCGGATGGATTCTGTTTCCATTCCCTGGCGAGCGGCCGCTTCGGCGCGCCGGCCAATCGAGCATTGAGCGATTGGATCGATGAAGTCGGTTTGCCGAATCCGATGCGAGGCGTCAACTGGGAGACCTACAATCGCTCGACGCTCGACGCCGCGACGCGAGCGGAGTGGGAAGCGGCGATCGAGCGTTTCTTCCGTACGCGCACGCGTGCCGACATCGCCACCGAGGGCCGCAAGCGCGGCATCAACGCCGCGGTCGTCGCCACTCCTCACGACGTGCTTGCCGACGAGCACTTGCGCGCTCGCGATTTCTGGGACGAACAGCAACAGCCGCGGCGGTTCGTTCGCGTGACCTGGGGTACGACCGCAACGCCGCCTCGCCCTCCCGCGCCCACCGGTCGTCCTGGACCGCTGCAAGGCGTGCGCGTGCTCGATTTTTCGTGGGCGCTCGTCGGCTCGATCACGACGAAACTGCTCGGCGATTTCGGCTGCGAAGTCGTCAAGGTCGAATCGCGTGGCCGTCCTTGTCTTTCCCGCATCGACGTACAGGTCGGCGCTTCACGACCGGGCAACTTGGACGACAAGCCGTGGTTCGCGCACCTCAATAGCTCCAAGCGTAGTCTCGCGCTCGACATGAAGCATCCGGCAAGTCGCGAAGTGCTCGATCCGTTGATCGACTGGGCCGATGTCGTGGTCGAGAATTTTTCGCCGGGCACGATGGCCAAGCTCGGCTTGGACTACGCATCGCTCGCGAAGCGCAATCCGTCGCTCGTGATGGTTTCAGGGAGCGTGTACGGACAAACGGGGCCGCTCGCGCAGGAATGGGGCGTCGACGGCACCGGCGGCGCACTCTCCGGGCGCACGTATCTCACGGGTTGGCCGGATCGAGCGCCGGTGGTTCCGGGCGCGGTGCCTTACGGCGATGTGATCGTTCCGTACGTCATGGCTGCTGCTGTCATAGCAGCGCTCGAGCAACGTCGCCGCACGGGTGTCGGCTGCCATATCGATGCATCGATGTACGAAATCTGCGTTCAGCAGATGAGCGAGGCCATCGCCGCCGCTGCGCGCGGCGAACGCGTCGAACGCACAGGCAACGACGATCCGCGCGTTTTTCATCAAGGCGTGTATCGATGTCTCGGCGAGGATCGTTGGATCGCGATCACCCTGCACGTTCGTGAAGACTGGGAACGCCTGCGCGCGCAGTTCGGGCTCCCAGCCGTCGAATCGAAGCCCGATCGCGATGCCGTCCTGTCGGCGCTCGCATCGACGCGTCACGATCACGCGCTCGCCGCGGAGCTGCAATCGAACGGCATTACCGCCGGCGCGGTTCAAGACATCGAGGACATGCTGGAGAACGATCCGCAACTTGCCGCGCGCGGTGCGCTCGTCACTCTCGATCACCCGTTGCTCGGACCGTTCGGCCACGTCCGCACACCCGTTACGTTTTCACGCAGCACGCTGGCGCCCTACCGCGCACCGCGAATCGGCGAGCACTCGCATGAGATCGCCCGCACGCTGAGCGGGCTCGACGAAGCACGCATCGTGGCGCTCGAAGCTGCTGGAGTTTTCAAATGAGCACCCCCGACCGCAGCAGCGGCCATCGCAGCCGCAAAGACTTGGAATGCACCGCCGCCGCCACGGCTTATCAGCGGGCATTCGTCGCCGACTTGAAGCGCCGCGTGATCGACAACGGCGAGCCGTTCGTCATCGCTCAAGCCGACACACCGCACGAGATCTTTCACACGCTCGACATCCCGCTGGTCACCAATCAATGGTGGTCGGCCTACATCGCCGCGAAACAACTGTCGCCGCGCTATTTCGGCACGTTGGATCGTCTCGGCTATCCGGCGAACAGTTGCCGCTATTGCTCGCTGGGCCTTGCCTGCACGCTCGACAACGATCCGTCCGTTGCGCCCTGGGGAGGCTTACCGAAACCGTTGCTGCTCGTCGCGAGACTGACGTGCGAATGTATTTCGCACGTGTTCTCGCAATGGGCCGAAGCGCTCGGCAGCGAGTTCTTCCCGCTCGAAGCGCCGGCGTGGACCCACAAAGATCCCGAGTGGTTTCGCAAGTCGAATTTCGATTGGGAAGAGGTCTTCGAGTCGAAGCGCATCGAACTGCTCGTTCAGGAGCTCTACAAGCTCATAGAACTGCTCGAACGACGCACGGGACGGCGCTTCGACGAACAGAAGTTCGTGCGCTTGATGGAGTCCATCAACGAGCAGGAAGGCTACATAGCCGAGGCCGCGCGGATGATCGGTGCTGCTCGCCCCTGTCCGGTCAGCATCGCCGATCAGATGCCGAACACCATGATTCCGCAATGGCATCGCGGCTCGGAGTGGGCGGTCGCACACGGCAAACGCTTCCGCGACGAAGTGGCGCAGCGCGTCCAACAAGGTATCGGCGTGAGCCAGAACGAACGGCTGCGGATGATGTGGATCGGCGCGGGGCTCTGGCACGATCCCGGTTTCTATAGCGCGCTCGAGGAACGCTACGGCGCCGTATTCGTGTGGTCGATGTACATGCCGTTCGCGGGTCCGCAGTACATCCGTGCCATCAAGAACAAGCCGTTCCACGCGCTGGCCAGCCGGATCTGCTCGATGAACGAAGTGCTGCACCTACCCCCGTGGATGAACGGCTGGATGGTGAGCGAAGCCGAGCGCTGCGGCATCGATGCGGCCATGATTCTCGTCCCGCCAGGCAATCGCCTGTCGCAGTCCGGGACGTATCTCACTCAGCTCGCGCTCCAGGAAGCGGGCGTGCCGACACTGATGCTGAGCGCCGACATGGTGAATGCACAAGGTTGGGACCACGAACGGATGATCGCGTACGTCGGCGACTTTCTCGGCCGCTCCGGACTGCTATGAAGAAACTGCTCATCGTCTGTGCCTGCGTGTTGCTGGCGGCCTGTCAGCCGAAGACGCCCGAGGGCGTCATCGTGTTGACCTACGGCAGCCCGTATTCGCCGATGCATCCTTTCAGTCGCGCGGACGTCGCCTGGATGAAATGGATCGAGGAACAATCGGGCGGCACGCTGCGCGTCAAGCCGTACTGGTCCGGTGCGCTGCTGTCTTCCGAGCACGCGATCACCGAACTGCGTCACGGCGTCGCCGACGTCGGTTTGATCACGCCGATTTATGCACGCGGCGGCGCTCATTTGATCCGCGCGCAAGCGGGCTACTACGTCGGCACGACGACGTTCGATCAGCAGGTTGCCATGTATCGCTGCATGGAAGCCGCCGAACCGCAGTTCGCCAAGGAGCTGCGCGGTTTAAAGGTGCTTGCCGTTCAAGGCGGCAACTTGCCGATGATCATTTCGCGCGACCGCGAAGTGAAAACGCTGGATGACTTGCGCGGCTTGCGCCTGCGCGCGCCTTCCGAGCTGCTTGCAGTTCTCGAGCACCTCGGTGCGGATCCCGTGGACATGCCGATGCGGGACGTCTATCCCGCGCTGGCCAAGGGCGTGATCGACGGCGTCGTCGCACCGATGGACACGTTCCGCTCGCTCCACTTCGCCGAGGTCACTCGATATGCGCTGAAGATCGCGATTCCGCGCGGCGCCTATGCGGGCCGAGCGATGAATGCACGGCGCTTCGAATCGTTGAGTCCCGAGCATCAACGCATCATCGAGGCGAGCATTGCCGTATGGGAGGAGGCGCTGGAACGCGAAATCGGCGCCGCGGAGGAATTGGGCGAACGAACCGCAAACGAGCGCGGCATCGTGATCCACTCGGTCGACCCGCAAGATCAAGCACGATTCGACGAGATCTACTCCCGCGACGCCGAAGCACGTGCACGCAGCCTTTCTCGCTATGGCATCGATGGCCTCGTATCGTTTCGCGTTGCTCGCGCCTATGCCGAACGTTTGGCCAGTTCGCCGATGCCTGAATGCCCCGCCTCGGAAACGAATCAGGAGGTTCAGTGAGTCGACCGTTGGACGGCATCCGCGTCGCCGACTTCAGCCATGTAATGGCGGGCCCGTACGCCTCGCATCTACTGCGGCAGCTCGGCGCCGAAGTGATCAAAATTGAAGCCCCGGGACGCGGCGATGCGCTGCGCACCTACGGCAAGGATCGTCGCTACGACGGGATGTCGCCCGCATTCATTGGCGTGAATGCAGGCAAGAAATCCGTCGTGCTCGACTTGAAGCAGCCTCTGGCACAGGAAGCAGCACGCCGGCTGATTTCGCGCTCGGACGTGGTGCTCGAAAATTTCCGTCCTGGCGTCATGGCGAGGTTCGGTCTCGACTATGAGTCGGCACGCGCGCTGCAACCGCGAATCGTGTACTGCTCGGTGTCCGGCTATGGCCAGAGCGGTCCTCGCCGCGACTGGCCCGCGATCGACAACATCGTGCAAGCGACGAGCGGCATGATGATGCTCGGCGGCCACGAAGGCGACGCACCGCAACGCATCGGGTTTCCGGTCGTCGATACGCTGACCGGTCAAACCGCAGCCTTCGCGATCGTCGCTGCACTGTTCAAGCGCGAACGTACCGGCGTCGGCGAATTCATCGACGTCGCCATGTTCGATGCGAGTCTGGCCTTCATGACCTCGGCGGTCGTCCCCTTTCTCGTCACCGGCCGCCCGCTCGAACGGACCGGCAATACCGGCTATAGCGGCCAGCCCACTGCGGGCGTCTTCACGAGCGCCGACGGACGCAAAGTCTCACTCGGCGTCGTGCAGCAACCGCAGTTCGAAGCGCTGGCCAAACAGCTCGGTTGCGAACGCTGGCTGACCGATCCTCGCTTCAAGACCCCCGACTTGCGGATGCAACATGCGCGCGAGCTGCACGATGAAGTGCAAGCGGCGATCTCGCGCGAACCGGCCGATTCGCTCGAGCGCCGTTTGAGCGCCGCGGGCGTACCTTGCGGCCTCGTGCGCAATGTGGCCGAAGCGATTTCGTTGCCCGGTCTCGAGGATCGCCGTCTCATATCGCGCCTACACATTCCTGGGTTGCCGGAACGCGAAGACGTCGCGATCGTCAATGCGGGTTTCTTGTTCGGCGACGAACCGCCAGAGGTCGACGAACCGCCCCCGCAGCTCGGCCAACACACGACGGAAGTTCTCGAATGGCTCGGATTCGCGGCGGAGGAGCGCCGCACGCTTTCCGCTGACAAATGAGTGCCGCACGAAGCGGCAACAACAACAGGAGGAAACATGTATACGAGTCGAGCACGCTGCTGCGTTCTTGCTTCGCTTGCCTTCGTGAGCTCCCTCGCCATCGCGCAGACCGCACGCGAGTCGAGCCCGGGCAAGTACAGCGGCTATTCGGCGCCGATCTACGACGGCTATTCGATGACTTCGCAGTACGTCGCGGTTCGCGACGGCACGCGATTGGCCATCGATATCTTTCGTCCGACACGCAACGGCGAAGTGGCGACGGAGAAGCTGCCGGTACTTTGGATGCACACGCCCTACAACCGCCGCAACTACCGCGACGGTCTCACGGCCGCGAACTATCCCGGCAAAGCGCTCGAGCTCGTGAAGTACGGCTACGTCGTTGCGGTGGCGGATTTTCGCGGCGTGTATGCGTCTTTCGGCCGCAATGCCGGTTTCAATCGCGGCGAATGGCAGGACTCTGCGCGCATGGATGCCTACGACATCACCGAATGGCTGGCAAAGCAGCCGTGGAGCAGCGGCAAAGTGGGCATGTGGGGCTGCTCGGCGACGGGCGGCAGCCAGATGCAGGCGATGACGACCGCGCCGCCGAGCCTGAAAGCCATTTTCCCAATGAGCTGCGAATGGGATGTGTATGCGTTCGTTGCGCCCGGTGGCGTCACTCCGCCCGAAGACCAGCCGACGCAAATCATGCGCGGCGGTTCGCGCGAGGCACGCGACAAGCTCGCGGTACCCGTCGATGGCGATGAGGATCGTCGATTGCTCTCGGCCGCGATCGCCCAACATCGGAACAATCTCGAGACGGCAGGCTACGTTCCGTTTCGCGACAGCGTCTCGCACGAGTTCAACAACCGATGGTGGCTGAAGAGCAGCCCGCACACGTATGCAAAACAAATCGCCGAGTCGGGCATTGCCGTGTATGCGGCAGCGAATTGGGACGAAGGCAGCACCGGCTACGGCGCTGCGTTCATATTTGCGAATCTGAAGAACCCAAAGAAACTCATTCTCGGTCCCGCCACGCATTGCGACTGGACGACCGTCAAGAACGAAACCGGTTTCGACATCATCGTCGAGGAGTTGCGCTTCTTCGATTACTGGCTCAAAGGCATCGACAACGGCGTGATGCGCGAGCCGGCCGTCACTTACTACACCTACAACGCACCTCCGGGCCGCGAATGGCAAACATCCCCCACTTGGCCCCTGCCAAATGAGCAGCGCACGAGCTTCTATCTGACCAACCAGACGTTGTCGCGCACCCAACGCGCAGCTCCCGATGCACGCGAAGCCACGGTCGACTACACCGTGACGAACGAGAACTTTTGGGACAAGGGCATGGTGTTCATGACCGAACCGCTCGAGAAGGATGTGCAGGTAACCGGGCACAGTGTCTTGACGCTCTGGATCTCGAGCTCATCCAGCGATGCCGACGTCATCGCACGCCTCGATGACGTCGCTCCCGACGGTTCGAATCGCTACTACGGCGTCGAAGGACGATTGCGCGCCTCGCTACGTAAGACGGCCGAGCCGCCTTACAACAATCTCGGTCTGCCGTGGCATCCGTTCACCGAGGATTCCGTGCAACCGCTGAGGCCGGGCGAGCCCGTGGAGTTGAGCTTCGACCTGTTCGCCACCTCGTACGTCTTCAAAGCCGGGCACCGAATTCGTCTCACGCTGAACTTTGCGGATGCGCGCGCGACGCCCAAACAATCCCCGGCACCAACTGTGAAAGTGCACTTCGGCGGCAACATGCCGTCCGCGCTCACGTTGCCTGTGATTCCGTGAGTGGTGAGTGGTGAGTGGTAGGCCGGCACCGCCGGCCTTTCCCCTTTCCCCTTTCCCCTTTCCCTCCTTCCCCCACTCTCCACCAGGAGTACACTCGCACGCATGCGAATCAGGATCGTCCTTGCCTGCGCTCTCCTAGTTGCCCCGCTCTACGGGTGCCAGAGCGTGATGTATCGCGCGCTCGAGTCCGTCGGCATCGAGAAGCGCGACCTTCTCGCCCGTCGCGTCACGCAGGCTCGCGACTCGCAAACCGAAGCAAAAGAACAATTTGCGTCCGCGCTCGATCAATTTCGGGCACTGGTGAACGTCGAAGGCGGCGATCTCGAGCGCACTTACGACAGGCTCAATGACGAATACCAGGATGCGCAACGCCGCGCCGAGGAGGTCCGCGACCGAATCGCCGCCGTCGAAACCGTGGCCGGCGATTTGTTCGCCGAATGGGAAAGCGAGCTCGACCGCTATTCGGACGCAAACCTGCGCCGCGACAGTCAGCGGCTATTGAACGACACGCGAAAACGTTACTCGACGCTCATCGCATCGATGAAGCGCGCCGAACGCTCCATGACGCACGTCCTCGAAATGTTTGAGGATCGCGTACTGGCTCTGAAACACAATCTCAATGCCCGCGCGGTCGGTCAGCTCAAAGGCGAGCTCACGCAAATCGAAAACAAGACCTCGACCTTGATGCGCGACATGGAACGCGCGATTGCAGAAGCGGACGAGTTCATCCGGAGGATGAACTCGGGCTGAAGGCTGAAGGAAACGCGCGCACCCGCGCGCCTCTAATCACGAATCACGAGTCACGAAATCCCCAATCCACCGCCACACGGCCCGAACCGAAGAAAGGCGCCGCTGTGCGGCCGTCGGCGCGTCGCCGACTTTGATCGATACGCCGCCGAGCTCATTGACGACGACAAAGCCATCTTCGTCGGTGAGATCGTCGCCGATGAACAATGGCGTGCGGCCTGCGAAGGGCGGCAGTTGCATGAAGGCTCGGATCGACGTGCCTTTCGTGAACCCGGTCGGACGTACCTCCACCACGCACTTTCCGAATTGCAGGGCAAACTGCGGTCCCAACTGTCGACACAGGTCGCGCATCAACGAGTGCACGTCATCTCCGAGCTCGGGCGCCAAACGAAAATGCAGCGCGACGCCGAAACCTTTGTCCTCCACCAACAAGCCCGGATGACGTGCTGCAAAGGCATGCAGTTGCTGCCTTACGGGGGCCAGCACTTGAGACGGAACTTCCGGACGAACGATCGTGCCATCGGGATTCCGTCGCTCGCACCCATGCACGCCTGCGGCGGGCAAGATGAGCGGCGCGAAGAGTCGATCCAGGTCGCTGATCGGCCGCCCGCTCACGAGCGCAAGCGCACCCTGTAACTGCAAGGACGCATTCGAAAGAAGTGTCTTGAGCTCCGGCGGCACCCGCACGCTTTCCGGCGTCTCGGCAATTTCGAGCAGCGTACCGTCGACGTCGAGAAAGAGCGCCCAGCGATCTGTTTTGTCAGCGACGAGTGAAGACATTGAATCAAAGGTACCGGGCTGGGAGAGCATGCTCAAGAGCATTCTCGTGAGCCGAGATCCGTGATTCGTGCGCGCTACGCGTACCCAGCGCGTGGCATTTTTGAGACTGTCGAGCGCTGTGTCTCTAATCGCTTCTCAACGTAACGACGGGTGTCGCTACTGCTACTACTCACTATTCGCGAATCACGAATCACGGATCACGACAACCAGCACGCCGTCATTTTCCGTTCACGCATGGCGCAGTTGCTATTCGCATCGCACGTAGTAGCGCTTTGACTATTCCACGCGGCACACGACTTGTACCCTCCCTGCAACGTTGGCGCGCCCCTTCATCGGTCCGCCATCACATCGTTCGCAGGAGGTTAGCCATGTGTTCGAATACCACGTTGCGCCGCTGCGTCGGAATGATCCTGACCGCGAGCGGTGCGAGCGTCGCGGTCATTCCGTCAGCGCTCGGTGCCGAAGAGTCTCCAATTGCCGAGGTGATCGTGACGGGCAGCCGCATCGCCTCACCCAATCTCGAAGCCATCAGTCCCGTCGCCGCCATTTCTTCGGAACAAATTGCGGTCAGCGGACGCGTTCGTGTCGAGGACATCATCAATCAAATGCCGCAGGCGCTCGCGGATCAAGGCGGAGCCGTTTCCAACGGCGCGACGGGCACGGCGACAGTCGATCTTCGCGGTCTCGGTTCGCAGCGCACGCTCGTGCTCGTCAACGGCCGACGCCTGATGCCTGGCGAGCCGGACGGCGACAGCGCTGCCGACTTGAACAACATTCCGCTGGCGCTCGTGAAGCGAGTCGATGTCCTGACCGGCGGCGCTTCCTCCGTCTACGGCGCCGATGCCGTTGCGGGCGTCGTCAATTTCATCATGGATACGGATTTCGAAGGCGTGCGAATCGAAGCCAACTACGGCGGCTTCCAACACGACAACGACAACCGCGGCATTCAAAACATCGTTCGGCAGAGCGGATTCGCGCTCCCGGGCGGCGATTTCAGCGGTGGCTACTCGCGGGAATTCACGTTTGCACTGGGCATCGGCGGACCCGATCAGCGAGGCCATGCGACCTTCTATGCGACGTACCGCAAGATCGACGCCGTATTGCAAGGCGAGATCGACTACAGCGCGTGCACGCTCAACTCAGGCGACACGTTCTCGTGCGGCGGCTCCGGCACCACCACGCCTGCGCATTTCTTCACCGATGTCGCGACACCGGTTTGCACTTCTCTGAACGGTTGCATCGTCGGCCCCGACGGTGTGTTGCGCGAGTACAGCGACGCGACCGATGCCTACAACTTCGGTCCATTGAACTACTACCAGCGTCCCGATGAACGCTATACCGCCGGCTTGTTCATGGATTATGAGGTCGGCGCGGGCACTGAGGTGTACGCCGAGCTCATGTACATGAACGATCGCTCCGTTGCGCAAATCGCTCCGAGCGGCGCGTTCTTCCCGGCCGTCGAGCTCAATTGCGACAATCCGTTGCTGACCGCTTCGCAAGTCGAGCACTTCTGCACCGCTGCCGGTGCGGGACCGGCCGATACCGTCACCATCTTTCCCGGACGCCGCAATGTCGAAGGCGGCGGCCGTCAAGACGATATCGAGCACGACTCCTTCCGTGTCGTTGCAGGATTGCGCGGCGACATCGGCGAGAACTGGCGCTACGACGCGTATTTCCAGCACGGCAGGACGCAGCGTAACAGCACGTACTTGAACGACTTCTCGATCACGCGTCTCGGACGTGCGCTACAAGTGCGCATCGACGATCGGCCGGACGAGGACACTTTCGGCACGCCGCAATGCGTGTCCTTCATCGACGGGACCGATCCGAGCTGCGTACCCTGGAACATCTGGGTGCCCGGCGGAGTGACTCCGGAATCGCTCGAGTACTTGCAGACGCCAGGCATCATCCGCGCACAACACACGCAGCGTATCGCGCACGCGGACTTCACCGGCGATCTCAGCAACTTCATCACGTTGCCCACCGCATCAACGGGCCTCGCCATCAACGTCGGCGCGGAGTGGCGCGAAGAGAAGACCGAGTTCCAACCCGATCTGCAATTCTCGACCGGCGATCTCGCCGGACAAGGCGGCGCCACGCTACCGACACAGGGCTCATACGACGTCCTCGAAGGATTCATCGAAGCCCGCATGCCGCTGGTCGAGGGCAAGACGGGCGTGCAGTCGCTGAGCGTCGAAGCCGGGTACCGCTACTCCGATTACAGCGTCGGGTTCAAGACGGATACCTACAAAGTCGGACTCGACTGGGAGCCGATCGAATCGCTGCGACTGCGCGGCAGCTATCAGCGCGCGGTGCGCGCGCCCAACGTCGGCGAGCTGTTTTCGCCGCAGACCGTCCTGCTCGACGGCACGACCGACCCCTGCGACGGCGTTCCGGAAGCGACGCTCGAGCAGTGCATGCTGACGGGCATGACGCCCGAGCAGTACGGCAACGTACCTCAGAACCCCGCCGCGCAATACAACGGATTGCTCGGCGGTAGCCGATCCCTGAAGCCCGAGAAGTCGGACACGATTTCGTTCGGCCTCATCTTCCAGCCTTCGTTTGCACCGAACTGGATGCTATCCCTCGACTATTTCGACATTCAGATCGACGAGGCCATCAGCGATCTCGACGGCGGCAACGCGGACGCATACATCACGCAGTGCGTGCAAACGGGGGATCCCGTCTTCTGCAGCCGCATCCAACGCGATCCTCTGGGCTCGCTGTGGATTCAGCCGTCCGGATTCATCGTCGATACGAGCGCGAATATCGGCAGCCTCGGCGCCGAGGGCATCGACCTGCAGACCACGTATCGCTTCGATGCAGGCGAACATCGATTCAATTTCGACTTGGTCGGCTCGTACGTGCTCTCCGCCGAAACGGAGCTCGTCAAGGGTTTGGGTAAGTTCGACTGTGTTGGCCTGTTCGGCGGAACGTGCGGTGTGCCGGTTCCCGAATGGCGTCATTCGTTGCGTACGACCTGGGGTACGCCATGGTACGGGCTCGCAGTCACGCTGACGTGGCGCTACCTGGGCTCTGTCGACGTCGAGACGAGCGATGCGAATCCGCAGCTCGCCGGCGAAGTGCCCGCCACGGATGCCGAGCTGGGCAGCCGCAGCTACTTCGATCTCGCCGCTTCGATGACCTTCCTCGACGACTACACGTTGAGGATCGGCGCGAACAACTTACTCGACAAGGAACCGCCGCTCGTCGGCCAGGACAACTGCCCGTCCGTCATCTGCAACGGCAACACGTACGCACAGCTCTACGATGTGCTCGGTCGACAGTGGTTCGTCTCGTTGACCGCAAAGTTCTAACAGCAACACGGGGCGGCGGATGCAACGTCCGCCGCCCATCCCGCCTCTATCGAATCCACGGCGCCGCCTGCGATTTGCCGGATTTTCTTCAGGCTTTCCCCCACCCGATCCTGCGAATCTGTTCGCCTCAATTCCGACGCGAATTCGCCGATAGCGTCTTCGCCAACTGCCGATACTCGAGACGAGAATGAGACATAACGGCCCCGTCACGATGGAGGAGTACGTCCTTCAAGATGACGAAGTAATCATCACGCATACCGATCCAGGCGGACGCA
Source organism: uncultured Sinobacteraceae bacterium (assembly GCA_937902995.1). GTDB lineage: Bacteria > Pseudomonadota > Gammaproteobacteria > Steroidobacterales > Steroidobacteraceae > Steroidobacter. The sequence continues at coordinate 32,805 of CALEKY010000114.1, forward strand.
TCACGTACGCGAACGCCGCCTTTGCGCGCAGCAGCGAGTTCTCCTTGGAGGAAGCGCTCGGCCAACCGCAGAACATCATCCGTCATCCGGATATGCCTCCTGAGGTATTTGCCGATATGTGGCGGACGATCCGGTCGGGCACGCAATGGATCGGCGTCGTCAAGAACCGGCGTAAGAGCGGCGGGTTCTATTGGGTGCGCGCCAACGTCACCCCGATCCTCGAGAACGGCCGCATCGTCGGCTACATGTCCGTACGCGTTCGCCCGACCCGCGAAGAGATTCGAACTGCAGAAGCACTCTACGCCGCGATCCGCTCAGGCACGGCGCGACACATCAAGTTGCGCGGCGGCAAAGTCGTCGACATGAGCCTGCTCGGCAGGCTCAAAGCGCTGACCCGCCCTTCGCTCCGCGTGGGCAACTTCCTCGTCGTCGGCTCGATGTGGGTCATGTTCGGCGCCATCGTCGTTGCGTCGCTGCTCGAGAAGTCGTCGCTTGCCGCCCTGCTCGGCTCGCTCGGACTCGCGGTCGCGCTCGCCAACATGCTCTACATCCATGGGCGGGTCGTCCGCCCGCTTCAGGAGATGCGCCTGATTGCGTACAAGATCGTCGGCGGCGACACGCAGTGCCGCTTCCCCCGTTGCGGCGACAGCGATCTCGATGAGCTCTCCACATCGCTCAATCAGCTCAACATCAAGATCGACGGCGTGCTCAAGGACGCCCGTCAGGCGCTCGAAGCCATGAGCAACGGCGCAATCGACGTTCTCGCGGCCAATACGCAGTTGTCGAGTCGGACGAACGATCATGCGGCAGGCATCGAATCCGCGGCGGCAGCGCTCGATCGGCTGACATCTACCGTCGATCGCAACACTTCCAGCGCGCAACAAGCGGCGAAGCTGTCCCTCAGCGCCTCGCAGGCGACGGAGCGCGGCCGCAAGGTCGTGAGCGAAGTGGTCTCGACGATCGAAGGCATTTCGCAAGCCTCGAGCAAGATCAGCGACATCGTCAGCATCATCGACGACATTGCATTCCAGACGAACCTGCTCGCTTTGAATGCGGCCGTCGAAGCGGCTCGCGCGGGAGAACAAGGCCGTGGCTTTGCCGTCGTGGCGCAGGAAGTCCGCAGCCTCGCTCAGCGCTCGGCCTCCGCAGCGAAAGAGATCAAGGACTTGATCAATGCTTCGAGCGAAACCGTGGCCCGTGGCACGTTGCTGGCAGATCAAGCCGAAGCGGCGATGCGCGAGGTGGTCGCTTCAGTCAAGCGCGTCACGGATGTGATCTCGGAAATCGAAGCGGCGAGCCGGGAACAAGCTGCCGGCATCGGTCAGATCAATCACGAAATGAACCAGATGGATCAGATCAAGCGCGAAGATGCAGACATGGCCGAGCAAGTGATGCACACGGCTCGCGAACTGCACTCGCGATCCATGCAAGTCCTCACGGCCGTCTCTGCGTTCTCGTTCCAAAGCGGCGTCGCCCTGGCGCAGACGATGCAGGTGCAAGCGGCACAGCGCGGACAACACGAACCGCAGCAGCTCGACCGAGCTGCTTAGCCGGCCGCGATCCGATCGAGCGCGTGCGTGATCTCTTCGGCCCTCGCCGGCCGAACGACGCGCGCGACTTCGATGCCGTCGCGTAGGAAGATCAACGTCGGCCACAGTTTCACGCCGTAAGCCCGACCAAGCGGTCGGCCCTTGCCGTCCTCGACTTTGATGTGACGAACGCGCTCGCGACCGTCAAAAGCGGCTTCGATGAGCGGCGCCGCAGCCCGACAGTAGCCGCACCAGTTCGTGCCGAAGTCGAGGACGACCGGTCCTTGCAAAGCTTGCAAGGTCTCCTGCGGAGGCTCGGGCTCGTACGGTCGGGACATTGGGGGGTCTCCCATCAAAGACGTCTAGCGCTTCAGTCTCTCAACGACTGCCGTGCGCTGGCGAGTTCCCCAGCTCACGTCCGCCACGCCGATCGTCTGCACACAATTCTTCGCGCCCGATTGCGCACGAAGCCCATTAGATTCGCGTCTAGGCGTTTGCCTCGACGACAACGCGAACATCGCTCAAAGGGGGTCATCATGACATCACGCGTGCGTGCTGCGCTATGTGCGTTCTGCTCGGCCGCAGGGTTGGTGGTTTCGTCCGCCATGTCCGCTCCGACGATCGGTAAACAACTCGGGCTGCCGACGGCCGCGCCCGAATCCGTAGGATTCTCGAGCACCGGGCTCGCAGCGCTCGACAAAGAGCTGCACGCGCTCGTCGATCAGAAAAAGCTCGCTGGCGTGACCACGCTCGTCGCGCGTCACGGCAAGATCGTGCATCTCGATACTTACGGTGCGGCAAATGCAAGTACGGGCGCGCCGCTCAAACCGGACAGCATCTTCCGCATCGCTTCGATGACGAAGCCGATCGCCGGCGTCGCGATGATGCAGCTCTACGAACAGGGTAAGTGGAAGCTCGACGATCCGGTGGCGAAATTCATTCCCGAGTTTGCGAATCTACAGGTCAAGAAGCCAGGCGGCGGCACCGAGCCGATGAAATCGCCGATGACGATGGCGCAGCTCATGAGCCACAGCGCGGGCTTCGGCGTGAGCTCGGTCTACGAGAACGCCAACCTCACGGAATCGGACCTGCAAGGCATGATCGACAAGCTCAAGACGCTGCCACTCGAAACCCAACCGGGCACGGCGTGGGACTACGGTCCGAGCGTGAACATCCAGGGTTACATCATCGAAAAATTGTCGGGGCAATCGCTCGACCGTTACTTCGAAGAGCACATCTTCAAACCACTCGGCATGGTCGATACGGGATTCTGGGTTCCGCCCGAGAAGGCGGATCGGGTCGTTGCCATCCACACGTATGACGACCAAGGCAGAGTCATGGCGCAACCGAACAACCGTGTCGTGACGAGCCGTCCGAAATTCCTGTCGGCGAGCGGCGGATTGATGTCGACTGCCGCCGATTACTGGCGGTTTGCGCAGGCGCTCGCAAACGGCGGCGAGCTCGACGGCAAGCGCATTCTCAAGCCCGAAACCGTGAAGCTGATGAGAACGAACGTTCTCAAGCCCGGCGTCAAGGTCGATCTCTATGGTCCGAGCATGGAAGGCATCGGCTTCGGAATGGACTTTGCGATCGTGATGGATCCCGCGGCAGCCGGGACGCCGCAAGGCGTCAATTCGTTTTATTGGGGCGGGGCGTTCGGCACGTGGTTCTGGATCGACCCCACCAATGATCTCGTCTTCGTGGGCATGATCCAGAACCTGAACGGCTCGCGCCCGAACATGGGCACGCCACCGGTGCGCAATATTTCGATCGACGCCACGTACAAAGCGCTCGTCGACCGCAGCAAATGAGCGGTCAACCGCCGGCCACGATGCGCATCGCGTGACCGGTGAGCCAGCCGCAGTAGGTGCCGAGCGCATAGCCGAGCACCGCGAGCAAGACGCCCACCGGTGCGAGCGACGGATGGAATGCGCCCGCGACGACCGGCGCACTGGCTGCCGCGCCGATGTTCGCCTGGCTGCCCACGGCCAGATAGAACACCGGCGCGCGCAGCACACGCGCAACGAGCAGCAGCAATCCGCCGTGGATCAGAATCCACGTCGCGCCGACCCCGAACAAACCTGGATTCGTGAAGATCGCATGCAGATCCATTTGCATGCCGATCGTCGCGACCAATATGTAGACCAGCACCGAACCCACCTTCGACGCACCGGCCCCTTCGAGTTTGCGTGCGGGCGTCAACGACAGCAGCATGCCGATGGTCGTTGCGATCACGACGATCCAGAAAAACTCGCTCGCCAGCGACATGCGCTCCGCCCACGCCTGTCCTTTGAAGGCTGCCGCGAGCGGCGCGCCGAGCCAATGCGACAGCCCCATCGCGCCGAAACCGACGCCAGCGATGATCATTAGATCGGCGAGGCTGGGAATGCGCGAATTCTCGAGCTGAAATCGCGTCATTTGTTCGCGCAAAGCCGTAATGGCGCTCGTATCGGCGCCGCGCTTCGCGTCGAGCTCGTCTGCACGGCCGGCAAGATACAAGAGGAACGCCATCCACAGGCTGGCGACGACCACATCGACCGCCACCATCATGCCGAACAGATTCTCGTCGACGCCGAACACTTCTTTCATAGCGGCTTGATTCGCGCCGCCGCCGATCCAGCTGCCCGCAAGCGTCGCCATCCCGCTCCATACGTCGCCGGCTACGGTTTCCGGGCTCAACCGACTCCAGAGCCAAAGTGCGAGCGGCCCGCCGATCATGACGCCGGCCGTGCCGGTCAAGAACAGAATGATGGATTTCGGACCGAGACGCGCGATGGCCGGAAAGTCGATCGAGAGCGTGAGCAGCACCAAGGTCGCCGGCAACAGATAGCGCGTGGCAATCGAATACAGCGCTGAGGAGCTGCTATCGATCAAACCGATCGTGTTGTACAGCGCGGGCAGGAAATAACAGAGCACGAGCGCAGGCACATACCGATAGAACCGGCGCCAGAAGGGCGCGTTCGATTGCGTCGTCCAGAAAATGGCGCCAAGGGTCGCGGACAGCAGTCCCAAAATGACGGCGTCGTTCGTGATCGGCATGAGTCCTCCCGTGATCGCGTCCGGGAATTCTCGATGCGCGAAGCCTCGACGGCAATGCACATACGAAAAAAGAGCGGGACGACGCTCGCCCCGCTCTTTCTTTCGGCGCCGATCAGGTCGTCCGTGACGATCTCAAGGATTCGTCACCGACTGCGCGATCGGCGTCAGGAACGGACGCAATACTTCATAGTTGCCGTCCCATAGAGCCGTTCCGTCCGAAAGCGCTCGCCAGTGTGGACCGTCAGGGCTGTCCGGATCGCTGCCCACGCGCGACACGACGAGATCGAGACTCGGGATCACCACGATCAAGCTGTCGCCCAAGCCCCAGGCCCCATACGCATCTCTCGGCACGTCGGGTAGCTGTCCGGTCGCGTTCGTCCACCACATCAAACCGTACGTGACATTTGCCGAAGGGAAGCCGGTCGGATCTGCAAGCGTGGCCGCTGCCGTCTCCGTACGCGGCGTGGAGACCATTTGCACGAACTCTTCCGAGACGATGCGTTGATCACGCCACACGCCCTTCCGCAAGAACAACAACCCGACGCGCGCCATCGCGTTCGGGTTCACTGCCATACCCGAAGCGAACTCCCGCATTTGAATCGAACCGACGGGCGGCCGCGGCGTACTCGCCCCCGGAACTCGCCATTGCACGTCGTCTGTCGTCATGTTGAGCGAGCTCCACACCTGTTCGGTGAGCACATCGTTCAAGTCTCGTTGAAACACGTTCGTCAACGCATCGGCGAGCCAGTTCAGTCCGCCGTCCGAATACGCCCACGTCGTGCCGGGCGCGAATACGAGATCGACGGCGCTGTCGCCCGGCTTGGCGAAACCGGCTATGTGGGTCGCGAGCTGCTGAATCGTGATCTGCGACAACCAGTTCGTATCGGGCGGCGTTGGATCTGCGGCATCCTGCCCGAAGCCCGGATAGCGCGATTGCACCGTGTCGCCGAGCGCAACTCGCTGCTCGTCGATTGCGACTCCGAGGATGAGGCTGCCGATCGATTTCGTTACGGATTTGACGCTCACGCGTTCGTCGATCGGTCCCCATTGGTGCACGAGATATCCGTGACGCACGATCATTCCGGATCCGCCGCCGGTGAGGGCATACGCTTCGGCTTCCTGCAATCGCGCCCCATCCATTCCGACCTCATCGGGCGTTGCCGTCACCCACCCATGATTAGGATCGGATTCGACATCCACGCCAGGCCATACCTCGCTCACCTCGCCCGCCGGCGTCACCGTAATCTGGACGGTGTCGGCTGCGTTCGCCTGGCCGTCGCTTACCGTCAAGGTCAATGTATAAGTACTCGCGTTCGCGAAGGTGACTTGTGTCGTCGCGGCGGATGCGTCGACGAACGAGACGCCTTCGGATGGCGAAGCGGTCCATGAGAATGACAGCGAGTCGTTGTCCGGATCGGTCGCGCCGCCTTGGAGCTCCACTGAATTCGTCGGCAACTGAATGGTTTGATCTGGACCTGCATTCACCGTCGGTGCGGTATTCGATGCGGGCGATGAATTCGGCGGGCTCGGCGGAGGAGAATTATCGCCGCCTCCGCCGCATGCAGTCAGCGTCAACATCGCCAACGTGACGACGAAGAACGAAGTTGAGCTGGCACTGAGCCGAGCGCACTCTGAATTGGACCGATACATTTCGTGAACCTCATGTTGTCCGCCCGTGCGGCCGCGGACTTGTTGCATGAAACGTGCACAGTCCAGAGCAGACTTGGCACGTGGGGCACGGCGCGACGCGTGCCGCATGGAAAACAGGTGCGAAAAGCCACCGAGAACCCGCAACGCTATTGAAGTTTCCGACGACGTTTCGCGTGCGCTCCGCGTTGAAAAATTTGCACCGTTCGAAAACACGCTTGTCGACAGTTCAATGAGTCGGGGAAAACAAGGCGAGGCAAGCGAGACTTCGGGCATGGAGAGATAATGCGAAGTCAAAAGCCTCGACGTGACGCGTACTCCCGAAGTCTGTCAGTGACCTGTCCCCGGTGGCCGGTCGCCTGTAACCTTTAGCCTGTAGCTTTTCCAACCAAGCGAGGACCCCCGATGCTATATGCCGTACTGATCTACGACCTGGAATCCGAAGTCGGCAACTTGAGCGACAGCGAGATGGCCAAGCTCATTGCGAATCACGAGCGCGTCCAACAGAAGCTCGCCGCGGAAAAAAAGCTCGGACCGGTCGCACGGCTCATGCCGACGACGTCCGCGATGACGCTGAAACAGCGCGAGAATCTCGTCGTCGACGGACCGTTTGCGGAGACGAAGGAACAATTGCTCGGCTTCTACATGATCGACTGCGCGTCGCAGGAAGAAGCGCTACAGGAAGCCAAGCTCATCGGCGGCGCGTGCAACGCACGCACGCTCGAAGTGCGACCCGTTCAGCTGTTCTATCCAGGCATCGGACTAGGGAAAGTGGAACCGGAGAGATTTGTTCCGCGCGAACGTGCGGAACAGGCTGTAGGATGAAAGACTGAAGGCTGAAGGAAGAGGCGCGCACTTGCGCGCCATTCCTCCTAGAGCCCAGAGCCGAGCGCCCTACTTCTGGGCTCTCGCCCTCTCCTCCTCGCGTGCCCCCGCAAGAATGCCAGGTAGCGCGTAGTTGCCTTCGTGGCAGGCGTACTCGTAGATCGGCTGATTGGAGGCATTGAAGACGAGCTCGCCGCTCCAAGGTTGTTCGAACGTGGTCGGATCCTCGATCGTGAACCGATAGAAGATCTGTGTCGGACTGATGCGCGTCAGGCGCTCGGTCACTTTGAGGTTCTCGGCAGCGCCTCGGAAATTCTGCTCGGCACGGAAATTCGTCGTCTCGATCACGAGCGTGTCGCCTTCGTACCAACCGATCGAATCGCCCATCCAGAACCGCATGCTCGCCGGGCGATGCTGCGAGTTCAGGCGCACGATGCGCGCATCGTGAACCATCTCGACATGGATCAGCACTTCATCCTTCGTTTGCACGATCTGATAGTTGTTGTTGTAGAGCAGCGGGAGCATCGGCGGTCCCGCGCTCGAACCGAACGACAGGATGCAGCGCTCGCCGAGCGGGCGGATTTCCGGACCGTCAGCGCTCCCCGCTGACCGAAATGCAGCGAACCGCTGTTGCAGCCTTGCGCGTGCTTCCGGCTTGAGCGGCGGCACGCGACCGTTCCTCGGCTCGACGATGATCGACGTGCGCCGCTCGCCGTCGATCGAGATCAATTGATTGCCCGGATCCACCCAGAAGTGGTTGTACCCGCAATTCACGCCCGTGAACCCGCCGCCGCAATCCTTGGGCAAGTCCAGGATGCCGAGCTTCGGATCGGTGGGCTTGTTCTGTTCCTCGCGGAAATCTGCGTTTTCTTTTTCGATGGCCAGCGCTTCCTCTTCGCTGATCGTCAGGCGGTCGCCGAACCGTGCTTCGCGCTCGAGCGGCGTAATCGTCGCGTTCGTCCAGAACCCCTGAAGATCCGGATAGCCGTGCGAAGTGCGCGGCGGCTTCCAACCCTTGGCGGGCTCCGCAGCGAGCGCCGTTGACGCCAACAACACAGTGCTCGCAATACAGCTGGCGAGCGCAATTCCGAAGCTTCGAATCCGCATGGCACCCCCGATCCGGTCGCTGCGGCAATCCATACCGCTCTTATGAATTGGACACCCACTATTTACCGGAAACCGATCGATTCTGGTAGATCGGGGATACCGGCGACCTCTCATGCTCGGTTGAGCGCACATACCGGCGATTCTGATGGGGGGACACGTGCCACCCTAACCCCTCACGTCGCACAGGATCCGATCCTTGTACGGGCAAAGCACCAGCCGCTGTTAAGCTCGCGACAGACTCTGACGAGCTTCGACACGATCGGCGAAATTGTCCTTCGAATGAAGCAAGCGCTCGAACCCTACGCCAAGAAGCGGACATTCTCCGCGACTCCAGAGCCGCCGCCCGCGCTTGCCGAGAATCGACGCGGTCCTCTCCTGTTCGTCGTTCAGAAGCACGCTGCAAGCCACCTTCATTACGACTTCCGCTTGGAATTGGACGGCGTGCTGAAGTCGTGGGCGATTCCGAAAGGCCCTTCGCTCGATCCGAACGAAAAACGCCTTGCCGTCGAGACCGAGGATCACCCGTTCGACTACGCCTCGTTCGAAGGCGTCATTCCGCCGAAGCAATACGGCGCCGGCAAAGTGATCGTGTGGGACTGCGGCGTGTATTCGCCGGACGAAGATCAGCGTTATGCATTCGGCGATAGGGAGGCTGCGCAGGCACGCATTCGCGAGGGCCTAGCAAGCGGCAAGCTGAGCTTCTTTCTCCGCGGCGAGAAGCTCAAAGGCTCGTTCGCCCTCGTGAAAACGAAGGGCGATCAATGGCTGTTGATCAAGCACAAGGATCGCCATTGCGCTGGCGATGACGTTCTCGCCCGTCACCGTTCGGTGCTCTCGGGACTATCGGTGGACGAGCTCACTGCCGCCACGAACCTCGAACGCATACCGGCCGCGCGCTTGACGCCGGAAGGTCCGCGCGAACGCTTTCCGGAGCGGCTCGCACCGATGCTCGCCGAGACCGGCTCGACACCGAAAACGGATCCGAATTGGCTCTACGAGCCCAAGCTCGACGGCTATCGCGCGCTCGCATTCATCCGCGACGGTAAGGCACGCCTGATCTCGCGCGGCGGGCTCGACATCAGCGCTCCCTATCCCGCAGTCATCGCCGATCTCGAGCAACAAGCGGTGGGATCGATGATCCTGGACGGCGAGCTCGTGGCCTATGGCGCGGACGGCAAACCCTCCTTTGCGGCTCTACAAAAGCGCGCGCAATTGACGACCGCGAAAGAGATCGCCGCTGCGGAGCGCGAATCGCGCGTCGCCTTCGTCTGTTTCGATCTGTTGCATTTCGAAGGCTTGAATTTGCGCGCACATCCCTACTGCGAACGGCGCCGTTATCTCGCGCAGTGCGTCCTCCCCACCAAGAACGTACAGCTCGTGCATGTCGCTTCCGACGCCGAGCAACTGTACGAGGCTGCACTTGCGCTCGGCTTCGAGGGCATCATCGCCAAACGCAAGGACAGCCCGTATCAGCCGGGCAAGCGCAGCGCTGCGTGGCTCAAGTTCAAGGCGACGCACACGGAAGAGTTCGTGATCGGCGGCTACACGCAAGGCCGCGGCTCGCGACAAAGCTTGGGCGCGCTGCTGCTCGGCACTTGGGAGGGCGACAAACTGCGCTACGTGGGTCACGTCGGCTCCGGCCTCGACGAAGCCACGATCGAAGCGCTTCGTCCGCGATTGGCCAAGCTGACGCGCAAGAAGCATCCGTTTGCGACGAAACCCGATCTGCATCGCCCGACGGTCTGGGTCGAGCCGAAGCTCGTCGCCGAAGTGACATTTCAGAGCCGTACGCCGGCGGGGATGTTGCGCGCACCCGTCTTCGTGCGCATGCGCGAGGACAAGAGCGCCGAAGAGATCGGACGACGAACGAAGACCGCTCGCCGCAAACCCGCGACGCGCACCCCCGCAAACGAGATCGAGCAAATCGCCGAGCAACTCGCGAGTCCGCGGCAGGAGCTCACGCTGCTGGTCGGCGATGCGCGCATCAAGCTGACGAATCTCGATCGCGAATACTGGCCCGGCAATCGATCCGCGAAGCTCGCACCGGTCACGAAGCGCGATCTACTTCGTTATTTGGCGGCCGTCTCGCCGTACATGTTGCCTCATCTCAAGGATCGTCCCCTCACGATGATTCGCATGCCGGAAGGCATCGGCGGCGAGCGGTTCTTTCAGAAACATTGGGAACAATCGCTGCCGGACTTCGTGGAAACGGTCAAAGTGTTCTCCGGGCACAAAGACGAGAGTCACGGCTACATTCTCGCGAACAACTTGCCGACGCTGCTGTGGCTCGGCCAAGTCGGTACGCTCGAATTTCACGTCTGGCATTCCCGCGTAACGACGGATGTCGACGCGCTCTCGAAGAGCCTCGATTTCGATTCCTCCCTCGATGCCCTGGAGCGATCGGTCGCCAATTACCCCGACTATCTCGTCTTCGACATCGACCCGTACATCTACTCCGGCAAGGAGCCGCCCGGCGCCGAACCTGAGTACAACAAGAAGGCCTTCGCGATGGGCAAGAAAGTCGCGTTCTGGCTACGGGCGCTGTTGCGCGAGCTACGGCTCGAGGCCCTCGTGAAGACCTCGGGAAAGACGGGCCTGCACGTATTCGTACCGATATGCCGGACATTGACCTTTACCGAGGCGCGCCACGTCTGCGAGCTCATCGGCCGGCACCTGATGCGCGAGCACCCCCGCGAAATCACCATGGAGTGGGCCGTCGTCAAACGGACCGGGAAGATCTTCATCGACTACAACATGAATGTCCGCGGTAAGACCTTGAATTCGGCCTATTCGCCGCGGGGCGTTCCGGGCGCGCCGGTCTCGATGCCGTTGACTTGGGAAGAGCTGGAGGCGGCCGAACCGGGGCAGTTCACCGTGCGTAATGTACTGTCCCGCTTGGAAAGAACCGGCGATCGGTGGCATGATGCATTAACTTCCAAGCAGAACCTTACTGAATTACTTAGTAATTTCTCCGCCGGATAGCCGGGGCTCGACGCAAGGTGACGTATGGCCGCACGCTCCATGGGCTCTTTGACGATCTCATTCGGGCTCATCTCGATCCCGGTGAAGCTTTACACCGCAACTCAATCGAACGGCACGATTTCTTTCAATTTGCTACACAAGACCTGCGGCTCGCGCCTGAAGCAGCAGTACATCTGTATCAAGGAAGGCGTGACGGTCGAGCGGGACGACATGGTCAAGGGCTATGAGTTCGCGAAAGACCAGTACGTCCAATTCACGCCGGAAGAACTCAAGGCGCTCGAAGAGATCGGCACGCACGCCGTCGAAATCTCGGAGTTCGTGTCGATCGAATCCGTTGACCCGGTCTACTACGACAAGAGCTATTACCTCGCGCCGGATAAGGGCGCGGCGAAACCCTACGCCCTGCTGACACAGGCACTGCGCGAAACCAAGCGCTGCGCGATCGCACGCTGGGCATCGCGTGGCAAGGCCAATCTCGTGATGCTGCGCCCGGTCGAGAACGTGCTCGTGATGCAGCAGCTGCACTTCGCCGCCGAAGTGCGTGCCCCGAGCGAAATCGAGATTCCGCAACAGGAAGTGAAAGCGGCCGAGCTCAACTTGGCCAAGCAACTCATCGAGCAGCAGGCATCTGCGAAATTCGACGCCACGGCCTATGTGGACGACGTGAGAGCGCGCATCGAGGCGGCGATCCAGAAGAAGGTCGAAGGCCAGGAGATCTCGGTCGCCGAAGCGCCGACAGCAGCCGGCGAAGGCAAGGTCATCGATCTCATGGAAGCCTTGCGCGCAAGTCTCGAGAAGACTCAGAAGGCCAAGGCGACGGTTTCGCAGCTCGGTCCGCGCAAGGCGCCGAAACGAGTCGAACCGGCGGCGAAAACCGCGCGCAAATCCAGCAAGCGTTGAGCGCATGGTGCGCAGGCCGTGACGGATGCATCGGGCTCGATCGCCGCGGCAGGATGGCTGAGAATCGCTGAGGCTCGCTCGACGCCGCTGAGCGCCGAAGCGCGAACGTCAGCCGCCAACAGGTAACGATGGGCACTTACACCGTGCGGGACGTCGAACGCGTCCTGCGCCTCCCTCAAAGCACGATCCGAGGATTGATCAAGGCGGGCTTCGTCAACCCGGCCCGCGGAGCGCGTCGCGAATATCGATTCACGTTCCAAGACCTGATCGTGCTGCGCGCAGCGCGCGCGCTCATCGACGCGAACGTCCCGCGGCGGCGTATCAATCGCGCGCTGAAAGACTTGCGGGAGCACCTTCCCGAAACGGTGCCACTATCCGGCTTGAGCATTTCTGCAGTCGGCGATCGCATCGTCGTTCGAGACGGACATGCGCATTGGCAAGTCGACGACGGCCAGTATCTGCTCGGCTTCGATGTCAGCATGGAAGGCGGCACGTTGCGCGTCATCGATCGCAGCGAGCAACCCGCTGGCAGTGCGCAGCCGCAGGAAGAGGATTGGTTCGCCAAGGCAGTCGAGCTCGAAGACTCCGATCCTGCCGCCGCATTGAAAGCCTACGAACGCGCCGCTGCAGTCGACGGCTCGGACAGCGCCACCTGGACGAATTGGGGACGGTTGCTCCATGAACAGGGCCAGCTGCGTGAAGCCGAGCGCGTCTATCGCAAAGGACTGGAGCAATGCGAGCCCGACGCTCTACTGCACTTCAATCTCGCCGTTCTGCTCGAAGATCTGTCGCGCATTCCCGAGGCGATCGAGCATTACCAACATGCAATCGAGCTCGATCCGTCCCTTGCCGATGCGCATTTCAATATCGCGCGGCTCTACGAATCGCTCGGGAAGGAACAGCATGCAATTCGGCACTTGGGGCAGTACCGCAAGCTCATGAATCGGCGCTAGCGCGCCGATTCAGACTGTAGGCTGGAGACTGTAGGCCTTAGAAGCGGCGCGTTCGCGCCTGTATTTCTAGGCTGAAGACTGAAGGCTGAAGGCTGAAGGAAGACCGCGCATCCGCACGGCCCTCTACTCACGAATCACGAGTCATGAGTCACGACCTGTCGCCTGTAGGCTTCACATCGGCCGGCAGATGAACATCGTATGACTCAAACTCAAATCATCCACTTCGCGCTCGATCTGTAAGCCCGCGCGCTTCACGCAGCCGCGCATGTCGTCCGAGTGGTAAATCTTGCTGTTGCCGTTTGCCAGACATGCGAAATACAGCGTCGTCATCACGAGCACGAACCGAGCGGCTTCGTGTTCCTGCTTGTCCCAGTACGTATCGACGATGTAGATGCGTCCGTCCGGTGCGAGCGCCCGGCGCGCACGCTCGAGAATTGAAACGATTTCATCTTCGGCGAAGCAATCGAGGAATTGGCTCATCCAGATCGCATCGTGCTTGCCCGGGAACTCTGCTGAGCGATCGAGAAAATTGATCGGCTGATAGCTGGCTCGATCGCCGTGTCCGCTCTCGCCGATCGCCTTGCGCGCCATTTCGAGCTGGCCGGGATGATCGAGCAAGGTGACGCGCACGTCGGCATCGTGTCCGAGACACGCGAGAGAGAACTTGCCCGTGTTCGCGCCCACGTCGAGCAATCGCCTCGGTTTGCGTTCGAAAACGACGGGCAGCGCCGCGGGAAACAGACCGTCGGAATAGAAATGATCGAAAGCGAACCAGCTCTTCTGCACGCGTGACGGCAGATGGGCAAGTCCCTCGTAGATCGTCGCCCACGGTCCCAGTTCGCGCAGTCCCGCGGGCTTTCCGGTCTGAATGGCTTCGCGCAGCCGCGCCATACCCTGGTAGCAGACGTCGGCCGTGAAATCCATGTTGGCGCGCGTCATCGCATCCTGCAGCACGAGCAGCCCGAGCTTGCGCAATCGGAAGCGATCGTCTTCGAGGGCAACGAGCCCGCTGACCATTCCGGCCTCGAGCAATACCTTGACCCCATACAGCGGCAGGCCAGCCGACTCGGCCACCTTCTCCGGCGACATTCCTTGAGGGTCACCCTGCGCCAACGCGGCGAGAATGCCCAGATCCCGCAATGCGAGCGCAGCTTGGAACGCGAAAGGCCCGAATGCGAGCTTTTGTGCTTCGAGCTTGGCTTCGTAGAGCGACGTTTCGTCTCGGGCAATACGCTTCGACAAGAATCCACCACAGACAAAGAACACCAACAGTCGGCAATTATTCCATGAAAAGACTGCACACGTCTGCGGACCGGCACCGCAGTTGAGCCGCGGGTGTTCCCCTGCCCGGCCCATCAGTCATTCGCTTTGCTCGTCGCTTCCAGACCCGACGAGCACGCAGTACGCTTCGGCTCCAGGAAATTCGCGTAGCCCGTGGCCGGATATGGCTACGTTTGCTGCGGATTCAGCGATTCGGAGGAGCAGACATGAGACTCGCTATCGGCGCCATCGCATTGTTCTTATCGACGATAGCTGCGGCCGAACGTTATGGAGCGCCGCTCGCGGACGGCACGCCGATTTCGCTCGAAACGGCCATTCAGCGGCTCGACCGCGCAGATCGAGCCGACGTTCTGATCGAAGCGCAAGTGGAAGCCGTGTGCGTCGTAAAGGGCTGCTGGATGGCGCTGAAATCCCCGACCGGCAACATGCGAGTCACGTTCAAGGATTACGGCTTCTTCGTGCCCGGCAGCATCGTCGGCAAGACCGTGCGTGTTGCCGGCACGCTCGAGAAAGTCGTCATGACGCTCGAAGAGACCAAGCACTACGTGAAAGACGCGGGCGGCGATCCGTCGACCGTCACACAACCGCGCACCGAATACCGCATCGTCGCCACGGGCGTTGAAGTCGTGACTCGTGATTCGTGAGGCAGGCTGACCACCTGCCGTTGTCACATGCTCCCATTTCCCATTTCCCCTTTCCCTTCTTCCCTTCTTCCCTTTCCCTTTTCCCTTTTCCCTTTTCCCTTTTTCCCATCTTCCCTTCCCCACCCGCACCATCGCCGATCACTCGCAACCGCTTACGCGCCACGACAGAGCATCAGCCACTCACTACTCACGAGTCAGGGATCACGTTTGTCCTGCCAATCCCGATTCACTGCCCGGCCCGAAACGGCGTACGCTCGGCTGTGTTCGTTTCTTGCAGGCACTTTGCACGCACGACCGTGTAGTTTGAGGAGGATCAACGTGCCAGCTCCATCGGATAGAACCCGGACACGCAAGACCGGCTCGGGGACGCGATCGCGCAAAGCGGTCAAAGTGGATCCTGCCACGCAACGTCCGCCGAATGCGGCGGAATCGTCGCCGGAGACACTCGTACCGGACATCGTTCGCGCCGATCTCGTTTCTCAACCGATCCCGAGCGATACGGATCGCCATCGTTGGATTTCGGAGCGTGCCTACGAATTGGCTCGAGCACGCGGGTTCGCCCCCGGTCGAGAGCTCGATGATTGGTTGGAGGCCGAGCGCGAGTACGAAACACGCTCGATACAACCACCGGAGGATCAGTTCACCGGATAGCCGATGGCGTAAACGAAGGTCACTGGCCTTCCTTGACGGCCAGGACGCCATCCAGCATCGGCCGAGCGGAGAACCCGGCCCGGCGCAGTCTGGATTCGACCTCCTTCGCGAGGTTGCGACCTCGTGCAACGCTGTTCGGCGCACCAGTGTAGTGAAACAATCGACCGCCGCCTTTCAGCACTCGCGCAAGCTCGCAATAGAACTCGAGCGAGTACAACTCGCCGGCGATCGCGAAGCGCGGCGGATCGTGGAGCACCGCATCGAACGCGGCATCGGCCAGCTCTCCGATCTTCCGCGTCACATCGCCCAGCTCGAGTTGCAATCGCGCATCCGCCTCTCCGCTGCCCTCCGGCGACCATGGATTCAGCTCGCGCAGCCACAAAACGTCGGGATTGCGCTCGAAGGAACGCACTTCGCGTGCTCCCCCGCGAAGACACCAGATCGCGAAATATCCCAAACCGCCGCACGTATCGAGCACTCTCCTGCCTCGCGGGCGGATCAGCGCCACCTTGCGCGCGGCGTCCTCGAACGGCGAGACCTGCGCCGTCGGCAGCATTTTTACTCCGTCGATCTCGAAAGTCGGCGGCCCCCAAGGCGTCGGCACCAGCTTGATCAACGACGCTCCGTAGCGCGCGATGGGGTGAAAAGCACCTTCGCTCCAGAAATAGATCGTGCGCTCCTTGCATGACTCCATGTACGGAAAGCGCTGGTCTTGCCATTCCCAATGATCGCGACGTGCGACGACAATCGTGCGCGTGCGCCCGAGGTCGACGGAACATTCGATCGATGCCTCGCCGTCGCGTCCTGCGCTTCGCAGAGCGGTCTGCAATTCGGCGGTGAGCAGCGGAAGGCGCAGGGATCTGCCGCAAGCTGCAGGGTGCAGATTGTCGGCTCCGAGTCGGGAGCGCTCTCGCGCCTTCATTAGCGGGCTAGTGTGCGGCAACCCGGGTATCGGGCGCGCGCGACAACGCCTGGATTTCCTGCGCGAGCGCCTCGCCGAGCGCCTCGACGGTGTTCGCCTTGTAAACGAGCTGATTGATGTTCAAGCGCTGCGCGTTCTCGACGTCTTCCGGGCGAATGTAGCCCGAAGTCATGATGATCGGCACGTGCTCGCGGACGCTCCGCAGCTCCGTGGCAAGGTCTGGCCCCGACATACCCGGCATCGAGACATCGGTAATAACCACGTCGAACGCATGCGGGTGCGCGCGGAACTCGGCGAGCGCGGCCCTGGGATCCGAAAAGCCCGTCACGCGATAGCCCATCTTCGTCAATGCGCGCTCCATGAGGAAAACGAGCGCTTCTTCGTCGTCGACGTACATGACACGCTCGCCGCGGCCTTGGGGCGTCGAACGTGTTCCGCGAGCCTGTTCGACCTGTTCGTCCGTGGCCGGCAGATAGACACTGACCGTTGTACCTCGATTCAATTGACTGCGAATCTCCACGGTGCCGCGATGGCTTTGCACGATACCGTGCACGACCGACAACCCAAGACCGGTGCCTTCGCCCGGCTTGCGCGTCGTGAAGAATGGATCGAATGCGCGTTTCATCGTCGTCTCATCCATTCCGCAGCCGTTGTCGACGACCTGCAATCGCAAATAGCGTCCCGGAGCCAGCCCGGCGACCGTCGATGCGCCCTGCTCGATCTCGACCGCATCCAGCTGCACTCGGATCACGCCGCCGCGCTGTGCAAGTGCGTGCGCGGCATTGGTTCCGAGATTCATGACGATTTGATGAAGCTGCGTGGAATCGCCCTCGACATTCGGCACACCGGGCGCGAATTCGGTCTCGATTGCGATTGTCTGCGGCAGGGTGGCGCGCAGCAGATTCAAGGCCTCGCGCACGACTTCCCGCGGATCGACTGCTTCCCGCTTCGGCGGCGCCTGGCGACTGAATGTGAGGATCTGCCGCACGAGATCGATCGCGCGACGGCTCGCTTTCTGGATCTCGACCAGATGCGTTCGCGTCGTGGTATCGAGATTCGGTTCCTGCAGTGCAAGCCCGGCATTGCCCGAGATCGCCGAAAGAATGTTGTTGAAATCGTGCGCAATGCCGCCGGCGAGCGTACCGAGGGATTGCATGCGTTGCGCTTGATTGAGCTGAGCCTCGAAACGCGCTCGCTCCGCCTCCGATTGGATACGCGCCGTGATGTCGTGAATCGTGCCCACGAAGTTCCGGCACGCGCCCTGCGCGTCGAAGATCGGCACGATGGTGATTTCCACGTACTTCGTTCCGGCACGCACGGCAACCTTCTCTTCCCACGTGACGCGGCTTTGCGTCTGCGAGGCATATCGATAGCGTCCGAGCACGTTCTCGCGCGTGCGCTCGGGCAAGAGCTCGTTCAAGGTCTTGCCGATGACACGATCCTCGGTTGCGCCGAACATTTCCAGGAAGGCGCGATTGACGGAAACGAAGACATATCGCTCGTCCGGCTCGCATTGAAGATAGAAGATCCCGTCGCCGACCGTGCTGAAAATGAGCGCGCGTAGGTTCTCGCTGGCGCGGACCGCTTCCTCCATGCGCTGACGTTCGATCTCGTTGCGTGCGGACTCGACGGCAAACGAAAGATCCGCAGCAAGCGAGGCCAACACCTGCAGCTCTTCGTCGCGGAAATAATTGAGCTGCGATGCATACAGCGTGAAAACCCCGAAGATGCGCTCGCGATCCTTCAAAGGAAACAATGCGCATGAGCGTAAGCTGCGTTGCTCGAGCCATTCGCGCCATTCGCCGGACATGTACTCGAATAGATCGCTGGAGAATGCCGGCTCGCCGGTGGCCAAGACGCGCGCCGTCAAGCCGCGCTGGAAGAGCGGCTGCGTCAGATCGATCGACTGAATCGGCAAGTCGGCAACCTCACCGAACTGCGTGATGATGTCGACACGCTGTCTGGTTTCGTCGAGCACGCCGATCCATGCAAGCCGCGCAAGACCCTCTTGCACTGCGATGCGGCAAGCGAGCTCGTACAGATGCTGAGGATCGCGGGCCCGAAGCATGAGCTTGTTGATCGAGCTCGAAACGGCGTGCAACCGTGCGAGCTCGCGTGCCCGCGCCTCGCTGCGTCGCAACTCTTGCTCCGTTCGGTCGCGCAGAATGGCGATCGATGCGAGATGCGTGGCCGTATCGACCCATTCGACCTCCTGCGGATTCGGCCCGCGCACGTCCTTGTAGTACATCGCGAACGTGCCCAGAACGTCGCCGCTCGGCGAGAAGATTGGGCTCGACCAGCAGGCCCTGAGACCGTGCGGCAACGCATATCGGCGGTACTCTTCCCAATAGGGGTGCGTTGCAATGTCTTGCACGATGACGCGCTCGCGCAGATAGGCCGCCGTACCGCACGAGCCGCATTTCGGCCCGATCTCGGAGCCTATAATCGTGCGGTTGTACTCTTCCGGCAGACTCGGTGCGGCGCCATGCCGCAACTTGTTCTCGTCGACGAGCAAAATCGAGCACAACATGCCATCGGCCTGGGACTCGATCAGCCGGACGATGTCGGTCAACACCCGCGACAGCGGGGCACCGGCCGCAATGCTTTCCAGCACCGCGCGGTGCCCGGCAGCGAACGTGGCGTTGTGAGCCGTCATGGTTCGAGCGCTCGTGGTCTATGACGAAATGTGCCCGACCGCAGAAAGGTCGCGGCAACGTACCTGAATGGGCGCCCGATCATGCTCATGAACAAGACGCGCTGCGCCACATCATGGTAATGCAACGGCAGTTCGACGTCTGCGAACTGCTTTGCGCTCGTGCGTAGACACCACACTGCGCCCCTGCGTTCAAAGTTCTCAGACAGACGCCGTGTTCCCGAGCCGTCGCGCTCAAGCGTTCGGGTTGATCAGGTACTTTTCGCCGGTTTTGAACTGAGAATAAACCTGAATGGCGTCCAGGCTCAGGGCTTCCCGCAACGAGATCACCTTCGTGTAGTGGCTCGCAAAGGTCGTCTTCAGCTCGGCAACGACGCGCTCGCGCAGTTTCTGCACTGCCTGCGGACCGATCTTCTGCAGGAACGGAGTGAGCAACCAGCCGCCTACACCCCAAGCGAAACCGAAGCTGCGCGTCAGCTCCGTCGGCGACCGATCCAGCGCGCCGTAGATGTAAACCTGCTTGTAAGTGTTCGAACCGTAGCGGCTGTATTCCGTCATCTTCGCGCTCGCCGCTGCCTCCATGCACGTCAGGATCTGGCTCGCAAGCTTGCCGCCGCCGATCGCATCGAACGCCAGCGTCGCGCCCGTCTCCATCAGCGCCTTGGTCAGATCGTCCATGAAAGTCGGCGACGTCGAATTCAGTACGTACTTCGCGCCGATGTCGCGCAGCAGCTCTTCCTGTTCGGGTTTACGAACGATATTGACGAGCGGGATTCCATCCTTGAGGCAGATACGATTGAGCATTTGTCCCAAGTTCGATGCCGCCGCCGTATGAACGAGCGCGGTATGTCCTTCGCGGCGCATCGTCTCGACCATGCACAGCGCCGTCAGCGGATTGACGAAACAGGACGCGCCTTCCGCAGGCGTCGTCCCCGGAGGTAGCACGAGGGCGTGCGAAGCCTTGGCCGTGCGGTATTGGGCATACATCGATCCGCCCATCAAGGCGACCGTCTTGCCGAGCAGCGCCTGGGCTTGCGGAGACGCTCCGGCCTTGATGACGACGCCGGCGCCTTCGTTACCCACCGGCAAGGCTTGATCGACGCGTGCCGCCATCGCTCGCATGAGCTTCGGCGGAACCTGCGCCTTGACGACCGGGTTGTCGGGCGTACCCGCTTGCACTGCCGTCGTGAGATCCGCCGTTCCGAACAGCAGCCCGAGATCCGAAGGATTCAAGGGCGTTGCCTCGATCCGAACTACGATTTCGTCGTCGGCCGGCTCAGGAACCGTGACACGCTCGAGAAAGACTTCGAGCTCGCCGTTGTTCTTCACCAAAGAGCGCAGCTGCAAGCCTGTCAATTCGCTAGCCATACACCTTCTCCGCAACGAGACCGGCAGTATGCCAGCCGGCGCTGCGGAAAACACAGGGCGCACCCGGCGCGACGCCGGGCGCACCTGCGTATCAGCCGACAGAGCGCTAGAGGCACACGGTCGCACGCGGACCAGCGCGCCGCTCGGAACAGCCGGCGGGGTCGGTGGCGGCCAATAGCGCCACCGCTTTCACTTCGCGAACGACAGGGACCGTCTGCCGCGGACCGGCGGTCCGCACGATCCGATTCGACGCCTCCGCTGGGGCCTGCACGGATTTCGAAGCCTGTATCGGCCGGACACGTGAAGCGCGCGGCCCGAAATCGGCAGCGTGCACCTGCGGCAGCGCGACGACGCCCATTGCAGTCAGACAGATCAAAGAGATCGCTATGCGAGTTTTCATCACTTTCAGCTCCTGCTAAACGAATCCACGAGCCGCAGCGGCCGACGTCGAGGCGCCGGAGCCCCAGCCCTTGCCGTCAGTTTCGAGATCCGGCGTGAAGGACTCGCGGTCTGCAGCGTGAAACCCGCGTGAATCCGCATATGCGCATGCGCGCTTCTGGCGACAGCGCTCAGCCGTGCGCGATCTCTCGCATAATCGACACATGCACACGCTCAATTCGCTGGCCGACGCCCTGGAATCCGACCGCATCACGAGCCGCGAGCTCGTCGAGCGCTGTCTTGCACGCATCGAAGCACCCGACGGCGAAGGTCAGCGGACATTCTTGAAAGTCGACGCCGAACGCGCTTTGCAGGCGGCCGATGTATGCGACCGCGAGCGTCGTGCCGGACGAGCGCGCTCGCGGTACGCAGGCATCCCGGTTTCGATCAAGGATCTGTTCGACCGCGAGGGAGAGGTCACGACGGCGGGTTCGACGCTGCTACGAAACGCCGCGCCCGCGACGCGCGATGCGGCGAGCGTCGAACGACTGGTGCGCGCCGGATTCATTCCGATCGGGCGCACGAACATGACCGAGTTTGCGTTCTCCGGTCTCGGCCTGAACTGTCATTACGGCACGCCCGCCAATCCGTTCGATCGCGCAACGCGCCGTATTCCCGGCGGCTCATCGAGCGGCGCGGCTGTTTCGGTGACGGATTCGATGGCCTTTGCCGCGCTCGGCACCGACACCGGCGGGTCATGCCGCATCCCTGCTGCGATGTGCGGCATCGTGGGATTCAAGCCCACGGCGCGGCGCGTACCGATGTCAGGAACGTTTCCGTTGTCCCCATCCCTCGATTCGATCGGGCCGCTCGCCAATTCCGTGGAATGCTGTGCAATCGTCGATGCAGTGCTCGCCGGCGAGCCGATCGAACCGCTCGCCGCTGTACCGCTGCACGGCTTGCGCTTCGCAGTGCCGCAAACGCTCGTGCTCGACGATGTCGAAGACTATGTCGCGAATGTTTTTGCCCGCGCGCTGTCGCGGCTCGCGGCGCAAGGCGCGGAAATCGTCGAGACGCCGCTCGAGCTGCTGGGCGAGCTGCCGGAGATCAATCGCAAAGGCGGTCTCGCCCCGCCCGAGGCCTATGCGACGCATCGAGAATGGATCGCGCAACACGCCGATGCGTACGATCCGCGAGTGCTCGCGCGCATCGTGCGCGGCAAAGAACAGGATGCGGCCGACTACATCCTGCTGCAGCGTGCCCGTGCGAGTTTCATCGAGCGCGTGTCGGCTGCGCTCATGAGTTTCGACGCGGTGCTGATGCCGACGGTGCCCATCGTTGCTCCGCCGATGGACAGTCTCGCGGACGACGCGAGCTATGCACGCACGAACGCGCTGGTCTTACGCAATCCGAGTTTCGTGAATTTCATGGACGGTTGTGCGATTTCCATCCCATGCCACGATCCCGGCGAAGCGCCGGTCGGTCTGATGGTGGCGACGCCGGGCGGCCGCGATCCGCAGCTCCTCGCCATCGCGTCGAGTATCGAGCGGACGGTCTGGCATCCCGTATCTCAATCCGGAATTGCCCGCTAATTGCCGACGCCTTGCCATGGGGTAGCATTGCCCCGAGGCCGCCGCCCGCGAACTTCCCGCGCGACGGACGGTTGCTAAGAGGCACAACTCGATCAGCCACTTGCCGATGCACCGGCGTCGACGACTTCCATGACACCGGCACGGCAGAAGACGAGGACGACATGCAAATTCAAGTGAATCACGACAATCACGTTCACCTCGGTGCGGACGTCGAACAGCGGTTTGCGGACATCATCCGCAATACGCTCAACCGGTACGGCGATCGCATCACGCGGGTCGCCATGCACTTGAGCGATGAGAACGCGGCCAAGCACGGCGATTCGGACAAACGCTGCATGCTCGAAGCCCGTTTGGCGAACCTGCAGCCGATTGCCGTGACCCACATGGCCGAATCCTGGCAGCTCGCGTTCGACGGCGCCCTGGAAAAACTCGAGACCGCAATCGGCCGTACGATCGGTAAACTGGAAACTCATTAGACGGCATCGCCGCGACCGCGGCAGCTTCGAACCCGACTGAAAAGGATCCGGGACGACTACCGTACCGCTCTTCGAGCGGCACGGTACGTTTGTATGCGCCCGCAATGGATTGAACGACCGCGCTCCCACATACTAGCGAACAGTGCCCGCACGGGCCCTCCACGCTACTTGTTCTGCACGCATGACCGAAGAATCGAACAGTAAGACGAACGTCCGCGAAAGCCTCCGGCAGGATGCGCTGACCTATCACGAGCTACCGGTTCCCGGAAAACTCTCCGTCGTTCCGACGAAAAAACTGTCCAATCAGCACGATCTCGCACTCGCCTATTCGCCCGGTGTGGCAGCGGCATGCGAGGAAATCTCCGCCGATCCGATCAATGCGCTGCGCTATACCGCGCGCGGCAATCTCGTCGCGGTCATCACCAACGGCACCGCCGTGCTCGGACTCGGTGCGATCGGACCGCTGGCCGCGAAACCCGTCATGGAAGGTAAGGCCGTGCTGTTCAAGAAATTCGCCGGCATCGATGTCTTCGACATCGAGATCAACGAGACCGATCCCGACAAGCTCGTCGAAGTGATTGCTGCGCTGGAGCCGACGTTCGGCGGCATCAATCTCGAAGACATCAAGGCGCCGGAATGTTTCGAGATCGAGCGCAAGCTGCGGGCCCGGATGAAGATCCCCGTATTTCACGACGATCAGCATGGTACGGCGATCATCGTCGGCGCTGCCGTGCTGAACGGCCTCACCGTCGTCGGCAAGGACATCAAACAGGTCAAGCTCGTGGTGAGCGGCGCCGGCGCGGCCGCCCTCGCCTGCGTGGATCTGCTCGTGGATCTCGGATTGCAGCGCGAGAACATCTGGCTGACCGACTTGGCGGGCGTGGTGTACGAAGGACGCACCGAGCTCATGGACGCGGAAAAGGCGCGTTTCGCCCAGCGCACCTCGCTTCGCCATCTCCACGAAGTCATCCAGGACGCGGATATCTTTCTCGGCCTTTCCGCAGGCGGCGTGTTGAAGCAGGAAATGGTGAAGACGATGGCACCGCGCCCGCTCATCTTCGCGCTCGCCAATCCCGTGCCGGAGATTCTTCCCGAACTGGTCAAGGAAGTGCGCTCGGATGCAATCATCGCGACGGGCCGTTCGGACTACCCGAATCAGGTCAACAACGTCCTCTGCTTCCCGTTCATTTTTCGCGGCGCGCTCGATGCCGGCTCGACGACGATCACGCGCGAGATGGAGATCGCCGCGGTGCATGCGATCGCGCAACTTGCTCGCGAAGGCGTGAGCGAAGGCGTCGTCGATGCCTACGGCGTGTCCGACCTAGTGTTCGGACCCGAATACATCATTCCCAAGCCGTTCGATCCGCGCTTGATCGTGTACATCGCGCCGGCGGTCGCGAAGGCCGCAATGGACTCGGGCGTAGCCACGCGGCCCATCGCCGACTTCGACGCCTACAGGCAGCAGTTGCAGCAGTTCGTGTACCAGTCCGGCACGATGATGAAGCCGATCTACGCGGCTGCGCGCAAAGTGCCGCCCGAAAGATCGCGCATCGTCTTTGCCGAGGGGGAGGACGAGCGCGTCCTGCGTGCGGCGCAGATCCTGGTCGAGGAAAAGCTCGCCTCGCCGATTCTGGTCGGTCGCCCGGCCATCATCGAAAACCGCATGAAGCGTTTCGGTCTGCGTCTGCAGCTCGGCCGCGACGTCACGATCGTCAACACCGAATTCGACGAGCGCCATCGAGAGTTCTGGATGGAATACCACCGGCTCATGATGCGGCGGGGCGTTACGGCGCAGTATGCGAAGCTCGAAATGCGACGCCGCACGACGCTGATCGCGGCGATGCTGTTACGTAAAGGTTATGCCGACGGCATGATCTGCGGCACGATCAGCACGACCTCCCGTCATCTGGAATTCATCGATCAAGTGATCGGCAAACGCGAAGGCGCAAGCGTCTACGCCGCGATGAACGCGTTGATCCTGCCGAATCGCCAACTCTTCCTCGTCGACACGCACGTCAACCTCGACCCGACAGCCGAGCAGCTCTGCGAAATCACGTGCATGGCCGCCGAGGCCGTTCGCCGTTTCGGCGTTGTACCGAAAATCGCTTTGCTGTCGCATTCGAATTTCGGCTCGCACGACGACGCATCGGCACAGAAGATGCGACGCACGCTCGAGCTACTGCGCGAAAAGGCGCCCCATCTCGAGATCGACGGCGAGATGCACGGCGATTGCGCGCTGGATGAAGCGATGCGACGCAGCACCCTGCCGTCCACGACGCTCACCGGCCCCGCGAATCTGTTGGTCATGCCGAATCTGGATTCGGCCAACATTGCCTACAACTTGCTCAAGACGGCCGCCGGCAACAACATCGCCGTCGGTCCGATCCTGCTCGGCTGCGCTGCACCGGTGAACATCCTCACGCCTTCGGCGACCGTCAGACGCATCGTGAACGTCACGGCATTGACCGTGATGGAAGCGAATGCGGGAAAGAGCTGATGCACAAGAGCTAGCTGTTGCATGCTCAAGGCGCCGTATCTGCGATTTCGGCGCCAGCTCCCCCTAGGTCGAAGCGGCAAATAACGAGCCCAAGAATTTGCCGCAAGAGGACGGGCTACGCGACTCACACGGTTGGACTCGTGGCTGGCGCTTGATAAAAGAATCGAGGCCGAAGACTGGAACCCTTACACGATCAGCATCCTTACTCGTTGGTCTCGCACGAGCAGATCGAAGAGGAGCAACCATGAACATACGTGTGGTGGTCGCTGACGAGCGCCGAGCTACTTTTTTCGATGTGAGCCGGCTGAGTGACGGTTTACGCGAGGTGGGGGTCGTAGAAAACCCCGCTGGGCGCCTGAAGGATACGGACCTCGAAACGGATCGCCCGGGGCGACGGTTCGGCGGCGCGCCAGGCGCCGGTCAAGCACAGAGCCATCATCACGGCGTCAATGGCGAGCGCAGCACGCTGCTCCACGAGCTGACGCTGTTCGCGAAGGAGGTCGGGCGACGCATCGATGCAGATCGGAACGGCCGCAAATTCGACAAGCTGGTGATCATTGCCGCACCTAAGGTACTCGGCCTGTTGCGCCAGTCGCTGCCCGCCCCCGTGCAACCGCTCATCGCTGCGGAGGTACCCAAAGATCTCGTCAACCGCGGTCCCGAGGCGATTTTGAATGCCATTCCGCGGGATGCGTTCTTTCATTGATTCAGGCTGTAGACTGTAGGCCGTAGGCTGAAGGTGAGCGCGCGTGCATTGCGTAGCACGCCTGTTTTCGGCTGCAGCTGAAACCGCACGGCGCGACCGCGACTCCAAATCAGCAGCCGAGCCTCGACTGTCGCCTTGCGGCAGTCGTTTTTGTGACACGGTTTCTGGCAGGACAGGCGTGGACCGGATGTGCTACCACTATGGGTGCCGGCGCTCTCTCAGGGGGACGGTTGCATGCGCCATACAGTCGTTGCGTTGACTGCTCTATTGGGCTTTGCCGCCCAGGCCGATGACGTCGAGAACAGCCTCGGCGGCGTGCCCATGCTCGCGGACGTTCCCGCGGCGCCCATCATCCCGGAAGAAGTCATCGTCGAGGCCCCCGAGCCTCGCTATGTCGCCCCCACGTTGCGCGATCGCATCGGGCGGATTTGGGCGCCGGTTTACATCGACGGCAAAGGTCCCTTCCGACTGGTGCTCGATACGGGCGCAAACCGTACCGTCGTAACCCCCCAGACGGTTCAGCGTCTCGGCAAGGTCATTACGGATTCGAGCGCCGTGAAGTTGCACGGCGTCACCGGGACGGCGCGCGTGCCGACGATTCAGATCAATAGCCTCGAAGTCGGCGATCTGTTGCTCGAGGGGCGACAGATCCCGGTCGTCCAGGATGTATTCGGCGGTGCGGAAGGCGCGCTCGGTACCGAAGGACTCGCCGACAAGCGCATATTCATCGACTTCAAGAACGACTTCATCTCCATCCTGCGTTCCAAGCGCGAGCCGCCGCCTCCCGGTTTCCAGCGGATTCCCGTCAAGCTGCGCCACGGACGTCTGCTGATGTTCGAAATCATGCTGGGCGGCGTGCGAACGATGGCAATGCTCGACACCGGGGCGCAAACGACCATCGGCAACAACAGCCTGCGCGAAGCGTTGGCGCGGCGAGTCCGCAACGCGCAGGAGACACAGATCGTCGGCGTCACGCTCGATGTCGCCACGGCGCATTCCATCGCGGCACCGACGGTCGACATCGGCGGCATCAAGATCTCCGGAATGCACGTGACGTTCGGCGACCTCTATATCTTCGAAGCCTGGAAGCTCACGAAACAGCCCGCGATCTTGATCGGGATGGACGTGATCGGCGTATTCGAAGCGGTCGTCATCGATTACCGGCAGAAAGAATTGCACATCAAGGCGCGACGCGGCTGACTGCCGCGTCGCGATCCAGTCTGAACTCTCGCCTTCGGCTCAGTTGAGCGGCGGAATACGCAAGGACTGTCCCGGATAGATCTTGTCCGGGTGCTTCAACATCGGCTTGTTCGCTTCGAAGATCGCCGGATACTTGCTCGCATCTCCGTAGTACTTCTTCGCGATCGCCGAAAGCGTGTCACCCTTCATGACGGTGTGATACTGAGCCGGTGCCGAAACCTCCCGCACTGCGATGTCCTCATCGACTTTCTCGACCCCGGACACGTTACCGCAACACAGGATGACCTTTTCCTTCGTCGCCTGATCTTTCGCCGTGCCTGAAACGCGCACGGTAGCCGTCGCGGATTCGAACTCAACTTGCAGGTTCTCGACGTCGAGATTGAGGCTGCGAATATAGTCGGCGATCGCCCGTGCGGCGGCTTCGTCCGCACTCGGGCTCGGCGCTCCCTGCGACGGCGCCGCCTGCTGTCCCGGTCGCATTTGAAATGCTGCGCGCGCATTGGCCGCGATCCGCTCCCCGGCATCACGAATGAAAGTGGCAATACCCATGGTTCCTCCGACAACGTGGCTGACTCGACTGACGCAACGCTGGAGAGGGGGAAAGGTTCGCTTTGGAAGCTACTGGCGACAGGCTACAGGCGACAGCGCGAATCCGTGAGTCGTGACT
Source organism: uncultured Sinobacteraceae bacterium (assembly GCA_937902995.1). Lineage (GTDB taxonomy): Bacteria > Pseudomonadota > Gammaproteobacteria > Steroidobacterales > Steroidobacteraceae > Steroidobacter. The sequence continues at coordinate 60,822 of CALEKY010000114.1, forward strand.
CGTGATTCGTGAACCGGCGCGCGAACGCGCGCGCTCACCTCAGCCTTCAGCCCTCAGCCTTCAGCCTTCAGTCTTCAGCCTGCATCCCAAGTTCGCGCTCAAACGCTGCCGCGAACTCGCTGAGCTCCGAGCTGCCGTCCCGCCACACTGTGTAGCGTGCTTCGACCTTCGTCGTGACGAGCGCGGCTTCGAGCTCGCGCGTCTGCGACACGACGTGGAGAACCGCTTGATCCACCGGATAGAGCCACGTCTGCGCGGAGGACGGCGCCGACTTGTCGAGCGGCTGCGCGATACCGAGCTCCCGAGCGCTCTCCCCCGTCGGGCGTAGCTGCAGCTCTTGGATGCCGGTGTTCAACACGAGTGTCGGCGCGAGAGAGACGTCGTCGAGTAAGTCGCTCCCTGGCCAATAATGCACGACCGCAAAATACTTTCGGTGATCCCCCATGCGATTCACATCGATCGCATAGAGATTGAAGAATTCGGCCTGCGACGCATTCCGCCGCGTAAAGATCCAAGGCTGTGCGACCACCGTGATCGTGGCGGCCGTTTGCTCGTCCAAGTATTCCAGCGGCGCGACGGACCTCGTCGCCGTGCATGCAGTCAAGGCGAGGATTGCGAGCAAAGACAAGAATCGCATGGTGCCCTTCGATACGAGCCTTCTACTGCGCATGGTGCTCCCGGTCGCGTCGTGCCTTCAATGTCCTTCCGGACAGCATGACGCCCCGACTCGGCGAGCGGTTCCGGCGTCGGCTTGACTTATTCCTCCAGCAATCGCTGATAGAAAACCAAGTCGAGCCATCTGTCGAACTTTCGCCCGACCTGCGACAAGTGCCCGACTTTCGTGAACCCCAGTTTCTCGTGCAGTCGCATGCTGGCATGGTTCTCGCCGTCGATGCCGGCGATCATCGCGTGCAATCCCTGCGCACGCGCACGGTCGAGCAGAGCGCCGAGCAGCGGTACGCCGAGCCCTCGCCCGCGGACACGCGCGTCGAGATAGATCGAGTTCTCGACGGTGTAGCGATAACCTGGCCAGCTTCGAAACGGCCCATACGTCGCATAGCCGATGACGTCGTCGTCGCTGCAGGCGACGAGCACCGGCCATCCCTGCGCGCGCCGCTCTTCGAACCATTGCGCGTGCACTTCAGGCGTGCGTTGGACCTCGCTGAAGATCGCCGTTGAGCCCGCCAGAACCTCGTTGTAGATCTCGCGCATTGCGGGGAGGTCGGCCTCGCGCGCATCACGAATCTCCATGGGCTTCATACGTTTCACCTGCAAATGTTCACCCGATAACGGCACGGCCTGCCCGCACCGAGTTTGCGAACCCATGATCATTCTCGCATTGACTTCTGTCCATGGTTCATCGTCAATTGACGTATGATCGTTCATCTCATCGACGGCACCTACGAGCTGTTCCGTCACTTCTACGGCTTGCGCCGCTTCAACAAAGGCAAGGACGCACCGTTCGGTGCTGTCCTCGGTGTGTTGAACAGCGTGCTGCAAATGTTCGAAAAGGACGCGACGTATATTGGCGTCGCGACCGATCACGTCATCGAATCGTTCCGCAACGAGCTGTGGGCCGGCTACAAGACGGGCGACGGCATCGAGCCGGCGCTGCGCGCCCAGTTCGAGCCTCTCGAGGAATCGCTCGCTGCGATCGGCGTTGCGGTCTGGCCGATGATCGAGCTCGAAGCAGATGACGCGCTCGCTTCCGCAGCAGGCTTGGCAGCCAAAGATCCGCGCGTCGAGAAAGTCTGCATTTGGACACCCGACAAAGATCTTGCCCAATGCGTCCGCGGCGAGCGTGTCGTGCAAGTGGATCGCAAGGCAAACAAGATCCGCGACGATGCAGCGGTCCGCGAGAAGTTCGGTGTGCCTCCGGAACTGATTCCGGATTTCCTTGCGCTGGTCGGCGACGCTGCCGACGGCTATCCGGGCATCAGCGGCATCGGCACGAAAACTGCGGCCAGCCTCTTGCTGCGTCATGGTCCGATCGAAGAGTTTCCGCCGGAGGTCCTCGGTGGACAGAAAGAGCTGGCACTGTTGTTCAAGAAGCTTGCGACGCTGCGCACCGATGCTGCTTTGTTCGACGATGTCGAAGCGTTGCGTTGGCGCGGGCCGCGTGCCGATTTCGTTGCCACGGCGCACAAGCTAGGCGACGAGCGCCTGATCGCACGCGCCGACAAGGCGTTCGCCAAAGTCGCGGCACGCACCCCTTGACTTCGAGTGCACTCGAGCGCGTCTCATGAACGCGCGCCACGATGCTCTGCCGCGTGGCCGTCGAAGCGTGAACATCAGGAGCAAAGCATGAGCATCCAAGAACACAAGGCGGTTGCCACCCGATTCTGCGAGCTGCTCTCGGCCGGCGATATCCAAGGAACGCTCGATCTGATGACCGACGACGTCGACTATTGGATTCTCGGACGCCGCGACGTCGTACCGAGCTCCGGGCCGCACACCAAAGCCCAGATGAAGCGGATCTTCGAGGCCATGTACGAACGCATGACGAGCGGCATGAAATTCACCGCCAAGAGCATGATTGCCGAGGGCGACGAGCTCGCACTCGAAGCGGAGTCCTATGCCGAATTGAAGAACGGCCGCGTGTACAACAACCAGTATCACATCCGAATGAAATTCCGCGACGGCAAAATCGCCGAAGCGCGCGAATACCTGGACACGCAGCACGTCTTGGCTGTGTGGTTCGCATGAACGCGATGTACGCAGCGTTTCGTCGCATCGCCGGTGTCGCTTGCACGCTCCTGCTCGGCGCGTGCATGAGCTTGCCGCCTACCTCGGAATCGATACCGGTTCGCGAGATTCGCGCGCCTTCCGGTTCGAGCGAGCGCGTGGTCGTCGTGCTTCCAGGACGCGGCGACGATCTTGCAATGCTCGAGCGCTCCAATATCGCTCAGCAAATTCAGGAGAAGCTGCCGGACACGGATGTCCTGCTCGTCGAAGCGACGCTGGCCTACTACATGGAAGGCCGGCTCGTCGAGCGTCTGCACGATCAAGTCATCGCACCGGCACGCGCCCGCTACCGCGAGGTGTGGCTTACCGGTGCGTCGATGGGCGGGCTCGGTGTGATGATGTACGAGCACCAGCATCCCGGCGAAGTCACGGGTCTCGTATTGATGGCACCGTTCATGGGACCGGCATCGCTTCAGCGCGAAATTCGTGCTGCCGGCGGCGTGGCGAGTTGGGATCCCGGTCCGCGCCCGTCGGCACTCACGCGCGAGAATGTGGCTCGCGAAGTCTGGCGCGTCGTACGCTCATGGATCGACAATCCGCAGCGCGCACGAAATGTCTGGTTGGTTTGCGGCCAGGAGGACAGGCTTCGCGCCGCCGCAGAGCTCGTCGCGACGGCGTTGCCAGCCGAGCAAACGCTGCTCCCGCCCGGAAATCATCGCTGGACCGTGTGGGCGCCGGCCGCTGCGGAAGCGCTCGCGACAACCATTTCAATGAATAAGCGGCGCTAGCGCGTAGCGCCAGCCCTTGCAATATCTTGACGACGAGACTTCTTCTCTCCGCGTCGCGTGCGCTTATTCCGCAGGCAACATTGGAATTTCGACACCAAGTACTCCTCAACTTCGGTTCGCCCGAAGCGAATCGAAATGAACACGATAGAAAAGGATTCCTTGTACAGATCGTTCAATGCTTTCTCGATCTCCGGATCGAAAGACTTTGTAGATGATGGCGTTTCGTACTTCGGGTGGTGCTCGAAATACTCGGTGCCCACTGATCTTCGAAAGCCGTGATTCCACGTCTTAAAGAGATCGCCGGCACGCTCTTTCAAGCAACCAGATTCACCCACGTAGTTCAACTTCCCGTTGTGGTAGATCGCATAGATCCCAGGGACGTCTTCTTCAAGCGCAGCGACAGTCTCTTTGGTCAGCGGATAGGTCTGTTTTGGCGTCTCTACGCACTGCTTGATGGCCTCGAGGTACTGCTGCACATCATTGGCGAAGCTGCAAGGGACATCCAGGATCGCTACGTTATTGTGCGCCGTATTCTTCTGATTGCTCATATGAGATCGTCTTCGTCTTGTTGTTATTCCGACTGGTCAAAAACTACAGTCGGATGGCCTACTTCTCAACCGCCCACGAATTGCTCTAAGTCACGGCGCGGGTGAAGGACTCGATTCGAGCAGGTATTGCGCGCAGAAAATCGATCCTGCGAAAGCACGCTCGCAGAATGCGGACCACATCTCGAAGGTGAGCCCCGCCTTCAGCGGCTGACCGTTGCAATCAGTTTCGCCGCTTGGCCCATTGACGGTGGGACTAACCCAACACAAAGCAATCGAGAGAAATCGACAGATCTCGACGGAATGACCGCCGTGCCCGACGGCTTCAGCGCTTCTTCACCGCCACGATGAACAACCGGCGGAACGGAAACAGCGTCTTTCCATCCGGCTGCTGCGGATAGGCCGCAGCCACACGTCGCGCATAGTCGGCTTCGAACTCGCTACGTTCGGGCTCCTCGAGGGCATCGAGGAAACGCGCAAGCCACGTGCCCTTCGTCCACTCCTTGACGGCATCCTTGCCTTCGAGCACGTGCAAATACTCGGTTTCCCAGATATCGAGCGACGACGACGCCCGATGCAATAGCGAGTAATAGAACTGCGGCTCGGCAACTGGCGGCGGCACGATCAATGGCTCGAGCTTGCTCCGCCAAGGACCTGCAAGCACGGTTTCATGGATCTTCGTATGCGAAGGCGCGAGAAAATTGCGCGGCACTTGCACCGCAAGCACGCCACCCGGTGCGAGCGCATCGAGCAATCGAGGGAACAGCTCGCCGTGATTCGCGAGCCAATGCAATGCCGCGTTGGAGAAGATCAGATCGACCGGTTCGCTGGGTTGCCATCGGTTCAGATCGGCTTGCACCCAACGAATCGACGACGCCTCCGAATGCGCGAGCATTTCGGCCGCATAGTCGACGCCCGTGACTTGCGCGTGCGGCCAGCGCTCGGCAAGCAAGCGAGTGATATGGCCAGTACCGCAGCCTAGATCGACGACGCGTTCGGCACGCTCGAGATCGATATGGGCGAGCAGATCGAGGGCTGGCCGCAAGCGCGGCTGCGCAAACTTCAAGTACTGGCCGGGATCCCAGGTCATGCGTCGCCTCCGTGATTCCACCTCGTTCGGCGGACGAAGGCAGACGCATGGCGCTCATCCCGTAATAGGCACCGGGGTCTGCCCTCTCGCGATATCTTCCCGCAAAGTCTTGGCCGCGCGGAAGTAGTGATACGCAGACCATAGGTTCGCGAGCGACATGATGCACAGCGCGTACTTGAGACCGACGGCACGCGCCGCTTCGAGCTCCATGCCGCCTGCCACGAAGCTGTCGCGAAGCGCGTCGCTGATCACGCCGGTCAGCATCGGTCCGAAACCGATACCGATGAAGTTCAGCACGAACAACAACAAGGCGCCGCTCACTGCGCGTTCGCGCACGCCGACGAGCTGGTGCGTCGCTGCGATGCTCGGTCCGAGATACGTCGCACCGAGCGCGATGGCCGGAATCATCAACGCCATCGACGCATACTTGCTCGGCAACAGCAACGCAAGCAGCCAGGCAGGAATGTTGATCAGCAGTGCATACGCAGGCACCCACATCTGATACCGCGGATCGCCGCCGTTACGCTGTGCAAACACGTCGCTCAACTTGCCGCCCAGATACGTGCCTGCGAGACCGCCTGTCAGTGTGATCACCGCCAACGCCGTGCTCGTTTCCGTCAAGGACATGCCGTGCGAACGCATCAGAAACGCGGAGTAATAACTGTTGAGACCGTACGCAACGAGCGCATGCAAGCCGGAAGCGAACGATAGATTGCGAAAGGCAGGCAATAGGAAAAGCTTCTTCAGAACGTCGCGCGCCTTCGGCGGCTCGCCGAGCACGAAACCGGCCGGCTCCGACAAACCGCGCGGCGGTTCGCGCAACGTAAGCTTCGCAAGAACTGCCACCGCAATGCCGGGCAAACCGACCACATAGAAAGCGGTACGCCAGCCGTACACTTGTGCCACGTATCCCGCGGTCACGAAGCCGATGAACTGCCCGAGATACACGCCGAGCGAGTAGATCGATTGCGCCGTAGCGCGCTTCTTCGCCGGAAAGTAATCGCTGATGATGGAATACGCGGACGGATTGCAGCCCGCCTCGCCGACGCCCACGCCGACACGGGCGAGAAACAGATACCAGAAGCCCGTCGCCTTTCCGGTCAAGGCCGTCGCGGCGCTCCACACGACGAGCGAGATCGTAATGATGTTGACGCGGCTGTACCGGTCCGCAAAGCGTGCGATGGGAATGCCGAGCGTCGCATAGAAGATCGCAAAGGCGACGCCGCTCAACAAACCGAGTTGGGTATCGTTGAAATCGAATTCTTTGCGAATCGGCTCCATCAGGGTCGACAGGATCTGCCTGTCGACGTAACTCAGGCCGTAAATGATGAACAGAATGAACAGAACGTAGTTGCGGTAGCGGTCGCTAACGGCAAATGTCGAGGCTGTGCTAGGCGTCTGACCCGTCATCGAGTGATTCCACGGTTAGCGTGTGCGCGTCGTATTGTTTCGTCCTATGCCGCGCTATTGGAGAGTCTGCGGAGAATACGTCGGCTCCATGTCGTGCTCGATTCATATTTGTGAAGCGCGGCGATCGGTTTGCGCGCTCAAGCTCGTTCCTTGACGGCTGCCACCGTGTGCGGCGACAAGCTCGCTGTTTGACCCGCGGTATTGCGCATGCCTCGCCAGAAGCCGGCATTGGCAATGCCAAGCTTGTCGGGATCGAATGAGGGCTCGAGACCTGCTCTCTTCTGTGCTTCGTAGTCTTCCAGCGCCACGATGGCAGGCTTTTGCAGGATGAGAATGGCGATGATATTGAGCCACGCCATGATGCCGACCCCGATGCTGCCGAGCGCCCAAACGCCTTCCGAGCTCCACACCGCGCCGAAGCCGACCGAGGCCATGATCGCAAGCTTCAACAGCCAGAGGGTCCATTGCGGAGCGCGGTTGCGAGCGATGTACTCGAGATTGGTTTCGGCCATGTAGTAGTAGGCAACGATCGTCGTGAACGCGAAGAACATGATGGCGAGCGCGACGAAGCTGGCGCCGAACCCAGTGAAAACCGACTCGATGGCCGCCTGTGTATAGCCCGCTCCGGCCGGTGCCGGAACCAGCGCCCCGGTCGCGTCGGCGACGCGCGGAAGATTCTCCGCAAGCACCGCACCGGTTTCCGGATGAATTACGTTGTAAGCGCCTGTGCTCAGGATGATGAAGGCAGTCGAGGTGCACACGATCGCCGTGTCGAAATAGATCGAAAACGCCTGAACGAAGCCCTGTTTCGCAGGATGCGAGACTTCTGCGGCAGCCGCTGCATGAGGACCTGTTCCCTGCCCCGCTTCGTTCGCGTAGATGCCGCGCTTGACGCCCCACTGAATTGCGAGCCCGAGAATTCCGCCGAAGGCAGCATTCGGATTGAAGGCATTGTCGAAGATCAGCGCGAACATCGCCGGAATCTTCTCGACATTGATCGCCATAACGACGATCGCCATGAGCATGTAGCCAAATGCCATGAACGGCACGACGATTTCAGCGAACGTCGCGATACGGCGCACGCCTCCGACGATGATCACGGCCAACATCACGACGATTGCGAGGCCCGTCACCCATGCAGGAATGCTCCAGGCATTGGCGACACTGTTGGCGATCTCGTACGACTGCACCGTCGGCAACAGCAGTCCTGTGCCGAGGATCGCGGAGATGGCGAACACGATCGCATACCAGCGCTGCCCCATGCCGTGCTCGATGTAATACGCCGGGCCGCCGCGGTACTGGCCGTGATTGTCCTTTTGCTTGTAGATCTGTGCGAGCGAACATTCGATGTACGAGGTCGACGCCCCAAGAAAAGCCATCGCCCACATCCAGAAAATCGCGCCGGGTCCGCCGGCGGCGATTGCCGTGGCGATTCCAGCGATGTTGCCGACACCGATCCGTCCGGACAGAGACATCGCCAGAGCTTGAAACGATGAGACACCCGCCGCGGACTTCTGCCCGGAGAGCGTGAGCCGCACCATTTCGGTAAAGCTCCGCACTTGCATGAAGCGTGTGCGAATCGAGAAATACAGCCCTGCTCCTAGGCACAAGTAAATGAGCGGCTGACTCCAGATCAGCCCATCCAGATACGTGGCAAGTTCGCTCACTGAGAGTCCCCATGCATCGGCGGATGGCGCAGCATGGCATGGGAAAAGGGAATCGGGAAAGGGGAAAGTTGTCGCGACTGACTCGTGACGTGTGGCTGGGTCTCGGGCGAGTTGGAAACGAGCTCGCCCGCGCTGCGCCTATCTACCAGGACTCACCGAAATGTTTCATACAAGCGGCCGCCCGCGGACCACCATCCACCACTCACTGCTCACTACTCACCGCTCACGCCCCGAGTCACCAGGCACGAGTCACGATCAAATGAAAGGCTTTCCCCCAGTCACCGCCACCGTCGCTCCGGAGACGTAGCTCGATTCGTTGCTGGCCAACATCACGTACACGGGCGCGACTTCGCAGGGTTGTGCTGGACGGCCGATCGGATAGCTCTCGCCGAAATGCTGAACCTCCTCGCTCGGCATCGTGGCGGGAATCAAAGGTGTCCACACTGGTCCTGGTGCGACGGTATTCGCGCGAATTCCCTTCTCTGCCAATAGCTGCGCCAGACCCCCGGTGAAGTTCTGGATTGCGCCCTTCGTCGTCGCATAGGCGAGCAGCTGAGGGTTCGGCGTGTCGGCATTGATCGAAGCCGTGTTGATGATGCTGCTTCCCGGTTTCATGTGGGGAACCGCGGCCTTGGAGATGTAGAACATCGACGAGATGTTCGTCGCGAACGTCTTGTCCCATTCCTCGTCCGGAATCTCTTCGATGGACTCGAACGTCATCTGGTGTGCTGCATTGTTCACGAGCACATCGATACGGCCGAATTCATCGACCGCCTTTCGAACGAGCGAGCGGCAATGATCCGACTTGGAAATATCGCCCGGAACGAGCAAGCACCGGCGGCCGGCCTCCTCGACCAGTCGCTGCGTTTCGCGCGCATCGTCGTGCTCGTCCAAGTAGCTCACGACGATATCCGCGCCCTCGCGCGCGAACGCGAGCGCCACGGCCCTGCCGATGCCGGAGTCGCCGCCGGTGATCAACGCAATCTTGTCTTCGAGCCGATTCGAGCCGACATACGAATCCTCGCCGTAGTCCGGTTTCGGCTGCATGCCCTCGCTCGAGCCTGGGACGCGTTGCGATTGCGGAGGGAACGGAGGTTTGGGATACGACTTCATCTCGAGCATGGCGGGCTCCTTGCTTGACTGAAATAGCAAGGCACCGTGTGCTCGATAGTTCCCGCCCGTTCTGTGCAGGAGATGCCTACGGCGGCCTCGCCAGAGACCGCCGCAGTTTCCTTCAACGACCGAAGTTATAGATCGCTTTGGCGTTCCAGAACCGGCCGCGCGGCGAGTAGATGCTTTGGACGTATCCGTACAGATCGGTATCGCCGTCGCCGACGGCGAACGGCGGCATCTCGTCGAATACGTTGTCGACGCCGACGAGCAGCTTGAGCCCTGGAATGCCCGTGTAGCGAAATTGCAGGTTGACCGTCGTGTACGAGTCGACTTCGCGCGTCTTGAACTGGTCGTAATCGAGCGTGCCGTCGAAATCGAAGTCGGGCGTATCCTCGAACGGACCGATGTAATACACGGCCGCATGGACACCGAAGACGTCGTTACCCCAATCCGCAGTGAGCGCCGCGCGGTCTTCCGGATACTCGTACTCGCCCTCCAAGGATCGGGTCTCTAAGAACGATCCGGTGGGATCGAGCTCCACCCGCTCGAACTTGAGCAAGCGTGAGTAGTTGAGCCCCAACGTCATGCGACCCGGTCCGGCATCGAAACCGAAGTAGCCGCCGAAATCGATGCCGCTCGCAGACTGCTCGCCGATGTTGATGAAGCCCGAACGAATGATCTGCAACGGCCCCAGCGTCGTGCCCGGCAGCGGCGCTCCGCGTACGCAGACCGGGCTGTCCTGCACGTTGCAGTTTTGTGCGTAGATGAATCCGAAGGGCACCTCGTCGATCTTCTTCTCTTGTTTGATGTCCCAGTAATCGAGCGTCACCTCGATCGCGCTCGTCGGACGATACGCCACGCCGATGTTCAGCGTCTCCGATTCTTCGGCGTCGAGATCGGGATTGCCCGAAAACTCGATGTTGTAGTCGAGCGCAGTACACGCAGCCGCAAGACCGCCCGCGCAGCCGTAGGTATCGATGAAGAACTGCGATTCCTGCGACGGACCCAGACCGACTTGTGCGAGCGAGGGCGCGCGGAACCCGGTACCCCAAGACGCACGTAGCGCGAGCGAATCGATCGGCGCCCAGCGCACCGCAATCTTCGGATTCGTCGTGTCGCCGAAGTCGCTGTAGTCGTCGTAGCGTCCGGCGAGGCTCAGTTCCAGGCCTGAAACGATGGGCAGCGAGAACTCGACATACACAGCCTTGATGTTGCGCGATGCCGCAGCCGACACCGCCTCCGTGCCGAAAATCAGGCCGCGTTGAAACTGATCGTCCGGCGTGTCGAAGATGGACTCCTTACGATATTCCGCACCGACCGCCATCCGCGCCGTGCCGCCCGGCAGCTCGAACAACGCTCCGGTCACTTGCGCGTCGTACATCTCGAGCTCCGATTCGCCGCGCCGCACGAGATTGGTCGAAATGGCTTCGATGACCGACGCGGGATTCTGCACGCCGCCGAACGGGTTGTAGCGTCCGGCATCGATTTCCGCCTGCAGGAAATCCGTCCGGACCCAGCCTTGCGTGCGGTCGCCCGTCTGCTCCGACTTGCTGCGCCCGCGTTGCGCCGCCACTTCCCAGTTCCAATTGCCGAGCGCGCCGCGCAAGCCGAGCAGTCCGCGTACATTGTTCGTTTCGATGTCCCACTGGCGCGGCCCCGCATCGACGGTGCGATAACGGAAAATATCGATCGAGGTCGCACCTGGGAACGGATTGTTCGGATGATCGGCCGGCACCGTGAGGCCCGCCTGATCGTCGAGCGGCGTCGGTGCGCCCTGCGCAAACGACTTGTTGCGTTGGACGCCCAGTTCCGCGAACAACTCGACGGCGTCGGTGAGATCCTGTCGCGCGAGCACGAGCAAGCCGACGCGCTCGGCCTCGGGAATGAGCACGTTCCATGGCCCGAAGTCGTACACGCACGTCGAGCCTGCGAGATTTTCCGGAGGACAATTCGGATCCGGGATCGTCACGCCATCGACGACGAACGTACCGGGAAATCCGCGCGAGGAACGAAAGTCCTCGCCGCCGCGAGGCGATTGATTCGCCGAGCCCATCGAGCCGCGCTCGGTATTGAACAGATTCGAGTTCTTCCAGTAATCGAGAATGAATGTCACGTTCGAGTCGTCGCCGCCGATGCCCCACACCGCGGAAGCCGTCGTCTCGTCGTAACCATCGGCCGCGCCGTAGCCGCCCGACAGCTCGAGTCCCTCGAAATCGCTTCGCAGAATGATGTTGACGACGCCGGCAACTGCATCCGAGCCGTACACGGCAGACGAACCGTCCTTCAGCACTTCGATCCGCTGAATCGCCGACACCGGAATCGCATTGATGTCGACGAAGTTCGTGGTGATGTTCTCGGCGAAGGCGCTGATCGCCACGCGCCGTCCGTTCACTAGCACGAGCGTCGCATCCGCACCCAAGCCGCGCAGACTGATGGACGCCGCACCATTTGCGGTCGAGTCCTGGTTGTTGCCGCGGGTCGAGAACGTTCCTACGCCAGCAACCGGCAGCTTCTCCATCAGTTGCTGCAGATTGTTGTAGCCCGAGCGCTCGATGCTGCCTTCGTCCACGGTTAGGACGGGTGCCGGGCTCTCGAAGTCCGAGCCGCGGGCGATGCGCGAGCCCGTCACGATGACTTCCTCGGGTTCTTCGTCCGTTTGCGCGGCTGCGATGTCGACGAATGCAACGGTGCATACGACTGCTCCGCCGATCGCAGCTCGGATCGCGCTCCTCAGCGATTTCGCGCTCATAAGTACCCCCATTTGGGCCGCTGTTTCGGGCCCGAAGGGCTCGAGCATAGGCACGGCATTAACGCACTCACCATGAGCACAAGTGCGGGTCGGCTGAATTGGCACGATTCTGGAACGGCAAGCCTGACGCGCACGTTTTACCGAGTTCACGCAGGTGCTTTCACAGTTGCTGGTTGCGCCAGAACGGGCGCACGATATTGCGCAATCGATGTGCACTTTGCGGGGGAGTGTTTCCGTGCGCTCGGCTCATGGCGTTGCGTTCGAACGAGCCGCCTGGCTGGCATCGATCATGAACGACATGCGCGGCCGATCCGGCGCGCGGTTGGCTGCAGGCGCCCTGTCGGTCGGCATACATCTCGTATTCCTCGCGCTCGTGCTCAGCGTGGGAATTCGTGCGGGCGATCCCAGCGCATTGCCCGTCGTCTTCGTCGAGAACTTCGCACCGCGCGCACCGATCCGACAGCTCGAACGTACGACGGAGCGCGAGCCGACACCTGCTCCGGCTGAGCTCACTGAACAGCTCGAACCGGCGCACGAAGCAGTTGCGGATGCAGCGTTCGACGATCAGCCCACCGAGCCCGAGCTCGCCGCCGAGCCGACGCCCAATGTGCTCGCGGCCACGGACGAGCCGACGCTTTCTTTCGATGAAGTGCGTGACGTGACGCCGGCTCCGCCGATACCGCCGACCGTCGCCCTGCCCCAAACGCGCAAGATCGAGATCCCGGACGAGCAACGCACCAAATTGCTCGAGAAGCTGACCCAGGCTGCACGAACATTGATCGACGAACAACGAGCTGAGATCGCTTGGGAGGAAGACGGGCGCGAATATCGCGCGGTGCTTCGGCGCGAGATTCCGTCGAGCTCGATGGATTTGGAACGCATCGCGGCCGAGATCACGACGACGGATCAGGGTACGAGCATGCACACGCAGCTGTGGTTGTCGCGGCTTGCGTTCTCGCAGTTCGGGCAAGTTGTCGACCGTTGGGATCCCAACGTGCAGCTGCACGACGACGAGATCGTCGGACGCTTTCACAGCAACACATCCCTGTTCATCCGTCACAGTCACGAGGCCATGCCGAAGTTTCTCGGCAAGGTGACGGTGGCAGCACGCAACTTACGATTCGATGGCCCGCGACGTCGCCAGAAAGAGATGTTCCAGGGCGGCTTGCAAACCTCCGCCGAACATATCGACTTTCCGCAGCGCGCAGCGCCGTTCGTGGGCGTACCGAGCGACACGAACGCGCACGTGCATCGCTTCACCGACAACACGCACATCGTCCTCTACGGCGACGGCAGCTACACGTGGCAAAGCCGCAGATCCGATAACGCGCTAGTACAGCGTTATTCTCCCGACGAGCCTGTCTATTTGCTCGGCGAGGATGGAGTGACGCTGTTCGTGAGCGGTGTCGTGCGCGGCCGCGTGCTCGTGTATTCGCCCACGCGCATCGTCATCGAGGGCAATCTCACCTATTCAGTCGATCCGCGCGTGGATCCCGATTCGGACGACTATCTCGGGCTGGTATCCGATCGCAACGTCGAGATCGCGCGTCCTTATGTGACCGGACGCGGCGACCTGCGCATCGATGCGGCGATTTTCGCGCGCCGCAGATTTCTCGTGACGACCATCGACTACCCGCGGCGCGGGACGCTCTGGATCTACGGAAGTCTCACCGCTGGCACGATCTCGGCGACCGAGCCGCGCTATGCCACCAAAGTCGAATTCGATTCCCGCTTCGACCGCGTGCGTCCGCCCGGCTTTCCTTCGACCAATCGCTACGAGCTCGCAAGCTGGGACGGTGCTTGGTTCGAAACGGACCTGGACGAGCTCTAGTCCGCACCTCTGCATTCGAGATCCGGGCACTCTCCAGCCCGAATCTAAGGCGTTCACTGAATCGAATACGGTTGGAACAGCCATCGTCGTATGACGCGCGAAGCTGTCGCCGCGCTCCGACGTCCGCAATTCGTCGATTGTTCAAGCGCTTCGCACATTGTTAACTGCGCGCCGTTGGAGCGACCGTTCCGGTCCGACTTCGACAGCGAAAGGGCAAACCCGCCGAGAGGCGGGGACGCAAAGCCTCCGGTCTTCCATGAAGGAAGATAGCGGGGTTGCCGAACGGAAGGCCAACTTCATTTCGCGTTCTCGTTCGTGCCGTCTCTTTCCGTGCCGCGGCCGTGAAGGCCTCGCGATTGGAAGGCTGATGTTGCGTCGTTTGCTCGTGGTTCACAGCAACGCACTGCCCGATGCAAGGGCAGCACGAAAGAGGACGCAACATGGCTCATTCCGGCGGATCGCGACCCGTTTTCTTGCTCTGCGCGGCGATGATCGCCTTCAGCACGCTCGCGGGCTGCAAAGGCGGTGGCGGCGGTACGAAAACTGAAGCCTCACCGGCACAGGTCATTCCGGGCGGCAACTCGCCGCCGAAGATCTCCGGCACTGCGCCGACGTCCGCCTCGCCGAACACCAACTACACGTTCACACCCGTCGCCAGCGATCCGGACAACGACACATTGTCGTTCCAGATTCAGAACAAGCCCGCTTGGGCAACCTTCAGCACGGTCACCGGCCAGCTGTCCGGCCGCCCTACCGTCGGCACGTACGCAAACATCGTCATCAGCGTGAGCGACGGTCACACGACCGTGTCGCTGCCGGCATTCACGATTCGCGTCGAAGCGACCGCGTCCGGCGGCACCGGAGGCAATGGGAATGCAACGCTCTCGTGGTTGCCGCCAACCGAGAACACGGACGGTAGCCCGCTCACGAACCTCTCCGGCTACATCGTCTCTTACGGCACATCGCGCGATACGCTCTCTGAAAGCATCCGCATCGACAACCCGAGCGTGAACCGCTACGTGGTCGAGGGTCTTGCCTCCGGAAACACGTATTACTTCGCCGTGCGTGCAGTCGCAGGCGACGCGCAGAGCGACCTTTCGGAGATCGTGAGCAAGCAAGTAATGTAAACGCCGCGCACGCGGTGCGCGGCGTTAGCGACGACACGCGACAGTAAGGGCCACGGTCGGAATCGCGGCCGAGCGGTTACCTTGCTCCTTTGGGATCGCCGCTCTCACGCTCCTGCGCTCCCGCAGCTTTCGGGCATCCTGCCCAGCTGGAGGGGATTCGCGCGTAGCGCGCCAACTGTCGCCTGTCGCCTATCGCCTCCGGCTAAGATGGCGGCGATGCTCAGCTACACCCGCATCTTCGTTTGGCGGACGATCGCCGTGGCAGCGCTGGGGCTCGGTCTTGCCGGCATTGCCGTGCCGGTGCTCCCGACGGTGCCGTTTCTGATTCTTTCCGCATGGGCGGCGAGCCGCAGCTCGCCGCGCCTCGAGCGTTGGCTGCTCGAACATCCGAAATACGGCGGACACATTCGCGCATGGCGGGAACGCGGCGCGGTACCGCGCAAGGCAAAGTGGTTGGCCGTCCTCACGATGTTCGCAAGCGCCATCGTGCTGCAGTTCACGGCCGCACCCGCATGGGCGAAAACATCGGTCCCGATGGGCATGTGCATCGTCGCGGTGTGGCTGTGGCGCCGCCCCGATGCCTGATGGCGCTCCGAAAAGAAACCGACACCCCGCAACGGGCGGCTCAACCGCAAAGCCCCACGCCGATCCGCCCCACCCTGAGGCTCAGCCCAGCGCCGCCTTGAACAACGCCAACATGCGCTCCCAGGCCTTCTCGGCTTGAGGTTCGTTGTAGACGGCCGAATCCGGCGGACACCAGCCGTGCAACGCGCCTTCATACACTTCGATTTCCGCCGGTAGCTTCGCGGCGGCAAACGCTTCCCTCAGCACGTTCTTCGCATTGGGATCGCGCTGATCGTCGTTCTCGGCGATCGCGAACAAGAAGTGCGCCTTCATTTTCGGAATGAGCAGGTGCGGACTATCGGGCCGATCGGTCACTAATCCGCCGCCATGGAACGATGCTCCGGCGCCGATTCGATCCGGGAATGCAGCGGCCGTACGCATCACGATGGGTCCGCCCATGCAATACCCGGTCGTCGCGAGCTTGCGCTTCTTGTCGACGCTAGGCTGCGCATCGAGCCATTTCACGAACGCCGTCGCATCCGTGACGTGAGTTTCGGCGTTCAACGAACCGCCTAGCGCCATGGCGGCCTTGCGCGTCTCCGGATCCGAGAAACTTGCGCCCGGCGGGAAGATCGGCGCCTTCTGCTTTCGATAGAAAGGATTCGGCACCAGCACGGAATAACCGGACTCGGCAAGGCGCTTGCCCATCTGCTCGAACGCCGGACGCAACCCGAGAATGTCCGTCCAGATCAGCACACCGGGATGCGCACCTTCCGCGGGATGTACGAAATACGCATCCGCCGTCCCGTCGGGCGTCTTGATCTCGACATGCGATTCCTTGACGGCGACGGCGCCGACGACACGCGGCAGCATCATCGTCGCGCCCAGTCCGAGCGACAACGCGCCGAATCTCCGGCGTGTGATTTCCAACGACCGCTGCTGAAACTCCACCATGTCATCCATCGAATCCTGGTCGCACATGCGGTATCCCCCTGTTGTCGGTTTGAGTGAGGTCGATGGTAACGGCAGCCCCGCCCGGCGAACGTCGGCAAGAGTCAAGCCGCAGCGTTCGCGGGCGGGATCATCGATCCAGCCGAGCGATATCGGCCCGATGGCTCAGGTTTTTGCGAGCGCCTGATCGATGTCGGCAATGATGTCGTCGACGTGCTCGATACCGATCGACAGACGGACCGTGTCTTCCGTGACGCCCGCCTTCTCGAGCTCTTCCGGAGACAATTGCCGGTGCGTGGTGGACGCCGGATGGCAAGCGAGCGAGCGGACGTCGCCGATGTTCACGAGCCGCGTGATGAGCTGCAACGCGTCCTGGAACTTCTCGCCGCCCTTGCGCCCGCTCTTCACACCGAACGTCAAAATGCCCGAGGCCTTGCCGGACATGTATTTCTTCACGAGCGCATGATCCGGATGCGACTCGAGGCCGGCATATTTCACCCAGCTCACCTTCGGATGGTTGCTGAGGTATTGAGCGACTTTGAGCGCGTTCTCGCAGATGCGGTCCATGCGCAAAGCGACCGTCTCGATCCCTTGCAGAATGAGGAACGCGTTGAACGGCGAAAGTGCCGAGCCCATGTTTCTGAGCGGCACGACACGCGCACGGCCGATATAGGCAGCCGGTCCCAGGGCCTCCGTGTAAACGACGCCGTGATAGCTGACATCCGGCTCGTTCAGTCGCGGGAAACGCTTCTTGTGCTCGGCCCACGGGAACTTGCCCGAATCGACGATGATGCCGCCGATGCTGTTGCCGTGCCCGCCGAGATACTT
>CALEKY010000115.1 GCA_937902995.1 uncultured Sinobacteraceae bacterium
CAGGCTCGGACTATACGACTGCACTTAAGGGTGACCCGCGGTAAGGTAAGCCTTGCGATCACCGACGATGGCATCGGCTTACCGGAGCGAGCGATGGACGCGACCGGCATGGGGTTGAAGATCATGCGGTATCGAGCTCGGATGCTCGGTGGCGAGCTTCATTTCGAACGCGTCGAGCCGACCGGAACCCGCATCGTTTGCGAATGTCCCATCGAGCGCGACGATCAAGGCGCACGTCCCAAGGCACGACGAAAGACCAAGCGATCGACGTCCAATGGACCGTCATGAGCGGGCAGGGATGCGCACCGCGACGCAAGGTTGTTCAGAGAGTCAAAGAGAAGTCGATAGACATTCTGGTGCCGCTGATGAGGCGGTGATTGTTAGGAGAAGGTAATGACGATAGGCCCATCGATGTTCAAAACACCGCACAAGCCGCTGACGGCGGCACCCAAGGATCGCAAACGCCGCGTATTGATCGTCGACGATCATCCGATCGTGCGACAAGGCTTGCGCCGCCTGATCGAGGCGGAAGCCGATCTGGAAGTCTGCGGCGAAGCCGAGACGGCGCGCGAAGCGAAGTCGCTGATCCGCGAGCTCGAGCCCGATGCGGTGATCGTCGACGTGTCCTTGAAGCAGGGCGATGGCCTCGAGCTCGTGAAGGACGCTCGTGCGCATTACCCGTCGCTGCCGTTGCTCGTGCTGTCGATGCACGACGAGGCGATTTATGCGGAGCGCATGCTGTCCGCCGGTGCGAACGGTTACATCATGAAGCAGGCTGCGTCGGATCAATTCCTGATCGCGTTGCGCCGGGTTCTCGAAGGCGGCATTTACGTGAGCGAAGCGGTCGGCAACAGCATGATCGAGAAGTTCGCTTCGGGCGGCGCCTACATTTCGGCGAACCCGATCGACAGCCTGACGAACCGCGAGCTGCAGGTGTTGCACATGATCGGCAAGGGTCTGTCGACGCGCCAAACCGCCGAGGCGCTGAACCTCAGCGTCAAGACGGTCGAATCGCACCGCCAGCGCATCAAGCGCAAGCTGTCTTTGCGTACTTCCGCGCAGCTCATGCAGTACGCGGTCAATTGGTATGCGGGACGCGAGCCCGGCTCTGCGGGCAGGGGCTGATCGCCGCGCCGTCAGCGGATGATGTTCAGTGTCATGTCGCTCGATCAGGCGACCCTCAGCGGGCTAATCGCCAGCCTCGTGATGCTCGGCATCCCGGCCGCGGTTGCCATCGCCGCGCTGTGGTGGCGTAGCGCCAGGCTGCGCCGCAAGCATCGCGAGTTGCTCGACACCCATCGACGTAATCGGGCCATCGTCGAGGCGTCGGGCGAAGGCGTGCTCGAGTTGAGCAGCGATGGACGCGTGCGTTACGCCAACCCGGCCGCCGCCAAGCATCTGGGTTACGAGCTGGAGGAATTGATCGGTCGCGACTATCGCGAGTTCATCAATACCGAAGGCGACACGGACCAGTCGACCGATGTCGTTCGTCGCGTGCGGTTGACGACCGACATCATGCGCGGCGTCGGTGCGCTCCTGCGCCGCAAGGACGGCCAGCGACGCCCGGTCGAATATCGCATCGTGCCGATCACGGACGACGGTACGACGGTCGGTACGGCGCTGACGTTCCGCGACGTGAGCGAGCGCGAGCGACTCGACCTGCTGCTCAAGGACATGCAGACGACGGCTCGTATCGGCGGCTGGGAATACGACGTCGAAACGAAGCGAATGCATTGGACTGAGGTCGTGTATTCGATTTTCGGCGTCGAGACCAAGGACCCTCCGCTTTCCTTGCTCGAGAGCCGTCCTTACTTTCATCCCGACGACTGGCCGAAATTCAAAACGGCCGTGGATACGGCGATCGCTCTCGGCAAGGCCGCCGATCTGGAGCTGCGCCTCGCGAGCCGCGGCCAACCTCAACGGTGGCTGCGCGTCATTCTCAAAGCCGAGCGACGCAACAACAAGACGGTGCGGCTGCACGGCACCTACCAGGACGTCACCGAGCGAATTCACACCGAGCTCAAGGTTCTCGAGACTCGCGATTTCTACGAGCTGACGCTCGATGCGATGCCGACGATGGTCGCGTATTACGATCGCGACCTGCGCCTCACGTATGCGAATCGGGCCATGGTGGAGTGGCTCGGGCAGTCGCGTTCGGCGGTGCTCGGCAAGCACTTGAAAGAAGTCACGCCGGTCGACGAGCGCGAAGCGATCGCGCCGCACGTGGCGGCAGCGTTGCGCGGAGAGGCCTCGAATCTCACGCACAGCGGCACGCGCAACGGCGAACGGCGCGACTGGCAGACGCATTTCATCCCTCGCTTCGACGCGCAAGGCGAAGTGCGAGGCTTCTTCTCGATTGCCTACGATCTGACCGAGCTCAAACGCCTCGAAGCACGGCTCTTGCAGGCACAGAAGATGGAAGCCATCGGTCAGCTGACCGGCGGCATCGCGCACGACTTCAACAATCTGCTCGGCGTCGTGCTCGGCAATCTGCAGTTGCTCGAGCGCAGCCTCGCCGAGACGCCGAGCCTTGCACGCAAGGTTCACACGGCCATGCGCGCTGCGGTGCGCGGCGCGGATCTCACGCGCCGTTTGCTGACGTTCGCGCGGCGCCAAATCCTGGATCCGACGGTCGTCGATCTCAATCGTCAGCTCACCGCGTTCAAGGATCTCTTGCAGCGGACGTTGGGCGAGTCGATCGAAGTGCGGCTCGTTCAGTCGCCGGAAATCTGGCACGTGCGCATCGACGTCGGCCAGTTCGAGAACGCAATCCTGAATCTCGCGATCAATGCACGCGATGCCATGCCGGAAGGCGGGCGTCTGACCGTGCGTTCGGAGAACGTCGTGCTCGATGCGGCGTTTTGTAGCGAGCACCCCGAAGTCGAGCCCGGCGAGTACGTGTGCATCAGCGTGAGCGATACCGGATCCGGCATCGAGCCGGAGGTGTTGAAGCGCGTATTCGAGCCTTTCTTTACGACGAAGGAATCCGGCAAGGGCAGCGGCCTCGGTCTGGCAATGGTGCACGGCTTTGCCGAGCAGGCCAGCGGAATTGCAACGATCGAGAGCGAGAAAGGGCGCGGCACGACCGTCAAGATTTTCCTGCCTCGCAGCCGCGAGGAGCAGTCCGAGCGGGAAGACACGATCGTCACGAAGGTGGCGCCGGGCGGCAACGAGACCATCCTCGTCGTCGAGGACGATGCCGATCTGCGAGAGACCGTCGTCACCGCTCTGAGCCAACTCGGTTACCGCGCCTTGGCCGCATCGAATGCCGACGCCGCCATGCGCATCCTGATGGGGCCGGAACGCATCGACTTGCTGTTCACCGACGTGATGATGCCAGGGGGCATGCTGGGTCCGACGCTCGCAAAGCGAGCCCGTGAACTACGTCCGGACATCGAGGTGCTGTTCACGACAGGCTATGTCGACACGAGTGCGCTGAGCGGCCCCGGCTTGTCCTCGACGGACATCATTCACAAGCCGTATCGAAACGAGGAGCTCGCAATGCGCATTCGGTACATATTGGACCAGGAGGCGCGCGTTGCTTGAGCAGGCGAACAGATTGCTCGTCATCGACGATCAGGCCGATCTTTGCGAATTCATTTCCGAGGCGGCGACGGCGCTAGGGTTCGAAACGCGTGCTGTAACCGATCCCGAAACATTCCGCGCTGCGGTCCAGGAGTTTCAGCCCACGGTGGTGGTCCTGGATCTGCAAATGCCCGGCGCCGACGGCATCGAGCTGCTGCGGTTCTTGGGCGAACGCGGGAGCAAGGCGCACGTGCTAGTTGCGAGCGGCATGGATCAGCGGGTGCTTGCGACGGCCGAACAGATCGGACGTGCGCAGGGCCTGAGCATGTTGGGAGCGCTACAAAAGCCCATTCTGCTCGCAGATCTCGAAGCGATGCTGCGTCGCTGCGTTCGCGGAGATTCGCCCATCACGCCGGAAGTGCTCGCATCCGCCATCGATAACGACGAGATCCGGGTTCACTATCAGCCCAAGGCGACGCGCGTAGCTCCTGGGCGCTGGATCATCGAAGGCGTCGAGGCGTTGGCGCGCTGGCAACATCCAGTGTTCGGTTTCGTCTCGCCGGCACGCTTCATTCCGATTGCCGAGAAGAACGGTCTGATTCGCCGATTGACCGAGCGTGTGCTCGAAACCGCGCTTGCCCAGTGCTGCACGTGGGACGCGCACGGGTTGCAGCTTTCGGTCGCCGTGAATCTTTCGCCGCAGCTCTTGAACGATCTTTCGTTCCCCGATCATGTCGCGCGCATGGCCTCGCAAGTCGGCGCCGATGCACGACGCATCGTGTTCGAGGTCACCGAAACCGCGGCCATGTTCGATCCGGGCACGACGATGGATGTGCTCACGCGCATGCGCGTGAAGAATTTCGGCTTGTCGATCGACGATTTCGGCACCGGCTATTCGTCGCTCAAACAGCTCTATCTGATGCCGTTCAGCGAGTTGAAGATCGACACTTCGTTCGTTCGCGACATCTTTGCCCACGAAGACGCCCGCACGATGGTCGAAACCATGGTGCTGCTCGCCCATAAGCTCCGCCTCACCGCCTGCGCCGAAGGCGTCGAATCCCAGGAAGTGCTCGACTTTCTCGACAATGTCGGCTGCGACCGCGCCCAGGGCTATTTCATCGGCCGACCGATGGCCGGCGATGTCCTCGAAGAGAAGGTGCGGGAGTGGAATGGGCGGAAGGCCGGCTAGCCGGCCGCGGGAAGGGGATGAGGGAATAAGGGAAGAAGGGAAAAGGGAACCGAGAAAGGAAGTCGCAGCCGCACCCACCGACGACGAGGCAACGGAAGCCCGAAACAGAAGACCGCTCGAGCGGTCCTGCCCCCACCGATTCCATTTCCGGTTTCGATCGAGTACTAAGGGACGCACGTCGGACGTGCAGCATTTCTCTTCCCTCCTTTCCCTTTTCCCCTTTCCCTTTTCCCTTTTCCCCTTTCCCGACTTAAACCTTCCCCTGCCGCACCGCATCCAAATGCACGATGGCCCCAGAAATGCGCGCGCTGAAGCCTGAACGGACGGCTGAGACTGCGTCGATCTCCGACGCGGCGCTCGTCGAGGCTGCGCGCCGCGGCGACATGCGGGCGTTCGAACGCTTGTATCGCTTGCACGTGGGGCGGGTGATGGGCTTGTGTCTGCGCATGACGCGCCATCGAGAGATTGCGGAGGATTGCGTGCAACAGACATTCGTACGGGCGTGGCGGAACTTGGCGGCGTTCGAGGGCCGCAGCGCGTTCGGTACGTGGCTGCATCGCATCGCCGTCAACGAGGTGCTGACGCATGCGCGCAATCGAGGGACGCGCAGCGAAGGTGTCTCGCAGACGACGCACGACGAGGATGACGATTCTTTGGGCACGTTCGGCGATGCGTCCGTTGCGATGGACGGCGCGGATGTGATGGATGTGGAGAAAGCGCTGGCCAGTCTGCCGGAGGGTTCGCGACACGTCGTCGTGCTGCAAGCCATCTACGGGTACAGCCACGAAGAAGTTGCGGACATGCTGGGTGTTGCCGTCGGTACTTGCAAAGCGCAGTTGCATCGCGGCCGAAAGCTCTTGCGTGCGCGGTTGGGATTGCCGGAGCTCGACACATGAACGAACCGCATGATCCACTCGATCGCTTGCTGGCCGAGCTGCCGCGCTCGGTCGAGCCGTCGCGCGATCTGTGGCGCGACATCGAGGCCGAAATCGCGGCGGACAAGCCGCGCGCAGGCGGCGCGCTCCATACGCAACGCTGGTTCCAGCTCGCGGCGGCGCTCGTGCTCGTCGTGACCTCTTCGGTCATGACCTTCTTCGTCATGCGCACCTCCACGCAGGAGCAGATTGCGCGTGCACGCCAGGAAGTGGCCGAGCAAATGCAACCGGTGCTGCCGACGACACCCGTGCGTTTCGACAGCCTCGGGCTCGACAAGCGTTACGAGCAGCTGCGCGCAGAGCTCGATGCCGAATACTCCAAGCACATTCAATACTTGCCGCCGATGGCGCGCGCGAAAGTAGAACGCGATATCGCCGAGCTGCGCCGCTCGGCGGACGAGATTGCTGCGACGCTCGCACAGTATCCGAGCGATCCGCTGTTACAGGACCTGCTGGTCTCGACGTATCAACGCGAGATGCAGGTGTTGTCGGAAGTCAATTCAATGGCTGCTTCAACGGCGGCGGGAACCGATCTATGAACGTTCGATCCATGA
This sequence comes from uncultured Sinobacteraceae bacterium, assembly GCA_937902995.1. GTDB lineage: Bacteria > Pseudomonadota > Gammaproteobacteria > Steroidobacterales > Steroidobacteraceae > Steroidobacter. The sequence continues at coordinate 6,204 of CALEKY010000115.1, forward strand.
AACGACAGTTCGGCGTGGGCTTGGGCGCCATGCTGTGGGTGTTCGCCGCAGCGAGTTGGTCTGCGTCGGTGGAAAAGCGCGCGCCTGCCGACCCGAACGGCGAGGTGGAAATCGTCAATGTCGCTGGCTCGGTGCGCGTCATCGGCTGGGACCGCGCGGAGGTGGAGCTTCGCGGCCAGTTGGGCAGGGACGTCGAGCGCTTGGATTTCAATTCGGATGAGAAGCGGACCGAGATTCGCGTCGTGTTGCCGCGCGGCAGCTCGCGCGATGCAGACTCCGACCTCACCGTGCGCGTTCCCGCGACGAGTGCGCTCAAGGTCAACACGGTCAGTGCCGACCAAACGATCCAAGGCATGCGGGGTGCGCAACGTTTGCAGACGGTGAGCGGGACGATTCATGCCGAAACCGGCGGCGACGATTTCGCGGGCAAGACGATCAGCGGCGATATCGTCGTGTCTGCCGCGGCGAGCGCGAAGCCGGCGATTTACACGGTCTCATCGGTGAGCGGCGACCTCGAAGTGTCCAAGGTCAGCGGGGAGATCGACATTCAAACGGTGAGCGGCGATATCAAGGTCACGGCGACCGAGCTCACGCGAGCGCGCGTGCGCACGACGAACGGAGATGTCGAGATTTCGGCGCGGCTGGCGAGCGGTGCGCGGTTCGACGCGGAAACGATCAGCGGCGATGTCGATTTGCGCCTTGCGGGACCGCTCGACGTGGAGTTCGACGTTCATACCTTCAGCGGCGATATCGAGACCTGTTTCAGCGACGGCATCGTAAACGTCGCCCGTTACGGCCCGGGCCAGCATTTCTCTTTCGTACGCGGCGGCGGCAGCGCGATGGTGCGAATCAAGACGATGAGCGGAACCGTCGATGTGTGCGGACGCTGAGCTGATAGTCGCACGCCGGCGACAAGGCCGTTGAGGGAATCCCTGACCTGGCGTGCACGGCGCACATCGCGCCTGCGCAGCACTGCTCGGTTTGACAGCGGGCCCATAGCGCTGCCCTGAGGGGGAAGGTTAGGATCCTTCCCCGCATGAGCCAATCGAGCCCTATCACCCTTACACCGGCGTCGGCCAGCCAGTGGCGGATTTTGCTGGTGGACGATGAGCCGACGCAGCGGCTCATCATGGCGCGTCTGCTGAAACGGGCAGGGTACGAGGTGGATACGGCCAGCAACGGCCGCGAAGCGCTCGCGAAGCTCGAAGCAGGCGACTTCCAGCTCATGATCACGGACTGGGAAATGCCGGAGATGGACGGCGTCAGTCTGTGCAGCGCCGTTCGGTCCCTCGAGAACAAAGCCTACGTCTACACCATCCTGCTGACGGCGCGCGATGCGATCGAGCACGTGGTCGCCGGCCTGCAGGCAGGCGCAGACGACTATCTCACGAAGCCGGTCGTCGAGCCCGAGCTCATTGCCCGCCTGAATACCGGCAAGCGCATCGTGACGCTCGAACGCTCGTTGCGTGCCGCGAATGAAGAGAACCGCCGTCTGTCGATCACCGATCCGCTCACCGGCGCGTTCAACCGCCGTTACTTGATGGAGCAACTGCCTCGGGAGCTCGATCGCGGGCCGCGTTACGGCCGTCAGCTCGCCGTGATCATGTGCGACGTCGATCATTTCAAGAAGATCAACGACAGCTACGGACATCACATCGGCGACGAGGTGCTGAAGTGGTTCGTCGCGAAGCTCACTGCGACGCTACGAACGACGGATTGGGTCGCGCGCTACGGCGGCGAGGAGTTCGTCGTCGTGTTGCCGGAAACCAATGTCGTCAACGGAACCGTGGTCGCCGAACACTTGCGTTCGCAAGTGGCCGCCGAGCCGTTCATGTCGGGAAGCATCTCCTTCCCCGTGACGGCAAGCTTCGGCGTTTCAGGATGGGCGTCGGTCGTGCCTACCGGCGCGACGCTCGATGCGCTGATGATGCGTTGCGACTCAGGCGTGTACGCGAGCAAGGCGAACGGCCGCAATCGTGTCACGACCGAAGCGCTCGATTAACGCGGTCATCCTGCTTTTGCCGCCGGCGGCGGTGTCTGTGCCTTCAAGAACTCTGCGGCTTCGATGAAACGCTCGCGCAGTTGCTGCACGAGCTCCTTCAAACGCGGTTGATCGACGCTCGGTGCTTGCGTCTCGAGCGCATAAGCAAGCTCGCGCAATGCATGCGCGTGGATGTTCGCGCTCGCACCCTTCAGTTTGTGCGCAGCGCGGCTCAGCGCATGGCGATCATGAGCCTCGAGCGCAGCTTGAATCTCCTCCAAGACCTGCTCGCCGCTGGTGATGAAGGTCGACACGAGCTCGAGGGCGAATTCCGGATCGCCGTCGGTGATCTCGTTGAGCCGCGCGAGATCGATCGGTGCGCCTGGCGTCGAGGCGGTGTTTTGGCGCTCCATCGCCTTTGCGGCAAGCCCGTAACGCTCCAGGGTTTCGTGCAAGCGGTCGATGTCGAGCGGTTTGGTGAGGAAACCGTTCATGCCCGCTTCCATGCAGCGCTCCAGCTGTCCCGTCATGGCATTGGCCGTGAGCGCGACGATGGGCGTCATGCGCTCGCCGCGCTCGATCTCGCGAATGCGTCGCGTGGCGGTCAGTCCATCCATCACCGGCATTTGTAGATCCATCAAGATGAGGTCGAACTTGCCTTCCTGGAAGGCTTTGACGCCTTCGGCGCCATTGTCCGCGACGCGCACGCGACAACCCATGCGCTCGAGAAACCGCACGGCCACTTTCTGGTTGACCGGATTGTCCTCGACGAGCAGCACATTGCCGTCGTAGCGTTTCGCGGAATCGCTGCCGACCAAGGTGCCGCGCGTGACGATCGGCTGGCTCTGCAAATGCCATTCCTTCGCTTCGCGCGCGAGCACGCGATCGAGGCATTCGAACAGCTCGCGTGCGCGGATCGGCTTGGTGAGATAGCCTGCGAAGCCGAGCGATGCAAATCGACGGATGTCGCCGTGCCGATCGACGGACGTCAGGATGACGACGCGCGCATTCGACAAGTGCGGATCGGAGTTGATGCGCTCGCCAAGCGTCGCACCATCCATGTCTTCCATCTGATAGTCGGCGAGCACGATGTCGTACGGATGATTGTCCGCACGGCCCTGACGCAAGAATTGCAGCGCTTCGTGTCCCGTCGTGGCGAGGCTGACGTCGTAACCGGCGTGCAGCAATTGGCCGGCGAGCACGCGACGATTGGTCTCGTGATCGTCGACGATCAGTACGCGACGTCCCAGACGATGCAATTCGACCGGACGCTGTTCGGCGGTGCCCGCGGCCAGCTCGAGCGGCAGCCTGAACCAGAACGTCGAGCCCTTGCCGAGCTCGCTTTCGACGCCGACCGTACCGCCCATCATTTCGACCAGCCGGCGCACGATCGACAAACCGAGCCCCGTGCCGCCGAAGTGCCGCGTCGTCGAGGCATCCGCCTGGACGAACGGCTGGAAGAGCGTGTTGATGGTCTCGGGCGCAATGCCGATGCCGGTGTCGCGAACCTGGAATTCGATCACCGCTTTGCCGTTCTCGCGACCGAGACTGCTGACCTCGATGACGATCTCGCCGTGACGCGTGAACTTGATCGCGTTACCGACGAGATTGATCAAGCACTGACGGATGCGTTGCGGATCGCCGATGACGCGGTCCGGAACGTCCGGATGCACGTGCACGATGAGCTCGAGATTCTTCGCCGCCGCCTGGAAGGCCATCATGCCGCCGACGTCTTCGACATTGCCGCGCAAGTCGAGCTCGATTGCCTCGATGTCGAGCTTGCCGGCCTCGATCTTCGAGAAATCGAGAATGTCGTTGATCACGGTGAGCAACGAATCGGCGCTCGCGCGAATCGTCTCGGCATAGTCGCGCTGTGTGCGGTCGAGCTGCGTATCGAGCAACAATCCGGTCATTCCGATGATGCCGTTCATCGGCGTGCGAATCTCGTGACTCACGTTGGCGAGGAAGAAACTCTTCGCACGGCTTGCAGCTTCCGCTGCTTCGGTCGCTTTCACGAGCGCTTCGCGCGCCGCTCGGGCCTCGGTGACGTCCTGTAGCGAACCCGACAGGCGCAACGGACGACCCTGCGCATCGCGTTCGGCTTTCGCGCGCGCACGATACCAACGGTATTCGCCGGACTTCGTTTGCAACCGAATCTCGACGTCGTAGGGTTGATCCTGCTGGAAGTGCGCTTGCGTGGCGGCCGCGACCGCTTCGGTGTCGTCGGGATGCAGGTGGTCGCGCAGGAAATTCGTATTGCTCGGCAGCTCGTCCGGCGAATAGCCGAGCAGCTCGATCAAACGCGGCGAGCACCAGGCATTGCCGTTCGCCTCCAGCTCCCACAGGCCGTCCTGCGTACCGTTGATCGCGCGCTCGAAGCGACGTTGCGCGAGCTGCAACGCATCTTCCGCGAGCTTTTGCTCGTGGATGTCCTGAATCGAGCCGGCGATCGTCACGGCTTGGCCCTGCGCATCGCGCTCGGCCGTGCCGCGTTGGCGGAACCAGCGATATTCGCCGTTGCCGCAACGTATGCGGCAATCGATGACGTACGGTGCGCCTTCCATGATGTGACGTCGCGTCGCTTCGCGGTGACGCTCCGAGTCCTCGGGATGCAGCAGCGTCGCGAGCTCGTCGAAGTTCGTCGGCAGCTCGCCCTGTCGATAGCCGAGCAAGGTGTGATAGCTCGAGGACAACCACACGCGGCCGTGGACGATGTCGGCTTCCCAGTGACCCTCCGAGCTCGACAGCGAGGCGCGTTCCAAACGGCGCTCGGCAATGCGCAATTGTTCGGCTTGTTGAGCAAGCTGCTCGGCCGCCTGGATTTCCTTCGTAATGTCCCACGACGCGCCGAGCGCAGAGACCGGCTGCCCCTGCTCGTCGAAGAACAGCTTGACGTAGTTCTGGACGTGCACGACCGAACCGTCGGTGCCCTGGCCTCGATAGCGATACGAGAACCGGTCCGTACCGAGCCGCATCGCTTCGGCGATCTTCTCGGCAAAGACGTGGCGATCGTCCGGATGAATGCGTCGTTCGAGCTCGGCGATGTCATAGCGATCGTCGCCGGGCCGCAAGAGGGCCTTGATGGGATTCTCGACCCACAGGAATTCGAGAACCCGCAAGTCGATTTCCCAGGAGCTGATGTCGGCCACTTGCGTGGCGATGCTCAAGCGCTCGAGCAAGAGCTGCTGCTGAACGCGTTGCCGCTCGAGCTTCTCCGCCGCTTCGACGTTTGCCGTGACGTCCCAGGAGACGCCGAGCAACCGCACCGCGCGCCCGCTCGTCGGATCGACGACGAAATGCGCATGGTTTTCGACGTGCACGATGCCGCCGTGCTTGCCGTGACCTCGGTAGCGGAACGAGAAGCTGCGCTTGCGCTCCTTGAGCGCCTTGCGAGCCGCGTCCCGGAAAACGTGCCGATCCTCCGGCAGCACGATCTCTTCGGCGAACTTCTCGAGCGAAACGCCGCTCATGGGCATTTCCTTGAGCGAGCGGATGGGATTCTCGGACCACAGGAAGATCCCGCGTTCCATGTCCACTTCGAACGAGCAGATGCCGGCCGCCTCCGACGAGAGCTTCAAGCGCTCGAGCAGCACCTCTTGTTGACGTGCTTGCTCTTCGAGACGCTGCTGGTCTTCGACTTCGCGGGTCACGTCCCAAGACACGCCGAGCAGGCTTCGTGCCCATCCGCTCTCGTCGCGCATGAGCCGCGCATGCGATTGCACGTGCACGATGTTGCCGTCGGCGCCGATCGCGCGATACCGCAGCGAGAAGCGGTCGGTCTTCGCACGCAATGCCGCCGTCACCGCGTCGCGGAACAAGTCGCGATCCTCCGGATGCAGCCGGGCGGCGAGAAATGCATCCGTGGATTGCGAGCGATCGGGCCGCGTATCGCCTAGCGCAGGCAGCCAATTCTCGGTCCAGAGGAAGCGATTGGTGCTGAGATCGATCTCCCACGAGCAAATGCCGGCTGCCTCCGTCGCCATACTGAGTCGTGCGAGCAGCAGCCGTTCCTGACGAGCTTGTTGCTCGAAACGCTCGGCGGCTTCGACTTCCTTCGTGACATCCCACGCCGCACCGAGCAGTCGCACCATGCGGCCTTGCTCGTTCGGTACGAGATACGCGTGCGTCTGGACGTGGACCAGCTCGCCCGCCTCGGTGTAGGCGCGATAACGGAAAGAGACTCGATTCGAGCCGGTGGCAAACGCTTCGCGCAGCGCGTTCGGCAGGATCTTCCGGTCCTCCGGATGAATCACGAGGCTGAATTTCTCGAGCGTCGGATTGTCGCGCAGCGCGTATTCGAGCCCTTTGATCGGATTTTCGACCCACAGGAGCTTCTTCTCTTCGAGGTCGACTTCGTAGGTGCCGATGCCGACGGCTTCGGTGGCAATTGCCAAGCGGTCGTTGAGCGCGCGTTCCTGTGCCGCCTGCCGCTGCAAAAGATCGGTCGTTTGGACCTCGTTCGTGATATCGACCGTCGCGCCGAGCAACCGCGTTCGAGCGCCGGTCGCATCTCTCATGACCTGCGTGAAGGTCTGCAGGTGGCGAACGGTGCCGTCGGGCCGTAGCACCCGGAAACGATATGAATAGGTGTCCTGGCCGCTCTTGATCGCCTGCCGTGTCAGTTCATCGATCTGCTGCAGATCGTCCGGATGGATGAGCTTGCGAACTTCGTCGCTGTACACGTCGAGCGGCACGTGCTCGAGCCCGAATGCCTTCGTGCGGTTCTCCACCCAGACGAACTTGCCGCTGCGCGCATCCATCTCCCATGTGGAGACGCCGGCTGCGCGGCTCGCAACGCTGATGCGCTCGAGCAGCGTGCGCACATGCGCTGCCTGGGCTTCGAGCTGTTGGGCGTGCTCGACTTCGGCCGTGACGTCCCACGTAACGCCGACCCCGCGCACCGGTTGGCCGCTTGCGTCGCGAAAGACTCGAACGTGCGTCTGCACGTAGCGCACTTCGCCGTTGGGCCGCACGATCCGATGGCGGGTCGAAGCTATGGCCTTGTGGGGATCGGCGATGAACGATGCGTTCAGCCTGGCCGTGGTCTCATCGAAATCGTCGGGATGAACGACCTCGCGCAGCTCCTGCTCTTCTTTGATGTCTCGGCCGAGGATCTGGACCGTGATCGCATCGCACTTGAGCTTGCGGGTCGCCAGATCGATTTCCCAGACGCCGATGCCGGCCGTTTCGGTCGCAAGATTGAACCGGTCGCGCAGCTCGACACTTTCGGGCGCGGACACATCGACGGCATTCGGCTCGGGCACGGTCTCGCGATGCGCGATGCGCTGCGTCCCGTAAAAGGCGAGTGCTGCGCCACAGGCACCCGCGAATGCGTAGCCGATCGCAGTTGCGGCCGGGCCGCCCACACCGAGAAACAAGACCGTGCCGAGTGCGGCGGCGATGACGACGCAGGCAAGAAGCAGCCTACGCAGGCGCGGCACCGCATTAGCAAAATGAGAGGGGGCAGGCACGGTCGGCGAATATCCGCGATACGTTGGGTTCTCGAGCCATAAGATCGGCCGGCCAACCTCATCATTGAGCGGATATCCTCACAAGCGACGGCGTCTAGCCGTGAGAACTTTCAGGGATCGCCGTAGCATCCGCGGTCCGTCGGGTCCCCGTAGTGTTACTTGCGTCACACCGCTTTGCCCCACTGGACGGACGACTGTGAACTCGCGCACAGTTTGCGGGCCCTCGCCGTCAGGCTCGGCCCGCGGCCCGGCGGTCGCTCGTAAAGGTTTCTTGTTCGAGGTGCATCGATGCGTATTGCAAAGCTTGCCTTGTACGTTCTGGGCGGATTGATCGCGCTGATCGTGTTGGCGCTCGTGCTCATCGTCGTCTTCGTCGATCCGAACGATTATCGCGACGATATCGAGCGCATCGCCGAGGCCAAGACCGGCCGCAAGCTCACCTTGCAGGGCGATTTGGACCTCAAGCTGTTTCCTTGGCTTGCACTGCAGACGGGCCCTGCGAGCCTGGCCGATGCACCCGGATTCGGCGACGAGCCCTTCGTCTCGATTCAAGGGGCGCGACTCAGCGTGCGCGTGTTGCCGCTCTTGAGAGGCAAGCTCGAGATCGGGACGGTGGCCCTCGATTCGCCGCAGGTGCGTCTGATCACGGACGAATCCGGACGCAACAACTGGGATGACCTGGGCGGCGAAGACGACTCGAGTGCGCCTGCACCGGAAACCGAAACAAGCTCGATGGAGATTCCGACGATTGCCGGACTCACCGTGAAGAACGCAGCCGTCACCATCGAGAATCGTCAGGAGGGGACCCGGCGAGCTTTGCGCAATTTCAATTTGGCGACCGGGCGGCTGGCGTCCGGCGAGCCGTTCGATCTCGAAAGCGACTTTGTCGTCGATCTCGACCAAACGCTGTCGATCCAGGTGGATCTCGAAAGCCGCGTCACGGCGGACTTCGATAGCAACGTTCACCGGTTGGCCAAACCGGCGATCGACTTGACGCTGACCGGCGAGGGTTATCCGAAAGACGGCATTCCCGTGCAGATTCGTGCCGCGGCGATCGAAGCGGATCTCGGAGGTGAGCTGTATCGGCTCGAGGGTTTGACGATTGCAGCGACCTGGCGCGGCGAAGGGTTTCCCGATGCCGGTGTGCCGGTCTCATTGCAGGCCAAGGAGCTCAGCGCGAATCTGGCGCAGCAAACGCTCGAAACGCAGGATCTGTATGCGGACATTGCCGGCGCGAAGTTGAGCGCCATGCTCACCGGTTCGAAGATCCTCGATGCGCCGCGCTTGGAAGGACGACTTGCGCTCGCACCGGTGACGCTGCGCGATTGGATGGCGAAGCTCGGTGTCGAGTTGCCGGAAACGCGCGACTCGTCGGTCTTTCGCGAGCTCAGCTTTTCGAGCAATGCAGTGCTCACGAAATCGAGCGCAGAGCTGCAGAACATCACGCTCACGCTGGATGACACCACGGCGACCGGCTCGCTCGGCGTGACGAATTTCGATCCCGTGGCGTTGAAGTTCGATCTCGGCGTCAATCGCATCGATGCGGACCGGTATTTGCCGCCGCCCGTCGAAGGCGAGCAGACGAAAGCCGACGACGAAGGCCCCACCGAGATCCCGGTCGAGCTGATCCGAAAACTGAATGCTCAGGGCGAGCTGCGCATCAACGAAGCGGTGTTCGCCGGTATGAAGTTCTCGAAGCTGCGCCTCGGCGTGAATGCGCGCGACGGCAAGGCGCGATTTCATCCGTTCGAAGCTTCGATGTACGGCGGGACGTACAGCGGCGACATCGGCGTCGATGCGACCGGCCAGGTGGCGCGGGTGAGTCTCGACGAGCACGTGCGCAACATCGACTTCGCACCGTTGTTCAAGGATTTTTTCGAAACCGATCGTGTTTCGGGAAAAGGCAATGCGAACATCAAGCTCACCGGCAGCGGACGGACCACGGATGACATCCTCAAGACGTTGAGCGGCACGGTCGATTTCAACGTGGCCGACGGCGCTCTCGAAGGAGCGGACTTGTGGTACGAGATTCGCCGCGCTCGCGCCGTCCTCAAGCAGCAACCGATTCCCGAACGCAGCGGTCCGGCGCGCACGCCGTTCAAGTCGCTGCAAGGCTCGGGCACGATGACGAAGGGTGTGCTCGCGAACAACGATCTGAACGTCGCGCTCGATTACTTGAAGGTGACGGGGCAAGGCACGGTCGATCTTCCGAACAGCGCGCTCGACTATCGCCTCACCGCGGCGGTGCTGAAGATTCCGCGCGAAGGTGCCGAGCCGGCGCCCGAGGAGGATCTCGTCGATGCGAAGATTCCGGTACGGATCACGGGCTCGCTCACCGATCCCAAGGTCCGTCCGGATCTCGAGGGCTATATCAAAGGGCAAGTCAAACAGCGTGTCGAGGAAGAGAAAGAGAAGCTCGAGGAGAAGGTCAAAGAGAAGATCGGCGACAAGCTCAAGGATCTGCTGCGACGTTGAGATGGATGCAGCGCTGTCGGGAGTCGCGGATCTCGGGGCAACGTGTACGGCAGCCGCTGGACGTGCCCCGAGGCTTTGGTTGAAGACTGGCTGTGCGGCGATCGTGGTCGCTGCCGGGTCGTGCTCGACCGCTGCCGCCTTTCAAGTCGAACATGCCGAAGCGCAATTCATCGAACGCGAATATCGCTTCGAGATGACCGCGGTGCTCGAGGCGCCGCTTGCGGACGTCGAACGCATCCTGCGCGATTACGAAAACTATCCGACCCTCGATTCGCGCATCCTCGAAGCGACAGTGATCGAACGTCCGTCGCCCGATACGGCCATGCTCGCAACGACTCTGCGCGCGTGTTTCGGTCCCGTGTGCCGTACAGTACGCCGCATCGAAGAAGTCGAAGAATCGCCCGGCCTGTTGGTGGCCATCACCGATCCTGAACGCAGCGACGTGCACTTCGGCGAGACGCGCACGCAGCTTGCCGACGATGCAGGCCGCACTCGCGTTACTTACCTCACGCGCCTGAGACCGAAATTCTGGATTCCGGCATTTGTCGCCCGCCGTCTCATGCTCGAGACGCTGGAAGACGCGACGATCGAGCTGTTCAAGAGTGTGGAGAAGCAGGCCCGAGGAGAGTAGGGAATCGGGAAAGGGGAAAAGGGAAAGGGGAAAAGGGAAAGGGGAAAAGGGAAATGAGGGTCGTCAGGGCTTGACGCGAAAAGCTGCGCGACAACCCTCGTGCTCACGAATCACGAATCACGAATCACGAATCACGAATCACGAATCACGAATCACGA
>CALEKY010000116.1 GCA_937902995.1 uncultured Sinobacteraceae bacterium
AAGGGGAAAAGGGAAAGGGGAAAAGGGAAAAGGGAAAGGGGGATGCGGAGTGAGGGAAGAAGGGAATAAGGGAAGGAGGGAATAAGGGAAGTTCGTGCGATTGGATACACTACTCACCCACTCACCTCGAACGCGAATCACGAATCACGAGTCACGAGTCACGCAACCATGTCCCATCCCATCAACAGCATGGCGCTCTTCTGCGATTTCGAGAACATCGCGCTCGGCGTGCGCGATGCCAAGTACTCGAAGTTCGACATCGCGCGCGTACTCGAGCGGCTGCTCCTCAAAGGCAGCATCGTCGTGAAGAAGGCGTATTGCGATTGGGAGCGCTACAAGGAGTTCAAAGCGCAGATGCACGAGGCGTCGTTCGAGCTGATCGAGATTCCGCACGTGCGCATGTCTGGAAAAAACTCCGCGGACATCCGGCTCGTCGTCGATGCGCTCGATCTCTGTTACACCAAGGCGCACGTCGACACGTTCGTGATCATCAGCGGCGATTCGGATTTTTCGCCGCTCGTGAGCAAGCTGCGCGAGAACAACAAAACGGTGATCGGTGTCGGTGTGAAGAGCTCGACGTCCGATCTGCTCATCGCCAATTGCGATGAATTCATCTTCTACGACGATCTGGTCCGCAAAGAAGAGAAGAAGCAGCGCTCGCGGCGCAAGCCCGCCGCCAAGACATCGAGCGATGCGCAGCAGAAGCCGCAACCGAAAGCCGAACAGACCGACGAGGATCGCCGTCAACAGGCCTTCGAGCTGGTGATCGATACCATCGATGCGCTCGCCGAGGAGCGCGACCAAGACGAGAAGATCTGGGGCTCGATGGTGAAACAGACCCTGAAGCGACGGAATCCCGGCTTCAACGAGAGCTACTACGGTTTCCGCACGTTCAGCGATCTGCTCGAAGAAGCGCAGCGCCGCAAGCTCCTCGAGCTCGAGCACGATCAGAAATCGGGCGGCTACATCATCAAGCGCGTCCTGCGCGAAGAGTCCGAAACTCCGAACGGCTAGCGCGACTGCGTCTCGGCTTCGAGCCCGAGATCGACGACGACCGGCAAATGATCCGAGCCCAGCTTCGGGCCGACACCGATGCGCTGCACGCGCCAGTGGCGCGAAGCAAAGCAATGATCGATGCGAATGCGCAGCGGCCAGAACTGCGCCGGCCACGTCAGCAATAGCCCCTGCGCTAGCGCGCAATCGGTCAATCCGGAGCGCTTTACGAACCGATCGAAATGCTGCGACCAGGGCGTGAGATTGAAATCCCCTGCCGCAAGCACCGGCGCATGCTCCGCCCGAGCCTGCGATGCGATCGAGGCAAGCTGTGCCGTGCGGGCCCGCGATTGAGATGGACTGAGCGGCCAGCTCAAATGCGCGCCGAACAGCACGATCTCGGTGCCCTGCCAATCGATGCTGGCGCGGGCAATGCGCGTCGGTCCGCGGCCGGGCAGCCTCATGTGTTCGGCTCGCAGCGGCCACCGGCTGAAGATCGCAAGCACTCGCGGTAAGTCGGGCGTTGCCGTTCGATAGGCATAGTCCGGCAGGCGCCGGGCGATCCGCTCCACGTCCGCGCGATGCAGCTCTTGCAAGATCACCACATCGGCATCGCTCGCACGCAAGAAGTCGACGAGCCGTTCCCGATCGTCGTTACGCAGCCAGACGTTGAACGTGACGATCCTGAACGTTTGCTCAGCGGATGCCTGCTCGGTGCGCACGAGGTACGGTGCCACCGTCGCCGAGATTGCAGCAGCACCGAGCAAAGCAACGAACGCTGTCCCATAGCGCCGTGCAACGAGCAATGCGAGCGCGCATGCGCAGAACACGGCGAGATATTGCACGCGGAAGTTCGCGAACAGATCGAACGGCCAGGCGATGAGGCCGAGATAGCCGATGCCGAAAGCTGCCCACGTCAGCCAAGTCGCGACGCTTGCGGGCAAACCGAGGCTGCGATCGAGCGCGACGCGACGCTCCATGTCGAGCTAGGAAAGGCAGAACGAATACAAGACGTGAGCGTGCTTCAGATGAGCGCTTTCGCATCCCGCCAGCGGCTCGAGGCGCTGCGCTCCTTGATATAGAACAACTCCACGTGACGCACACCCTTCATGCGACGCGACGAGCGGCGCACTTCGCGCAGGAGTCTCAACAGCAATTGCTCGCCCGCCTTCGGCCCGCCGCTCGCGTACTCGGGCGCTACGCCAAGGTGCACGACGGTGACATGCTCCAAATCGGCGCGCATGTACACGGCGACACCGACGGGCCGCGCGGTGTTGCGCTCCACGGCGAACAAGCACTGGACATCGCTCAGACCGCTGACACGCACGCGCAGCCGATCGCCGTCTGCAACGATTTCGGGTGTGCCGAAGCGCTCCACCGCCTCGGCGATACACGCCGCGTAGCGATCCTGGCAGGAGTTGAAGAACACCAGCGTTTCGAGCGCCGCCCGCTGGGCTCTCGGCACGTGAGATCTGAATTCGATCGCATCTCGCATAGGAGCCGTATCCAGACCGAACCGGCGCGCATCATGACCGGGCATTCCGCTGCTTGTCGAGCACCATTCGCTCGTAAGTCATTGCATTGGCAGCAGAAAACGGCATACGTCGCAGAAAAGAGTCAGCCCCGGGCAGACGCAAGTCCCTAATTTTTCGGTCTACGCGGGCAGGCGAAGCGCATGGGGCCCAGCCGATGTTGCGCATGCGTCACAATCGCCGTTTCCATCCGGGCGGAGGCAGCGCACCGCCGTGACAACTCGCAGTGCGCGCTAACGCGCCGAAAATTTGAACTGAAGCAAAAATCCAATGCGTAAAAACGAGGAACTGGTTCGAGAGTAATCGGAACGCTTATTGTCAGATAGGAGCACTGCCGATTCCGCTCGGCACCGGATGCGCTTACTTGCAGCCAGCCCGAATCGACGAACACAGTGGGCCGGCGACCTTCGCTGCGTCCGGAAAACGAGCGTACAGGCGGCGCCGGCCCCCCAAGCCGTGACCCGCCGGACACTTGGTTACAGGGGAATTGTCCATGGGCATTTTTGATCTGGGTCGATACAAGGGAATCGTCTTCGCCATCACCGGCTTCCTGCTGTTCATGGCGTTCATCCTGGCGATGAACTTCCAAATGGCAGGCCGGTTCGCCCACAGCGTAAGCGGCGTGAAATTCCTCGAGCAGCATCAGGATCAGCCGCTCCTGCTGTATCAAAGCGGCGTGCAGCTCGCCGAACGGCTGAAGAACGGCGAGAAGGTCGACGACGCATTGGACGCGCTGGACAAGGCCGCGCTCAAGTTCGATCACGGCCTGAACGGGCTCACGAGCGGCATGATCACCGACGCAAACGGCGAGGTCATCGGCCTCGGCGTCCTGCGATCGGACAAGGCCAAAGAGCTCATTGCGAGCAGCACCAAGATCTGGGACTCGTACAAGACCAAGCTGGAGCCGGTGCGCCGGTTCTCCGGTTCGCCGTACGCGACGGATTCTCCGGACGCGCAGCCTGAAGCGGACAAGTCGGGTGTAGAGCTCAGCCCGCGCGGACGACGTTTGCAAACGGCAGTGACGGAGTTGAACGAATTCGGCGCTGCCGCGCATACGCAGCTCGCCAACGTGAGCAGCGAGCTTGCGAAGCTCGTCGAACAAGACAGCAACAAGCAGGCAGCCATTCTCCGAGGCATCCAGGTCGGCGGCATGGTCGCGGCGCTCCTGCTGCTCGGCGCGATCTTCTTCTACTTCGCACGCAACCTGCGCAAGGAAGAGTTGGCTTCCAACCGCGCCCGCAAGGAAACGCAGGACATTCTGCGCACCGTGAACGAAGGTCTGTTCCTGTTGGACAAGGACCTGAAGATCGGCAGCGAGCGCTCGCTGGCCCTCAACACGATCTTCCGGCGCGACGATTTCTCGAACATCACGTTCGACGAGCTGCTGAAGCCGATCGTGCCGGAGAAGACGCTGAAGACGGCGATGGATTACGTGGCGCTGCTCTGGGGCGAGCGCGTCAACGAAAAGCTCGTCAAGACGATCAATCCGCTGAGCGAAGTCGAAGTTCATTTCGAGAATCCCGCCGGCGGTTTCGACACTCACTTCCTCGAATTCGACTTCAACCGCGTGAAGTCCGACGGCGCACTGTCGCACTTGCTGGTGACGGTGAACGACGTGACGAAGCGCGTGATGCTGTCGCGCGAGCTGCAGGAATCGCAGGAGAAGGCGCAGGCGCAGCTCGATCTGCTGCTGCGCATCCTCCACATCGAGCCGGATGCGCTCACGAGCTTCCTCACCGATGCGGAGGTCTCGCTCAAGATGGTCAACTCCATCTTGAAGGAGCCTGCGCGCGAAGAATCCGCGTTCCGCGCCAAGATCGACGGCATCTACCGTCAAGTGCACGCCGTGAAGGGCGAAGCCGCGGCGCTCGGCTTGAAGACCGTCGAGCAGCGCGCGCACGCGTTCGAAGAGTCGCTCAGCGATCTCAAAGGCCGGCCGAACCTGTCCGGTAGCGACTTCCTGCCGCTCGTCGTCAAGCTCGACGACCTGTTCAACCACTTGGCGCAAGTGCGCGAGATGCTCGGCCGTCTCGTCGATCTCCATCAGGCGATCGCCAACCGCCGTGCCGCGGGCGCTGCGCCGCTCGAAGCCGAGAAGGTCGATGCATGGCTCGGCGGCGCGCACGACGCAACGATGCAAATGCAGGCGCTCACTCCGAACACGGTCGTCGAGAGCGCATCGAGCCTCGACCGTACGCTCGAAGATCTCGCCAATCGCATCGCTTCGAGTCAGTCCAAGCAAGTCACCGTCAAGTGCAAGGGTCTCGACCGGGTTCCCGAGGCCTATCGCAAGGCGGTCAAGGACATCACGATTCAGCTCGTGCGCAACGCCGTTGTGCACGGCATCGAAACGCCGGAGGAGCGTCTGCGCGCGAACAAGTCCGAAGTCGGCACGCTCGGCGTGGAGTTCACGCAGCGCGGCGATGAAGGCTTCGAGCTCATCGTGCAGGACGACGGTCGCGGTTTGCAGCTCGACCGGATCAAGGAGGTGGCCATCGAACGCGGCCTGATCACGCCGGCGCAAGCCGCGATGCTCGATCCGCGTCAGACGATGGCTCTCATCTTCCGCCCGGGCTTCTCGACAGCAGATCGCGTAACGAGCGATGCGGGTCGAGGCGCAGGCATGGACCTCGTGCGCGTCCTCGTGGCCGAGCTCGGCGGTCGCGTCGGCCTCGCCTCGGCGGGCGGACGTTTCTCGAAGTTCAAGATCTGGCTGCCGGCGACCGAGCGCGCCGCGGCTTAAGACATACGCGCATATCAACGAGGGAAAGCAATGGCGCTAGCAGATGCAAAGGCTCAGCCGTTGACGAAGCGAAAGCTCAAGCTCATGATTTGCGACGACTCGAACATCATTCGTCGCAAGATCGAGCGCGAGCTTCAGCTGGACAATCTGGAGGTAATCGCGACCGCGGCGAATGGAAGGTTGGCCGTCGAAGCGTTTCGCAAAGAGCCGGCGGACGTAGTCACGATGGACATTACGATGCCCGAGATGGACGGCATCGAATGCGTCGAAAATCTGGTTAAGATCAAGCCAGACGTTCTCATCCTCGTCATCTCGGCTCTCTCGGACAAGGCGACCGCGATCGAGGCCCTGAAGAAAGGAGCGAACGGATTTCTATGCAAACCGTTCACAGACCGCCAGCTGACGGAAGCGCTGGAGGAGCTGCTGAGGGGCGCGAACCATGTTGACTAAAGTTGAGCTCGAAACTTTCGTCGAAGGGACGACGCACTACTTTGCAACCGCTGCGAATCAACCTGCCACGGTCGGCTCTCCGTACCTGGTTCAAGAGGGCAAGCCGACGGTTCAAGAATTCACGGGCGTGATCAACATCGCCGGCAAGCGCCGCGGCGTTGTCTATTTCACGGCATCGCGTCCGATGCTTACGGTCATGCTGATGCGTATGGGCGAGACGGAGCTCACGCACGAGAACATGTGCGATCTCGTCGGCGAGGTCGCCAACACGATTTCGGGCAACGCGCGCCGCGATTTCGGCAAGGACTTCATGATCTCCGTGCCGACGGTACATGCCGGCGATCCGGAGAAAGTCGTCCTGCCCGAGAACTTGCGTTCCTACGTCATTCCCATCAACTGGCGCAGTCATTCGGCACAGCTCGTCGTCTGTCTCGAATGAGACGGATGAAATGACGTGCAGCGCCCGCGGTCAGATAGTGGCGACGGTGCAGCGGTACGCCGCTCGCCTCTGTCCGCCGGGCGCATCGACATCATCGTTCTGACCCGCGATCCGGCGTTGCTCGCAACGCTGCGCGAAGCCGCCGGTCCCGAACATCCGATCCTCGAAGCCGATTCGCCCGAAGCTGCTGCCGAACGGCTGATCGGCGGCCATTGCGGCATTTTCATCATCGACGTCGCAGTTGCGCGCGACGTCGCAGAGCTCGTCAGCAAGCTGCAAGCCCAGTTTCCCGAGATCGTCGTGCTCGCCACGGGCCGGCGCGAGGAACAGCATGCCGTCGCTGCGCTCGTTGGCGACGGCCGCATCTACCGCTTCTTGCACAAGCCGATCTCGCCGCAACGCGCTGAGCTCTTTCTGAGTACGGCGCTGCGCCGCTACGGCGAAATGCATTCGCAAGCCATCCCTGCCAGAGCGACGCCCGCACGCACCCGGAGCGCCCGCAAATCGTTGGGTGTCGCACTGGCGGTGCTGCTCGTCAGCGCCATCGGCGGGCTCGCGGCGTGGTATGTGTATTCGCCGCGCGAACCCATTGCAGACGACGTCGAAGAGAGCGCACCGAGCGCAACGCTGACCGAGCTCCTGACGCGCGCAGACGAAGCTCACGCTTCGGGACGGCTCGTTCCGCCCGCAACGGACAACGCATTCGACCTGTATCGCACCGCGCTGCGCATCGATCCCGACAATCAGCACGCAAAACAGGCGATGCAGCGCATCGTCGAGCAAGTCGAGCAACGCCTGACCGAAGCGCTTGCCGCGAAAAATCTCGTGGCAGCTCGCGATGCGTTCACGACCCTGCAGCGCATCGCGCCGCGCCATCCGCGCTTGGATGCATTGCAGACCGAGCTTCTAACCGCATCGCGACAAGCAGGCACGGCACTGAAGCCCGCGGCGAGAACGCCGCAGCCGCCGGTGTCGGACGCTCCGCCAATTGCCGAGCGGGGCAATTCGAACGTTCAAGTGGCAAAGGCGTTTCTCGAGACGAATCAGCTCGTCGATCCGCCGGAAGCCAGCGCACTCGGAGCGTTGCGTCGCGCCCGCGAAGCCGACGAGGATTTCGATGCGATCCGAATCGCCGCGACAGATCTCGGCACTCGGCTGCTCAATCAAGCGCTCGCAGCGATCGACGCCGACGAGCTCGACGCAGCGCGCAGCGCTTATGGAGCGGCAGTCGAGGTCGATCGGGAATTCGAGCTTGCGCTTCCGGACCTGGAGCTCGTCGGCACTCGTTTGCAGGCGGCACGCGAGGCTGTCGAACGCGAAGCCGTCGATGCGCTGATCGAACGCGCGATGCGTTTGCGCATGAGCGGCAACCTGCTCGAACCGCCCGGCGAGAATGCCTTCGAAGTGCTGCAGGAAGCGCTCGCCCGCGGCGCCTCGACCGAGCAACTCAAGATCGAGCAACAACGCCTCTCATTCGCTCTTCTCGAACGCACGCGAACTGCGCTTGCAGCCGGTGACATCAATATGGCCGAGGTGTTTGCCGATCGCGCCGAAGCCGTGTTACCGCGGCTGCCGCAAACACGCGCGCTGCGCGAGCAGATCGATGCGGCGCGAGCCGAGCGCGAGGCTGCGACCGTCGTCTTACAAGCGGCGGGCCTGCCGCGCACGCGCGAAGTCGCCGCCGTTTATCCGCGCGAGGCGCTGCTCAACGGCACGGAAGGCTGGGTCGATCTGGAATTCACGATCGACGAGCACGGCGTGCCGAACGACATTCGCGTGAAGGCCTCCGAACCGCGTCGCGTGTTCGACACCGCAGCGATCCAAGCGCTGCGTCAGTGGCGATTCGAACCCATCGTCACCAACGGCGTGGCCCGAGCGCGCCGCGCGACGCTCAGAATGCAGTTCCGACTGGAGTCGAACCGCTAACGGCTCGGCGCTGCCTGGTTCGAAAGCGTTTCGTACTTGCGCCCGAGCCACCAACCGAGTGCAGCCCAGACGAGCGCAACGCCGGCGCCCAGTACTGCGATCGCGGCCGGCCCGACACCGGCGCCATCGAGCGCCTTGTTGATCTGCGCGACGATGGCATCCGAGCCTCGATACACGGGCACGTCCACGGTGTTCTTCGCCTTGTACTTCGACTCCTTGTCGAGCGGTCCCCACAACATCTCGCGACCCGGGCGAACGAACGCGTATTCCATGGCGCGCCGTGCGACGAATACGACCGCGAGCACCGCAAGCGTTCCCGTTGCAGCCAATGCCAGGAAGCCGCCGACCATCACCAGCGGCACGAGCGTGATGAGCGCAACGACGCCGAACTTCTTCGCGATACGCCCGGTCAGGAAGATCTGCGACAGCACCGTTAGCGTCTGAACGATCCAATCGAGGCGCGCGAAGAATCGCGTGCGATCGCCGGTGTCGACGAAAGCCGCCTCGACGAGGCGTAGCTGCTCGAAGTACAGGAAGGTGTTCACGGTCGAAATGAAGAAGACGAACACCGCAATGCCGAGGATGTAGGGCGATTTCAGGATCAACGACACGCCCGCGAACACATTGCCGCCGAGCGGTCGATCTTCGGCCGCCTGGGCCTGCGGCCGATCGCGCCAAATTCCCAGCAACACGCGCTGACACACGATCGCAGCAACGAACAAGGCAGCACCCAAGAACAGGATGCCGCTATTGCCCACGCGACCGACGAGCATGTCCGATGTAAGCGGGCCGAGCAGCGCCCCCGCACTGCCGCCGGCCGCAATGACGCCGAACAACCGCTTGCTCTGACCCGTATCGAAGAGCTCGAGCAGGAAGCTCCAGAACATCGAGATCAGGAACAGGTTCACCACGCTGATGAACACATAGAAGACTTTGCCGACGAGCGGATCGACATGTTCGCCGCGCATGGCCAGCCCGGTGAACGCCAGCATCAGCGCCACGAATCCGTAGATGGTCGGCAGGAAGACGCTACGGCGAAAGCGCGCGACGATCGCGCCGTAGGCCGGGATGATCAGAATCGCCGCGGCCGAGGTGAATATCCAAAGATCGGCCGTTTGCTCGCGGCCGAGAATGGTGCCGATCGTTTCGCGCACGGGGCGCACGGCGAAGTAGCCGGCCCACATGAAAAAGAACAAGAGGAATGCCGCGACGACCGCGGGTAGCTCGCGCGGTTCTACCGTAGCAACGCGCGACAGGAGGCGTCCCAACCAAGACGGTCGTTGGGATTCGTATTGTTCGCTCGACATGACCGGCCCCTGTGGTGAGGTGGGACCGATTGTAGGCAACGCCGCGGCGGCGAGGCAGCGTTAGAGGTGAAGAAAGCTTCGGGGCTGGGGGCATCCGTGCCCCACTGTCTACGTCCCGGCGCCCGCGCTCGCGGCGCGGGCAAATCGTTATTGGATCGTCTTGCTCGCGATCGCGGAGTTCGCGCTCTCGGCACCCGCCGAGTTGACGGCGCGGACCGCGAAGTACCACGTCGCTTGCGTCAATCCATCGACCACGTACGTCGTCGTGCCCGGATTGTTGATCGTAATGGTCTGCGTCAGCACGCTCGGGCTCGTTCCGTACACGATGCGATAGCCGGCCAAGTTCGTGAGCGGCGAGCCGTCCGTGTTCTGAGTCGGTGCCTGCCACGAGAGCGTTGCCGAACCGGTCACCGGCGGCGGAGGCGGTGTCGGAGCAGTGACCGTGATCGAGAATGCCGGCAAGGACGCGGTCGCAGTGCCGTCGCTCACTCGAATGATGATGTTGCTCGCGGTACCCGCAGCAGTCGGAGTTCCGGAGAGGAGACCGGTCGCCGTGTTGAAATCGAGCCAGCCCGGACGATTCTCGATCGACCATGCCAACGTATCGCCATCGGGATCGCTTGCCGTCGGCTGGAAGGTATAGGCGACACCGACTGTCGCAGTCGTCGGCGGTGTGCCCGAGATCGTCGGCGCACGATTCTGCGGCGGAGGCGGCGGCGGTGCCGGAGGCGCCGTAACGGTGATCGAGAAAGCCGGTAACGACGCCGTCGCGCGTCCGTCGCTCACGCGAATGACGATGTTCGAATACGTACCGACGTCCGTAGCGCTCGGTGTGCCGCTCAGTCGGCCCGTGACCGAGGAGAAATCCGCCCAGAGCGGCCGATTGTCGATGTCGTAGGTCAGCTTGTCGCCATCGGGATCGCTACCGACGGGCTGGAACGAATACTGCTGACCGGCTTGCACCGAAGAGGCGGGTGTGCCGCTGATCGTCGGCGCCTGATTGGCCGGGCCGCGCACTTGAATCGAGAACGTCGGCAAGAGCGCAGTGGCTTGGCCGTCGTTGACGCTGATTTGAATGTTCGAATACGTGCCGACGTTGCCTGCTCCGGGCGTGCCGCTCAGTCGGCCGGTCTTGTTGTCGAAATCCAGCCACACAGGCCGATTCGAAATCGAGAACGTCAGCGTGTTGCCGTCCGGGTCGGTTGCGACCGGCGTGAACTCATAGTAGACACCCACGTCGGCAACGGTCGGCGGCGTACCGCTGATCGTCGGCGGCGAGTTCGGCGGCGGCGGATCGTTTGCCGGCAGCACGGTGATGCGGAACGGACCGATCGCACGCTGCTCGCGTCCATCCGTTACCGCGATCGTGATGTTGTCCGTCACACCCACATCGGATGCCGAGGGCGTTCCGGTGAGCGCGCCGGTCTCGTTGCTGAAGTCAGCCCAAGACGGCTTGTTCGTGATCGTGAATTCGAGGAAATCGTCGTCTTCGTCGGAAGCGACCGGCGTAAACGAGTAAGTCTGTCCGACGCGCACGCTCGATGCCGGAATGCCGCTGATCTCGGGAGGGCGATTGGCCGTGGTAGACGGCGCGCCGATGACATCGGCAGGTTCGTCTCCGTCGCTGCCGCCGCCCAAGCATCCCGCCAAAGCCGTGCTCACGATGAGCACCAGCGGCCAACGTACTGCTGCTTTCATCCAATCGGTTACATGAATCATTGCTTGCACCTATGCAGTTCCCTCGAGCAGCCGAACGCGACGAACGATCGCGCCCTCGAGCTGTAAGTCGGAGATGTGCAGGGCAAGAACACTGGATGTGCGGCGCTTGCACTGGAACGTGCATCGCCGCTTCGCGCATGCGCGCGCGTCAATTGGCAACCCCGCTGTCGTAAGACATTCGTCTCGTAGACCGGTGGCTTTGCGTCCCCGCCTTTCGACGGGTTTGCCCTGTTCAATTGCGCTGCTCCCAACTCTTCGTCTCTTCGTGCGGCACACGACACATGGCGGATGCATCGTGCACGACACCTTGCAGGTGTCTTCGACAAGGAACCAACGCGAAAGCCGCGGAGGCAGCTGAGGAATGACGACGTGAGCTTCGAATACGAAGCTTCGCCGGCAGCCCCGCTATCCGACATTGCGTGCGCACGTTCGCGCGAAACGTTCGGACCGGAGGCTTTGCGTCCCTGTCTTTCGACAGGTTTGCCCTTGTGAAGCGATATCGAGTTAACCCGACTCCGCAATACGTTGCAATTGTCGTCATGCAACGACAGAGTCGCAGAAAGAAGTTCACATAAGAGCGTCAATTGACAGAACGTATGCAGCACGCTTTCCGCAGTTGCGACTTGTACGATTTGCACGTGCTTGCTGCGCTGCATGTTCATTGCACGCTCTTCGACACGATGTTCGAGTTCTCGCTCTCGACGCCCGCAGTCGTGTACGCACGCACGGCGAAGTAATAGGTTCCGCGGCCGAGACCGTCGAGGACGTATCTGGTGACACCGGCATTGGCGACTTGCACGACTTGCGTGAGCGCGCTCGAGCTCGTGCCGTAATAGATGCGATAGCCCGCGAGATTCGTGAGCACGCTGCCGTCCGTATTCGTGGTCGGCGGCGTCCAGGACAGTGTGGCGACGCCAGGCGTTGCAGCCGGGTTCACCGTGATCGCAAACGCCGGAAGCGAGACGCTCGACCGACCGTCGCTCACCGTGATCGTGATGTTGGAATATTTGCCGACGTTGGCCGCGGCAGGTGTGCCGCTCAGCTGTCCGCTCGTCGTGCTGAACGTCGCCCATGCAGGCTTGTTCGCGATCGAGAACGTCAGCTTGTCCCCATCCGCATCCGATGCAGTGGGACGGAAGCTGTATGCAGCCCCGACCTCGACTGTCGTGGCAGGCGACCCGCCGATCGTCGGCGCGCGATTCGGGTTGGACACTACGATCGAGAATGCTGGCAGCGATGTCGTCGCCTTGCCGTCGCTGACGCTGATGACGATCGAAGCGAACGTGCCTGCCGCGGTCGGAGTGCCGCTCAAGCGTCCGGTGGACGTGCTGAACGAGGCCCAGCTCGGTTTGTTCTGAATGGAAAAGCCGAGCGTATCGCCGTTCGCATCGCTTGCTGCCGGCTGGAAGCTGTATGCAACGCCTACGGTCGCAGTCGTCGACGGTGTGCCGGAAATGGTCGGCGCGGTGTTCGCAGTCTTCGGTTCGCGCGCGACGATGTAGAACGGCGGCAGCGAAACCGTGGTCTTGCCGTCCGTGACGCTGAGAACGATGTTCTCCCAGCGGCCTGCCGCCGTAGGCCAGCCCCAGATCTTGCCGGTGTCCGGATCGAGCTTCATCCAACTCGGCGCGTTGGCGACCGAGAACGTCAACTTGTCGCCGTCGGCATCCGATGCGGTCGGCGTGAAGCCCCAGGCATAACCGAGCGTCACGGTCGCCTGCG
This sequence comes from uncultured Sinobacteraceae bacterium, assembly GCA_937902995.1. Classification (GTDB taxonomy): domain Bacteria; phylum Pseudomonadota; class Gammaproteobacteria; order Steroidobacterales; family Steroidobacteraceae; genus Steroidobacter. The sequence continues at coordinate 12,832 of CALEKY010000116.1, forward strand.
GCGTGCCGCTGATCGTCGGGGGACGGTTCGATGGAGCCTTCGGTTCGCGCGCGACGATATAGAACGGCGGCAACGAAACTTTCGTCTTGCCGTCCGTGACGCTGAGAACGATGTTCTCCCAGCGGCCGGTCGTCGTCGGCCAGCCCCAGATCTTGCCGGTGTCCGGATCGAGCTTCATCCAGCTCGGCGCATTGGCGACGGAGAACTTCAGCTTGTCGCCGTCGGCATCCGATGCGGTCGGCGTGAAGCCCCAGGCATAACCGAGCGTTACGGTCGACTGCGGCGTGCCGGAAATCACCGGCGCAGCAGCCATGGCAAGCGAGCCGGCGCACACCGACCCGAGCCCGGCAAGCAGGCGTACAAACCACCCATTGAAGTTCGGCACGATCGACGATCTCTCCAAGCGCAAATTCCCCGCTGCGCCCGAGGCACAGCGACTTCGTGCGAAAGCAAGGGAAATTCGCGTTGGCAGATCGCGACCGCGACTGCCGAGGCAGGCGATTTACGCGCGGCACGTTCAACGATGTGCTGAGTGCTGGCGCGGCAACCCCGCTATCCGTGCCGACTGTTGCGAGTCGGCCGAGGACCGGAAGCTTTGCGTCGCCGCCTTTCGACGGCTTTGCCCTTGTTCGACGGAAACGATTCTGCGCGTGTAGGCCAATGCGACATATCGGACGCCCCCCCATCGCGAAGAAGCCGATGCGAGCGATGCCGAGTCAGGGGAAACGGCAGCGTCGGTCAGGGGGCGCCTGATGGCGCCTCGTAACTCGTGACTCGTGATTCGTGATTCGTGAGTGGGCCGATGTGCGCGGCAGGCGCGCATCGACCTCAGGGGAAAAGGGAATGAGGAGTGAGGGAAGAAGGGAAGAAGGGAAGGAGGGAAGTGGCGCGCTGCGCGCCTCCACCTTCAGTCTTCAGCCTTCAGCCTCTAAGCGCACGACGCGGTCGCACGCTCAGTCGGGAAACGCAAATCCCCGCTGCCTCACCAGGCGCGTGCAGGCGGCAACGAGATGCGGATCGTAGAGCCTGCCGGCGTTGCGGTTGATCTCGTCGATGGCGGCATCCATGCCGAGCGCAGGGCGATACGGACGCGGCGAGCACATCGCTTCGACCGTGTCCGCGATGGCGATCACGCGCGCTTCGATCAGAATGTCGTCGCCCTTGAGACCGCGCGGATAGCCGCTACCGTCGATGCGCTCGTGGTGCTCGAGGATGATGTCGGCGATCGGTGCGCCGAAGTCGATGTCCGCCAGCAGCTTGCAGCCTTCTTCAGCATGCGTGCGCATGAGAGCGAGCTCGACTTCGTTGAGCGGCGCGGGTTTGGCGAGAATCGTCGGCGGCACGGCAATGTTGCCGATGTCATGCAATAGCGCGGCAATACGGACCGCATCCTGGCTACGGCTGTCCAATCCCGCTTCGCGCGCCAGCGCGACTGCGAGCGTAGCCACGCGTCGCGCGGATCCGGCGGTATACGGATCGTGACGCTCGCTCATGCGCACGAGCGATTCGATGACACCTTGCAGAGCGACGTCGGTGCGCTGCAGAGAAGCCAGCGTCAGCGCATGTGCCCGCTTCGTGTGCAGCATGCGGCACACGCTCTCGGCCATCGACACCAACAGCGTTTGATCCTCTTCGTTGTAGGGAGCATCGCGATTCGCGACGCCCAGAACGGCCATCGTCTGGTCGTCGGCAACCAGAGGCACTGCGAGATATCGCTGCAAGTCCGGCAATCCGTCCACTTGCGGTTTGCGGGACAAATCGTTGCTGGAGGTCGGATGGCGCGCTTTGACGCACTCCGTGAACAATCCGACCTGGGCGATCGGACGCGGTTCGGCCGTCGCCATCGTCACGTGCAATTGACTGCGCTCGCGCCAGGCCGCCAGCGTGATGGTCTTTTGCGTCGAATCGACGAAGTACAGATAACTGAGCGGCGAGTTCGTGGCGAGGCCCGCCTGATCGACGACGCGCCGTACGATGCCGGACTCGTCGAAGCCCTCGGAATGCTTGAACAGATCGACGAGGAATTCGAGCTGCCGCTGACTGCTGCGCCGACGAGCGGCTTCGCGCCGGCGTTCGGTGATGTCGCGAACGAGCAATGTGCTCGGTTGTGCCGCACCGTCCGCCAAGGGGCCGGCGCTCACCTCGACATCGAACACCGTACCGTCGGCACGCCTGTGCCGCGTCTCGTAACGATTTGCGCCCTCCTCCGCGTGCCACTGCGTCCGTGCCGTCGTGTCGTCGATGCCGTGCTGCTCGAGATCGGCAAGCGTCTTGCCCAGCAACTGTTCGCGCGTGTAGCCGGACATGAGGCAGTACGCCGCGTTCGCCTCGACGATGCGACCCTCCGCATCCAGGGCGAGGTAGCCGTCGCCGAGCGCATCGATGACCTCGCGAGCTGCGGCTGCAGAGCGGGCGCGGGACTGTTCGCGTTGGATTCTCTGCGTCAAATCGTAAGCGCACACGAGATCCGCGCTGCGCCCGTCGAATTCGATCGATTCGGTGGCGAGCGCGACGAATAGCGGCTCGCCCGCCTTGTTCTTGTGAGCGACGACGTTCGCGGCTTCCTGATCGGGCGCTTGCGCCGACCCTTCGAGCGCGTCGCGGGTGAGCGCGAGAAATTCGGCGCGCGTGTAGCCGTACAGCTTGAGCGCCGCATCGTTCACGGCGATGAATCCGCGGGTTGCGTGATCGGCGATCCACATCGGCAGCGGATTCGCTTCGAACACGCGGCGGAAACGCGCCTCGCCGGCTGCAATGCGTTCCTGGGTCGCTTCGAGCTCGGCAATTTGCGCGCGCAAGCGACCGTGCGCTTCCTGTGCCCGCTCGAGCGCCTGACGAGCAGTCGCCAATGCCTGCTCGTGCTCGCGCTTCAAGCTGGCGACGGCCTGCTCCGCACGCTGTTGCGCTTGCGTGAGCGCCCGTTCGTGCTCGGCCTTCAATTGCGCCAGCGCCTGAGCATGCTCCTGCATGAGTTGCTGCTTGGAAGGACCGGCTTCCGTGTCCGCCTTCTGGCGCGTCGGCCTGCGCTGGATGACGGTCTTGTCCAATGCCGGCAATTGCACGGTTGCCGCCGTTGCGGCGCCGATCAGTTGATCGACCGCCTCGGCGAGCGCTTCGGGCTGCGCGGTGCGCGCCAAGAAGCGTTCCGCGCCCAGCTCGAGCGCAAAACGTTCGTACTTCGGATCGTCATGACGACGGGTATAGAAGATGAACGGGATCGACTGCAGCCGCTCGTCCTGTTTCCACTTGCGGCAGAGCGCAAACCCGTCCATGCGCGGCAGGACGATGTCGGAAACGACCACATGCGGCGGCTCGCGACGGGCCAGATCGAGCGCCGTCAGCCCGTTCGATGCTTTTACGACCTGATGTCCGCGGCCCTCGAGCAATTGCTCGAGCGCCGTCTGCTCGGACTCACGCTCGTAGGCAACCAGAATGACTCCCATGCCTTTGACTCCTACCCCATGACTCGGCGGCCGAACCGCGCGAGCGCGGTATGACGTGGCGCTAAGCGCTCATTTCGATTGACGCCGAGCTCCGCAAATGCAGTTGGACGAGCCTACTGAGTATGCCGATGAGGCACTTGAATCGCACTATTCAGGGGCAGTCTGAGGTGTGAAAGAGAGACGTGCAGCACATCACAGGTCGTGACTCTTGATCCGTGACTCGTGGGAGGGCTTGGGACGTGGGGTATGGGGCTCTGGCTGGACTACTTGTGATTCGTGATTCGTGATCCGAAAGAAGGCTCCAATCTTGGGTCTTCCCTCCTTCCCCCCTTCCCTTCTTCCCTTTTCCCTTTTCCCTTTTCCCTTTTCCCCTTTCCCCTTTCCCTGAGCTTCCCCCGATTTCGCGGACACCTTGCAAGAGGTGGACAATGCGGAAA
>CALEKY010000117.1 GCA_937902995.1 uncultured Sinobacteraceae bacterium
CGCTGCTCTACCAGCTGAGCTACTCCGGCGCGAGGGCGCGCAGTATAAAGACTGAACGCGCGATAGGCGATAGGTTGCAGGTCGCGAAATTGCGCTCGCGACTACACCGACCGTTTGCGCCGCAAGCGGATGACCACCTCGACGGCCTCGGCCTCCATGCCATCGGGGATTGCCGGAAACCGGCTGAATTCGATCTCCTCGGGACCGATGTCCCGAAGCTCGCCCGTATCCAGATCGTGGAAATGGTGGTGCGGAGCGCGCGTGGAGTCGTATACCGAACGCTCCGGGTCCAGATGAATCTGGCGAATCAGGCCGTGATCGCAGAGCACTTTGAGCGTGTTGTAGACGGTGGCCTTCGATATCGGCCGGTCGGACGCCCGCACGATCGAAAGGATTTGGTCTGCGGTCATGTGCTTCGGCGTCTGCATAAGGATCTCCGCGATCCTCACGCGCTGCTCGGTGGGCTTCAGTCCGCACTCCTCAATGGCCCTGGCGACCTCGTCGCGTGTCAAAGCAGGTTGGAGGAATTGCACGGCTCGTGACCCGGGTTCGAAAGCTGCCGAAAAGCATACTCCCGCATTTGCCGATTCGCACTAAATCTCCGTGTTTTCCCCGGAAATTCGGTCGTGCTGGCGCCCCGCGTACGCATACCCTGACCTCGAACATCTCGCTGCCCAAAGTTTCCGGACAGGCAAGGCCGTAGTCGCGGCCGCCGCTGAACATAAGGAGTGTGGACATGCTGCGGTCGAATGGACTGACCCTTCCCGAGCTCATTACCAGCCTGGCGATTGTGGCCGTCGCCGGCACCCTCGCCATCCCGTCGTTCAACAACCTGCGGCTCGATAGCGAGCGAGCCCGCATGGTCAACTCGTTCGTGCACAGCCTCTTCCTGGCCCGCAGCGAATCGATCAAGCGCGGCGAGGTCGTGACGATCTGCCCGTCTTGGGACGGAGAGAGCTGCGCGAATCCGGGAACGTCCTGGCACATCGGCTGGATCGTGTTCGCGAACACGAGCCGCTCGGACGTCGACACTCGCGACCCTGGCGAGGACATCATCCACGTGCAGGGTCCGTGGACTGCCGGAACCATTCGCTCCAATCGCTCTTCTTATGCGTTCCGCCCGCACCGTCAGGGAGTGCCGAACGGAACCTTGGTCTTCTGCGATCGACGCGGATCCGAGCACGCCCGCGCGGTCATCGTGAGTCAGACCGGCCGTCCGCGCGTTTCGCAGCGCGATGCGAGCCGTCGGCCCCTGCAATGTCCAGACGTCTGAATCGCCCTGCTACTATCCCAGGACTTTGAGTGCACATCAGACGCCACACATCCAGCGTGTCCGCGCGCTGCCGCTACGGGGCTTCACGCTCGTCGAAGTCCTCGTTGCCCTGCTCATCGTCTTGATCGGCATCATCGGCGTCGCGGCGCTGTACACGGAAAGTCAGCAGGCGACGCGAGAAGCCGAGCCGCGAGTGCGGGCGAAAGAGCTCGCCGAATACATGGCGGCGCGCGTCCGCGCGAATGCCGCAGGCCGCACGGGCTATGCGAGCGTCGTCGGCGTCGTGTGCGATTCGAAAGCCAAACCGAAGCGTCCGGAAGATGCCGCAGCGATCGAAGCCGCCTGCTGGAATCAGCGCGTCGCCGAAGAGCTCCCGAGCGGCATGGGCTCGGTGACCCGCGACACGACCACCACCCCACCGTCATACATCGTGGCCGTCAGCTGGTCGCCGCCGGAAGGCGGCGCGGCATCGTTTGTGATTAGAGTGCCAGGGGATTGAGGGCTTGGGGCTGGGGCTTGGGGCTTGGGACTCGGGCTCAAGTCCGCGCCATGAACCAACAATCTTTTTGCGATCCGAGCCCACCACTTGATCGCGGTCTGGACGACAGGCACTAGCCGCGAACACTCGAGGCCCCACAGCCCCACGCCCCGAGCCTGGAGCCCTCAGTTCGCTCTGCGAACTCTCAGCTCCTTCGGCAAACTGAACACGATGTCCTCGCGTCGCTCGCCGACATTCTGCGGAGCCTCGCCGCCCCACTCTCTCAATTTCGCGACGACGCGCTCGACGAGCACCTCAGGTGCGGATGCGCCAGCGGTCACGCCGATGCGCGACTTACCCTCGAACCATTCGCGGCGCATGTCTTGCGGTCCGTCGATCAAGTAACCGGGAATGCCGGCCTTCTCGGCGATCTCGCGCAGGCGATTCGAATTCGAGCTGGTCGGCGAGCCCACGACCAGGATCAGATCGCAGAATTCGACGAGTCGCTTGACCGCGTCCTGGCGATTCTGGGTTGCGTAACAGATGTCCTCTTTGCGCGGGCTTTCCAGCTGCGGAAATCGCGCCTTCAACGCATCCACGATGCGCTGCGTGTCGTCGACCGAAAGCGTCGTCTGCGTAACGAACGCGAGACGGTCGGGATCGCGAACCTCGAGCCGCTCGACATCCTCCGGCGTCTCGACCAACAAGATCCGTCCGCCGAACGACGTATCGAACTGCCCCATCGTGCCTTCGACTTCGGGGTGACCGGCATGACCGATCAGCACCACATCGCGGCCTTCCCGCGCGTAACGCGCAACTTCCATGTGCACTTTCGTGACGAGCGGACACGTGGCGTCGAAAACTTTGAGCTCGCGACGCTTCGCCTCTTCCTGCACGGCACGCGAAACGCCGTGAGCGCTGAAAATCACCGTCGAATCGTCGGGCACCTCGTGAAGCTCGTCGACGAACACGGCACCCATGCTGCGCAGGCGGTCGACGACGTAGCGGTTGTGAACGACTTCGTGACGCACATAAATCGGCGCGCCGAACAGCTCGATGGCCCGTTCGACGATCTCGATCGCGCGATCGACGCCGGCACAGAATCCGCGCGGATTGGCTAGAAAGATTTGCATGAGCGGTCAACGCCCTCCGTCGGCCACATGCCGCTCGCCGGCCGCTTTCTTCTTCTCGCGTCCGCTCTCCAAGAACGCGTCGATGAGCAGACAGATCGCACCGATCGTGATCGCCGAATCGGCCACGTTGAAAGCGGGGAAGTACCAATCCTTCCAATGGAAATAGATGAAATCGATCACGTACGAGTGCCAGACGCGGTCGATCACGTTGCCGAGCGCGCCGCCGAGCACGAGCGAAATCCCGATCGCCAGAATCAACTGCTCGGAGCTACGAATCTTGCGCAACCACAGCATGAGCGCAACGCTCACGACCAAGGCCAGTACGATGAAGAGCCAGCGCTGCCAACCGCCGGCATCGTGCAGGATGCTGAAGGCGGCGCCGCGATTTTCGAGATAGACGATGTCGAGGAACGGCAGCAGTTCGATGCTGCTCTTCATTTTCACGGCGCCGACGACGAGCGCCTTCGTCGCCTGATCGAGGATCACGACGAAGAACGACAGCCATAGCCAGTTGCTCGCGCCGCGAGTCGGCGTGAACCAAACCTTCGACAACGAATTCGCCATCAACCCGCCTCTGTCATCCCACGACTCACCACTCACTACTCACCACTCACCACTCACGAACTACGTCCACCGCCGCTCTTCGCCCGGCCCCTCGACGTTCGTCACGCAGCGACCGCACAGCTCGGGATGACGCGGATCCGCGCCGTAGTCCGCGCGCTTGTGCCAGCATCGCACACATTTGCCGTGCTCGCTCGCGCGGGCAACGATCCAGAGCGCATTGCCGTCGCCCTCCTCCGCCGGGACCGCATTGGCGGGGCGCTCCGAAGCCGGATGCACTCTCGCAGCCGAGGTGATGAACGCAAAGCGCAGCTCATCGCCGAACTGCCGCAACGTGCGCTCTAGCTCCGGGCCGCAATAAAGATCGACCTCAGCATCGAGCGGCGCACCGATCGCATCGGCATTGCGCAGCTTCTCGAGCTCGCGCGACACCGCCGAGCGAACCGCAAACACGGCGTCCCAGTCGATCTCGAGCGGCGCATTCACGCCTACCGGCAGCTCGACCCAGGTTTCGAGGAACACGGATTCGCTGCGCTCGCCGGGCATGTAACGCCAGATCTCATCCGCCGTGAACGACAGGATCGGCGCCAACCAGCGCACCATCGCCTCGATGATCCAGTACATCGCCGTTTGCGCCGAACGGCGCGGCGCCGACGTCGCGCCCGTCGTGTACAGGCGATCCTTCAGCACGTCGAGATAAAAACCGCCGAGGTCGACGCTGCAGAAGTTGTGCACCTTCTGATAAATCAGGTGGAACTGATAGTTGCGGTAGGCCTCGATGACCTCGTTCTGCAGTTGCTGCGTGCGCTTGAGCGCCCAACGATCGACGGCCACCAATTGTTCGATCGGCAGCTGATCGCGCGCCGGATCGAAACCCGCGAGATTGCCGAGAATGAAACGCGCCGTATTACGGATGCGGCGATACGATTCCGCAATGCGCTTCAGGATCTCGTCCGAGAGGCTCATCTCGTTCGAGTAATCCGTCGCGGCAACCCACAACCGCAGCACATCGGCGCCGAGCGTGCCGACGACCTTTTGCGGCACGATCACATTGCCGAGCGACTTCGACATCTTGCGACCCTTTTCGTCGATCGTGAAACCGTGCGTCAGCACGGCGCGATAGGGCGCGCGATTGTGAAGCGCCACCGACGTCAGCAACGAGCTGTGGAACCAGCCGCGATGTTGATCGGAGCCTTCGAGATATAGGTCCGCAGGCGCGGAGATCTCCGGGTAGATGCTCGCCACACAATGATGGCCGATGCCCGAGTCGAACCACACATCCATGATGTCGGTGACTTTCTCGTAATCGGCGGCTTCGGCACCGAGCAGATCCACCGGATCGAGCGTATCCCACGCATCGATGCCGTCCTTCTCGACATACTTCGCCACCTTGTCGAGCAGTTCGGCAGAACGCGGATGCAGCTCGCCCGTCTTGCGATGTGTGAACAGTGCGATCGGCACGCCCCACAAACGCTGTCGCGAGATACACCAATCGGGACGATTCGCGATCATGTTGCCGATACGGCTCTCGCCCCAGCTCGGAATCCATTTGACCTTGCCGATCTCGCGCAAGGACGAGCTGCGCAAATGCGCCTGTTCCATGCTGATGAACCATTGCGCCGTTGCACGGAAGATCACCGGCGTCTTGTGGCGCCAGCAGTGCGGATAGTCGTGCTGGAGCGTCTCGTGCTTGAGCAGGCGGCCGCGCTCGGCGAGCACTTCGATCACATGCTTGTTCGCATCGAAGATGCGCTCGCCTTCGAACAACGGCGTCCCTTCGACGAATCGACCGTCGCCGCCCACCGGATTGTCGATCGGCAGTTTGTATCTCAGGCCGACGACGTAGTCTTCGTGACCGTGTCCCGGCGCCGTGTGCACGGCACCCGTACCGGCATCGGTCGTGACGTGATCGCCGAGAATGATCGGCACGACGCGCTCGTAGAACGGATGATCGAGCAGGAGCCCCTCGAGTTGCGCGCCTTTGCCTTGGCCGAGCCGCTTGAACTCCTTGATGTCCGCACGCGCCATCACCGCATCGGCCAGGGCATCCGCAAGCACCAGGAGCTCCGCACCCGCATCGACCAGCACATAGTCGATCTCGGGGCCCAACGCGACAGCCTGGTTTGCCGGCAGCGTCCAAGGCGTCGTCGTCCAGATGACGACGTTCGCAGGCTTGTCGGGCTTTGCGACGCCGAACCGGCGCGCAAGCTCATCGGGATCGCGAAACGCAAACCGCACGTCGATCGCCGGCGATGTCTTCTTCTCGTATTCGACTTCCGCCTCTGCCAGCGCCGAACGGCAATCGAGACACCAATGCACGGGCTTCAGGCCTTTGTACACGTGACCGTTGCGCATGATTTGCGCGAGCGCGCGCAGCTGCTCGGCCTCGTACTTCGGCATCATCGTCAAATACGGACGATTCCAATCGCCGAACACGCCGAGCCGCTTGAAGTCCTCGCGCTGGAGGTTCACTTGCTCCATCGCGTATTCGCGACACGCCTGACGGAATGCACGCGGCTCGAGCTTCTTCACCTCTTTGCCGCGCAGCTTCTCGATCTGATGTTCGATCGGCAGTCCGTGACAATCCCAACCGGGAATGTACGGCGCGTCGTAGCCGTCGAGCGAACGCGACTTGACGATGATGTCCTTCAGGATCTTGTTGATCGCGTGGCCGAGATGGATCGCGCCGTTCGCATACGGCGGACCGTCGAGCAAGACGAATTTCTTACGACCGCGCGCGCGCTCGCGAATCTTCCCGTAAATGTTTGCCGCCTCCCAACGCGAGAGCTGCTCGGGCTCGCGGCGCGCGAGGTCCGCCTTCATCGGAAAGTCGGTTTGCGGGAGGTTGATCGTCTGTTTGTAGTCGGGCATTGAAGTGCCAAGCTGCTTCAGCAATTGCGTCAATCAAAAGGCTGTGCGGGACGGATCCCGCCCGGCGCTCATATCGGCCGCGCCGAAATGGCAGGCTGCGAGTTTGCCAGTATCCGGCGCGCCTGTGCCGCATCCTCGTGCATCTGTTCCACCAGCGCATCCAGCGTCGGAAACCAGCGTTCCTCGCGCAACCGCTCGATGAAATCGACGTGAACGTAGCGGCGATACAGATCGCCTTCGAAATCGAATACGTGCGCCTCCAGCAACAGCTCCTTGCCGTTCACGGCCGGGCGCGTCCCGAGGCTCGCAACGCCAGGGGCATTGTCCAAGCCTGCGCCGGACACTCGCACTGCGAAAATCCCTGCAATCGGCGTCGCCCGGCGATGCAAACGCAAGTTGGCCGTCGGGAATCCGAGGTCGCGCCCGAGCTTCTGGCCGGGAATGACCTTGCCGGTGATGCGATAGGGCCGGCCGAGGTATCGCGCCGCTTTGCGCACATCCCCGGCCTCGAGCACGTCGCGGACGAGCGAGCTGCTGACGCGCACACCGTCGATCTCGTACGGCGGCACTTCGGTCACCTCGAAACCGTTTGCCGCACCCGCAGCGCGCAGCGTCGTCACATTGCCGCTCATGTTGCGCGCGAATCGAAAATCGTGTCCGACCACGACGTGCCGGACACCGAGACGTTCGACCAGCACGCCGTTCACGAACTCATCCGGCGTCATTTGCCGGATCCGATCGTCGAAGCGCAGACAGACGAAACGATCGACACCGTAGGCAGCCAACGCCTCGAACCGCTCGCGAAAACGGGTCAGACGCGGCGGCGGCGAAGCCTTGTTGAAGAACTCGCGCGGCGTCGGCTCGAACGACATCACGACGGCCGGCTGTCCAAGCTCGCGCGCACGCTCGCGCAGCACGCGAATCATTTCCTGGTGGCCGAGATGAATGCCGTCGAACGCGCCGATCGTCAGGACGCAGCCACGATGTCGTGGGCGCAAGTTGTGCAGGCCCCGCACGAAGTCCATCGCGGTCGCATACCCCTAAGTTCAACGGTGAAGGCGGCGCATTATAGGTGAGCCGCCTCACGCCTTGGGGGCCGCATCGTTGCCGGAAGGCAGCAATTGCAGGCGGAAATGGTGGGTACGTGCCCCGAACAGCCACAAAGCACCGAAATACACGGCTGCGCCGCCTGCCACCAACCCAGCGAGCCAGAGGATGCGCCTCGAGGTGGACGCGGCCAGCCAGGCGTCGATTTCGCCGCCAACGGCCCACAAGAACGCTGCCATCAGCACGCTCGCCGCGAGAATGCGCGCGAGAATGCCTCGCATGCGGGAATCGCCGTACAAGACGTTCCGCTTGCGCAGCCCCGCGTAAAGCCACGCAGCATTCAACACGGCGCCGATACCGTTGGAGATCGCGAGCAGCGCATGCATGCCCGGCACCTCACGGCGGTCGAGCACGAACAACGCTGCGATCACGGCGAGGTTGAGACCCATCGTGACCGCGAGCGCCCTGACTGCAATCCGCACCGGAGCGCGCGTGTCCTGCCGCGCGTAGAAGCCGGGCGCGAGCACCTTGATGAGGCTCCAACCCAAGAGCGCGAACGAAAACGCCATCAGCGCCGTGCGCGTCATCTCGACATCGAACGCGGTGAATTCGCCGCGGTGGTAGATCGCAACCGTGATCGGCCCTGCGAGCACGAACAAGGCGACGGATGCAGGAATCACGATCAGGAATACGACCCGGATCGCCCAAGCAAGCGTGGCCGCAAAATCGTCAGGCGACGAACGCGCATGATGCGCAGACAGGCTCGGCAGAATCACCGTGGCCAGCGCGATGCTGAACACGCCGAGCGGAAACTCCACGAGCCGATCGGCCGCATGCAGCCACGTCATGCTCGCATCGGCGAGAAACGACGCGATGCCCGTGCTCAGCAGAATGCTGAGCTGGCCCATGGAAGACCCTAGGATCGCCGGACCCATGAGCCGCGCGATACGCCCCACGGCTTCGTGCTGGCGATTCCATTTGAGGCGACGCAACAACCCCAAGCGCAGCAGCGGCGGCAATTGAATCGCCAGCTGCAGCAAGCCGCCGACGAACACGCCGATCGCCAACGCCAACACGGGACGCTCGAAATGCGGCGCGATCCACGCGGCGAACACAATCGCCGTCAGGTTCATGAGCACCGAACCGAAGGCCGGCAGCGCAAATCGCTCGTAGCTGTTCAGAACGCCGGCAGCAAGCGAAGTGAGCGAGACGAACAGGATGTACGGAAACGTCCAACGCAGCATCTCCGTCGCGAGCGCGAACTGGCCTGCCTCCTTCGTCACGAATCCCGGCGCGAACACGAGCACGACGATCGGCGCGGCGATCACTCCGATGGCCGTCACGACGAGCAGCACCACCGCGAGCGTTCCGGCAACCGATTCGACCAAGTCGCGCACGTCCGCCGTCGTTCGCCTTGCCCGATACTCCGCGATGACGGGCACGAACGCCTGCGCGAATGCGCCCTCGGCGAACAAGCGCCGCAACAGATTCGGAATCTGATTGGCGAGAACAAAGGCCTCGAGCGCCGCCGTGGGGATCACGGCGAGCTGCACGATCTCGCGCACCAGCCCGGTGACGCGCGACAGGAACGTCATCGCCCCGACGGCGGCGGTCTTGCGGAAAAAGGCGCGGCTCATCGGGCGCTATACCCGTTCGCAGCGAGATTCGCCGCCCAACGGCCGTAGAAAGAAGGTGGACATGCGCCGCAATAGTACGGGACGGCGCCGTCCGGCACCCGAACGCCCGGCGACTCTGCGAGAAAAAGGCACGGACGGTTCAAGAACGAGGTCGGAGTGCTTGCCTTGGACGACTCGCCTCGGCAGAATTCGCGCCTCTTTTTTGGAGTCCCTCGTCCGTGGCCAATACGAAATCAGCCGAAAAGCGCGCTCGTCAGACCGTCAAACGCCGTGCCCGCAACATGGCCGGTCGGTCCAAGTTCCGCACGGCGATCAAGAACGTCATCAAAGCCGTCGAGGCTGGCAATAAGGAAGAAGCGGTCGCGAAGCTGAAGACCGCAACGCCGATCATCGACTCGGCCGTCAACAAGGGCCTGATCCACAAGAACAAGGCCGCTCGCCACAAGAGCGAGTTGAACGCACGTGTTAAAGCGCTCGTGACGGCAAGCTGAGCGAGCGAGTCTGCTTCGAATGACAAAAAACCGGGCCATGCCCGGTTTTTTGTTGCCCGTCTATTGCTCCGCTGCGGCCGCGGCCTCTTCCGCGTTGAGCTCCTCGATCCGCCGCATGAGGTCCTGACACAGCTTTTCGGTGCCGATCCTGGCCAGACCCGAGATCCGGTAAACAGGTCCCTTCCAGCGCAATCGCCGCACGATGTCGCGACAGCGCTTGTCGGCTTCGTCCTCCGGCAATTGATCGATCTTGTTCAGGACGAGCCAGCGCTCCTTCTGAGCAAGCTCAGCGCTGAACTTCTTGAGCTCGTTGACGATGGCGCGCGCATCCTTCACCGGATCGGCCTCCGGGTCCGGCGGCGCAATGTCGACCAGATGCAACAGCACGCGCGTGCGCTGCAGGTGCTTGAGGAACCGGATGCCGAGACCGGCCCCCTCGGCGGCGCCTTCGATCAGCCCGGGGATGTCGGCCATCACGAAGCTGCGATGGACACCCACCGAAACGACGCCCAGATTCGGGTGAAGCGTGGTGAACGGATAGTCCGCGACTTTCGGCTTGGCCGCTGAAACCGCGCGAATGAGCGTCGATTTGCCGGCATTTGGCTGGCCTAGGAGCCCAACGTCGGCCATCACGCGCATTTCCAGCCGCAAGTCGCGCTTCTCGCCCGGCAGCCCTGGCATGGCCTTCCGCGGCGCGCGGTTCGTGCTGCTCTTGAAGCGCGTATTACCCCAGCCGCCCTTGCCGCCCTTGGCCACGAGCAACCGCTGACCCGCCTCCATGAGGTCGCCGAGCACCTCTTCGGTGTCCACATCGACAACAACCGTGCCGATCGGCACGGGGATCTCGAGATCGACCCCGCTCGCGCCGGTGCGCTCGTTTCCGGAACCCGGCTCGCCGTTCGGCGCCCGAAATGCACGGTGAAACCGGAAATCGGCGAGCGTGTTGATGCCCGGCGTGGCGACCAGGTAGACGTCGGCGCCCTTCCCGCCGTCTCCACCGTCCGGTCCGCCGAAGGGAATGAATTTCTCCCGACGAAAGCTCACCGCCCCACGCCCACCGTGGCCCGCTTGGACTTTGATTTCTGCTTCGTCGACGAAACGCATTTGCGAAAGGCTACAGGCAACAGGCTAACGGGCGACAGGTTACCAAGAAGGGCGCTGGGCACTGGGCTCTCGGCCTGGGGCGCCCCCGTTTGGACACCCACCGATTCCCTCGTTTGGACACCCACGAATCCCTCAGCAACAAAAAACCCCGGACGAGCCGGGGCTTTTTGCGCAAATCGGGAGGACGCCCTTACTCGGTGACGACGCTCACGTACGTGTGCTGCAGGGGGCCCTTCTTGCGGAACAGGACCCGGCCGTCCGCCTTGGCGTACAGCGTGTAGTCCGTGCCCGTACCGACATTGTCGCCCGCACGATAGACCGAGCCGCGCTGACGCACGATGATGTTGCCGGCAATCACGCGCTCGCCGCCGAACTTCTTGATACCGAGTCGTTTCGACTCTGAATCGCGGCCGTTCTTGGTACTGCCGCCTGCCTTTTTGTGTGCCATCGATAAAACCCTCTTCGAAAGACCGCGTTCGCGCCTTCCCGGTCACGAATCACGAGTCACGAATCACGAATCACGTCCAGTCAGCCGACGATGCTCGTCACCTTGATTTCCGTGTAGGGCTGACGGTGCGTGCCCTGCCGCAGGTAATGCTTGCGGCGGCGGAATTTGACGATCCGCACCTTGTCGCCCTTGCCGTGGCCCTGAACCGTGGCAATGACCTTGCTACCGCTCAGGTACGGACTACCGACCTTGACGTTGTCCCCCTCGCCGACGAGGAGCACCTGATCGAACTCGACATTCGAGCCCGGGTCCGCGGCCAGCTTCTCGACGCGCAGGACCGTGCCCTCGCTCACGCGATATTGCTTACCACCCGTGGCAATGACGGCATACATGATTCGAAGAACTCCAACGGCCGGGAGAACCCCAGCAGAAAAGGCCGCGAAGTGTACGGACCGAGGCGCGTTAAGGCAACTGTTCGGTCTGCGGCGGTCCGAAAACGGTGATCTACGGCATTTTCTCAGATTTCAGGGACTTCGCTGCATTCATTATCAGCCGAAGCGACAGACCCACCTTCCCTGCGCCATCGGCTAAAGTACCGCCCCACCAAACAGAGACACTCATCTTTCCGACACGCAGGCCCTGCCCGCACCGAACGCCTCAGAATGTCCTTCGAATCCGTCAAGCAACTCGTCGCGGACGATCTCCGCGAGGTGGACAGGGTCATCCGCGAACGACTGGCGAGCGACGTCGTGCTCGTCAATCAAGTGGCAGAGTACATCGTCGGCAGCGGAGGTAAGCGTCTGCGCCCGCTGGTCACGGTCGTCACCGCGCGCGCCTGCGGGTGCAAGGACAATCGGCATACCGTCGCCGCCGCGGTCATCGAGTTCATCCACACCGCCACACTTCTCCATGACGACGTCGTCGACGGCTCCGAGCTACGCCGCGGCCGCGACACCGCGAATTCCGTGTGGGGCAACGGTGCAAGCGTGCTGGTGGGCGATTATGTGTACTCGCGCGCGTTCGAAATGATGGTCAGCCTCGGCAGCATGCGAATCATGGACGTGATGGCGAGCGCCACGAACAAGATTGCCGAGGGCGAAGTGCTGCAGCTCATGAACGCGCACGACCCGAGCACGACCGAGCAACGCTACTTCGACGTCATTTACCGCAAGACGGCCAAGCTCTTCGAAGCCGGTGCGCAAGTCGCCGCCATTCTTGCCGATGCCCCGCCGCACATCGAGCAAGCGATGCTGCGTTACGGCAAGCACCTGGGCACGGCCTTCCAGCTCATCGACGATGTACTGGATTACCGCGCCGACCGCGCTGAGCTGGGCAAGAACCTTGGTGACGACCTTGCGGAGGGCAAGCCGACGCTACCTCTTATATATGCGCTCGCCCACGGCTCGCCCGAACAGCGCAGCATGATCGAGCGCGCCATCGAGCGCGGCAGCACCGCGGACCTGGAACAGATCACCGCTGCAATTGAATCGACAGGGGGGCTTGCGTACACTGCGCGCCTCGCGCGGCGGGAGGCAGCTGCCGCCATCGAGGCCTTGGCCGACTTACCCGAATCGGCCCACAAGCAAGCCTTGCGCGAGCTCGCAGATTTCTCGGTGGAACGAACGCATTAGCCAGGCTATAGGCTGTAGTCTGCAGACTGTAGCTAGAGCGGGAGTCGCAACGCGCCGCGACTCGTTTTCGATCTGCCTATGCCAATGCCCTGCGCATCGAGTTCGCAGGGCAACCCAAATCGGGGTGTAGCTCAGCCTGGTAGAGCACTACGTTCGGGACGTAGGAGTCGCAGGTTCAAATCCTGTCACCCCGACCACGATAACCGGTGGCCAGAAGTAAGACCGCCGGCTGCATGGCCGAGTGCGCCCACAGGCTTCCGTCAGGTTTCGGGGATAGCCGAATCCGACCTGGGATTAGCTCCTCCCGCAAGACAAGCCGGGCCTCCTCAGTAGCTTTGGCATCACCCAGTAATCCAAGCGCAATTCGCTGGTCGCAGATTTCTACTGCTCGCGGAACAGCTGCGGCAACGCGCGAAACCTCCGCCCCTTCCTGAAGCCCAAGGCGCAACTGGCGACGCTTGGCCTCAGCGCGCTCAATGGCAGCCCGAATCTCGTCGGCAGCCATGTCTGGATCCCCTTCTCTCAGCCGCTTCCGAAGCCTGTCCAGTCGCGCATCCAATTCTCGCAGCTCTTGAGGCACCTCAGTCGATCGAGCCGCATGCTCCCAAAGTAGCTGCTCAAGATGCTCCTGCATTTCCTTGACCATCAAGGCGACACGAGTCGGATTGCGCAGCTGCTCATGGACCTCGTGAAGGATCACCGCTTCCGCTGCATCCCGCTGGACGCGCATCTCGTTGGAACAAGCGCGCCCATGGCGCACGCATACTTGTCCTTATCACCCAGCACGTAGTTAGCTCCGCATGCCTCGCAGTAGAGTAAGCCGCTGAGGAGATACTTCACTTTGCCGCCCCCGCGCGCGCGGAGAAGCTGGCAAGGTTGGCCGCTGAACGCGGTGTTCGACTGACGCCACCTGATGCATCGTTCGTCGGCGGCGAGTTCGGCGGGGGCGTCAGGCTCTCGGTCATGGCCCCGCTGACCCGTGACGAACTCGACAGAGCATTGCGCACGATAGTCATGACTCACGGCTGCTGCAAACGCAGCGCCGCCGCAACGCGCTCCCAGGAAACGAGCTTGAAGTTCTGGCGCTCCACCGGCGTGATGTTGCGGCCGTCCTGTACCACTAACAGACCCTGCGGGAAAGCTTGGCCCAACGGAGTACTGGTCACGTCGAGACCATCGGTTTCCGAGGCGCCATCGATGCCCAACTCATCGTTCGCGACGATCGAGAAGAACCCGATGAAGTCGTTGTCGCCCTCGCGGCGATAGAGCGCGTAGTTATCGGCACCTTGGTTCGACACGACCAAGTATCCGGCTCCATCCTTGCCGCGATAAATGGCGACCCCTTCGACATCCGCCTTCAGCCGACCTGCGTCACCGGTGGAATCGATCTGCCGACGCGGCGAAGCATCATCCGGTTCTGCTGCGTAGCGCCACAAGCCGACATCCTCCTCCGCGATATACAGCGCGCCGGCCTCGTCATCGGCTACGCAACCTTCAGCTTGCGTGCCGACGACGAACTGACGCACCAACTTACCGGTGAGCTTCGAACCGCTGGCTTGAATCTCCCACTGCCGAAACTCTCCTGCATCCGAATCGTTGATAAACACGTACAGCTTGCCGCTTCTCGCGCTGTGGTACATGCACAAGCCATAAGGATCGCGCATGTCAGTTGGAATCGGCGCTGCTACCACATCAGTCAGCGTCCGCGTAATCGGATCGATCTCGTACAGCGTGAGAGTTCGGTGATCGCGATTCGACCCCGCGACGATGTCCCAGCGTTTGCCGCCGAGCACTACACCCTGGCGCAGGTCGACGTTGTTCGTGCGCCCGACAGTAAGGACCTGCAGACGCTTGCCGGTCAGATCGTAGACTTCGATGCCACGCTTTTTTTGCGAGCCAATCACCAAGCTGAGCTCAGGGTTCGTCGGATGAACCCAGATCGCCGGATCGTCCGCTGCATCTCCATAGTCTTCGACCGGCTCCGTCTCGATCACGGGCTGTACGCTGAGCACAGCAATCGGCGCCAGCAAACGCGGATCGCGCGCTGCATCGGCCGGCAACTTGAGCCCGGTGGCGATCGCATCCCAGCTCAGCATGCGGAACGCACCAACGCCTCCTTCGTCGGGCACGAGCACGACACCGGCATCGCGCGGGGCCGGAGCGAAACCGGCCCACAGCGATTCGAACTTCGGATCGTCGACGCCCGCCAGCGTGAACTGCCCAACGTGCGCTCCTTTCGGCAGCTCGTAGACATGCACGATCGCCGCATCCTCGTCCGCGGCGAGCAAGTGCGTCGTCGTTGCGCCGCGGCGCAACGCGAGGCCCTTCACTTCTTCGCCGAGATGTCCGCGCGGCGCGGTGAGCTCCAGCAATTCGCGGTCTGCAAGGTCGGACTCGGGCTCGGCGGCAATACGCCAGATGCCGACATTCTCATCGGCGACGTACACCACCCGTTGTGCGTCATCCGCGACGCAATGGCCGATGCCGGCACCGACCGCGATGTTGCGCACGAGGCGGCCTTGTACCGAGCCCTCACGCGCCGACAGTTCCCATTGCTGTAGCTGACCAGGATCCGTGGCCACGAACGCATAGGATTTGCCGGTCGTCGGACTGCGATAGAGACACAGTCCCGTCAACTCCGTCTGCAGTCGCAGCGGCGCGGCAGTCAGCTGACGCAATGCCAATGTTGCCTCGTCAATTGCGAACGCGCGCAGCGCGGCCGCGCCGCGATCATGAACCACGATGATCGCGGCTTGACCCGCGCCGGTTTCGAAACCGTACGACAGCGCGATCGCATCGGCCACGATGCCCGGGAAACTGCCGCGCTGCTCCCCATCCAAAGTGGCGAGCGTCACGCCCGCGTTGCCCGATGCAGCCACGACGAGACTTTCAGCCGCGTCAGCGGGATGCAACCAGAGCACGGCACCAAAGGGTGTGCCTTGCGCGGGCACAGGCAGATCCCGATCCACCGCGACGCGAGCCGTCGTCGATGTCTTGGGCTTGGCGGCACTCGACACCGCCGCCTTGCCGCAGCCGTATAGCAGCACTACGGCGAGCAGTGCGATCAGGCGATTCAGTTTCGTATTCATTGTCGACGTCATGCTTATTGGAAGCAGCCGGCCCGCGCCAGCTACCCGTCAGCTCGAGAGACCACGAGCTGGGATCAAAATGCCCAGCGCGCAACGATCTGGTACGCAGGACCCGCGTGCTCCGTTTCCAATTCGTACTCGTCGTAGTCGCGATCGATCTGGTCATCCAGGTTGTCGAACTTGTGGTAGATCTCGTCCTTCGAGGCATCCAGCAAGTTGTTGGCGGAGAGGCGTAGGGAGAAGTTGTTGCCGAAGCGCTTTTCGACGAACAGATCCAGCTCGTCGCCGTACTTGACCGCCACTTCCTCCGCGAGCACGCGGCTGAACGCATCGCCCTGCTTGCGGTACGTCGCACCGAACGACATGCCCAGGAGCGGCAAGTCCTGGATGAAGCCGATGTTGTAGACGCTCTTGGCCTGGTCGTTGAAGCGGCGCTCACCCAGGAAATCCGTCACTTTCGATTTCAACCAGGAATAGTTGAGGAATACGCCGGTGTTCGGCAATCCCACGACGGTCAGCGGCGTCGAAAGATCGAGCTCTACGCCATACAACTTGCCCGTACCGACGTTTTGCGAGGTGAACAGCCAGCTGTCCGGTTCGAACTCGCCGCCGGACGCAGCGACCGCGGACCGCAACGCCGCGTCGGCAGCGGCCTGCGCCTCCCGCTTGGAGGCGCCCGGATGTTCGTCCAGATAATCGTCCATGAAGTCATCGGCGAAATCTTCGTCGTTCAGTTCATCCTCGCCGATGCTCGCGAGCGCGTCCTGGCCGGCGATCCCCGTGTTCGTCAGCTCGATCAGATTCTTGATCTTGCGGTAGAAGAGATTGACGCCGACGATGCCGTGTCGACCGAGCCTGCGCTCATAGCCGAGGTCCGCGCCGTCGGCGGTTTCCATTTCGAGCCGTGGATTGCCGATGTAGTCGTTGTCGCCGTATTCGCCGTCCAGCAGCGCCGGGATCATCTCGTTGAAATTCGGGCGCTTGACGCTGCGCGCGAGCGAGAAGCTGATGCGATCGGACTCGGTCAGCTCCCACTTGAGATGGAGCGACGGCAGCAGCTTGTCGTCCTCCGTGCCGTCCGCGCCTTCGACGTTGCCGTCTTCGACGTAGCGAATGTCCGAATCGGTCGTCTCGTAACGCAGGCCGAGCTCCCAGCTCAGCTTGCCAACATCGCCGGAGAACTGCGTGTACGGGTCGAGGCGCCGTTCCTCGATCACGCTGGTGATCACGCTGTCCGGCTCGTACA
This sequence comes from uncultured Sinobacteraceae bacterium, assembly GCA_937902995.1. Classification (GTDB taxonomy): domain Bacteria; phylum Pseudomonadota; class Gammaproteobacteria; order Steroidobacterales; family Steroidobacteraceae; genus Steroidobacter. The sequence goes on from CALEKY010000117.1 coordinate 17,010, forward strand.
CGACCGGATCACCTTCGCGTTCCGCTTCCCACTCCAGCGTCGTGTACGTGATGTCGCGCTTCTTCCGGCGATAGTCGACGCCGAGCTCCACCTGAACCGAACTGCCGAGCGAGCGCTTGTGTGCAAGCTTGAAGCCGGTCTCGGCATCTTTCGCATCGACGGCCTGGGCCTCGGCCTCGGAGCTATCCCATTCGGCGCCGTCGATACTCCAGAGCTGATCCCAACGGTTCGCGTCGCCGATGTAGGAGTGCGTCTCTTCGGTCGTGGCGCTGTCGTCCTCGAAACGCGCGTGATCGAGGCTGATTCGCGTCGTCCCGCCTGCGATGTCGAACATGTACTCGGCGCCGAATCCCCAGTTCTTCTGGTTGATCGGGTTCAGGCCCGGTACGCGCGAGTCGATCGTTTCGTCATCGTCCCGCTCTTCCTCGAACGACACCTCGGTCACGTCGCGATCGGTCTTGACGAAGAAGCCGTCGAGCGTGAGGCGGCCGGTTTTGCCGATGCCCACGATGTACGAGAGGTTCGCTGAATAGTCGCGGCCGTCTTTGACTTCGGTCTGGTCTTCCCAGCTGACCAGCTCGTCCTTCGACGAATCGGCGAAGCGATCGGAACGCTTCTCCTTGGCGCGATAGCGGTCCTGTACATTGACGCCCGCGAGAATGCGGCCACCAGCGAAATCGCCGCTCGTCACTGCGCCGAACGTCGGATTCGCTTCGCCGTCGTACCAGTGGTTCAGACCGCCGCGAACATAGGTGCCGTCAAACGCGTACGAATCGCGCAGGATGATGTTGATGGCGCCGGCGACCGCATCGCCGCTGCGATTGGCGCTGCTGCTGCGCAGGAGCTCGACACGCTCGACCATTTCTGCAGGAATTCGATCCACCCAGAACGAGCGGTCGTCGCCGGCGCCCGGCACCTTCTTGCCGTTGATGAGCACTTGCGTGTAGCCGCCGCCCAGGCCGCGTAGCTGTGGCCCGTCGTATTCCATGATGTCCGAACCGACGAAGCCGACGCCGGGCACGCGCTTCAGCATGTCGCCGACGGTGTTCGGCTCGAATTTCTGAAAGTACTCGAGGTCATAGCTCAGCACGGGTGCCGTATCGGCGGTGCGGTCGCGATAGCGCGTGGCGTACACGACCACTTCCTGCACTTCATCCAACGAATCCGGGTCACGCGGGAACTCCTGGGCCACCGCCGTACCCTGCGATAGCGCCGATGCAACCGCCGTCGCAACCAGCCAGTTCACGCCGCGGACATACTTCGACATACCGATCCCCATGTAGGACTGCTTTACTGGGGCGGCAATATGAGGTCGTCGTGTGACAGCTGAGTCTCACGACAATGACAATCGCATGACACTCACTCGCGGATTGTTGTGGTCACGCTAGGAGAATGGTCCTGACACTTCGTAGGTCACGCCATCGACCGAAGCGCCGGTCGGTCCACGTTGGGAGCTGAAATACAACCGCGTACCGGACGGGTCGAAAGCGGGCCCCGTCACTTCGGAGTCGCGATGTCCTTCGACCTGCACGATCGGCGCGACACGCTCGGCCGAGACCGCAACGATCTGCATGTCCCCGCCATCTTCGGCGACGAGCACATCGCCGCCCGCCGACGTGGTGACGTTGTCCACGCCGACGAGCACGGGATCGGCGGCCAGCGCGGCGTCGTAGAGGATTCGAAGGCTCTGGGTCGCGATGTCGAATGCCCAGACGCGATTGTCGTGTTTCGTCGTGAAGTACACGGTGCCGTGCGCGTACCAGCAACCTTCTCCGCCTCGAAACGCCGTCGTCCGTGGAGCTTGCAGCCGCGTCGGCACTGATTTGCCGCTTGCATCCTCAATGCGATGCCATTGGACGCGGCCTCCGGATTTGCCGTCCCATTCGGCGGCTTCGAGCACGCCGCTCGAGAGATCGGGCACGCCAGTTCGAGGATCTCGGCGATGGGCAGTGAAGCGATACCAGCGTCCGTCCGGGAGATCCTCCGTGAGATACGCCTGCATCGTCGTCGGATCGATCGCAACGGCCTCATGCGTGAATGCACCGAGGGCCGGCCACGGCAGAGCCGGCGCTCGACCAAGCGGATCGCATTCCCACACAAGACCGTTCGGATGTTCTTCGCACGACAGCCACGTGCCCCATGGCGTCGGACCGCCTGCGCAATTCACGTTCGTGTTCCCAAGAATCGGATAGGCGTCCACGAGATCGCCGTTCGCATCGAACCGCAGCGCACTCGCACCGCCTTTGTTCTGGCTGAGCTCGGCGTTCGACACGTAAATCCAACCGCCATCCTTGTTCGCAAACGTGGCACCGCCGTCCGGCGCGCCGTGCCAGACGAAACTGCGATGCGCCACCGGCCGCCGGCCGGAGCGCGCGACGATGCGTGACTTGAAGCCTGGAGGCAGCCGCAAACCATTCGCGTCCGGCGGACCGAGCGGACCCAGATCCGTCAGTCGCGCACCCTGCTTCGCCGCCTTCGGCAGCGATGCCCACGACAATACGGGCACGCACACACTCACGCCCGCCGCGGCAAGACTGCTCACGAGTAGCCGGCGGCGACTGATGGATCGATGCTGAATTTCGCGGCTCATTTCGTTGCCACTCTCGATGTGATCAGAAGTCGACCTTCAGGGTCGCGAAGAATAGACGCAGCTTTCACTGCGAAGCGATTCGACAGAGCTGCGTATCGATGGCCGCGCGCGGATGCAGGTAGCCGACGAACTGCTCGCTGGCCGAGCGCCAGGAAAAGCGCTGCGCATGCGCGACGGCGTGCTCACGCTTCAACTCGAGCGCATTCAGGCAAGCCGTGCGCAAGTCCTCATGCAATGCGCCGGCCTTGGAGTCGCCAATCACATCCAGAGGCCCGGTGACGGGATAAGCGGCGACAGGTAGACCACACGCCAACGCCTCGAGCAATACCAGGCCGAAGGTATCCGTCTTGCTCGGGAATACGAACACATCGGCCGAAGCATAGACCTCCGCCAGCTCCTGCTGGCTGAGCACACCAAGATAGTTCACGTCGGGAAAGCGCCGCCGCAAGCCTTCGAGCGCGGGGCCCGCGCCGACCACCCACTTCGATCCAGGCAAGTCCAACTCGAGGAACGCTTCGATGTTCTTCTCGACGGCGACGCGACCGACGTAGAGAAATATCGGTGGCGTCGTTTGCAGCCGATTGACCTTGCGGGGATGAAAGATCTGGTGATCGACGCCTCGTGACCACACCCGCACGTTCGCAAAGCCCCATCTCTCGAGATCCTGCTTCACGACCTGGGTCGGGGCCAGAATCGCCTTCGATGGCCCGTGAAACCACCGGAGATAGGCATAGGTCCATGCCAGCGGAATCCGGGTTCGCGCATGCACGTACTCTGGAAAGCGCGTGTGATACGCAGTCGTGAAGGGCTGACCTCGCTTCAAGGCCCAGCTTCGAGCCGCGAGCCCAAGCGGCCCCTCGGTCGACAGGTGCAGCGCGTCCGGATCGAAGCGATCGAGTCGCTCGGCAACACGGCGGCCCGGCCTCAGCGAGAGTCGAATATCCGGATACGTAGGACACGGCACGGTTCTGAACTCGAGCGGCGTCAGATATTCCACTTGATGACCCATCGCCTCGAGCTCCGCACGCGTATTCTTCATCGTGCGCACGACGCCGTTGACCTGAGGCTCCCAGGCATCGGTAACGATCATGATCTTCATGCTGGATTGTCCGACCTCGTTGTTCAGGCAGCGGCGTCCTGCACCGGGTCGATGCGCCCCAGATTGAGCGGTTGCGCCTGCCTCGTACGCCAGTGAATGATCTCGAGCTCTCCTTCGAACGTTTCGACGAGCGCGGTCATGCTCTCGACCCAGTCGCCATCGTTGCAGTAGAGAACGCCGTCGATCCGACGTATCTCCGCCTTGTGGATGTGCCCACAGACCACGCCGTCGCAACCGCGGCGGCGCGCCTCCGCGGCCATCGCATGCTCGAAATGCGAGATGAAGGTGACCGCGTTCTTGACCTGATGCTTCACGTACTGGGACATCGACCAGTACGGCAGCCCGAGGCGCAGGCGCACGGCGTTCATCCAGCGGTTGAGATTCAGCAGCAGCTCGTAGAGCGAGCTGCCGATGTGCGCAAGCCAGCTCGCGTGCTGCATGACTGCGTCGAATAGATCACCATGCGTCACCAGCAGCCGCTGGCCATTGGCGGTGACAT
>CALEKY010000118.1 GCA_937902995.1 uncultured Sinobacteraceae bacterium
TTATGACAGATTCCGACGTTTACGACTCGAGCAAAATCAAGGTCTTGAAGGGTCTCGATGCCGTTCGGAAACGGCCCGGAATGTACATCGGAGACACCGACGACGGTACGGGTTTGCACCATATGGTTTTCGAGGTGGTGGACAACTCGATCGACGAGGCCTTGGCCGGTTACTGCACCAAAGTCAGCGTCACAGTTCACGCCGACCAGTCGGTCACCGTGGCCGATGATGGCCGTGGAATTCCTGTGGATATCCATCCGGAGGAGGGTCGATCCGCGGCCGAGGTCATCATGACGGTGCTGCACGCGGGCGGAAAGTTCGACGACTCCTCTTACAAGGTCTCAGGCGGCCTGCACGGTGTCGGCGTTTCGGTCGTGAACGCCCTGTCCGAGTACCTGCTGCTGACGATTCACCGCGACGGCAAGCTCTACCAGCAGGAATACCGGATGGGCGAGCCACAGGCGCCCCTCGCCGTGATCGGTACGACCGATCGGCGCGGCACCATCATCCGCTTCAAGCCGAGTGCCAAGATCTTCTCGAACATTGAGTTCAACTACGACATCTTGGCGAAGCGACTTCGCGAGCTGTCGTTCCTGAACTCTGGGGTCCGGATCGAGTTGACGGATGAGCGGGACGAGAAGCACGAGGTGTTCCAGTACGAGGGCGGTATCCGCGAGTTCGTGCGGTACCTGAACCGCAATCACACGCCGATCCACGACACCATCATCTGGTTTCGCACGCAGCAAGGCGCGACGACGGTCGAGCTCGGCCTGCAATGGAACGACTCGTACCAAGAGAACATGTACTGCTACACCAACAACATCCCCCAGAAGGATGGCGGTACGCACTTGGCCGGCTTCCGCAGCGCGCTGACGCGCACGCTCAACAACTACATCGAGCGCGAAATCCCGGCGAAGGACAAGGTTGCGACCACCGGCGACGACGCGCGCGAGGGCCTCACCGCGGTTCTCTCGGTGAAGATGCACGACCCGAAGTTCTCGTCCCAAACGAAGGACAAGCTGGTCTCATCGGAGATCAAGGGCATCGTCGAGTCTGCCGTGGGTGAGAAGCTCGAGGAGTTCTTGCTCGAGCATCCTCAACAAGCCAAGGCGATCGCCGGCAAAATCCTCGAAGCCGCAAGGGCACGCGAGGCCGCCCGTAAGGCGCGCGAGATGACGCGGCGAAAGGGCGCGCTGGATCTCGCAGGGCTGCCCGGAAAGCTCGCCGACTGTCAGGAGCGCGATCCGGCGCTTTCGGAAATGTTCTTGGTCGAGGGCGACTCGGCCGGTGGCTCGGCGAAGCAGGGCAGGGACCGCCGTACGCAGGCGATCCTGCCGCTCAAGGGCAAGATCTTGAACGTCGAGAAGGCGCGCTTCGACAAGATGCTGAGCTCGGCCGAGGTCGGCACGCTCATCACAGCACTCGGTTGCGGTATCGGCGCGGATGATTTCGATATCTCGAAGCTGCGTTATCACCGCATCATCGTCATGACCGACGCTGATGTGGACGGCTCGCACATCCGCACATTGCTGCTGACGTTCTTCTACCGGCAGATGCCGCAGCTCATCGAGCGCGGCCACATCTACATCGCTCAGCCGCCGCTCTACAAGATCAAGAAGGGCAAGCAAGAGCACTACGTGAAGGATGACGCCGAGCTCAACGCGATCTTGTTGACGCAAGCGTTGGAAGGCGCAGAGCTGTACGCGGATCCGGCGAAGCCTCCGCTTACTGGCGAGGCGCTCGACGGCTTGGCTCGCAAGTGGATGGACGTTGCTTCGATCATCAAGCGATCGTCGCGGCGCTACGACCAGCGCGTGCTAGAGCAACTTCTCTACATGCCCGAAGTCACGTTGGCCGATCATGATCGCGTCGACTGGCTGGTTGAGTGGGGTACGACCCTCGAGTCGCAGCTCAATGCGCAGGACGATGCGTCACGGCGCTATCGCGTGCGGATTATGGCGAGTTCAGACGGCGGAGCGCCGAAGCTGTACGTCGCCAGGACCGAGCATGGCTCGACCACCGAGAAGCACATTCATCGTGAGTTCTTCGAGTCGGCCGAGTACCGGCGCATCGCCGAGCTCGGCAAGGCTCTCGCAGGCCTATTGCAGCCTGGCGCTTACGTCATGAAGGGCGAACAACGCCATCCGGTGAGCAGTTTCAAACAAGCCATCGAATGGCTGCTCGAGCAGGCGAAGAAGGGCCAAGTCATTCAGCGCTACAAGGGACTGGGCGAAATGAATCCGGAGCAGCTCTGGGAGACCACGATCAACCCGGCGACCCGCCGCCTCATTCAGGTGCGTATCGAGGACGCTCAGGCTGCGAACGATATCTTCGCCACGCTCATGGGCGACCAAGTGGAGCCGCGGCGCGAGTTCATCGAGAAGAATGCGCTGTCGGTCGCTAATCTCGATATTTAATTTTTCTAAATCAGAAGCCTGATCGTTCGCCTTCTATAGCGGCAGATCGATCAGGTTTCTTTTACAGCGACCGGCTCGTTCAGCGTCTGGGAAACCGGTGGCTCGGACGCTCTATCCAGCTCCTTGAGCGTGCCCTCGATCCATTGCCGAACCTCCTCGTTCAGCTCGCGTGGATCGCGCCCGGCAGCTTCGATCGGGGGGCCGATTACGACCCGAATTTCCCCGGGCCGTTTCAGCCACCCGCGGCGCGGCCAGAACTTGCCGGCATTGTGGGCGACGGGGACGATCTTGCAGCCGGCCTTCGACGCCAACAGTGCACCGCTAACGCCGTACTTGCGTGTCTTACCCACAGCGACGCGCGTACCTTCGGGAAAGATCAGGACCCAATAGCCTTCGGCGAGCCGCTTCGTGCCTTGCTCGACGACCTGGTTGACGGCGACCGCGCCCGCTTTGCGATTGATGGCGATGGGTTTGAGCAGCCAGATCGCCCAGCCGACGATCGGAATCCAGGTCAGCTCACGCTTCAGGACCCAGGCTTGCGGCGGAAAGATCGCCGCTTGTGCGATCGTCTCCCAGGCCGAGGAGTGCTTCCACATCGACACGTGCGCGCCGGGCGGGATGTTCTCCAAACCCTCGACCCGGTACGTCAGTCCGCACAGCGTCTTGAGCATCCACAGTTGTCCGCGTGCCCAATGATCGGCAATCGCATAGAGCACGCGCGTCGGCACCCAGAAAAGCAAGAGCACGACGACGGCATACACGGCGGTGCCGAGAAACAGCCATGTGGTGTAGAGCAGCGAGCGTACGAAGCGCACCGGTGTCCACTCCTCGATGGATCCGCAGCGACGGTTTATTGTGACGCGGCCGCCCTCGCTTGGCGCCCTTATCCAGGCAGCCGCGATAGATCGGCAATTTCGAGGAACAGCGAGCGCAGCCGCGCGAGCAAGCCGAGCCGATTGTTGCGAAGCTTTTCGTCGTCCGTCATGACCATGACGGAATCGAAGAATCGATCCACTGGCTCTTTGAGACGTGCCAGTTCCTTGAGCGCACTCGCGTAGTCGCGTTTCGAGAGCGCCGGTCGCACAACACGCTCAGCAGCCACCAGCCGCTCGAAAAGCTGTCGCTCGGCGTCCTCGACAAGCTGAGTCTCGACAACTTCAGACCCGCGAGGCGCCGCACTCTTCCGCAGGATGTTCGCAATGCGTTTGTTCGCAGCTGCCAGGCTCTCTGCCTCGGGCAGGTTCGAGAATTCCTTGAGCGCGAGCAAGCGTCGTTCGATGTCGACCGGCGAGCTCGTCTGGCCTGCCGTCACGGCGTCGAACATCTCGGTCGTGAAACGACGCGGCTGTTCTTCCAGGTAAGCGCTGCGCAACCGCTCGAGCACGTAGCTCCAAAGGTCCTCGACAACGGTATCGGAGCTTGCAACGGGCTGTAGTTCAACGGCCTGCTTCACGAGCTGCTTGAGATCCAGCTCGATCGAGCGCTCGAGGAGCATGCGCAAGACGCCGAGCGCGGCTCGACGCAGTCCGAACGGATCGCGTGTGCCCGTGGGTTTCTGCCCGATCGCGAAAATCCCGGCGAGCGTGTCGAGCTTGTCGGCCATCGAGATGGCGATGCCTACAGGCGTTTCGGGAAGCCGGTCGCCGGCAAACCGCGGCAGATATTGTTCTTCGATCGCAACGGCGACCGCTTCGGGCTCGCCATCGTGTTGCGCGTAGTACTTCCCCATCAGCCCTTGCAGCTCGGGAAACTCGCCGACCATCGACGTCAACAGATCGCACTTGCAGAGCGCGGCCGCACGCTCGACGTGCTCGGCATCTGCACCCACAGTGCGTCCGATCGAATCTGCAATCGCGGCGATGCGCTGCGATTTGTCGAACAGCGAACCGAGCTTGGCTTGGAACGTCACGTCTTTCAGCGACTCGCGCCGATCGGCGAGCCGTTGCTTGCGGTCGGTCTCCCAGAAGAACGCTGCGTCTGCAAGCCGTGGACGAATGACGCGCTCGTTGCCGTCGCGCACCTTTTCCGGATTCGAACTCGCAATATTGGCGATCGTGATGAAGTAGTTCATCAACCGACCGTTGCTGTCGCGAACGGGGAAGTACCGCTGATGGTCCTGCATCGTCGCGATCGGTACTTCTGGCGGCAGTTCCAAGAAGCGAACGTCGAAGCGGCCGGCAATCGGCACCGGCCATTCCACGAGCGCCGTCACTTCCTCCAACAGTGCTTCTGAAAGCACGGCTTCGCCGCCGAGCGATTTCGCCAACTCCTTCGCCCCCGATTCGATCAGCGCTCGCCGTTCATTCTGAGAGGCGATCACGTGTCCCTGCGTGCGCAGGACATCGAGATACGCGGCCGGGTTCGGCAACGCATGCGGGCCCGGTGCATGGAAGCGATGACCGACCGTATGTCGTCCGGCTCGAATACCGAACAGCTCTGCGTCGACGACGTCTTCGCCGAACAGGATCACGACCCAATGCACCGGCCGCACGAATTCCTGTTCGCCAGTGCCCCACCGCATGCGGCGTGCAATCGGCAGCTCGGCAAGCGCGGCTGTGATGATTCCAGGCAACAACGTGCCCGTCGCTTCGCCACGCTTCGTGCCGACGAATTGCAGCACTTCGCCTTTCGGACCTTGCGCCCGCTGTAGCGCTTCGAAAGGCACGCCGCACGATGCAGCAAATCCGAGCGCGGCTTTGGTCGGGGCGCCCGAAGCATCGAAGGCCTGCGAAACCTGCGGTCCCAGCCGCCGGATCTCTTGATCGGGCTGTTGTGCGGCCAACGATTCGACCCGCACGGCCAGACGGCGCGGCGTTGCAAACCACTCTGCCCTACCGTGGCTCAAATTCGCTTCTTTTAGACGGCGCTCGATGCCCTGGCAGAACGCGGCTGCCATCGTGAACAGCGTCTTCGGCGGCAGCTCCTCAGTGCCGATCTCGACGAGAAAATCGCGTGCGCTCATTGGGCCTCCTGAGCGCGCAACATCGGGAAGCCAAGCGCTTCGCGCGTCTTGTAATACGTCTCTGCGACACCGCGCGCGAGCTTACGCACGCGCAAGATGTAGGCCTGCCGCTCCGTCACCGAGATGGCTTTGCGAGCGTCCAGCAGATTGAAGGTGTGTGAGGTTTTCAGCATTTGCTCATAGGCAGGCAATGCGAGGCCTTGCTCCAGCAAGCTCACGCAGCACGCTTCGTGCTCGTCGAAATGGCGGAACAGCAGCGCGGTATCTGCGAGCTCGAAGTTGTACTTGGATTGCTCGACTTCGTTCTGGTGATAGACGTCGCCGTACGTGACCGTGCCGGCAGGCGTCTTCGCCCACACGATGTCGTAGATGCTCTCGACGCCTTGCAGGTACATCGCCAGACGCTCGAGTCCGTACGTGATCTCGCCCATCACCGGGCGGCAATCGAGACCGCCGACTTGTTGGAAGTAGGTGAACTGCGTGACCTCCATGCCGTTCAACCACACTTCCCAGCCGAGCCCCCAGGCACCCAAGGTGGGCGACTCCCAGTTGTCCTCGACGAAGCGAATGTCGTGCACCAGCGGATCGAAGCCCAAAGCGGCCAGCGAGCCGAGATACTGATCGATGATGTCCGGCGGCGAGGGCTTCAGTACGACTTGGAACTGGTAATAGTGTTGAAGCCGGAAAGGGTTGTCGCCGTAGCGGCCATCAGTGGGCCGCCGTGATGGCTGCACATAGGCGGCGTTCCACGGCTCGGGTCCTACGGCCCGCAACAGCGTGGCGGTATGAAACGTGCCGGCGCCCATTTCCATGTCGTACGGCTGCAAGATCACGCAGCCCTGGCGGGACCAATAGGCTTGCAGGGCAAAGATCAGATCCTGAAACGTGGCCGGTGGCTGATTCGGCTGGGTGGACGGCATCCGCCTCGATCTCCCGACATTTGCGGCGCTGGAACCGCGAAAAGCGCGCGAGTATAGCCTGCCGTCCGTATCTCTTTAGCGCTCGATTCGCTGACCGTCGAAGCCGCCCGTGCCAGCAGAGTGCACATTTCTGGTGCAATGCGCCCGATTGGTGCACTATGTCGGTGCGTACGAGACCGGCGGCTGTGCACATTCTCCGCAGAAACCAAGGAATTGCGCCAACACGGTGCGCTGGCATGGTTTCTGCAACCCCGGTGGGCCAGACGAATCAAGCCTCCGGCTCGTAGCGGCGAGCGGCCAGAGGTCACAGATATCTCGCCGCCTACCGGAGGAGACCTCATGACGACCCCCGCTGAAGTTCTCAGCATCTTGAAGGAGAAGGAAGTCAAGTTCGTGGACTTGCGCTTCACGGACACTCGCGGCAAGGAGCAGCACGTCAGCGTGCCTGCCCACACGATCGACCAATCGTTCTTCGAGGACGGCAAGATGTTCGACGGGTCCTCCATCGCTGGATGGAAGGGCATCAACGAGTCGGACATGGTCCTGATGCCGGACCCGGACTCCGCCGTGATCGATCCGTTCTTCGAAGAGACGACGCTCATTCTCCGTTGCGACGTCCTCGAACCTTCGACGATGCAGGGATACGAACGCGATCCGCGATCGATCGCAAAGCGCGCCGAGGCTTATCTGAAGTCGACCGGCATCGGCGACAAGGCGCTCTTCGGTCCCGAGAACGAGTTCTTCATTTTCGACGACGTGCGATTCGGCACGTCCATGCAGGGCTCCTTCTTCGAGATCAACTCCGCCGAGGCTGCATGGAGCTCGGGCAAACAGTACGAAGGCGGCAACCGGGCGCATCGTCCGGGCGTGAAAGGCGGCTACTTCCCCGTGCCCCCCGTCGACTCGTTCCAGGATGTGCGCTCGGCGATGTGCTTGGCGCTCGAGGAGCTGGGCCTGAAGGTCGAAGTGCACCACCACGAGGTGGCGACGGCCGGTCAGTGCGAAATCGGCGTTGCTGCAAACACGCTGGTTCGCAAGGCCGATGAAGTGCAGCTCCTGAAGTACGCCGTCCACAACGTCGCGAACGCCTACGGCAAGACTGCGACGTTCATGCCGAAGCCGATCGTCGGCGACAACGGTAACGGCATGCACGTTCACCAGTCGATCTCGAAAGAAGGCAAGCCGCTTTTCGCAGGAGACAAGTACGCCGGTCTTTCGGATTTCGCGCTCTACTACATCGGCGGCATCATCAAGCACGCCAAGGCGCTCAATGCATTCACGAACGCGAGCACGAACAGCTACAAGCGTCTCGTGCCGGGCTTCGAAGCGCCAGTGATGCTCGCGTACTCGGCGCGCAATCGTTCGGCTTCCATTCGTATTCCTTGGGTGTCGAACCCGAAGGCACGCCGCATCGAAGTGCGCTTCCCGGACTCGACCGCCAACCCGTATCTCGCATTCGCTGCAATGCTGATGGCGGGCCTCGATGGCATCCAGAACAAGATCCATCCGGGCGAAGCGGCCGACAAGGATCTCTACGATCTGCCGCCGGAAGAAGCGAAGAACATTCCGGAGGTGTGCTACTCGCTCGAGCAGGCGCTCGAGTCGCTCGACAAGGATCGCGCCTTCCTCAAGGCAGGCGGCGTGTTCACGGACGATGCGATCGATGCCTACATCGCGCTCAAGATGCAGGAGGTCACGAAGGTGCGTATGGCGACGCACCCGCTGGAGTTCGAGTTGTACTACAGCGTGTGAGCAAGGCGAGCGCCAGCTCCTCCGGCTGGCGCTCCTTTCCTCGCCCGTAAGTCAAGTGACGGCGTTCACAAAGCGCCGTCGCTGTTTTGTAAGGCCGAGACGAAGTGGATATGCTCTGCCCTCATGCGTACGGCACTGATGCTCCTGGTGTTGCTTGCCACCCCGGCGTTCGCAACCCAGACCGTATGGAAATGGGTGGACGAAAGGGGCGTCACTCACTATTCGGATCGCCCCGTTCCGGGTGCAGAGCGCATCGAGATCACGAGCAGCTCGCGCGCCGATCCGGTGCCAGTTGCTCCTTCCTCGCGCCCCGCTCCCTCGCAACGGCGCGACGATGCCTTCGAGTATCGAAATTTCGAGATCCTGAAGCCTGGCGATCAGGAGGTCCTGATCAATACCGGCGGAGTCGTCGAAGTGGTGCTGGGCTACGAACCCGGATTGAGGCCCGGCCACTCGGTTTATCTGTATCTCAACGGTCGACTTGTCGAGGACTTTCCGCCGACAGGTCGCGAGTACGTCTTGCAAGAAGTTCCCCGCGGGGAACACTCGCTGATCGCGGTCATCCAGGACGATGCAACCCGCAGGCGGATTGCCGAGACTCAACCCATCCGTTTCGTCGTACGCCAGCATTCGATCGCTCAACCGCCCGTCGGTCCGGCATTGCGTCAACCGCCGCCGTCGCGCCGACAATCGGCAAACAAGCTTCCGACCGAGCAGCCGAGCTATCAGGCGTTGAACGGTCAACGTCCGCAGATCGATCCGCGCACGAACCTCCCCGTCAAGCGCTAAGCGGCCGTTTCGGACGCGGCCGGCACCATCTCTTCCATCTCTCGCTCGAAATTCGGGCGAGCGTTTCGAGCGCTGCGAGTTGACGCATGGCTGCGCAGCTAGACCGGTTGCAGTTGGATGCGATGACGGACGCCAGCCGAATCCTCGATAGCCTGAGCACGAGCGTCCTGATCGTCGATCGCGAGACGCGCGTCCTTCACTTGAATGTCGCGGCAGAGTCCCTCTTCGGCATCAGTCGCAATCAGGCTTGCGGCCGTCGGCTTGCCGAGCTGCTCGTCGATGCGAGCGACGTCAATGGCCTGATCGAGCTTGCGGTCGAACGTTGGCGGCCATTTTCGCGCCGCGAGCTCACGATCCGGCCGCTTGCCGCCGAGAGCGAGCTCGTCGTCGATTGCACGGTTGCGCCGTTCGACGATCCGAGCGTGCCGTCCGCCGTGCTGATCGAGATCAACGATACGACGCAGCATCAACGCATCACGCGCGAAGCGGCGTTGTTGACGCAGATCGGCGGCAGCCGCGCGATGATTCGTCAGCTCGCCCACGAGATCAAAAACCCGCTCGGCGGCTTGCGCGGTGCTGCACAGCTCCTGGCGCGTCAGCTGAGCGACGCCGAGATGCGCGAGTACACGTCGGTGATCATCAGCGAAGCCGACCGACTCGTCGCGCTCGTCGATTCATTGCTCGGTCCGGTCAACTCCCGCAAGGAGCCCGTCAACATTCACGAGCTCTTGGAGCACGTCGGGCGTCTGCTCGCCGCCGATTCGCAATCGAGCGTGACGATCGAGCGCGATTACGATCCGAGCCTGCCGCCGCTCAATCTCGATCGAAATCAGATCATCCAAGCGATGCTGAATCTCGGTCGCAATGCGTTGCAAGCACTTGCGCAACTGCCGGGCACGGAGCGCGGCAAGATCATTCTGCGAACAAGAGCGCTGACGAACGTCAATATCGGTGCGCAGCGGCATCGAGTCGTCGCGAGCGTTCAGTTCGAAGACAACGGACCGGGCGTGCCCGAGCACTTGCGCGACACATTGTTTTATCCGCTCGTGACCGGCCGCTCCGACGGCACCGGCCTCGGTTTAGCCGTTGCGCAGGATCTGGTCAGCCGTCACGACGGTCTCATCGAATTCGAGAGCCGGCCCGGCCGAACGATTTTCACCATCTTGTTGCCTTTCAATGCCGCAAATGTCAGCTAAGCCTCTCAATGTCTGGCTCGTCGACGACGATGCTTCCATCCGCTGGGTGCTGGAGCGCGCGCTGCGTCAAGGCGGAATGGCGCCGACTGCCTTCGATCATGCAGACAGCGCAATTGCCGCTCTGCGCCGCGAACGGCCCGACGTGTTGATCACCGACATTCGTATGCCTGGACGCAGCGGACTCGAGCTCTTGACCGAGATTCGCGATCGGCAACCCGAGCTACCCGTGATCGTGATGACGGCGCACTCGGATCTCGACAGCGCCGTGGCTGCCTATCAAGGCGGTGCATTCGAGTATCTGCCGAAGCCGTTCGACATCGATCAAGCGGTCGATTTGGTTCGCCGAGCGGCGCAGCAGAAGACGCGAGGCGACGAAATCACCACCGAGGCGCGACGCATTCCGGAGATGCTCGGACAGGCGCCGGCAATGCAGGAAGTGTTTCGCGCCATCGGACGGCTTTCGCGGTCCAGCATGACCGTGTTGATTACCGGCGAATCCGGCACGGGCAAGGAACTCGTTGCACGTGCGTTGCACCGGCACAGTCCGCGCGCTAACAAGGCATTCATCGCGCTCAATACCTCGGCGTTCACGGCGGACCTGCTCGAGTCGGAGCTGTTCGGTCACGAGAAGGGCGCCTTTACCGGCGCAGATCAATTGCGGCGCGGCCGATTCGAACAGGCCGACGGCGGTACGCTGTTCCTGGACGAAATCGGCGATATGTCGCCGGCGTTGCAGACACGCTTGCTACGCGTGCTTGCGGAAGGCGAGTTCTATCGTGTCGGCGGACAAGTGCCGGTGCGCGTGGACGTGCGCGTGATCGCAGCGACGCACCAGGATCTCGAAGCGCGCGTGCAGCAGGGCTTGTTCCGCGAGGATTTGCTGCATCGATTGAACGTCATTCGCATCGAAGTGCCGCCTTTGCGCCAGCGGCGTGAGGACATTCCAGAGCTGCTGATGCATTACCTCAGCGCGGCCGCGATCGAGCTCGGCGTCGAAGCGAAAACGTTGACGCCGGAAGCGATGGCGATCCTGACGAACTTCGATTGGCCGGGCAACGTGCGTCAATTGGTGAATGCGTGCCGGCGTTTGACGGTGACTGCGCCCGGCCGCGAAATCCAAGCCGAGGACATTCCAGCCGATCTCGGCGGCGTGCCTGGACCCGCGAAGCTTCAGGACGAGTGGACGCGACAGCTCTCTGCTTGGGCAGAAAAGCGGCTGGCTGCGGGCGAAACCCCGCTCCTCGACGATGCTCTGCCCGAATTCGAGCGCACGCTGATTCGCGCAGCGCTACGCAAAGCGGAAGGCGGACGGCAGGAGGCGGCACGCTTGCTTGGCTGGGGCCGCAACACGCTCACGCGCAAGATCAAAGAGCTTGCGATGGACGACGAGTGAGGAGCCGCGTCGCTGCCGCGCGACTCGACAATCAGCAAGCCGTGGCAGCAGCGGTCGCGACGTGCGCGGTCGAGGTACCGACGAGCTCGCGCACGGATTTCAAATCGTGTTTCGCCAAGTACTCGGCGATGCCGGCATTGATCTTCGGACAGATCAAGGGATCGTAGAACAATGCCGTGCCCACGCCGACCGCGGTCGCGCCGGCAATCAGAAACTCGAGCGCATCGTTCGCCGAGCAAATGCCGCCTTGCCCGATGATCGGAATGTTGTGCTTGCGGGCAACTTCGTACACCTGATGCACCTTGAGCAAGGCAATCGGCTTGATCGCAGGTCCCGATAAGCCGCCTTGAATGTTGCCTAGCACGGGCTTGCGCGTATTCACGTCGATCGCCATCCCGGTCAAGGTATTGATGACCGAAAGCGCATCGGTTCCTGCTTCGATGCAGGCGCGAGCATTCTCGCGAATGTCGGTTTGATTGGGCGATAGCTTCGTAATCAGCGGCTTCTTCGTTGCCGCGCGACATGCCGCGACGACGCGAGCGGACATCTCGGGATAGTTACCGAACTGCACGCCGCCTTCTTTGATGTTCGGACAGGAAATGTTGATCTCGATCGCATCGATCGGCGAATCGTCGAAGCGACGCGTCACTTCGACATAGTCCTCGATCGTCGATCCGCAGACGTTGGCAATGAACCGAGTTTCGGTGAAATCCAACGTCGGCAAGATCTGCGTGACGACGTGATCGACGCCCGGATTTTGCAAACCGATGGCGTTCAACATCCCCATCGGCGTTTCGTATACGCGATGCGGCGGATTGCCGAGACGCGGTTCGCGCGTCGTCCCCTTGAGCACGATGGCACCGACGTCGCGGTTCGAAAAGCCTTCGACGCGCGTGTACTCCTCGCCGAAGCCGACGCAGCCCGACAGCAGCACGATCGGGGAGTCGAGCTTCAGCCCGCAGAAATCCAAGCTGAGTGACGGATGTGGCATAGCCGTTAGTCTACTGGAACCGCCTTGCGATGGCGGCGGGAATGAGGGAAAAGGGAATAGGGAAAGGGGAAAGGACGCGAACGCGCGCTTCCTACGAGTCACCAGTCACGAGTCACACACTAGCCTGTCGTCTCCTCCGTGTTCCACGTCATCCTTTTTCATCCCGAAATCCCGCCGAATACCGGAAACATCATCCGCATGTGCGCCAATTCCGGCGCACGGTTGCATTTGATCGAGCCGCTCGGATTCAGCCTCGACGAGAAGTCCGTGCGGCGGTCGGGGATGGATTACGCAGAATTGGCGGACGTGCGTACTTGGCCGTCGCTCGATGCATGTCTTGCGTCCGTGCAGCCGCCGCGCTGGTTCGCGGTCTCCACGCGCGGCACGACGCGCTATGACACGCCGCGCTATGCACCCGGTGATGCCTTCGTTTTCGGTCCTGAAACGCGCGGCCTACCGCAAGAAATCCTGGACGCCTGTCCCACCGAACACCGCTTGCGCATCCCCATGCGCCCCGGCAATCGCAGCCTCAATCTTTCGAACGCTGCTGCGGTGGTCGTGTTCGAGGCGTGGAGACAGCAAAGCTTCGAAGGGAGTTGATAGCGAATGACAGCATCGCTTCCGCGATGCGTTTTCGGTGCAGCCTACGGACTTTTCGCTATCAACTGTTTCAGGTTTGAGGCTCGGGGCATGGGGCTCGGGCAGGACGGCGCCAAGCGACAGGCAACGGCAGCGCAGCGCGCTTCTACCTTCAGTCTTCAGTCTTCAGCCTAGTTTTCTGGCTTGAGCGCTCGTCTCATCAGTTCTTTCACCGCTGCCTGCGGCGCAACGCCTTCGTGCACGACGCGGTAGACCTGTTCGCAGATCGGCATCTCGACGTTGGCGCGTGCGGCGACTTCGCGAACGGCTTTGGCGGCGAGGACGCCTTCGACGACTTGGCCGATGCGCTCCTGGGCATGAACGACGCTTTCGCCCGCGGCGATGGCCAGACCGCAGCGACGATTGCGCGATTGATCGTCCGTGCAAGTCAAAACGAGATCGCCGAGACCGGCGAGGCCCATGAACGTCTCTTTGCGTGCGCCGAGCGCCACGCCGAGACGCGTCATCTCTACCAAACCGCGCGTGATCAGCGCGATGCGCGTGTTCGCACCGAAACCGAGCCCATCGGAAATACCGGCTCCGATCGCAATCACATTCTTCACTGCACCGCCGATTTCGACGCCAGTGATATCAGTTGAGGTATAGGCACGAAAGTTGTCGCCGGAGATGCTTTCCGCCAGATCGCGCGCAAACGATTCGTCGTTCGCAGCGATGGTCATCGCAGTCGGCAAGCCCAAACCGACTTCGCGAGCGAAAGTCGGTCCGGAAATCACAGCGCAGGGCACCTCGCGACCGAGCACCTGCTCGGCAACTTGATGCGGGAGCAGTCCCGTCGAGAGCTCGAATCCCTTACTGGCCCACGCGACTCTCAGCTGCGGCGTGCGATGGCGAACGACTTGCTCGAGCAGCGAACGCAATGCATGGCTGGGTACCGCGACGATGACATCGCCGGCAGAACGCAGCGCCGCTGCAAAGTCGGTTTCGACTTGCAGCGGCGTCGGAAAGGTCGCGTCCGGCAGATAACGCTTGTTGCAGCGATCCTGCGCCACTTCGCGAAGGTGCGCGGCATCGCGACCCCAGAGCAGCGTCGGCCGTCCGGTGCGCGCGAACTGAATCGCGAGTGCCGTACCCCACGAGCCGGCACCCAGAATGGCGATGGGCGCCGAGGACGAGTGCGCCTCCGGCACGGACGCCATGGCGTCCTCAGTTCACGGTGGAGTTGTTCGCTGCCGACGAAGAGTCCTGCGGCTGCTGTTGTTGCTGTGCGCGCGCCGCGGCTTGAGCGAACAACGCATCGAAATTGACCGGCGGCAACAGGAACGGCGGAAAACCGCCCTTCAACAGCAGGTCGGACACCACCTGACGTGCATAGGGCAACAGATAGTTCGGGCAAAAGATGCCGAGCAGCTTCTGCATGTCGCCTTGCGGCACGTTGCGAATGCCGAACGCACCTGCCTGCTGCACTTCGCACAACCACACGGTCGTCTCGGCAGCCTTCGCTTCGACGCGCACCGTCAGGACGACTTCCTTGAGGTCGTTGCCGAGATCGTTGACGTTCGTGGTCAGGTTCATGTTGATCGTGGGGTTCGGCGCAGTCGCCGGCACACGCGGACCGGCAGGTGCCTCGAAAGAGACATCCTTGATGTACACCGCCTGCGGTACGAACTGCGGCGCATTCGGATCGGCGGCCTGCCCGTTCGCTTGACCGTTGGGGAGAGGAGCTTCGTCTGCCATGGTTCTCTAACCTCGAATAATTGCGTCACGTGTATCGGCTCGGCAGCGTCTGCTCACGACCCAGCATTCGCGTGCCTCAAGGCCCAATTTCTTGAAATCCAACCTTCAAAAGGAGGCTCGGCTCGCAGTTCGCCCATCGAGACGACGAGCAAGCCGGTCTCGGCAAGCGGCGGAATCGTATGTTATGCGCCCTTGCCTACCAACTTGTCCAATTCACCGGAGCGATCCAACGCTGCCAGGTCTTCGTACCCGCCGATGTGCCGCTCGCCGATGAAGATTTGCGGAACCGTTCGGCGCCCCCCGCTTCGCTGCACCATGACGTCCCGCTCCTTGGGGTCCTCGTCGATCTTGATTTCGCGTACCGCAAGACCTTTGCGCTCGAGCAGGTTGCGCGCGCGCTGACAATACCCGCACCACGCGGTCGAGTACATCACTATTTCGATGGGCTGAGTCATGGACTACTTCTTTGGGGCGCCTTTCACGACGGGCAAGTTCTCTTGAAGCCATCCCTGCAAGCCGCCGCGAAGCGAAACGACCTTCGTGAAGCCCAATTCCTTGAGCCTGCGCACCGCCCCTGCAGAGGTCAAGCCGCTGTCGCAGTACACGAGCACCGGCTTCTCTTTGAATTTCTTGATACTTTCCGCCCGATCAGCCAACTCGGCGGCTGGGATACTGCGCGCATCGATGATATGGCCGGCCTCGTAGGCTGTTCGGTCGCGTACATCCAGGACGAGCGCGCCGGCGTTCACGAGCCGGACGGCATCCTGAGGTCCGACCGCCGACGATCCGCGCCTTCGGGCACGAAACTCGATCAAGACGGCAAGAACGGCGAGAATCGCAGCTGCTGCGACCAAGAATGGGTGACGTGTGGCGTACTCGATGAACCGGCTCATCGCGTGGAGTCTTGTGCCTGTAGGGAAAGTGAGCCGGCGAACCGGCGCAAGAGACGCAAAAGTATAACCCACGGGGTGCTGGGGACTTGAGGAGCCAAGTCATAGATTTGCTTCGTCGCTGGCCGGCCGTTTGGCTGCTGGTTGTATTCGCCTTGGCGTGGACGAACGCCGGGGCGGCTGGCGTCGGCGCAGAAGCGAAAGAAGCCGAGCTCAAACAGGTACGCAGCCGCATCGAATCCATCCGCAAGGCGATTCACGCCGATGCCGAGCGCCGCGATTCGTTGGCTTCGGAGCTGAAGAAGGCCGATCTCGAAATCCAAGCAGCCCGCGAGCAGTTGTCCGAGATCCGCGCGCGCCGGCTTGCGGCCGAGGCTCGCTTACGAGAGCTCCAAGCCGAGCGCGCAAGCACCGAGCGACAAGTTACGGCGCAACGCGATGCGCTGGCTGGCGAGCTTCGCGCTGCGTACATGACCGGGCGCGAAGAACAGATCAAGCTGCTGCTGAATCAGAGCGATCCCGCGAAAGCCGCGCGGACGATGGCGTATTACGGTTATTTCTCGCGCGCTCGCGCCGAACGCATCACGAACCTGAACGAACGAATCGCGCATCTCGACCTGCTCAAAGAACGTATCGCCGCCGAAGCCGAACGTCTGAAGGCGATCGAGCAGGACAATGCGCGCGAGGTACGTGCGCTCGCGGATGCACGCGCGCGACGTGCCAAGACGCTTGCGCAAATTCAGTCGAAACTGAACACGCGCTCAGCGGAGCTGGCAAAGCTCGAACGCGAAGCCCGCGCGCTCGAGAAGCTCGTTGAAGAGCTGCGCCGGGCGATCGAGGAATTCCCCGATCTTGCCGATCTGCCGTTCAATCGTGCGCGCGGAAAATTGCCGTGGCCGGTCAAGGGCAAGCTGCTCGCCCGGTTCGGACAGCTCCGCGCGGGCGGTCCGTTGAAATGGCAAGGCATTCTGATCGCTGCTCCCCGCGGTACGCAGGTGCGTGCGCTCTACCCCGGACGCGTCGTTTACGCGGATTGGCTGCCCGGACTCGGTCTATTGATCGTGCTGGATCACGGCAGCGGCTACATGAGCCTGTACGGTCACAACGAACAGCTCTATCGTCGCGTAGGCGATCGCGTCGATGCGGGCGACGTGCTCGGCGCTGTAGGCGATGCCGCCGGAGTAGGACAGCCTGCGCTGTATCTCGAAATTCGGCGGGGACGCGAGGCAGTGGATCCGCTGCCTTGGCTCACGAAACCGTGATCTAGTTCACGCGCCTCGGTCGATATCCGCGCACTAGCACTTCTTGACGTAGGAGTGCTGTACCGAACTGCGGTGGAATTCAAGGAACCATAATGACAGGCGCCGGATGATTGTGCCTTAGGTAGGGGGATGAATCTCGGCGCGCAGGATCACATGGATCGCATGGCCACCATACTCGATGACGAAGACACGGTGCAGGCACATGCGCTCTCGACGTCGTTCGATCCTTATGGCCAGCTGATCAAAATGATCATGCCGCGCGCCCAGAGCATCGTGATTCACGATGGCTCGGGCCTGCCGCTGTGGATGTCCGACGGTTGCGGCAGCACCGATCTCATACGGCTCGTCGAAGAGGGTCTCGCTGAAGCGCGCCGGGGCACGCTCGATCCGGCCGAGCGCGACGGTTTCGCACGGCAGTGGAGCGGCGAGACGGCGTACGTCTTTCTGTTACGCGACGGCTCGAATCTTCTCGGTGCAGCTGCACTCTGTTATCCCGACCCGAATACCGGTTCGCGTCCCTTCTCGTTGGTGCACGGCTTGCTGCGCCCGGCGCTGCAAGTGTTGAGCCGCGAGCTCCTGAATCAATCGCAGATCGGCGATCTACAACGCAGCCTCTTGTTGCGCGACGGGGATCTGGATCTCTTGCTCGAGGCGAACGGCGGCGAAGATGCGCAAGGCGATGACTTCGAGCCCTTGCTGCGCAATTGCGTCGTGCGTCTTTCGTGCTCGACGGGTGCGTTGCTCATTCCCGAGAAGAAGATCGAGCTCGTGCACACGGCAGATGCGGCGAATCTGCGTGTGCGTAGCGACTCGCTCGATCGATTGCAACGACATCTGCTGGCATGGGTGCAGGTGCAACGGCGCACGCTCACCATGAATAAGCCCGCTCCGGCGGGTAGTCCGTTCGAAGGACTGCCGCTCAAGATTCTCGCGTGTCCGATCCGGCAAGGCGGCCAAGACGTCGCCGGCGCTTTGCTGCTCTTCCGTCCGATGTCCGCTCCGGATTTCGATATGCGCCAAGTGCGCATCGTCGAAATCATGACGAGGCGCATGGCGTATGTGCTGCAGAACGCCTACGACGTAACGACCGGGTTGTTGACGCGCGCGGCGTTCGAGCAGCGCACTTTTGCCGCGATCGGCAACGGCGCAAACACCGAGCATTGTGTCGCTTACGCCGACGTCGATCGCCTGCACGTCGTCAACGAGAATCACGGGATGCACGCGGGCGACGAAGTGATCGCTCGCATTGCCGAATGCATCAGCGCACATCTGCCGATCGGCGCCATGGCCTCGCGTATCTCGGGCGATCGGTTTGCGTTGTTCTTCCCGGATACCTCGCTCGAGTCGGCCGAACAATTTCTGGCCACGCTCTGCTCGGCGATTTCGGCCGAGCCTTACGAGCACGAAGGCAAGAAGCTCGACTTGTCGGTGAGCATTGGTGTTGCGCGCGTTCCGGATACGAAGTACCCGCTGTCGCATGCGCTCGCAGCTGCGGAAGTCGCCTGCAAGGCGGCGAAGGATCGCGGCCGCGGACGCGTCGAGGCGTATCGCGATGCCGACCGCAGCATCGTGCGCCGCTACGAAGATGTGGCGATCGCCGGCGATCTGCGCGAAGCGCTGCTCAACGATCGTTTCTGCATGGAAGCGCAGCCGATCGTGGATCTCTCGAACCCGAGTTCGCCGCGTCGTTTCGAGCTGTTGCTGCGCATGATCGACAGCAACGGTGCGAGCATTGCGCCGGACAAGTTCCTCTCGGCGGCCGAGCGCTATCAGATCGCAGGCGACGTCGATCGTTGGGTCGTGCAGTATGCGCTCGAGATTCTGTCTTCTGCTGCACCGGCGCTGCAGACCATCGGTGCGCACTTTGCGATCAATCTGTCCGGTCAGTCCGTCGGCGACGACGAGTTCTTGGATTTCCTCGAGGCGAAGCTGCGGGAATACCAGTTGCCGCCAAGCCTCTTGTCATTCGAGATCACCGAAACTGCCGCGGTTGCGAACATCGTCCGCGCCGAAGCGCTCGTACGGCGGCTGCAAGATCTCGGACACGATATCGCGCTCGACGACTTCGGTCGCGGCCTGTCGTCGCTCACATATCTGAAATCCCTCCCTGTCTCGCACTTGAAGATCGACGGCGGCTTGATCCGCGATCTCGCGAGCAATTCGCGCTCGCAAGCGATGGTGACGGCGATCGTGCAGCTCGCCAGCACGATGAGGCTGCGGACGACTGCAGAGTGTGTCGAGAGCGAAGCCATTCAAGCGGCGGTCGCACAGTTGGGCGTGGATTTCGGACAGGGTTTTGCGATCGGCCGTCCGCGGCCGCTCGAAATCGTCTTGCAGGAGCTATTGCGAAGCGGTCCGAGCCTGCCGAGAACGTCGGGATCGCCGCGGATGGCGCGGCTGTACGGCTGATCGGCGGTTGCCCCGACGTGCTTGCGTAATCGTCTTTCAGGGCAGATCTGCCGTTCGGATGGGTGGATTCCACCTTAAGGTCGGCCAGAGGAACGAACGATACTTTCGAGTGTGAAAGACCGTAGTCCAGCGAACAGCCCCATGCCGCCCCTGCCGAGCTCGTTTCGGATCTTCTTCATATTCACCTTAGGGTTGGTGCTCGGTCTCGGTTTGTCGGTCGGCCGTACGGTGCAAGCCGATCGCGAAATCGAGCTGCAGCCGAAGACGCGTCCGGTGCCGTGGCAGGATGCGCGGTTGTTCGCCGAGGTGCTCGAGCGCGTTCGCGAAGAATACGTCGACAACATCTCCGACGAAGAACTGATCGCCGCCGCAATCAAGGGGCTAATGGCCGACCTCGATCCGCACTCGGCCTTCCTCGATCCGGCCGAAATGAAGGAGCTGCGCATCAGTACGACCGGCGAATACTCAGGCGTCGGCATCGAAGTGGAGGTTGACGGCGGCTTGGTTCGTGTCGTCACACCGATCGAGGGCGGACCGGCACATCGCGCGGGCGTCAAGGCCGGCGATCGAATCCTTGCCGTCGATGACGTCCCGGTCGATCCGGAAGATCTTGGAGCGACGATCGATCGCATGCGCGGCAAAGCCGGTTCGCTCGTCAAGCTCACTTTGTCGAGTCCGCCCGACTATATGGCGCGCGAAGTCCAGCTGACACGGTCCAAAGTGCAGGTGAGCAGCGTCAAAGCGCGGCTCGTCGAGCCCGAGCTCGGTTACGTGCGCATCACGCATTTCAGCGAGACGACGCCGTCGGATCTCGAGCGTGCGATCGAAAGACTGACGCAGGAAAACGGCGGCAAGCTCGGCGCGCTCGTACTCGATTTGCGCGACAATCCCGGCGGGCTACTCGAAGCGGGCGTGGCGGTGGCCGACGCGTTCTTGGACGAAGGCGTGATCGTTACGGCGAACGGACGCGCACGCGATGCGCGGTTCGAAATGAAAGCCAAGCCCGGCGATCTGCTCGACGGTGCGCCGCTCACGATTCTCGTGAATGGCGATTCTGCGTCGGCGTCCGAAATCGTTGCGGGCGCCTTGCACGATCACAAGCGCGCAACTCTCCTCGGCCGCCAGACTTACGGCAAGGGCTCGGTGCAAACGGTCGTACCGTTGTCGAGCGGCCACGCCATCAAGCTCACGACTTCGCGTTATTACACACCTTCGGGCGCCGCGATCCACGAAAAAGGCATCACGCCCGATATCGTCGTCGACCCGAAACAAATCGAAGCCGCCGGCATGGTGGATTCGTCGGCCGTGATCGGCGATCCCGAAACCGACTACGAATTGCGCTTGGCCCTCGACACGATCAAGGCTTCGACGATTCCGGGAACGATGGCGGCACGCGAAAGCCGAGCGCCCTAGGCGCGCTGCGCGACGCTGACCGCGATTTCGCGCGAAACCATCATCGACGGCCCCGTAAGCGTACGGCTGATCATGCGCACGCAACCGGATAACCGAACGCTGCAAATTTTCGCGGCACACGGGCTGCTGTGGCTCGAGCTCGTCGCGCTTGCAGTCGGCGTGTCGCAGTTTGCCTTTGCGCCGTCGACAGTCGTGCAGCCGTTTCTGGCGGCCGTCGGCCTAGTGTTGCTCGGTGTCGTCATCGTGCTCGTGCGCGCAATTCCCGCGCTTGCACGCGAGACGGAGCGACAACGCTGGATCGAGATCGTTGCGTTGCTCATCTCGATCACGTTGCTGGCCGTGGCGACGGGCGGAAGCGGCAGCGCGCTCGTGACGCTCTATCTCATTCCGCTTGCCGTCACTGCGCTCGCCTTCGGACGTTGGCTGCGCGTCGCGCTGGTGGGCGTCTCGATCGTCAGCTTGGGATACCTGCTCGGTGCGTTGACACCCGGCGTAGACGTTCGCAGCAGCGAGTTTGCCGCCGTGCTGATGAGCGCGCTGGCACCTGGCCTTGCAGTGGCGATTGCATTGGGCGCATTGGTTGGCCAGATGCAGGTTGCAGCCAAACGCATCAGCGATCTGGCAGCGACCGATCCGCTGACGGGGCTCTTGAATCTGCAGGCCTTCGAGGCAGTGCTACAACGCGAGCATCGCAAGGCCGAACGCCTCGGCAGGCCCTACACGCTCGTCGTGATCGACGCCGATAACATCCAGCTCGTCAACGAAACGCTCGGTCACGAGGCCGGCAGCGAAGTGCTCGTCGCGGTCGCTGCCGCCATCCGCCGCTCGATCCGTGCCACGGATATCGCTGCGCGGCTCGGCGGCGATGAATTCGTCGTACTGCTCGCGGAAGCGGATGCAACGACTGGCGCCGCGGTTGCTCAACGCATCCGCAACAACATCTATGCGGGCACAGTGTCGGTTGCGAATCGGATGATCCGTGCGAATGCCAGCCTCGGCACGGCAAGCTTTCCGGAAGATCATCTCTATCCGAAAGAGCTCATGATCCTGGCCGAGCAACGCATGCACCAGGATCGCGCGCTCCGAAGCTGACGTTTACGCGTCAGGTCGCGGCTTTCAGCAGCGCGCCGATCGCCCACACGGCGAGCCAGATCAGCATCACCACGTTCGGCAGGATCGTCAAAAGGAAACCGAGATCGCGGGTCTTCGGATCGCGCACGTAGGTCACCGAATACAAGGCGCGGCCGATGATGAAAACGACGCCGAATCCTGCGGCCCATACCGGGCTCACGAAGTTTGCGAACGTCCAAAGCGCCGGCAGGAAAATGACGAGTTGCTCGAGCGTGTTCATTTGCACGCGAAAACGGCGCTCGAAGATTTCGTGACCCGACATCGCAGGGGCAACTACGCCGTACTTGTGGCGGGCACGGCCCACCTGCCAGCCAAACCATACGAACTGTAACAAGGCCACGACGGTCACGAGCGTAACGTAAGGCATGAGCTGTTCTCCCAAGGTTGCTTTCGAAGTTTCTTATCAAGTCAAGCTGGCCGTCGGTATGGACACCGATTGCCGAAGGCTTGTATAGCGCTTGAAACTGTCTAATGAATTGGGGCAACGTGAATTCGAGCTGCTCTTATCCACGAGAGCACGAGGTTAGTCCGGAGAGTCGTATGACCGGCATCGTACTGCGAATCGTGATCGTCGCCGTGGGGCTGTGGCTGGCCTCCGAGATCTTCCCCGGCTTGCACTTTGCGGGTCCGGGTACGCTGTTCGCGGCCGCACTGTTGTTGGGCATCGTGAACGCCGTGGTGCGGCCCATTGCGATCATCCTCACGCTGCCGCTCACGCTGATCACGCTCGGGTTGTTCTTGCTGGTCGTCAATGCCGGCATGCTCGGGCTCGTCGCCCTGATGTTGCGCGGATTCGAGATCAGCGGTTTTTGGACCGCCGTCGGCGCAGCCCTCGTCGTCAGCGTCGTGTCGTGGGCAGCTTCGGGGCTGCTCAACGACAAGGGCAAGATCGAGGTGATGAAGCTGCGCTGACGGTTCGGATCAAACCGGCTGCGACGCTCCGCGCTGTCCGACCCGATACAGCCAATAGCCGACGATCGCGAGCACGATGAGCCCGACGCCTTGGCCGAAGTGAAGCGCCTCGGGCAGTGCGAGGACATCGGCACGCTTGCTGACGACGATCGCGATTGCGATCGCGATACCCATCAGCGCTTCGCCGGTGATCAATCCCGCGGAGAACAGAATCCCCGGTCGATGCACGCGATCGCGCAGCGCGTCGTCCTGCGTGCCGACGATGCCATGACGCCGCTCGACGAAGTGCGCGAGTAAGCCGCCGAGGAAGATCGGCACCATGAGCTCGAGCGGCAGATAGATGCCGATCGCCGCTGCGAGCACCGGCACGCGGAAGCCGGAATTGCGCGACTTCAACCAGCTGTCGATCGCAATCACGATCGCTCCGACCACCACGCCCGCGCCGATCATGTCCCACGGCAGCTTGCCGCCGAACAACCCTTTCGCGACCGACGCCATCAGCGTGGCTTGCGGCGCCTGCAGGGAACCGGGCCGTGTCGGATCGCCGATACCGTAAGCCTCAGCGAGCAGGTTGAGCACCGGCGCCATGACGAGCGCGCAGGAGAACGCGCCGATACCGAGCATCAGCTGCTGTTTCCAGGGCGTGGCACCGACGATGTAGCCAGCTTTGAGATCCTGCAGATTGTCGCCGCCCACCGCAGCCGCGCAGCAGACGACCGCACCGATCATGATGGCGGCGACGGCACCGATCTGCGAGTCCCTGCCCAGGAGCAGCATCAGCACGAACGAGGCGAACAGAATCGTCGCAATGGTGATGCCCGACACCGGATTGTTCGACGAACCGACGAGGCCAGCGAGATAAGCGGACACCGACACGAACAAGAAACCGGCGACGATCATGATGATCGTCATCGGCAGGCTCACGACCCAGCTCTGCACGATTGCCTGATACAGCGCGAACAGCGGCAGCACGAACAGCACGAGTGCGATCAGCATCCATTTCATGGGCAGATCGCGTTCGGTTTCCGCCACGACCGTACCGGTCCCTTTGCGTGCGGCAGCGATACCGCTCTTGATACCCGCCAGCAGCGAATTGCGCAGCGAGAACAGCGTCCAGATACCGCCGATCAACATCGTGCCGACGCCGATATAGCGAATGCGATCGCCGCGAATGATCGCCGCCGCTTCTGCCGCCGTCGCACCAGCGACCTTGGCGGCGACTTCAGGGTCGGTGTCGAGCATGAACGCGTGATAGAACGGGATCGCGATGTTGTAGGCGAAGATGCTGCCCGAGACGACGACGATGCCGATGTTGAGGCCAACGATGTAACCGACGCCGAGCAAGGCCGGCGACAGGCCGGTGCCCATGTAGCCGAGATACTTACCGAAGAAGCTCGCACCGGCAGCGTTGTCGGGGATCAGTCGCAAACCGCTTTCCGCAGCGAGCTTCACCAAACCGCCGATGCCGGCGGATATTCCAAGGATCTTCAGGCCCGGTCCGGGATTCTCGCCGGCCTTCAACACTTCGGCGGCTGCCTTGCCTTCGGGGAACGGCAGCGGATTCTCGACGATCATCGAGCGGCGCAGCGGCACGGAGAAC
>CALEKY010000119.1 GCA_937902995.1 uncultured Sinobacteraceae bacterium
CTCACCACTCACCACTCACGACTCACCAATCACGAATCACGCCCCCAAGAACATCCTATACGCCGGATTCTCCGTCTCCTCCGTGTACACGTATTTCAGCTCGCGGACGTGCAGATCGAAATCGACGCTTTCGCTCGGCGGGATCTGCACGCCGGCGAGGACGCGTCCGTAATCGGAGCCGTGATTGCGGTAATGGAAGAGCGTGATGTTCCATTGCGTGCCGATCGCGTGCAGGAACTTGAGCAGCGCGCCGGGACGTTCCGGGAACTCGAAACGAAACAGGCGCTCGTGCTCGAGGCCGGGCGCGTGTCCGCCGACCATGTAGCGCACGTGGAGCTTCGCCATCTCGTTGTCGCTCATGTCGACGACCGGATAGCCCGCATCCCTCAGCATCTTGATGATCTCTTCCTTCTCTTTCTTGCCCTGCGAGAGCGCAAGGCCGACGAATAACTGAGCATCGGCGCCTTCGCGGTAGCGGTAATTGAACTCGGTGACGCTGCGCCGGCCGAGCGTCTCGCAGAATCTCAAGAAGCTGCCCTTCTGCTCGGGAATCTCCACGGCAATGAGCGCCTCGCGCTCGCCGCCGATATCGGCACGCTCGGCGACGTGCCGCAACCGGTCGAAGTTCATGTTCGCGCCGCAATTGATGCCGACGAACGTGCGGTCGCGACAGCCTTCGCGCGCTACATATTTCTTGATGCCGGCCACGGACAATGCACCGGCCGGTTCGACGATCGCGCGGTTGTCCTCGAAGATGTCCTGAATGCCCGAGCACAGCTCGTCGTTGCTGACGAGAATGACCTCATCGACATACTGCTGCGCGAGCCGGAACGTTTCCTCGCCCACGCGCCGGACGGCAACGCCATCGGCGAAGATACCGACCCGGTCGAGCGTGACGCGCGTCTTCGCCTCGAGCGAACGGTACATCGCATCGGCATCCTCGGGTTCGACGCCGATGATGCGAATGTGCGGGAACAGGTTCTTCACGTAGGCCGCAATACCGGCGATCAACCCGCCGCCGCCGACCGCAACGAAGATCGCGTCGATCGACGTGCCGGGCAGCTGCCGCAGGATTTCCATGCCGATCGTGCCTTGACCGGCGATCACGTCGGGATCGTCGAACGGATGAATGAACGTCAGCGACCGCTCGCGCGCGAGCTCGAGCGCATGCTCGTACGCATGATCGTAGTCGTCGCCATGAAGCACGACCTCGCCGCCGAGATCGGCAACCGCCTTCACTTTGATTTGCGGCGTCGTTTGCGGCATGACGATGATCGCCGGAATGCCTCGACGCTGCGCGGCGAGCGCGACACCCTGCGCATGATTGCCGGCCGAGGCGCAAATCACCCCGCGCTTGGCCACCGTATCGGACAGGTGGGCGATCTTGTTGTAGGCGCCTCGCAGCTTGAAGGAGAACACCGGCTGCAAGTCTTCCCGCTTGAAATACACATTGTTGCCGAGCCGGCGGCTCAGCCGCGGCGCGAGCTCGAGCGGTGTTTCGATGGCGACGTCGTAGACGCGGGCCTTGAGGATGCGTTCCAGATACTCGTTGGGCATATAGAAGGAGCTCGCCTGCATTGCGTTCGCGCCACCCGGCACGTTTCGAACAGGCGATCCTCGTACGGTATCAGGAACGGCGTAGGTTGTCCGCGCGTGGCCGCGTGCAAAGCGACCCTGCGATAATGCGCAATCCCGCGAGAGCCGAAAACCATGGCCGATTTCGACCCAAAACCCCTTCATCTCACCCGCCGGGAGCTGCTGGCGGGCGCGACGGCGTTCGCCTCGCTCGCGGCCGCAGGCACCGCATCGGCACAAAACCTTCCCGAGCTGCCGACGAGCTCGAGGGAGCTGTGGCAATGGGTGCGGTTGCAGCCGGTCATCGAACCGCACCTCGCATTTCTCGACAGCGCAGTCGGCGCACCGACCTGGCGATCGGCGATGGTGGCCGAATACCGTGCCCGCGAAGCGCAAAGCATGCAGATTGGCCCGTGGTCGCGCGGCGAGCGCTGGGTGCAAGAAACGAACCGGATGACGGCGCGCGTTGCTGCGTTCGTCGGTTGCGATCCCGATGAGATCGTTTTCACGCGTGGCGCCGGCGAGGCGCTCGGCTTCGTCGCCAACGGTCTCGACCTCAGCGCAGGCGATGAAATCCTCACGACCTCGCTCGAGCATCCGGCAGCGCTGAGTCCGTGGCTCGTGCTTGCACGCCGACGCGGGATCGTCGTCAAGCAGATTTCCCTACCCTCTCCGCTCACGGGCTCCGAACAAGTGCTCGGTGCGTTCGCCGGCGCAGTGACGGAGCGGACGAAGGCGCTGTGCTTCAGTCACGTTCAATATGCAGATGGCGCGGTACTGCCCGTGAAAGAGCTCTGCCAGCTTGCACGTCAGCGTGGGCTCATCACCGTCGTCGATGGCGCCCAGGCGCTCGGCATGCTGCAGCTCGATTTGCGCAGCCTAGGTTGCGACTTCTACGCCGCAAGCTTTCACAAGTGGCTCGGCGGATCGCACGGGACGGGCATGCTCTACATCCGGCGCGACATGATCGATCGTCTGTGGCCGGTGACGCCGCGCGGTTTGGATGCCTCACCTGCAATCGCCTTCCCTTCCGCGTC
Source organism: uncultured Sinobacteraceae bacterium (assembly GCA_937902995.1). Taxonomy (GTDB): domain Bacteria; phylum Pseudomonadota; class Gammaproteobacteria; order Steroidobacterales; family Steroidobacteraceae; genus Steroidobacter. The sequence goes on from CALEKY010000119.1 coordinate 2,613, forward strand.
CGTCGGCAACGACGGTGTCGGCGCCGCACTTCACAAATTCGGTAATGCCGTGCCGACGTTGTGGGCTGCGCTGCGCGGCGTCGAAGCGGCGATGGACTTGCAGCAGCACGTGAATCGCGCACGGATCGAAGCGCGCATTCGCGAGCTCGCGATCTACGCACGCTTGCGGTTACAGCAGCTTCCAGGCATCGAATTGCTCACCCCTTCCGCACCGGGCTTGTGGGCGGGTCTGCTCACGATGCGCTTTGCATTGCGGACGGCACAGGAGCTCAGTGCGGCGCTGGCGCGCAATCAACGCATATACGTCGGCGCGCTCGCATGGCCTGGCTCCGAGCAAGGCGCGCTTCGCGTCTCCTTGAATGTCTTCAACACGCACGAGGAGGTCGAACGCTTGTTCGAAGGACTCCGCCAACAACTCCCCAGAGCCTGAGCCCATGGAGCTGGAACAGCTGTTGTTCGCCGGAAGCCTGAGCGGGCTCGTCAGTATTCTCGGCCACTCGGTTCTGTGGTCCGCCGTTGCCATGGTGCGCAGACCGGCACCCGGCGCCTACGATCCGCAGGTGCAGATCTACGAAGCCTTTCTGCACATGCTGTGCGGGATCAGCCTCGGACTGCTGTTCTGGTTGAGCTGGGGCTTGGCCGCCATCGTCCAAGTCGCGTGGTGGATCCGCGGGCTGACGTTCGGCGGACTCGCTGCGTTACTGCTCGTCCCGATCGCCACCAACTTCGGCGTGGAAAGTCGAATCGGTCTCAAACATTTCGCCACCCTCGGCTCGCGCTGGCTGACGACTTGTCTGTTTACCGGATTGAGTTGCGCGTGGAGCTGGGAGCGGCTGTAGCCATTGGCTACAGCCGTTAGGCTGAAGGTTGGAGGTCGGGACTGACGGATGACGGCTTTTAGCGTATGGGCTTGCAAACCCAAACTCCGCAGCGAGCGACAAGCTCGCGCGCTCTACCTTCAGCCTTCGGTCTTCAGCCTTTGCTCGACCGCCTCAGCGGTCGAGGAATTCCCTGACCAGCGACGCAAACCGCTGCGGTGCCGCGGCGATGAAGTCGCGACCGTATTCCGGCAGGTCCACGAGGCTGCTGTTCGGGAGCGCGGAACGTACGCGCGATGCATGTTCGGCGTATTCGTCGCGCAGACGTAGCACGGCGGTCGGCTGTTTCACGAGCGGCAAGCGTTCCGCGGTGGGGTAATCGAGCACGGCGGCGAGCGCTTTCGCACCCTGGGCACCGGCGCGCAGCCGGTCGGCGAACGATTCGGCCAGGGCGCTCATCGGCACGCCGGGCCCACGGCGCTCGACCGTGAGACGCCATTCGTCGGCAACGTCGCTGCCGTCTTCGCGGCTACCGAGCGCAACTGTTTGCGCTTGCAGCGTTGCGCGTTCTTGCGCCGAGTACGGCGCTGCGCCCCACAGCATGACGCGACGAATCTGTTGCGGTCGCGCAATCGCCAGCTCCGCGGCCGCCAGCGCGCCCAGCTGATAGCCGAATACATCGACGGTCCGCAGACGCATGCTGTCGAGGAAATCGCCGATCGCGCCGGCGAGATCCGCGACCGATGCGCGCGACGGAGCATCGGAGCTGCCGTGCCCCGGCAAGTCGGGTGCGTAGACGCTGCGGTCATGACCGAGGTCGCGCAGAATGGGCGCGAAGAACCGACCGGACCCGCCGGCATGATGCAGACACAGAAGCGGCGTGCGTTCATCGAATCCGCCACCGGACGGGTAAGCAGTCCAGATGTGGATTTGTCCGTAGCGGCAGTCGCAATAGGATCGGCGTACGTGGACGACGGCAGGCTGAGGAATCGGCAAACGATTGCGTTGTCTGGCGTGGATCACTGAATACCCCTCGATTC
>CALEKY010000120.1 GCA_937902995.1 uncultured Sinobacteraceae bacterium
CCCCATTCCCTTTTCCCCTAGAGCCAACGGCCCTCCAGCAGCGCATCGATTTGCTCCGCCGTCAGCTCGATTTCCATCGTTTCGCCGGCTTCGAATCGGCTGTTCGCGGCCGCGCTTGCAGCGGCGTCGTCGAGCGTCGCTGCAGCGGCGGCGAGATCGTCCACTTCGACTGAATCCGTCGCAGCGTTGAACGGCGCGAGCAGTTCTTGCGTCGCGAGCTCGAGATCGATTTCGAGCGCATTCTGATTGCGACGTTGCATAATCCTCTCCGCACGCAAAAACGTGTGGACTCTGATGCTGCCAGAGCTGATTCGCGGTGCTTCGGAACCAGGTCACACGGCGTCGTCATCCGCCCCCGCTTTTGTCGGCAAGGCATTGCCTGACGAAGCCATCGAGTTGACGTAACGGAACCAACTCGAGGGAACGTCCGTTCTCGCACGTGCCGCTTTGGTGCAGCGGCGCGACACTCGGATCCTCTTGCGTCTAGAATCGAAAGGATGCTGCCTCCCGAGCCGCACGCCATAGCGGTGATGGCGCTGACCGTCGTCGCGCTATTTCTGTTCACGCGCGATCGCATTCCGATCGAAACCTCGAGCCTGGCGGTGATCGCGTTGCTCGCGATCCTGTTCTCGCTGTTTCCGTTCGAGCGCGAGGAAGGAGCGCTCGATCCGGTGCAGTTCTTCGCCGGTTTCGGCAACGAGGCGCTCGTGGCGATTTGCGCGCTGATGATGGCCAGCCAAGGACTGGTCTCGACAGGTGCGCTCGCGCCGGTCGGACGGCTCGTCAGCCGTGTGTGGGTTTGGAGCCCGATTGCGGCAATGGGTGTCGTCTTGAGCGTCACCGCCGTGATCAGTGCCTTCACGAACAACACGCCGCAAGTCGTGCTGATGATCCCGATTCTCTCGGCGGCGGCCATACGCTCGGGCACTTCGCCGTCAAAAGTATTGATGCCGATGGCATTCGCGGCGCAGATCGGCGGCATGGGAACGCCGATCGGCACCTCGCTCAACCTGCTGGTCATCGGCACCGCGGCCAGTCTGGGGTTGCCGCGCTTCCACATGTTCGATTTCATTCAGCCGGCCGCGCTCGCGGCGATTCCTGGGCTGCTGTATCTGTGGCTCGTTGCGCCGCGCATCCTGCCGAAGCGAGAGACGGCATTCAGCGACGTCTCGCCGCGCCTCTTCGAAGCGCAATTGCACTTGGGCGAAGAGAGTCCTGCAGTGGGCAAGACGTTGGGCGAGGCAAAGAAGCTTGCGAGCGACGAGCTTTCCGTGCAGGCGATCTTGCGTCAGCCGGACCTTTCGATTGCACCGTTGCCGGATGTGGTGTTGAAGCCAGGCGATCGGCTCGTGCTTCGCGATACGTCCGACCGACTGATGGCTGCAGCGCATGCGCTCGCATCGAAGCTTTATTCCGGCGATGAGCCGGTGGATGACGATCACGAGCTCGTGGCCAAGGATCAACAAACGGCAGAGCTCGTCATCACGCCGGCATCGCCGATTCGCGGCAGGACGCTCGAGCGCGCGAATCTCGAGTGGCGTTACAAGGTCATTCCCCTGGCAGTGCATCGTCCCGGCGAGCTTGCGATCGGCCCGCATTCGAAGAAGCTCAAGGATGTACGCTTGGGGACAGGCGATGTGCTGCTCGTGCAGGGGGCTGCCGAGCACGTTCAGGCACTCAAACGCCGCAACGAGGTGCTCGTGCTCGATGCGACGAGCGATGTGCCGCTGACCAAGAAGGCGCCGATTGCCATGACCATCATGGCGAGCATCGTGCTGATTGCTTCGCTGCGTCTTGCGCCTGTAGCGATCGCCGCGGTGTGCGGCGTGCTGGCCATGATCGTCACGGGCTGCCTCAAGTGGCGAGATGCGACGCGCGTGCTCGACACCCCGATGATCATGCTGACCGTCGCAAGCCTTGCGCTCAGTCTGGCGCTCGTCGTGACCGGCGGTGCGGCGTACATCGCGCAGCTCTTCATGCACGCGAGCAGCGGCCTGACGCCGGCGATGACCCTGAGCGTGACGATTCTGTTGATGGCCGTGCTCAGCAACATCATCTCGAACAGCGCTGCTGCCGTGATCGGAACGCCGATCGCCGTCGAGCTTGCACGATTGCTCGGCGTTGCGCCGGAGCCGTTCGTGTTGGCCGTGCTGTTCGGATGTAACATGGCTTATGCAACGCCGATGGCCGACAATTGCAACTTGCTCGTCTACAGCGCGGGCAATCATCGTTTCAACGATTTCGTCCGGACCGGCGCGCCGTTGACAATCATCATGTGGTTGGCGTTCAGTTGGATCCTGCCGCAGTTCTATCCGCTGCAGCCGAATTAGTTGATAGTCGATTGCCGACCGGTGACAGCGAAGAAGAGAAATGAAGATTCGTAGCGCCCGCCGCGCTGCCGATTCGAACAAGAGCTCCGTAGGCGCACCTTCTGTCGAATCGATTTCGCTCGACGAAGCGCGTCGAATCGCGCTTGCCGCGCAGCGATTTCGTCCGCGACCGAAAGCGCCGAAAAGCGCAACAGCGCTCGCCGATCTCGTGAGCGCGCTCGGCGCGATTCAAATCGACTCCGTCAATGTGCTCGTGCGATCCCATTATCTGCCGCTGTTTTCCCGATGCGGCGCGTATGCGCCCGCGCTCCTCGAGCAAGCAGCCTACGATCCGAAGCATCGGCGCTTGTTCGAGTACTGGGGGCACGAAGCGTCGTTCCTGCCGCTCGAGAGCTATCCGCTGTTTCGTTGGCGTATGGAGCGTGCGCGGCGAGGGGAGGGTACGTGGGGACGATTGAAGAAGTTCGCGACGGAGCATCAAGACGCGGTGAACGCCGTACGCGATCAGATTCGCGAACGCGGCGCGCTCGGTGCCGGGGAGCTATCGGTCGGTCGACGCGGCACGAGCGGATGGTGGGAATGGAGCGAGGCCAAGGAGATTCTCGAGTGGCTGTTCTGGACCGGCGAAGTGACGACCGCACGTCGACGCAATTTCGAGCGCATCTACGATCTCACCGAACGCGTGCTGCCGGCCGACGTCTTGAATCGTGAGGTGCCGAAAGAAGACGCGCAGCGCACATTGATGACGATCGCGGCGCGAGCGCTCGGCATCGCAACGGAGCGCGATCTGCGCGATTACTTTCGTCTACCGACGAGCGATGCGGCGGGGCGTCTTCGCGAATTGGTCGAGGAGGGCACGCTCGTCCCGACTGCGGTCGAAGGATGGAAACAGCTCGCCTATCGACATCGCGATGCCGAATGTCCGCGCACCGCGTCGGTTACCGCGCTGCTATCGCCGTTCGACTCGCTGGTTTGGGAACGGCAGCGCACCGAACGATTGTTCCGGTTTCATTATCGGCTCGAAATCTACACGCCTGCGCACAAGCGCAAGCATGGTTACTACGTCCTGCCGTTTCTGCACAAGGGCAAGCTCGTCGCGCGCGTCGATCTAAAGTCCGATCGCGAACGCGGGCGTTTGCTCGTCAAGGGCGGAAGTGTCGAGCCTGGAGTGCGCGAAGTTGATGTGGTCGAGCCGCTGCTCGCGGAATTGCGGAAGCTCGCAGCGTGGCTCGGACTCGAGACGGTCGCGATTGTGTCGCGGCGGAACGGATTGATGAAGGCGCTGCGGCTCAGATCATGAACGCGCGATGAATGCGCGGCGTTAGGAACTCTTTTCAGTTCCTTTCGCCCACCATCCAAAACCGCATGCAGCGATGAATAGCGCGAGATAAAAGAGCAAGCTCATGATTGCTCTCCTATTAGTACCTTGTGTAGTTTTACAGACGCGCGAAGCGCGATTGGGTTCCGCGCAAAAAAGCTACAGGCGACAGTTACGCGCTTCGCGAGCATCCCCCGCACCCAACCCTTGCCTCTCCCACTCGGGAGAGGTGGTCGCGAAACTTGCCTCTCCCTGGGGAGAGAGGCGGCGAGAGCGACTGCGTCGCGGTGAGGGGATCGCGCGACAGCGCCTTTCGCTATCGACTATCCACTGTCAACTATCAACTCATTCCAAATGCTGTAGCCTGCGCCCGTTGTCTGTCGCCTCTAAGAAGCTTTCGTGCGCATCAATTTTCTTGCTGTTGTCTCCCTTTTCCTGCTAGCGCTGAACTTGCGGCCGGCGATCACTGCGGTGGGACCGCTCGTCGGGAGCATTCAGGACACGACGGGGTTGTCGGCCGCTGCTCTGGGATTTCTGAGCAGTCTTCCGTTGCTGGCGTTTTCTGCGTTCGCGCCGTTGGCGAAGTTCGGTCGCCGATTCGGGATCGAGCGAACGGTGGCGATCGCGATGCTGATGCTCGCCGTTGGCATTGTCGTTCGCTCTGGAGGATCCACGGCAGCGCTGTTTGCCGGAACAGTCGTTCTTGCTGCGGGCATCGCAGTCGGCAACGTGCTCACGCCGAGCATCATCAAACGCGACTATCCGGAACGCGTCGGCCCGCTCACGACGATCTATGCGCTCATTCTGGCGTTGAGCGCAGCGATGGCGTCAGGTCTGGCCGTGCCGTCCGAAAGAGCATTGCCTGGCGGATGGCGAAGCGCGCTGGCGATCTGGGCCGTGCCGGCCGCGATCGCAGCGGTTTTGTGGGCGCGGGCATTCTTGCGCCCCCATCGATCTGCGCCGCCGGTCGACGATTCGGCGACCGTTTCCGTGTGGCGTTCGCCGTTGGCGTGGTGCGTCACCGGTTTCATGGGGCTGCAGTCCCTCTGCTTTTATGTGTCGATCGCCTGGCTGCCCAAAGTGTTCCAGGACGGCGGTTACGATGCCGCTGTGGCCGGTCTGTTGATCACGGGCTTTCAAGTCGTCTCGATCGTTGCCGGCGTGCTCATGCCGCGGTTGCTCTCGCTTCGGAAAGATCAAAGTGCGCTCGCGGCCGCTGCATCGCTAGGCATCGCCATCGGAGTCCTGGGACTGCTCGTGTTTCCTCGCTGGACGGTTGCGTGGGTGGCACTGGCAGGTTTCGGCTCGGGCGTCAGCTTTCCTTTGGCGCTCGCATTCATCGGTCTGCGCTCGACCGATCATCATCAAGCCGCGTCGCTGTCTCTCATGTCCCAATCGATGGGATATCTGCTCGCAGCGTCCGGTCCGTTGCTCTTCGGGTGGGCGCACGATCTGTCCGGAGGATGGACGCTGCCGTTAGGGGGATTCGCAGCTTGCGCCGCGATTCAGGCCATCGTCGGGTACAAGGCGGGACGGAATCGCACCGTGAGTCGTTGATACTTGATAGTGGACAGCGAAGAGCGGCGTTACGGTCCGACGGCTTCGTCAGTGATCGACGCGGGAATCGGTGAGGCGGCGGCACCGAAAAAGAAAAAGGCCCGAATGTTTCCATTCGGGCCTTTCTTGTCTCTAGCAGGCGCGAAGCGCGCTCAGCTATCAACTGTCAACTAGCTTAGTCGTCCATCAAGAAGCTGCGGAGCTGCTCGCTGCGGCTCGGATGACGGAGCTTGCGCAGCGCCTTCGCTTCGATCTGACGGATGCGTTCGCGCGTGACGTCGAACTGCTTGCCGACTTCTTCGAGCGTGTGGTCGGTGTTCA
>CALEKY010000121.1 GCA_937902995.1 uncultured Sinobacteraceae bacterium
GTATCATCCGCCGGCTCAACAAGCGGGAGAGTGCCATGGGTATCGGTTTTCGTGAGTTGCTGATCATTCTGTTGATCGCGCTCGTCGTCTTCGGCGCCAAGCGCCTCAAGACGATCGGTTCGGACTTGGGCAGCGCCGTCAAAAGCTTCAAGAAGGCCGTGGCCGAAGGCGAAGAAGAAGAGAACAAGCAGCTCTCCGGTCCGAAGGCAGACGCGGACTTCGACTCGACGCCTGCATCGAAGTCCGAAAGCAAGCAGACGAACGCCTGACGACGCCGGCAGATGTTCGACGTCGGTTTCAGCGAGATCGTCCTGATTCTCGGACTCGCACTGCTCGTGCTGGGTCCGGAGAAGCTGCCGGGACTTGCGGCAAAGATCGGCCGCTGGACCGGCCGCGCGCGGTCGATGGCCCGACAACTACGCGCCCAACTCGAGCAGGAAGTCACGCTCGAGGAGCTGGCGAAATACAATCCAGCGCCGCAGAAGTCGGCTTCGCAATCCGCAACGGATCGCGCGGCCGATGAGCCAACAGACTCCGCGCAACCCGACTTCGACCCGGAGCAGAATTTCGCCGAGCTGGCGACTTCCCCGGAAGCGATGCACGCGCGCGAGCGCGAGTCCGCCCGCGCCGCAGCCGCCGACAGCGAGCTTGACTCCGCCGAGTCGAAGACCACGCCCGAAGCGATGCACGAGGCTCCGCAAGAGAAAGCTGCGGGCTGATCCGTAGCGCTGAATGCTCGGTCATGACGCACCCTGAAGAAGAACGCGAGACCCTCGCCGAAGGGACGCTGCTCTCGCATCTCATGGAGCTGCGAGATCGCATGCTGCGCTCGTTGATCGCGGTTGCGATCGTCTTCGTGCCATGCGCTTACTTTCAGGACGAGCTCTACACGCTGGTCGCACTGCCCTTGCTGCACAAGCTGCCGCAAGGCGCTTCGATGATTGCGACCAATCCCGTCTCGCCCTTTCTCGTACCGCTGAAGCTCGCGTTCTTTGCCTCGCTCTTCATCGCGATGCCTTATGTCTTGTACCAGGCCTGGGCGTTCGTGGCGCCCGGCCTGTATCGGCATGAGAAGCGTTTCGCCGTGCCGCTCGTGGTCTCGAGCATCGTGCTGTTCTATTGCGGCATCGCGTTTGCGTATTTCGTCGTCTATCCGCTGATGTTCGAGTTCATGGCGACGTCGGGTCCGGAAGGCGTCGCGTACACGCCGGAGATCGGCGAATACCTGAATTTCGTTCTGCTCTTGTTCTTCGCGTTCGGCGTGGCCTTCGAAGTGCCGGTCGCCACGGTGCTCCTTGCAGCGACCGGGCTCGTACGCATCGAGACCATGACCAAGAACCGCGGCTACGTCATTCTGGGAATTTTCATCGTAGCCGCGTTCCTCACGCCGGCCGATGCAATCTCGCAAACGCTGATGGCCGTGCCCATGTGGCTGTTGTACGAATCTGGCGTCGTCCTATCGCGCATCTTGCTCAAGGACCGTCTCGCCCGCCGAGCGGCTGAGCAAAGCACGCCGGAGTAATTCCGGGCCAGCGGGCTCTCGCGCATCGCTGACTCGCGAACAGCGATTCGATCCTGCCTGTATACAGGTCCGCCTGCTTGCCGCGCGTGCGTAAGATCGGTGAGACTCGACAATCGACGAGTCAACTTGAGAATGCGAACGCGGGCACGATCTCGCCCCGCCAACTCGAGAACAACCAGCCAACATGAACTCAGCCAGCGAGCTCGACACAGCAGCGGGCCCAACTGCGCAGCCGCGCGCACTCGCTCGAGGCCTGATGACGCTGTTCTTCACCGAGATGTGGGAACGCTTCACGTACTACGGTATGCGGGCGCTCCTAGTGCTGTTCCTCGCGGACGCAGTGAACGGCGGCTTCGGGCTCGATGACAAGACCGCGACGGCAATCTACGGGCTCTACATCTCTCTCTCTTACATCCTGTGCCTACCCGGCGGCTGGATTGCCGATCGACTGATCGGCGCACGTCGCGCCGTGTTCCACGGGGGCATTCTGATCACGATCGGTAACCTGTTACTTGCGCTCGGCAGCAGCGCACCCGCGACGTTCTATGCGGGGCTCATCGTGATCGCCTTCGGCGTCGGCTTGCTCAAACCGAACGTTAGCGCGATGGTGGCCGATCTCTATCCCGAAGGCGGCGGCCGCCGCGACGCCGGTTTCACGATCTTCTACATGGGGATCAATCTGGGAGCGTTCCTCGGGCCGATCGTCACCGGCTGGTTGGCCGTCAACTACGGCTGGCAATACGGCTTCGGCTCGGCGGCGGTCATGATGGCCGTCGGCGTCATTCAGTTTCGACTGTTCCAAAAGAAGCTCGGTAACGCAGGCCTGCACGTATCCAGCGACAAGAGCGATGCAAGCCCAGCGAATACGCATCGAGGCTGGATGGCGGTTGGGGCAGCAACTGCAGCGGTCGCCATCGCTTATGTTCTCGTGCTGACCGGCGTTGTGACGATCGACCCCTTGTCGCTTGCACAAACGACCGGCGCGATCCTGATCGCAGTTGCGGTGCTCTACTTCGCGTACATGCTCCTGTTCGCGTCGCTCGACGCTGCCGAGAGAAAACGCATGGTCGTGATCCTCTTCTTGTTCATCGGCTGCGCGTTGTTCTGGGCAGGCTTCGAGCAAACCGGCGCATCGCTGAATCTGTTCGCCGAGCGCTATGTCGATCGCGTGCTCGAGGCGATCGATTTCGAAATTCCGACGGCGTGGTTCCAGTCGGTGAACTCCATTTTCATTCTGATCTTCGCCACGCCGTTTTCGATGCTGTGGGTCGCGCTCGCCAAGCGCAACATGAATCCGTCGGCGCCGGCGAAATTCGGCTTTGCGCTGATCCTGCTCGGTATCGGCTTCCTGTTCATGGTGGCAGCTGCGAACGTCGTCGCCGGCGGCGGCAAAGCGGCGCCGTCGCTCCTGATTCTCACTTACTTGCTGCACACCTGGGGCGAGCTGTGCTTGAGTCCGGTCGGATTGAGCTATGTGACGAAGCTTGCGCCGGCGCGTTACGTCTCGCAGATGATGGGCGTGTGGTTTCTGGGCACGTCGGTCGGCAATCTCGCAGCGGGCTTGCTTGCGGGGATGTTCGAGACCGACAACCTCGCCGCAATGCCGGGCCAGTTCATGCAGTTCGTGTATTTCATCTGCGGCGCGGGCATCGTGCTGCTGTTGTTGAGCAAGCCCGTCAAGAAACTGATGGGCGGCGTCGAATGAAACGAGGTGCGGACATGGGATCGCGAATCCTCAAGACGAGCGTGCTGCTGGCATTGATGGCGGCTGCAGGCTGTCAGCAATCCTCCGAAACCGGCGGTATGCGGGAAACGGCCGATCAATTCGTCGAACGCACGAACCAGGAAATGGTCGAGCTCGGGCGCGAAGTCAGTGCCGCCGCTTGGACCTATGCGACATACATCAATCCGGATACCGAGCTGCTGAATGCGAAGGCAAACGAGCGTTGGCTCACGTACTTCAATAAAGCGGTCGAGGATGCGAAGCGCTACGAGAACCAGCAACTCTCGCCGAGCACTGCGCGCGCGATTCAACTGCTGAAACTCGGCGTCGCTGCGCCTGCGCCGAACGATCCCGCCAAGCGCGCCGAGCTCGCGGCCATCACTTCGAAGATGGAAGGCATGTACGGCGCCGCGAAGTATTGTCCCAAAGGTCCCGAGTCGTGCTTGGACCAAGGGGCGCTCACCGACATCCTCGCGAACAGCCGCAACTATGCCGAGCTCACCGAGGCGTGGACCGGCTGGCATTCGACGGCGCGTCCGATGCGGCAGGACTATGTGCGATTCGTGGAACTCGCGAACGAGGGCGCACGCGAGCTCGGATTTGCCGACCTCGGTGCGATGTGGCGTTCCGGTTACGACATGCCGCCGGATGAGTTCACGAAAGAAGCGTCGAGGCTGTGGGATCAGGTGAAGCCTCTGTATGGGCAGCTCCATTGCTACGTGCGCGACAAATTGCAGAAAACCTATGGCAAGGAGCGCGTGCCCGACGGCAAGCCGATTCCGGCGCACATTCTCGGCAACATGTGGGCGCAGCAATGGGCGGAGATCTATCCGCTCGTCGAGCCGTACCCGGGCGTCGCCGATCTCGATGTCACCGCGGCACTGAAGAAACAGAAATACGATGCCGTGAAGATCACGCAGTCAGCAGAGAACTTCTACGTCTCGCTCGGCTTCCCGAAGCTGCCGCAATCGTTCTGGGAGCGCTCGATGCTGACCAAGCCGCCGGCCCGCGACGTGCAATGCCATGCAAGCGCCTGGCACATGGATGCGAAAGAGGACGTGCGCATCAAGCAATGTATCGAGCCGACACAAGACGAGCTCATGACGGTCTATCACGAGCTCGGCCACGTCTATTACTACTTGAGCTACAAGGACCAGCCTTTCCTGTTCCAAGGCGGGGCGCACGACGGCTTCCATGAAGCGATCGGCGACACGGTGAATCTTTCGATGACGCCGGCTTATCTGGCGCAGATCGGGCTGACGTCGCCGATCAAGCCGAGCCGCGAGGCGACCATCAATCAGCAGATGAAGCTCGCCCTCGACAAGATCGCATTCCTGCCGTTCGGCAAGCTCATTGACGAATGGCGTTGGAAAGTGTTCTCGGGCGAGATCAAGCCGGAGAATTACAACGCCGCGTGGTGGGAGCTTCGCGAGCAATACCAGGGCGTCGCACCGCCGGTCGAGCGCACGGAAGAGGATTTCGATCCGGGCGCCAAATATCACATCCCCGCGAACACGCCGTACACGCGTTATTTCCTGTCGTACATACTGCAGTTCCAATTCCACAAAGCACTCTGCGAAGCGGCAGGTCATCAGGGCCCGCTCGCCGAATGCTCCGTGTACGGCAACACAGAAGCGGGCCGACGTTTCCGCGAGATGCTCGCGCTCGGTCAGAGCCAACCGTGGCAGGACACGCTGGAGACGCTGACCGGCACACGGCAAATGGATGCGAGCGCCATCATCGAGTACTTCGCCCCGCTGCTCGAATGGCTGGAGGAACAGAACCAGGGCAAGACGTGCGGCTGGTAGCCGCACGCGAGCTCGACGAGCGCAAGCTCGCGTAACAACCAGTAACAACAATCGGGTCGCTCGACCACGGGATCGCGTATGTCCACACCGCAACCTCCGCAGCTATCGCTGCGCGCCGTCATTCTGGCCGTCGTTCTCGCAACGATTCTCGCCGCCGCGAACACCTATCTCGGGCTATTCGCCGGCTTGACGATCGCAACGGCGATTCCGGCGGCCGTCGTCTCGATGGGCGTGCTGCGCCTGTTCGGCGGTGGACACATTCTCGAGAACAACATCGTGCAGACCGGCGCGTCGGCGGGTTCTTCGATCGCTGCCGGCGTGATCTTCACGATTCCCGCGCTGATCATTCTCGGTTACTGGGATAGCTTCCAGTACTCCTGGGTGTTGGCAATCGCTGGCCTCGGCGGTCTGCTCGGCGTGCTGTTCTCCGTGCCGCTGCGCCGCTCGATGATCGTCGAGAATCCGCTGCCGTTCC
>CALEKY010000122.1 GCA_937902995.1 uncultured Sinobacteraceae bacterium
CGACGAACGAGAAGATCGATCGCATGTTCAAGAAGTCCGTTTCGAAGTAATTCGAATCGGATCGTTCGATCGAACGGTAACGCCGCGGACTTCCGCGGCGTTGTCGTTTTTGGGGTGCCGTTCCGCGCATGTCGAGTGCGCACAACTCGTGTGCCGCAGAGCGAATCGGCAAGAAGGGATCGAGATGCGGTTGTACAGAGAGACTGGGGCGGACCCCACAGCCTCAGCCATGGACTAACTCGGTGGAAAGAATGACCTCGTACCGCGGGGTCCGCGATGCGAGTCTAGCAGACTAGCTTCAAAGCGCAGGCTCGTGCGTCTGAGTAGCCGCCGCGGCGCTCAGCATGACGGGCTCCGGGATGCCCGTTGGACGCCGGAAGGCCGCTTCGGCTTTTGCCCAGTCAATTGCGACCGTCCTATCCCGTGTGGCCGAAACCAGCAGGCGGGTGATATTCGTCAGGCTACGCAGGTCCTCGCGATCTTCCTGCCCTTCGAGGGGCGTGTGCACTTCCATGTAGAGCTGATCTCCCAGCCAGCCCATTTTGTAAGGCTGGTGCACGATGCGCACGGGCGTATTCACAGCGACGCGCTTGAACAGCTCTTCGATATCTTCCGGAAACATGCGAATGCAGCCGTGCGTCACCTGCATGCCGACGCCGGCCGGACGGTTCGTCCCGTGAATCAGATAGGCTCCGCCAGGAATACCCAAGCGCATCGCATAGTCGCCCAAAGGATTGTCCGGCCCGGGCGGAACCGCCTTCGGCAAGAAGCGTCCTTCGGCTGCATGCTCCTTGCGCACCGATTCCGGCGGATACCACGTCGGTCGCACGCGCTTATCGACGATCTTCGTCAGCCCGAGCGGCGTCTTCCAGTCCATCTTTCCGACGCTGATCGGATAGGTCATGACGACCGGCGTTTCGCCAGGCTGCGGCCGCGGAAAGTAGTAGAGCCGATGCTCTGCCAGACTGACGACGATGCCCTCGCGCGGTGCGTCCGGGAGAATGAATTGCGTTGGGATCAGGACCTTCGTGCCTTCTCCCGGTAGCCAGGGATCGACCCCGGGATTCGCCGAGACGATCTCCTCGTAGCCCACGCCATAGCGTCGCCCGATGTCGAGGAGCGTGTCCTCGTACTTGGCGACGGCGTATTGGATCTCGCCCACCACCGAATCGGTGCCGTTGAGCGGGTATGTGGCACCCACGCCGACGAGAGGCCGCATCAGGACGAGCAGCCCGGCCATGAGCACAATCAACGGTGAAGTTCGTGTCCGCATAGCGGCGAATTTAGCATCAAGTCGCATCGGGTGCGGCTGCCCTGCCCAATGCGTCCGCCTGTGCGGCTAACAAATTGGCAATCTGCGTGGGAACGCCCTTGCGGGCCTCGACGACGGCCACGCGGACCGCGTTTCGAAATGCCAAGGCATCTGCGCTGCCATGGCTCTTGATGACGACCCCCGCCAAGCCCACCATGCTTGCCCCGTTGTAGGCGCGCGGATCCATCTCACGCTTGAGGGCGCGCAAGGTCGGCCACGACGCAAGCGCGCCGAGATAGCGCAGGGGATTGCGCGTGTACTCGTCTTTGGCCATGCCGACGACCATTTTCGCCAAGCCCTCGATCGACTTCAGAGCGACGTTGCCGGTGAATCCGTCGGTGACGATGACATCGACCTCGCCAGAAAAGATGTCGTCGCCCTCGACGAAGCCGACGTAGTTCAGCGTGCTCGCGCTGAGCAGCTTGGCCGCTTCCTGAACGACGCTGTCTCCTTTCGTGTCTTCCTCGCCGATATTCAACACGCCGACGCGCGGCCGCTCGATGCCGTGCATATCTGACGCAACGACCGTACCCATCACGGCGAACTGGAAAAGATGCTCGGCCGTGCACTGGGAATTGGCGCCGAGATCGAGCATGTGCGTGTGCCCATGCCGCGCACGGATACGCGAGATGATCGCCGGTCGATCGATGCCGGCAATGGTCTTGAGCACGAAGCGGCCGGTGGCCATGAGCGCGCCGGTATTGCCAGCGGAGACGCATGCGTCGGCTTCGCCCGATTTCACGAGGTCGATCGCGACGCGCATCGACGAATCCTTCTTCTTGCGCAGCGCATCCTGCGGCTTTTCGTCCATCGCGACGACTTGGCTCGCCTCGCGAATCTCGATCCTTCCCTGCAGGTGACGCAGGCTGCCGGCGAGCGCGTTACGAATGGGCTCGCCCAAACCCACCAGGATGACCTTGAGGTCCGGATCCTCTTTCACCGCCTGCACGGCTGCGGGCACGGTCACACCTGGGCCGTGATCGCCGCCCATGGCATCGATGGCAATCGTGACAGGTCTTTCGTTTGGCAAGGGCCTATAACGCAGAGTGCCGCCTCAGCGAGATGTCGAAATCGCCTTCTGCCCGTGATTCTTGCAGAAGCAGTCCTTCGACACCTGCCGTGCGGCACTCGAACGAGTGGACCGCGCGAGATCGTTACTCGTTATCGTCTTTCGAGCGCGTCGCCAGCACCTTCTTCCCGCGGTAGAAACCGTCGGGAGTGATGCGATGACGCGAATGGGTTTCGCCCGAGGTCGGATCGACCGACAACGCAGGGTGCTTCAGGGCATCGTGCGACCGGTGCATTCCGCGCTTCGACGGGGTCTTTCTGCTCTTTTGAACTGCCATGGTACGTACTCTCGGATAGATGAAATCGTAATCGAAGCGGCCGCACTCGCCGGCCAATCAATTGCCACCCAACAAGTTCTTCAGGTTCGCGAACGGACGCTGAGCCGTGGGCTCGGGCTCCTCATCCTGCTCGTTCACCATGGTCGCGCAAGTCACGTCCTCGTGCTTCGCGATCAACGGCACATCCAGCAGCGTCTGCTCTTCGGCGAGCCAGCGAATGTCGAACCGCTCGGGGTCGGCGACGATCGGCTCGTACCCGCGATCCAGTCCCTCTTCGGCAACGCGCGCCGGCTCGTCCTTCACCAGGATGAGATCGAACTCATCGGCGAGCGCGATCCTTACCGGCTCCATGCAACGCTGGCAGGTCATCGTAACGAAGCCGCTCAACTTGCCTGAAAGCACCACGCGTCCCTCGACGAACGAGCATCGAGCGGAAACGCGAATCTCGGCGGGATCGACGATACCGGCCTCACCGAGCCGAGGCAGCTCGATCGCTCGAAACCGTCGCTCGATCGTGCCGCCGATGTGCGCTTGTACAAAGGCGTCAACGATGGCGCCGATCTCATCGGGGGGCCGCGACATGGGGCGCGTATACTAGCCACGCACCCCCTGGCTGTCAAAGAAAAAAGTCAGTTAAATGCTTGTTTTTAGCAGGGTTACCTCACCCTATCCCCATTGACCTTCGGCCCCGGCTGCGACCCAGACATGCTCCCCAGGCTCGTTCTCGCTTCGACCTCGCCGTATCGGCGCCAACTGCTCGAGCGGCTGGGCGTCCGGTTCACCGTTGCGGCTCCGGACGTCGATGAAAGCCCCCTAGCCGGCGAGGTGCCGATCGATCTGGTCAACCGCCTCGCGCGGGCCAAAGCCGACGTCATTGCCCGCCGCCATCCGAACAGTGTCGTCATTGGGTCCGACCAGATAGCGCTATTTGGTAAGGAAGTGATCGGCAAACCCGGCAACCCGGATCGGTGCATCGAACAGTTGAAACGATTGAGCGGGCAGCGGCTCGTTTTCCATACGGCCGTCCATGTGATCCATACCGATACCGGCTCGAACGAGAGTCATCTCGACGTCACGACAGTGTATTTCCGCAAGCTCACCGACCAGGAGATCGAACGCTATGTCGCGCGCGAGCGGCCGGTGAATTGCGCAGGCGGGTTCAAGGCCGAGTCGCTCGGCATCGCCCTATTCGATCGCATCGAGTCCAACGATCCGACTGCTCTGATCGGTCTGCCGCTGATCTGGCTCTCGGGAGCATTGCGTCGAGCGGGCTTTTCCGTGCCCTGACGCTGATTTCAGCTGGGCCGCTTCGTCCTGGTCGCTTCGGCGAGCCTCTCGAGCACGGCAGTTAAGTCATCGGGCAGCGGCGCAGTGGCCGTAAACCACTCGTCCGTTCCAGCGCGCTGGAATGCGATCGAATAGGCGTGCAGGAACATCCGGTTCAGCCCGAGCGCCTGCAACTGCGCGTCGCGTTGCCGGTCGCCGTATTTCTCGTCGCCGGCGATCGGAAATCCGGCATGCGCGGCGTGAACGCGGATTTGGTGTGTCCGACCGGTTCCGATTTTCACATCCAGCAAAGTCGCAAGCTTCCCGAAGTGCTGAATCGGCTCGAAGACCGACACGGCTTCCTGTCCGTCAGGATGCACTTGTACGACCCGCTCTCCTCCCCGCTTCATGTTGGTTTTCAACGGCAGATCGATCGTCTTCCTGCCGAACGGCCAACGTCCGGCGACGAGCGCACGATAATGTTTCTCCATCTCGCGCTCGCGCAGGCTTCGATGCAGCTCGCGCAACACTGAGCGACGCTTTGCCACGAGCAGACAGCCGCTCGTGTCCCGGTCCAAGCGATGCACGAGTTCGAGTTCTTTGAGCTCGGGTCGGGCGGCACGCAACGCCTCGATGACTCCGTGACTCAAACCGCTTCCGCCATGCACGGCGACGCCTGCCGGCTTATTGACGACGAGCAGGTCGCGGTCTTCGTAGAGGATTGCGCTCGTGACGAAATCTCGCAGCGACTTCGAGGGCACCGAGGGTTGGCTCGATTTCACGGCGACGGGCGGCACGCGTACTCGATCGCCTTCCATGAGCCTGTAGTCGGGCTTGATGCGCCCGCCGTTCACTCGGACCTCTCCGGTCCGCAGTACGCGATAGACCAGGCTTCGCGGAACATCCTTGAGCACCCGCATCAGGAAATTGTCGATGCGCTGGCCGGCATCGCCTTCGGTGGCAACCACGTATCGGACTTTGCCGCCCGGCGAAGCCTGGGGTTCGGATGTGCGAGATGAATCGGGGCCGGAAGGCATTGCTGCAAAGTTGTGCGAAACGCACGTAAGCCATTGATTGAACAAAGAGCCCCTGTTATATTGCCGACCGTTTTCAGCCAGTGTTCGCGGCCAACGACAAAGCCGGCGAACACGGCACCAAACGCAGCGCGGCGAGGCCACGTCCGCAAAGCGCTGCATCTTAGTTGGTTCTGCAAGAACCTGTCTCACGAAGATCTGGCCGACGATGATCGCGCTTCCGTTGGAGTTCATTGCTCCGGTTTGCGCAGCCAGAGGATCGCGAGTTGCGACCCATCGTCCGAGACTTCAGTAGACAGCCCACTCGAGCAGACCATCGCTCGGCCGCGAACGGGCGATGCCGGACCTGCAACTCGGGATCCGGGTCGACCGCCAGCGCTCGGATGGGCGAAAAAGTTCAGGATCAAAAAGAGCGCGTGCGTTTGAGACGCGCCGGTAACAATCGGATGAGACCAATTCCCGATCTAGTTTTTGTTCCTGCGCCGGCACCCGCCTTGCGCGATTTCGCGGCCCTCCACGAACTTTTAGAAGGGCCTCATGAAGCGAATGCTCGTCAACGCAACTCAAGAGGAAGAGTTGCGGGTAGCACTGGTTGATGGACAACGCATTTACGACCTCGACGTCGAGATACCCTCGAAGGAACAGAAGAAAGCCAACGTTTACAAGGGCCGCATCACACGCATAGAACCCAGCCTCGAAGCGTGTTTCGTCGATTACGGCGCTGAACGCCATGGTTTTCTGCCGCTCAAGGAAATCTCCAAGGAGTACTTCAAGGTCCAACCCTCGGGCGGAAAGCTGAACATCCGCGAGCTCCTGGAAGAAGGCCAGGAGCTGATCGTCCAGGTGGAAAAAGAGGAGCGCGGCAACAAGGGTGCAGCGCTCACGACGTTCATCAGCCTCGCCGGGCGATTCCTCGTGCTCATGCCGAACAATGCCCGGGCGGGTGGCGTGTCGCGCCGCATCGAAGGCGAGGACCGCGAGCAACTCCGCGAAGCCCTCGATCAGGTGCAAATCCCCGACGGCATGGGCGCGATCGTGCGCACGGCCGGCGTCGGCCGGACGGCCGAAGAGCTGCAATGGGATCTCGATAACCTGAAAGAAATTTGGAACGCCGTCTGGCAGGCGGCGCAGGACCGCCCTGCCCCGTTCCTGATCTATCAGGAATCCAAAGCCATCATTCGTGCCCTCCGGGATTACCTGTCGGACGACATCGGCGAGATCCTCATCGACAACCCCGAGGTGTTCAGCGAAGCGCAGCAGTACATGCAGCGCTTCATGCCGGCGAGCCTGCGCAAGCTGAAGCTGTACGAAGATCCGGTCCCGCTATTCACCCGGTTCCAGATCGAGAACCAGATCGAGTCGGCACACTCGCACATCGTGAATCTGCCTTCGGGCGGCTCGATCGTGATCGATCCGACCGAGGCGCTCGTTGCCATCGACATCAACTCAGCCCGGGCGACGCGCGGCACGGATATCGAAACGACGGCGCTCAACACGAACCTCGAAGCGGCCGACGAAATTGCCCGCCAGCTGCGGCTGCGCGACCTGGGCGGCCTCATCGTCATCGACTTCATCGACATGGAGTCGCCCAAGAATCAGCGTGCCGTCGAAGAGCGGATGCGCGAGGCCGTCAAGCAGGACCGTGCGCGCATCCAAATCGGCCGCATTTCGAAGTTCGGTCTGCTGGAGTTGTCGCGGCAGCGGCTGCGGCCTTCCATCGGCGAGTCCGCACACATCACCTGCCCGCGCTGCAACGGCATGGGAACGATTCGGAGCGTCGAATCGCTCGCGCTCTCGCTACTGCGTCTCATCGGCGAGGAAGCCCGCAAGGACCGGACTGCGAAGGTCATCGCGCAGCTGCCCGTCGAAGTGGCGACCTATTTGATGAACGAGAAGCGCTCGTGGCTCAACAGCATCGAAGCCAAGAGCAACGTTCAAGTCGTGCTCGTGCCGAACAAGTACATGCAGACGCCGGCGTACGAGATTCGACGCGTTCGCGACGACGAAGTCTCGTTGCCCGAGTTCAGTACGGCGAGCCACCTGATTCCGGCCGCACCCACAGTGGCCACCGAGGAGCTGATCAAGGAGAAGCAGACGCCTCCGCCGACACCTGCGGTCGTGTCTTCCAACATTCCCTCGCTGCCGCCGCCCGCCAGCATCGTTGCCGACGAACGTCCTGCGCCGGCAGCCCCGGCAGAACCGCAAGTCGGCATTTTCGTGAAGCTGTGGCGATATCTCTTCGGCGGGGCCGGCAAGAAAGAAGAAGCGCCGGCTCGAGAGGAGAAGCGGAGTCAGCGCGAAGGGCAATCTCGCCGGGAACGCGAGCGCGAACGACAGCGCATGCGCGATCGGCAGCGCGCAGAGCGTGCACGTGCGCGCGCTGAGAAAGAAAAGTCAGCGCAGGCCGAAGCCCGCCGCGATGCGCAAGCCGACCGCAAGGCGCGCGAGAACACAGAATCGAGGAAAGAGCAGCCGAAACCCCAGACGCAGCAGACAGCGGCTCCAGCACCGGCCAATGGATCTTCGGTACCCGAGCAGACCCGACCGGAATCGGGCGACGGGCAGCGCTCCGAGCGCAGCGGTCGTCGGCGTCGGCGCCGTCGGGGCGGTCGCAATCGAGGCGAGGACGCCAATCAGAATGCAGCCGCCCAGGGATCGAATCCCGGTTCTAGCTCCAGTGCGCCGTCTCCTCAGCACACCAATCCTGCACCGAGCACAGGAGCATCTTCGAGTAGCTCAGGCAACTCGGGTCACTCCGCCAATTCAGCAAACGCCGAGCCTCAGCGCTCTTTCGATCCGCCGCCGGCTGCGGCGCCATCGTCGCCGCGTCAGGAGAGCGCAGCACCTGCGCCGGAGCAAAAGACGTTCACTGTCTGGTCCTCAGGCCCGAGCAGCGATTCGATGTCTTGGGGCGCGGACTCCGCACGAAGAGACGAATGAACGCGCGAGCTTCGTTCGCTACAGCCTACTGGCAACAGTAGACGCGCTACGCGCGATCTGAATCTGCCAACTTGCATTCTTTGTTCTGCCGCCTCTCCCACCAGAGAGGCGGTTTTTGTTGGCGCGGCCTTGGCATCCGTCTTTTGAGGCGCGAACGTCCTTCCTCGTTTCCGGCAGCCTCAACCGAACCTCCTACAGCCCACAGCCTACAGCCTTCGCATCTGCGCTAGCAGATGCTCGATCAGTCCCGCCGAGGCCTCTTCCAGCAGATCGAGCACTTCTTCGAATCCTTGCTCGCCGCCGTAGTACGGATCGGGAACGATGCGTCGCGGTGCGTTCGGGGCGAATTCCATCAGCAAGCGGATTCGTTCGTGGTGAGTGCGTGGCGCACGTCCGCGCAGCTCCCTGAGATTGTCCTCGTCCATCGCAAGGATCAGATCGAAGCGCTCGAAGTCCTCTCTGCTGACCTGACGTGCGCGCATGTGCGAAATGTCGATGCCGCGTCGACTCGCGGCCGCTCGAGCTCGCGCATCGGGCGGCTCACCGACGTGGTAGTCGTGAGTTCCTGCCGAATCGACGAACACGTTCAAGTGCGGAGCACGCTCGCTCACGGTGCGCATGAAAACGCCAGCCGCAGTCGGCGATCGGCAAATGTTTCCCATGCAACAGAACAAAATGCGAAATTCGGCGGACATAGGATGTGGCGTGACTCGTGATCCGTGACTCGTGCGCGCGGTTGCGCGTCTAGCTACAGCCTATAGCCTACAGCTTTTGAATGGGCACTGGGCTCTGGTCAGAGATGCGCGCGAGAGCGCGCCTGCTTACAGCCTATGGCCTATGGTCTACAGCCTTGCGAGTCGCTCAGCTGCTCGCCAACGCTGCGCGTACACGCTCCAAGTCCTCCGGCGTATCCACGCCGATGCCCGGCAATACGCAGGCCTCCGCAACCAGGATGCGCATGCCGGCTTGCAGCGCACGCAATTGCTCGAGCTTCTCGGTGAGCTCCAAGCTGCTTGGAGGCAGAGACGTCAACCGCCGCAGATCGCCGACACGATAAGCGTAAATGCCGAGATGTCGCTGCGCGCCGTCGAAACGTGTTTGACTGACGAGCCCCTCTTTGGCGCCGTCGCGATGCCACGGAATCGGGGCACGGCTGAAATACAGCGCCGAGCGGTCGTCTGCCGCGACGACTTTGACGACGTTGGGATCGAGCAGCTCTTGCACCGACGTGATCGGCGTGCTCAACGTCGCCAGCGCGGCCTGCGGATCGCTTGCCAAGAGCTGTGCCGTCTGATCGATCAATGCTGGCGGCAGTTGAGGTTCGTCAGCCTGCACGTTGACGACGATTTCCTCATCGCGCCAGCCGCGTCTGGCCGCGACTTCGGCAATGCGATCGGTCCCCGATGCATGATCGGCGCGCGTCATTTCGGCAGTCGCATCCGTCCCGACCGCCGATGCAATTCGCGCATCGTCCGTTGCGACGACGACCTCCGTTGCCTTGCTGTGCAGCGCCGCCTCCACGACCCAACGGATCATCGGTTTGCCGGCGATCGGCGCCAGCACCTTCTCCGGCAGGCGCGTCGATGCATAACGCGCAGGGATGACGACTCGGAATGTCACGTCAGTCTTTCAGCAAGGGATCCTGCGGATCCAGTCTGCGCGCCTCTTCCTCGAGCATGACCGGAATGTCGTCGCGGATCGGATAGGCGAGCCGATCGGGGCGGCAAACGAGCACTGCCTGCTGTTTGAAGTATTGCAGCGGCCCCTTGCAGATGGGGCACGCGAGGATATCGAGCAATTTCGTGTCGAGCGCCATGACCTCACTCCCGCATGGGCTGGGTGCGTGATGCATCGATGAGCCTGTCGAGCAGTGTGCGCAGCTTACGCTCATCGCCCTCGCTGAAACGCACACCGAGACGCACGGCCCAATGTCGCTCATTCGCGATTGCCGTGCATTTTACGGCATCCTTCTCGGTCATCAGCACCGGCGCATCGTCCGAGAACGACAGATCCTCCCTTGTGAGCCGCGCGTGATCGCGCAACGCGCGCGCATCGACCGACAATCCTCGCTCCTCGAGCATCGTAAAGAACGCCTCGGGATGCCCGATCGCTGCGATCGCATGCACACGAGATCCTGAAAATGCCGTCAACGACCGAACCTCGCCGCTGACGAGGTTCGCCGCATCGGTCAGTTCGTGAAACGCAAAGACTGCCTGGCCGGTCCCGCCAGAACGGGGCGTCGTTCTGCATGTACGCACGACCAGATCGACCGCATCGAGCCGGGACTCCCCTTCGCGCAACGGACCTGCCGGCAACAGCCAGCCATTGCCGACGCCGCGCGCGTCATCGATCACGGCGAGTTCGAGATCGCGCGCCAGCCGATAGTGCTGGAGTCCGTCGTCCGAAACGATGACATCCGCACCGCGCTCGATTGCTCTTTGCGCGGCGGAGACACGGTCGGGTCCGGCAACGACGATTGCCTTCGTTCGCGCCGCGAGCAACACCGCCTCGTCCCCTACCCGCTCCGGCGGCGTCGCTTCGGTGACATCCTGTGGCCAGGACTCAGCATCGCCACCATAGCCGCGCGTTACGATGCCGACGTTGCAGCCGCGCGAGCGCAAGTACTCCGCGATCCAAATGACCAACGGCGTCTTTCCGGTTCCGCCCACTGAGATATTGCCGACGACAACGACAGGACGGGGAAGACGCACAGAACGCAGCAGACCTACGCGAAACGCCGCACGCCTCAACGCGGCGAGCAGCGCGAACAGCAACGACAGCGGAACCAGTACGGCGAAGAGCGGCCACGGTGCGCGCTCGTACCACACGCGCTGCAAAGTGCGATCGAGGCTCACGACTTACGCGTCATGCATTGAACTGCATTCGATAGAGCGCTGCGTACTGACGATCGAGCGCCAAGAGCTCGGCATGCGTACCCGACTCCACGATGCGCCCGTTGTCGAGCACGCAGATGCGGTGAGCCCGCTCGACCGTCGACAGACGGTGCGCAATGACCAAGGTCGTGCGGTTTCGCATTAGATCTTCGAGGGCACGCTGAATGATGCGCTCGGACTCGGTATCGAGTGCCGAGGTTGCCTCGTCGAGGATCAGAATCGGCGCATCTTTGAGCAACGCGCGGGCAATGGCGATGCGCTGGCGCTGACCTCCGGAGAGCAATACGCCGCGATCGCCGACGATCGTGTCCAAACCTAGCGGCAGGTCCTCGACGAACTCCATCACGTAGGCCACACGCGCCGCCGCCTCGATTTTCGAGGCCGACACGTCCCGGCCGAAGGCAATGTTCGCTCGGATCGTGTCGTTGAAGAGCACGATGTCCTGGCTCACGACTGCAATCTGCTCGCGCAGGCTCCGCACGTCGTATTCGCGCACATCGATACCGTCGATGCGAATCGCGCCGCTGCTGACATCGTAGAACCGCGGTAAGAGGTTCACGAGCGTTGACTTACCGCTGCCCGAGCGCCCGACGAACGCGACCATTTCGCCAGCCGAAATCTTGAGTACGATGTCCTGCAATGCCGGTCCCTGGCCGGTCGGATAGGAAAACGACACATGGTCGTATTCGACGTCGCCGCGGACGCGGTCGGCGATTTTCGTCCCGCCTTTCGGCTCGGTCGGCTCATCGAGCAGTGCGAAAATACTCTCGCCCGCAGCGATGCCCTGCTGAATGGGCCCCGCGACATTGACGAGGCTGCGCAGCGGCTGAGCGACGTTCACGAGCGCCACGAGAAACGCCATTAGATCGCCCATCGACATCTCGCCCTCGATCGCATCGGCAATTGCGATGGAGAGGACGAAGGAAGCGCCGATGATCGTGACCATCTGCACGACCGGATTCGCCAGACCGCGTGTCAGCACCAAGCGCATGAAAGAGCGCCGGTTGTGCTCGTTCACGGCTTCGAACTGCCGGTTCTGATAGTCCTCGGCGTTATAGACCTTGATGACGCGCGGCGCCTCGAGGCTGTCCTTCGCAACGCGCGTGATATCGCCCATCGAATCCTGAATGCGGCGGCTATAGCGGCGGAACTTCTTGTTGATGAGCGAGACCAGCCAGCCGAGCAGCGGGCCCATCGTCAATGCGATCAGAGTCAGCTTGGCATTGATGAAAATCAGCATGTAGCCGATGGAGCCGACGATCGTCAGCGCTTCGCGCAAACTCGCCGTGATCGAATCGGTCGCCGCCGTACCGACCTGCTCGGTGTTGTACGTGAGACGCGACAACAACACGCCGCTCGAGCTGCGGTCGTAGTAGCCGATCGGCAAATGCAGGATGCGTTCGAACAGCTCGCTACGAAGCTGCTTGACGATGCGTCGGCCGACGTACCCCATGCAGTACGTCTGCGTGAAGTCGCCGATGCCCCGCAGGAGAAACAGCCCCACGAGCGCCACGGGCAGCCAGATGATCGTCCGCGGATCGCGCTCGACGAAGGTACCGTCGCCGAACTCTTTCGCGAACAGACTGAAGAGCACCATGCTCGTGGAAAAGAGCACGGCGCCCAGAATGCCTAGGAGGAAAACGCCGCGATGCGGGCGCAGATACGAAATCAGGCGCCGGTAAACGGCCCATGCATTCGGCGAAATGGCCAGTGTCGATCCGTGCTCGTTCGGTGCCATGAGTTACCGAGCCGCGGGGGCGGACGGCTCGTTCACGGTCGCGATATTGATTGCGCGGAAACCCAAACGGCCGACGACATCCATGGCGGTTACGACGGATTGATGGGTGGCACGCGCGTCCGCACGGATGGTGATCGGCACGTCCCGCCGATCGCCAGCTACCTTCGAAATAGCGGCCGACAACGTTGCCGGACTGGTGTTGAGCAACGTCTTGCCATCGACGCGGAACTCTCCGGAAGCCGTCACGACGATTTCGATCGGATCGCGCTTCGGCGTTTGGACCGGCTCGCCTGTCGCCTGCGGGAGTTGGATCTTGATGCGCGACTCGTCGACGAACGTCGTCGAGACCATGAAGAAAATCACCAGCAGCAGCACCACGTCGATCAACGACGTGAGGTTCAGCTCGGGCTCCTCTTGCTGGCTCGGACGCAGGTTCATTGCTGCGGCCTATCCTGATAGCCCTGTTCCATCGCCTGGACCAGCTTGATCGATTCCTTTTCCATTTGAATGACCAAGCTGGCGACGCGTCCTCGCAGATACTTGTATCCGAGCAGGGCCGGAATCGCGACGGTCAAACCGGCCGCCGTGGTGATCAGCGCCTCGGCGATGCCGCCGCCCAGTGCCGCCGGATCGCCGACACCTTCGGTCTGGATGGCATTGAATGTGCGAATCATGCCTACGACCGTCCCGAGCAAACCCAGCAAAGGCGACACGGATGCAATCGTTCCGAGCGCTCCGATGAAACGCTCGAGCTCGTGGACGACGTGCCGACCCGTATCCTCGATTGCCTCCTTGATGATGGCTCGATCGCGATGACGGTTGGCCAATCCCGCGGCGAGAATCTTGCCCAGCGGCGAGTTCTGTTGGAGCGCAACGATATGCTTGTCCTGGATCTCGCGCCGCTCGACCCATTTCCAGACTTTCTCGGTGAGCTCAGCCGGCAGGACGCGCCGCTGCTGCAGCGTCCACAAGCGTTCAAGGAAGATGGCCGCGGCGATGATGGAAGCGAGAATGATCGGCACCATCACGGGGCCGCCGGCTTTCACGATTTCGAACATGGTATGAGTACGTGATCTCGACTTCCTGGTCGGCGCGAATACTAGCAGCTTTGCGCAAGTCGAGGCGTGCAATACGGGTCGGTCGTACGGCAGATCCAGGCAGACTGCCGATCGATTATGGCGCTCAGCGGCTGGCCCAGTAGCGACGGCGTTCGCGACGATGATGTCGGACCTCGATGTGACCGGTTGTAGGAGCGGACACTTCGATCGCCCCGCTCTCGACG
This sequence comes from uncultured Sinobacteraceae bacterium, assembly GCA_937902995.1. Taxonomy (GTDB): domain Bacteria; phylum Pseudomonadota; class Gammaproteobacteria; order Steroidobacterales; family Steroidobacteraceae; genus Steroidobacter. The sequence goes on from CALEKY010000122.1 coordinate 13,813, forward strand.
GTCGAGGCGATCGTTGCGCCGGCACTGCGCCAACGCTCGACGACATCCTCCTTGGGAAAGCCCCAACGGTTCCGATACCCAGCTGAAACGAGCGCCAAGCGCGGACGCGTGCTCGCGACGAAATCGGCCGTCGAGGAGCTGCGGCTCCCGTGATGGGGGATGACGAGCACATCGATACGGTCCAGCCCTCTCGCTAGAAGCTCCTCCTCTGCTGCCGCTTCGATATCGCCTGTCAATAGCGCAGTACCGCCGCGCCCTTTGACTCGCAACACGCAGGAGCTGTCGTTGTTCGTGCGTATGCGACCGCTTGCGTCCGGATGCAGCACTTCGAACTCGACTTCATCCCAATGCCAGCGTTGTCCTGCCGCACAGCGCTCTGCAACGAGCTCCGGAGCATTCACGGACGGCCCAAGCAAGACCGAGGCTGTATGGATGTTGCCGAGCACCGAGTGCATCCCACCTCGATGATCCAAGTCGCCGTGACTGATCACGAGCCGATCTACGCGGCGAATGCCGCGCGCACGCAAGTACGGCAGAACCACGAGCTCCCCTGTGTCCCTGCCTGAACGAAAAGCAGGCCCCGCGTCGTAAACAAGCGTGTGCCGGTGGGTCCTGACGACGATGGCCAATCCTTGGCCGACGTCGAGCACAGCGAGATCGAAGGCGCCTGGCGCAGGCGGTTCGGGACGGTAGAGCACCGCTGGCAAGCAAAAAGCGATTGCTCCCGCGCGCATCGGCCATGCGCCCGGCAGGACGAGCAGAAGCGCACCGCTCGCAAGAAACACCGCCTGCAAGAGCGGCAGCTCAGGGAAATACCACAGCGCGAGCGGTCGGTCGGCCAGCCAGCTCAGGAGCGGCCAGGTCCACTCGAGCAACTTCCCCGCACAGCCCAAGACCACCTCGCCGGCCCCGGACCACACCGCAGCCAATGCCGTACCTAGCAACGTCAGCGGTACGACAACGAGCGTGAACAGCGGAATGGCCGCCGCATTGGCAATCGGCGAGATCAACGACAAGCCGCCAAACGCCATGACGACGATCGGCAGCAATCCAGCCGTCGCAGCCCATTGCACTCGCGCGAAATTCGCGAGTGCGCCGTCCTTGCGCAAACGGCCGCCGGTTGCGAGCAGGATCATGACGACGGCACCGAACGACAGCCACGTGCCGACGGACAACACAGCGAAGGGATCGAGCAACAGCACGCTGATGAGCGCAAGGCTGAGCGTGTTGCCGAGGTTTACATCGCGCCTCGACCAACGTGCCGCGAAGAAAATGCAGATCATCGCCAGCGTACGCTGCGTGGGCACCGACATCCCGGCCAAGAGCGCGTAGCCGAGCGCGGCGGCCATTCCGGCGATTGCCTGCCCATGAATGACGGTGATCCGATAACGTTGCGTCAGCGGCAGGCGCACGATGGTACCGCCGAGCGTTGCGGCGAATGCGGCGACCATGCTGACGTGCAGCCCGGAAATCGCCATCAAGTGCGACGTTCCGGTGGCGGCGAATACGCGCCATTGGTTCGGCGGGATGTGCTGCGAATCGCCGATCGCAAGTCCCTGCAGAATGCCGAGCATCGGCGAGCCTTCAACCGACCTGGCGATGCGTTCGCCCAGCCAGGCTCGCGCACGCAACACGGCAGAGCGCCAAGTCGGCTCGCCGAGCTTCGCATTGTCGCCGCTCGCGCGAACATATCCCGTCGCGCCGATGCCGGTTCGAAACAAGTAACCTTCGTAGTCGAAGCCGCCGGGATTGGCAAAACCGTTCCTGCGCTTGAGCCGAACGAGGAGCCGCCAACGTTCTCCCGGTCGCGGATGGATCTGCGCTTCGTACCAGACAAGTTTGATGCGGGACGGTACGCCAGCTTCGGACTGCTCAACTTCGAAATCGAACTGCGGATCGGTGCCTTGCAGCTCGACCAACGAGGCAACGCGTCCCACGATGTGCAAGTCGCGACCTTCGAGCTCGACCGGCAGCTCTTCGCGAAGCCTTATCTGCGCATGCAACAATGCCCACGCGGCGCTGAGCAGGAACGCGACGAGCCATGGGCGCCGAAACCACGCCGCGGCGACGGAAGCGACGACAAGTACCGGTACGACTGCCGCCGACGTCGGCAGCGTCGGCAAGACGTGAATACAGCACTGGCCGATGAGCACTGCGAATCCGATTCGCAACATGAGCGCCTCCTTGGCGCATCCATCCATGGTAGGTCCGACTTCGCTTGCAGCAACGCTCGGATAGCGCCATTGTCTTTGCAGAACTGACGCCCGTCAAAGCATGCCTAGACGCTTCTTCAAGCCCTTGAGCCGCCAGCGGCATCGATGGAAGGCCCGCTGGTTCATGCAGCCGTTCAAGGCATGGCTCGACGATCCCGCCTATTGGAGCCTCAATCGCCGCAACGTCGCACGCGCCTTTGCGTTGGGGTTGTTCGTCGCCTTCGTACCGCTGCCGATTCACGCCATACTCGCAACCGCGCTCGCATTGCTGCTGCGCTTGAACATCCCGGCGGCCGTGATCGGGACGTTCTTGACGAATCCGGTGACTGTTGTGCCGCTGTTCGTAGCCGCCTACCGGATCGGCTGTACGGTGCTGGCGCATCCGCGCGTACCGATCCAGGTCGAGATGAGCTGGCAATGGTTCACGACGCAGCTCATCCCCATCTGGAAACCGTTCCTGCTCGGTTGCTTCTTGATGGGACTGTTCACAGCGTTGCTCGGCTACATCGCACTCAGCGGCCTGTGGCAGCTCACGGTCCTCGCGCAACAACGCAGCCGTAAGACGTAGCTCTCCCCATTCGCAATCGGCTAGACGAGCTTGCCGTCCTTCAGCGTCAACGTGCGCTGCATGCGTGCCGCGAGCTCCGGCGCGTGAGTGACGATGACGAGCGCCGTCCCGAGCTCGCGGTTCAGTTCCAGCATGAGCTCGAAAACTTGCTTCGCGTTGGCACCGTCCAGATTGCCCGTCGGCTCGTCCGCCAGCACGATCGGCGGCCGTGTCACGAGCGCACGCGCGACGGCAGCTCGTTGACGTTCGCCGCCGGAAAGTTGGCTGGGACGGTGGTTGAGGCGCGCTCCCAGTCCGACGCGCTCCAACAGTTCTCGCGCACGCTCTCTCGCTTCATTGACCGGCACGCGCCGGATCAACAACGGCATGCACACGTTTTCGAGCGCCGTGAATTCCGGCAGCAAATGATGGAATTGGTAGACGAAGCCAAGCGCGCGGTTGCGTAAGACTCCGCGCTCTGCGTCCCCGAGCTCGTCGATGCGTTGTCCCACGATCGTCACGGTGCCGGCGGTCGGCAGGTCCAACCCGCCGAGCAATTGAAGCAACGTCGTCTTGCCGGAACCCGATGCACCGACGATGGCCAAGCGCTCGCCGCGTTCGACGACGAGATCGATGCCCTTCAACACTTCGACCTGGACATCGCCTTGCTGAAAGGTCTTGACGAGGCCGCTGCACGCGAGCACTTCCCTCGCTTCCGCAGACGACGTATCGGCGTTCGTAGTTGCTACAACCATTATTCGTGCCGCAATGCCTGCGCCGGCTGTGTACGCGCCGCGCGCCATGAGGGATAGATCGTCGAGGTCAGACACAACAAGAACGCAACGCTGGCGATCTTCACGACGTCCGACCACGAGACTTCGGCCGGCAGGTCGCTGATGTTGTACACCTCGGCATTCAAGAACTGAGTCCGAAACAAAGCTTCCAAGCCGTGCACGATCGACTCGAGGCTCGTTGCGATCAGCACTCCCAGGACGATCCCGGCGATCGTCCCGATCGCGCCGATACCGATGCCTTGCGTCATGAAGATCGCGAGAATGCTACGCGGTGTGGCGCCCATCGTACGCAGGATCGCGATGTCCGAGCGCTTGTCTTTGACGACCATGACCAACGTGGACACGATGTTGAACGCGGCCACCGCAACGACCATGAGCAGAATCACGAAGAACATCGACTTGGCGAGCTGAATGTTGTGAAAGAAGTTCGCATTCTTTTTCGTCCAGTCGTCCACGTAGTAGCCGCCGCCGAGCGAAATGGCCAGCTCGCGCACGACGCGAGGTGCAGCGAAGATATCGGCGAGCTTCAACCGCAATCCGGTCGCCTGGTCGCCTTTGCGATAAAGCTTTGCCGCATCCGTCATGTGCACGTAGGCGAAATTGCGGTCCAGCTCGTACATACCGGACGCAAACGTCCCCACGACCTTGAATCCGCGCATGCGGGCCATCACGCCCGCTGGCGTCACGATGGGTTGCGAAGTCGCCATCACCACCCGGTCGCCTGTTTGCACGCCGAGGACTTTCGCGAGCTCGCTCCCGAGCACGATGCCATACGCGCCCGGTACCAATGCCTCGAACGAGCCCGTAGTCATCTTCGCAGGCAACTCCGAAACATTGCGCTCGAGATCAGGCACGATGCCTGTGACCGCAACGCCGGACGACTTACCGTCCGCAATCAGCAGCGCGCGTTCCTCGATGTAGGGCGCAGTGGCAACGATCTCCGGATTCCCTCGGGCGTGCTCGACCATTTCCCGCCAGTCGTCCACACCCTCGCCGAACGCACTGATCGTCGCATGAGGCATCAGACTCAAGATGCGGTTTCTGAGCTCGCGCTCGAAGCCGTTCATGACCGACAGCACGGCAATGAGCACCGCCACGCCGAGCGCCACGCCGCCCATCGAGATCGTGGCGATGAACGACACGAAGCCGCGGCCGCGATTTGCGCGCAAGTGCCGCCAGCCGATGAGCAGTTCGAAGCGCTCACTCATACCGCAAGGCCTCGGCCGGCTCCGTCGCCGCCGCACGACGCGACGGGTATATCGTTGCAAGCACCGTCAGCAGCAATGCGATCGTCGTGATCCAAAAGACTTGCGGCCAGCGCACTTCGGAGGGCACTTCGCTGATGTAGTACACGTTCGGATCGAAGATGTGCATGCCGAGCATGTTCTCGATCGCCGGCACGATCGTTTCGACATTGAAGGCCAGCAACAAACCCAACAGACAGCCGAGCAGCGCGCCGAACCACCCGATCACGATGCCCTGCGTGAAGAACACGCCGACGACTGCACGAGGGCTCATGCCGACCGTGCGCAAGATGGCGATGTCGTTACGCTTCTCGTTCACTACCATCACGAGCGCCGCAACGATGTTGAACGCCGCAACGGCGACGATCAGCATGAGCAGCACGGACGTCATGGTCTTCTCGATGCGTACGGCACGAAACCACGTCGCATGCTCGATCGACCAATCGCTCGACGTAAAGCCCTCGCCAAGCCGCTTGGCGATGACCGGCGTGCGCTCGGGCGCAGCGAAGATGTCGTCGAACTTGATGCGCAGCCCGCCGGGTGCGCCGTTCGTCTCGGCAAGGGCCGACGCTTCGCTCAACGAAATCAACGCCAATGTGTTGTCGTGCTCGGCAGCACCCACTTGGAACACGCCGAGTACTTCGAACACTTGAATGCGCGGTTGAATGCCGATGCCGGCAATCGCGCCTGCATCGTCCGCGGTACGAACCGGAACGAGCACGGTCACTTCGTCGCCCATCCGCACGTCGAGCGCGAGCGCCATCCCCGATCCGAGCACGATGCCCTGCCGACCCGGTTGCAAATCGTCCAAGCGACCGACCAGCATGTGTGCGCCGAATTCGGAGACTTGCGGCTCGACTGCGGGATCGACGCCGCGGATCGTCGCGGGCTGCATTTCGCGGCCGTGCCCGATCATGCCCTGTAAGTCCAGGTACGGCGCGACGCCCAACACGCCCTCCTCGCCGCGAACTCGGTCGGCAAGGGTTGGCCATGTCTGCATCTGCTCTGGCGTGCCCGAGATCGTGGCATGCGAGGCAAGGCTCAGGAGCCGCGAGCGCGTTTCGCGTTCCAGGCCGTTCATGACCGAGATGATGACGATCAGGGCTGCGACGCCCAGACACACGCCGAGCATCGATACCCAACTGATGAACGACACGAAGAACCCGCGCCCGCGACTGCGGACGTAACGCAAACCGATGAACAGCGACAGAGGATGGAACATGCGGGGAGCCGGACCCTTCACGCGACGCAGGCGGTGACCGCGGGTCCGACCCAAGTAGCTCGTCGTGATCGCACGCTGATCTCCAGTGGCTCAGGCAGCTCGGCAGGCCGGCAGGCTACACGGCCACCCTCAAACTGTGAACTGCGACAATAAATGACCCCTCTCTGCTTGGCCCTTATGTAATGGCTGCTATACAGTTTCCGCTACGGTTTACGGCCCTATGCTGGGAGGCCTTCATGCGGTCAAAGTCATGGATCCTGTGCACGCTCGCGTGCCTTTCGCTCACGGCCACGATGGCAGGCGCCGACGAGCTCAAGATGGTGAATCAGCCGCAGCCTTCGGTCGAACACCCCTCGCGCGGCATGTCCATGGAGAAGGTGGAAGCGAAGTTCGGCGCTCCGGTGAATCGCATCCCGGCGGTCGGCGACCCGCCGATCACGCGCTGGGAGTATCCGGGGTTCATCGTTTACTTCGAGCACAACCTCGTTTTGCACAGCGTGGTCAAGCCGTAACGCTCGTACGGTTTCGCTCCTTGTAGAGAAAGGCCGGGCAATCCCCGGCCTTTTTCTTGTCCGTCTCCGTTGAGCCCACGTACCCACACCCCATTCAGCCTGATAACCTTGCGCACCGCTTCGGGGTCACGTCGGTGACGTTCCGAGCGGACTGTATTTGTCCTCGAAGCTCGTTCTCGAATGTCGAATCTCGCAGAGCCACTCCTGCCCAGTAAGGCACAGATGCATGTGCGCTGGGGCCAGCTTTACGGCTCGGCCATGTCCCTGTGGCTGGCCGAAGCGGCACGGCGCGCGTCTGCGCCGCTGCTCTTGATCGCTGCGGACGCCCGCCAGGCCGCCCGCTTCCAGGACGAGTTGCGGTTCTATTGCGGTCCCGAGCTGTACATCGAGCTCTTCCCCGATTGGGAAACGCTGCCGTACGACCTGTTCTCGCCGCATCCGGACATCGTGTCCCAGCGGCTGCGCATGCTGTCGGTCCTGCCGCGCCTCACGAAGGGCATCGTCATCGTCGATCTCGAGACGCTCCTGCAACGGCTTGCGCCGCAGAGTTACATCGACGCACATGCGTTCGATCTCGCGGTCGGCACGACGCTCGATCTCGAACAGTTCCGCAGCCGCTTGACGGGCGCGGGCTACGTCGCGAGCTCCCAAGTCATGGCACCGGGCGAGTTCGCCGTCCGGGGCTCGCTCATCGATTTGTTCCCGATGGGCAGTGAGACGCCGTTCCGTATCGATCTGTTCGATCAGGACGTCGAGAGTATCCGCATCTTCGATCCCGAAACGCAGCGTTCAGGCGACAAGGTGCCGCGCTTGCGCCTGCTGCCTGCCCGCGAGTTCCCGCTGACCGCCGAAAGCGTCCAAGCCTTCAAGCGGCGCTTCCGCAATCGGTTTCCGGGCGATCTCACGCGTATGCCGGTCTATCAAAACATCGCTGAAGGCGCGCCGCCGGCCGGCATCGAGTACTACTTGCCGTTGTTCTTCGACAGCACGGCGACGCTGTTCGATTACTTGCCGCGCAATGCGCTCGTCGCCGCCGATGCTGACGTCGAAGCGCTCGCCGCTCAAGCGTTTGCGGAAATCGAGGCGCGCTACGACCAGCGCGGCCACGATGCGACGCGGCCGATTCTCACGCCGGCGGAAGTCTTCACTCCGGTTGCCGAGCTCACGCAGCGGCTCGAGCAGTTCCGGCGCATCGATCTCGCGCGCACCGAGCTCGATCCGTTGATCCAGACGGTGCCGTTCCACAACTTCGAAACCAAACCGCCGCCGCAGCTGCGCATCGACCCGCGTGCCGCAGAGCCTGCCCATGAACTGGCGAGCTTCCTGCGCGAGTTCCACGGTCGTGCACTCATTGCTGCCGAGTCCGCCGGCCGGCGCGAGATGCTGCTCGATTTCTTGCGCCGCCTCGATGTGAGCGCACAACTCGTCGATAGCTGGACGGCATTCCGCGACGGAACGATGGAGCTTGCGATCACGGTCGCGCCGCTCTCGACCGGTCTGTTGCTCAAAGAACCTCACCTTGCGGTCATCGCCGAGGAGCAGCTCTTCGGCGAGCGCGCACGCCAGGAACGTCGCCGCCGCCGGGCTGAACGCGATCCGGAGAAGATCATCCGCGATCTCGCGGATTTGCTGCCCGGCGCACCTGTCGTTCACGAGGATTACGGCGTCGGGCGCTATCGCGGTCTGCAGACGATGGATGTCGGCGGGCTGCAGAGCGAGTTCTTGGTGCTCGAGTACGCCGACCGCGACAAGCTGTACGTGCCGGTCCATGCGCTCGATCTCATCACGCGTTACACGGGCTCGCCTCCTGAGCTCGCGCCGTTGCACAAGCTCGGCTCCGACGCATGGCAGAAAGCGAAACGCAAGGCCGCACAGAAGATTCGGGATACGGCTGCGGAGCTGTTGGACCTGTACTCGCGTCGCGCCGCCCGCGAAGGTCAACAACTCCGCGTGAACGAAGCCGACCTGCGCGCGTTCGAAGCCGCGTTCAAGTTCGAGGAGACGCCGGATCAGGCCGAAGCGATTCGCCAGGTCATTGCCGATCTCGGCAGCCCCAAACCGATGGATCGCGTCGTCTGCGGCGACGTCGGGTTCGGCAAAACGGAGGTTGCTTTGCGAGCTGCGTTCGTCGCCGTGCAGGCAGGCAAGCAGGTAGCGGTGCTCGTGCCGACGACGCTGCTCGCGCAACAGCACTATCAAACATTCGCCGACCGATTCGCCGATTGGCCAGTGCGCGTCGAGCAGTTATCGCGCTTCCGCAGCGCGCGCGATACGAATGCAGTTCTCGACGGCCTGGAGAAAGGAACCGTCGACATCGTTGTCGGAACGCATCGTCTGCTCCAAAGCGGCGTGAAGTTCGCGCGTTTGGGACTGTTGATCATCGACGAGGAACATCGATTCGGCGTCAAGGACAAGGAGCGGCTCAAGCAGCTTCGCGCTGAGGTCGACGTCCTTACGCTCACTGCAACGCCCATTCCCCGCACGCTCAACATGGCGCTCGGCGGCCTGCGCGAGCTGTCGCTGATCACGACGCCGCCGGTGTCGCGCTTGTCGATCAAGACGTTCGTCTCGCAATGGGACTCGAGCATGATCCGCGAGGCTTGCCTGCGCGAGATCCGTCGTGGCGGTCAGATCTATTTCGTCCACAACAGCGTGGAGACGATCGAGAAAACCGCGCGGACGCTCGCCGAAATCGTGCCGGAAGCGCGAATTGCGATCGGTCACGGACAGATGCGGGAGCGCGAGCTCGAGCAGATCATGCTCGACTTCTACCATCAGCGTACGAATCTGCTCGTCTGCACGACAATCGTGGAGAGCGGTATCGACGTGCCGACCGCCAATACCATCATCATCGATCGTGCGGACAAACTGGGCTTGGCGCAGCTCCACCAATTGCGCGGCCGTGTCGGCCGTTCGCATCACCAAGCCTATGCATACCTGTTGACGCCGCCGCGCAATGCGATGACTGCCGATGCCGTCAAGCGGCTCGAAGCGATCGAATCCCTCGAGGACCTGGGCGCCGGCTTCACGCTCGCCACGCACGATCTCGAGATCCGCGGTGCCGGCGAATTGCTCGGCGAGGAGCAAAGCGGGCAAATGCAGGAGATCGGCTATGCGCTCTACATGGAAATGCTGGACCGTGCCGTGAAGGCGCTGAAATCCGGTAAGGTCCCCGATCTCGATCAGCCGCTGCATCAAGGGCCCGAGGTCGATCTGCATGTGCCGGCACTGTTGCCCGACGACTACCTGCCAGATGTGCATTTGCGGCTCGTCATGTACAAGCGCATCGCGGCCGCACCCACGAGCGACGATCTACGCGAGCTGCAAGTAGAGATGATCGATCGTTTCGGATTGTTGCCGCCGCCCGCGAAGAATCTGTTCCGTATCGCCGAGATCAAACAGACGGCGCGCGCGCTCGGGCTGCGCAAGATCGACGTCGGTCCGGGCGGTGGCTATGTCACGTTCGATCCCGACACGCGAGTCGAACCAGGCACGCTCATCCGCTTGGTGCAGCAAAATTCGCGCACGTATCGGCTCGACGGCGGTACGAAGCTGCGTTTCACGTTGCCGCTCGAAAACGAGGAGAAACGTTTCGAGACCGTCGAGACCCTGTTGAAGGGCTTGAGTCAACCCGCCGCGGGCGCAGCGTCGAAGACGCCGAAGCCAGGCGCCAAGACGCGTTGACTCGAAGGAACCTGACACCGCGGACTTCTTGTTAGACTGCAGGCCATGCACCTACACGCCACGAAGCTCTTGAAACTCTTCGCCGCCGCACTGTTGCTGTTTGCGAGCGGCGCCGGCGCACAACAGTCGACGTTGCAATCGTATGACGTGGAGCTGGTCATTTTCCGAGTTCTGTCGTCGAACGCGACACCGGAAGACTGGGCGCTCGAAGCTGCGCGTGCAGGCCAGCATGTTGCGACGACGGATGACGATGCTCCGGAAGGCGAACGTACGATCGAGCCTCCTCCGAGCACGCCTTTGATGAGCTTCCCGGAAGTTCCGCAGACTCGCTTGAAGCTCACTTCGATCGTCGATTCGCTGCGCCGGAGCCGCAACTACCAACCGCTCGCGCATTTTGCGTGGACGCAGCCCGGCTATCCGCGCGGGAACGCGCCCTACATGTCGATCGAAGGCCTAGTGCCGTCGAGCACGGGATTGGGCGGTCAGGTTTCGCTGTCCCGCGGCCGCTATCTGCATTTGACGCTCGAGCTGACATACGACTCGCCGGACACTGGCGAACGCTACGTCCTTCGCCAAACCCGACGAATGCGCAGCAACGAGCGGCACTATTTGGATCATCCCAAATTCGGCGTTGTCGCGATCGTGACGCCCTCGCCCGCGAGCCAGTAGCTCGAGGGTAGGCTGAAGACTGAAAGGCTGGAGCAAGGCGCGACGTTCGCGCCATCTTGGGTGACCCAGCGCCCAGAGCCCATCTACCCGCGCCCCAGGCCTCGAGCCCCACGCCCCGCTAGTCGCATTCGCGACTCACGACCCGATTCCTGCCCAGCTCCTTCGCATCTTTCAACGCACGGAGCGCGCTCTCGTAAAGGCGCTCGGGCGTCGCATCGTGCGGCGGGATGAGCGACACGACGCCTGCGCTCGCAGTCACGTAGCGCGAAACGATCGAGCGCGGATGGTGAATGGCGAGATCGCGGATTCGGCTCAGGACGGTCTCGGCAAGCTTTGCGGCTTGAGCCAGATCGAGACCGGTCGCGAGCGCAGCGATCTGATCCTCATCGTATCGTCCGCACAGATCGCTCGCGCGACGGAAACAGCCGCCGATGACACGCGCGATGCGCCGGAACGACTGCTCGGCGCCCTGCCGGCCAAAGACATCGCGGTAAGCCGAGAAGTGATCGAGATCGAAAAGGATCATGCTCAGACGGCGGGACTCGCGTTGCGCGAGGCCCCAATCGCGCTTGACCAGTTCTTCGAAATACGGCCGGCGCAGCAAGCCCGTGAGTTTGTCGTCTCGCACATAGGCGAGCATGCTCTGAGTGTTCAACGCCGGATCGCGACCGTCCGCGCGTCCGTCGTTGCGCAGCGTCCCACCCTCGCGATGGAAACTGGCGAAGTGCCGAACCTGACCGTCCGGCGAGGCGAGCGGCACGAGCCGCAGCTCGTTCCAGAAAAGCGTGCCGTCCCGACGATAGTTGCGTAGGAGCGTTTGGCAGGGCTGTCCGTCGCGCAGGGCCGCGCGGATTCTCGCAATGCCCTCCTGGTCGCGGTCGTCCGCCTGAAGGAAACGTAGGTCGCGGCCGAGGACTTGGTCGGCGCTGTAGCCCGTGAGCCGCTCGAATGCTGGATTGGCGAACACGGCGATCCAGTCGCCATCGCGGGCCTCGCAGAGCACGACGCCTTCGGGTGCCGCCTCGACGAGGTGCTTGAACAAATTGGCATCAATGCCGTTCATCGGCCGGGGTGCTCGCCTCAACTCGTGCAGATCGCATCAAGCATCCAGCGTGAGGTCCGGACGCGCCATGCACGCTTTTACGGACCTCTCGCAGGTCTGCCATTCCGCGGTCTGACGCAACGCCAGCCGGGTCGGGGCAGGCTTGCCGTGCAGGCGCGCTAGGCGGACTTGGCTAACAGGATCGGCGGTCCCACGCAAAGAGTCGATGACCTGGAGCACACCTTCGCGATTGTTGCAGATCGGGACCATATCGCAGCCGGCACTCAAGGCCGCACGGACCCGCTCCGGCATGTCCCCGACGACGCTCGCCCCGGCCATATTCAGGTCGTCCGAGAAGATCGCCCCGCTGAACCGTAGCCGGCCCCGTAGCTCGTCTTGAAGCCAGCGCCTGGAAAACCCGGCGGGCAACGGATCGACCGCAGGGAAAATCACATGCGCGGCCATGATCGAGGCGAGTCCGTTGTCGATGAGCCGCTCATACGGGTACAGATCCTCGTCCATGTCGGCCAGCTCCCGACGATCGACGGGCATGGCCACGTGGGAATCGGGGGCGACCGCGCCGTGGCCGGGGAAGTGTTTGGCGGTTCCCGACATCCCGGCATCCCGCATGCCGTGCAAGAAGGCAGTCGCAAGCTCGGCGACGGCCCGGGAACTGCGATGGAACGCGCGGTCCCCGATGACCGAGCTGACGCCGTAATCCAGGTCCACGACCGGGGCAAAGCTGAGATCGATACCCACGGCACGCAGCTCGGCCGCGAGCAGCCACCCGCATTGGCGTGCAAGCTGTCGGCCGGCCGCCGGATCCATGTCGTATTGCCGGCCGATCGTCCGCATCGACGGCAGCACAGTGAAATCCCGCCGAAAGCGTTGCACCCGGCCACCCTCGTGATCGACGCCGATCAGGATCGGCGGCGTGCGCAATGCGCGAACGGACCGAATCAGCTCCTCGAGTTGTTCGATGTCCGCGAAATTGCGCGTGAACAGGATCAGACCGCCGACGAGCGGATGGGCCAAGAGCTCCCGATCCTCCTCGGTGATGCTCGTGCCTTGGATGTCGATCATCAGCGGACCGAGCGTCATGGCGCTATAAACGTTCCGGTGAGCCCCTACGCCGATGCGAGCGATGTTGATGTTTCAACGCTCGGCACCGATTCCCCAGGTCCGATACGGACGCCTGGCCAGATTGAAATTGTAATAGCGCTCATCGTGCGTGACCTCTTCGCCGAGCCAGCTCGGGCGCTCGAACTGATCGTCTTCGTGCTCGAGCTCGATTTCCGCCACGATCAATCCGGCGTTATCGCCGAGAAATTCGTCGATCTCCCAAACGTGCGCACCATGCGGGACTTCGTACCGATACTTCTCCACGATCGGTCCTTCGCAGAGCTGCGCCAGCATCTCGTCGGCGTCCGACCGCGGTATCGAGTATTCGTACTCGAGACGCGTCCTGTCCGTGCGCTTCGATTTGAAGTTGAGCCAGGCCTGATCGCCCGAAACCCGCACACGAATCGAGCAACGCGACGTACCGCCGAGGTAGCCCTGTCGCATGAGAACGCGGCTTGTTGCCCGTGCGCGCCAAGCCTCCGAACACAACAAGAACTTGCGTTCGATCTCGATGGGCATGCCTCACACCCTTTCGAACACGGCGATCGATTCCACATGCGCCGTGTGGGGAAACATGTCCATGATACCCGCTGCCTGCAGCTTGAATCCGTACTCGTGAACGAGCAGACCGGCATCCCGCGCCAGGCTTCCTGGGTGACAAGAGACGTAGACAACGCGGGTGGCGCCGCTTGCGGCGACCACTGGCAACACTTCGCGCGCTCCGGCTCGCGGCGGGTCCAAGAGCACCTTCGCGTACGAGCGTCGCGCCCAGGGAAGGACTCGCAAGTCCTCGCTCGCAAGATTCGCTGCGAAGAACTCGATATTGTCGATGCCATTGCGCACCGCGTTCTGTTTCGCACGCGCGACGAGACCGCTCTCGCCTTCGACGCCGACGACGTGCCTCGCACGTCGCGCGAGCGGCAACGAGAAATTTCCGAGACCGCAGAACAGGTCCAGAACGTCCTCGCTCGGCTCTGGAGCCAGCAGCTCGACTGCGCGCTCCACCATGCGCTCGTTGAGCGGACCGTTGATCTGGATGAAGTCCGTCGGCTCGAAGACGATATTCACGTCGAACTTGGGCAGCCGATAAGACAACTCCTGCGGCTTGCCTTCTAGCTTCGCCACGGTGTCGTAACCGCCCGGCTGCAAGTAAAGCTCGATGCCGTGCGTGTGCGCGAACTCGACGAGCGCCTGACGATCTTCCGGTGTTGGCTCCGCAAGCACTCGCAAAACCAACGCGACTGCCGTTTCCGCATGGGCAACTTCGATCTGCGGAATGCGATCGCGAATGTTTAGCGAGCTGAACAGCTTGGACAGCGGCTCGATCAGTCGTCCGGTCCCGGCCGTCAAGACCTCGCAGCGAGCCAAATCCGCGAGAAACGAGCTCGAGCGCTCGCGAAACCCGACCAGGGTCTTGCCCTTCTTCGGCACCCAGCGTGCGCCCAGCCGCGCGCGGCGACGATAGGCCCAGGTGTCTGCCCGCAAAGCCGGCAGACGGTCCGTCGGCTCGACCTTGCCGATGCGCTCCAACGACTCGAAGAGCTGACGTTCCTTGAAAACGAGCTGTTGCTCGCTCGACAAGTGCTGCAGGACACATCCGCCGCAAACGCCGAAATGCACGCAACGCGGTTCGACCCGATGCGGCGACGGCGTTATGACGCGTACGAGCCGGCCTTCATCGAAGGTGCGGCCCTTCTTCGTGCGCCGCCACTCCACGCGCTCGCCCGGCAATGCATCCTCGATGAACGTCGCCTTGCCGCTGACGTGCGCAATGCCCCGCCCGTCATGCGCCAGATCGACGACGTCCGCCGTCTCGACGCCCGGCAGCGATTTCTCGGCGCGCGCGTTCAAAAGTCCTCCTGCCAGGCGGCCAGGAACTCGTCGAAATGCGGTTTGCCCTGCGCGCGCAACGTCTCGCGAACCAACGCCGTTTCGGACTGGTATTGCTCGCGACTCAAGCGGCCTCGCATGAGCTCGAAACGCAGGTAGATGAGAAACGTGTTCAGCACATCTGTCTCGCAATAGTTACGAATCTGCTCGATTCGACCGTCGAGCCAAGCTTCCCAGACTTTGTCGCCGCTCATCCCGAGCTTGCCGGGAAAGCCGAGCAGCATCGCCGCGGCTTGCAGGCTCACGCGGGCGCGTGACTGATAGCTCGACAGAACATCCATGAGATCGAGATGGCGCATGTGGTAACGGTTCAAGTAGTTGTTGAACCGGAACGACTGATCCTCGTCGCCGGATTCCCAATAGCGGCGCGCCTGAATACCGTGTCGGAGCGCGCGGTAATGCAACACCGGTAAATCGAAACCGCCGCCGTTCCAGGACACCAAGTCGGGTGTGTATTTTTCGATCCCGTCGTAGAAGCGCTGGATGATCTCGGCTTCCGGTGCCGTCGGATCGCCGAGCGACCACACCTTGAACCCTTCCCGTGTGCGCAGCGCCACCGAGATCGCTACGACCCGATGTTGCTCGTAGGACAGAAACTCGTGACCGGCCTCTTCGCGGCGTTTCGCCTGCATCACATAGCCAACCTGCTTGTCGGTGAGATCACCCAGGTTGTAAATGCGCCGGCCCAACTCCACGTCGGGCACCGTTTCGATATCGAAGGCGAAAACCGCAGGCATGCGCTCGTTGCACCAGGGAAGAATGAATGCTGCGATTCTACGATTTGAGCGTCGGCGAGTCTCGGCAGTTCAAGCAGCCGGATTGGCCCGCATGAGCACCGCAACTGCGATGACGAAGCCGGATTCGTCCGAAAGCGTGATGTGGCTGTCGCCGATACCGAGCTTCTCGCACAGCTCGCGTCCGCGCTGCGACCAGACGACCTCGGGACGGCCCCATGCATTCGGCACGACGCCTGCGTCGCGTAGCCACATGCCGTGCGCAAACCCCGTGCCCATTGCTTTGACGATCGCTTCCTTGGCCGCAAAGCGCATGGCGAGAAACCGCACCGCGCGCGATTGCCCCCGAAAGAGCTCGAGCTCTTGCGGCATCAGCAAATGACTCACGAAGCGCTCGCCGTGGCGCTCGTAGATCCTCTCGATGCGCTCGATCTTCAGGATATCGGTGCCGATCCCGAAGATCATGTTCGCGGCCGCGCCTCGAGCATCAGCCGCTTCATTTCGCGCACGGCCTCCCGCATCCCGTCGATCACTGCGCGCGCCACGATGGCATGACCGATGTTGAGCTCGACGATTTCCGGTAACGCCGCGATCGGCTGCACGTTGTGATAGTTGAGGCCGTGGCCCGCGTGCACGGTCAGCCCGAGCGATTGCGCATACCTGGCTGCATCCCGGATGCGTTGGAACTCCTGAGCCTGCCTTTCGCCGCGCGTATCCGCATACGCGCCGGTGTGCAGCTCGACCACGGGCACGCCGATGCGGCGCGCCGCCTCCAATTGAGCGGGATCAGGATCGATGAACAAAGAAACACGGATCCCGGCCTCCGCCAACTTGGCGCAATACGGCCGCAGAGTGGCTTCCTGTCCCGCTGCATCCAGGCCGCCTTCCGTGGTGATCTCGGCGCGGCGCTCCGGCACCAAGCAACAATCCGAGGGCTTGATCTCCGTGGCGATCTTCAGCATCTCCTCGGTCGCCGCCATCTCCAGATTCAAACGCGTCTGGAGCGCCTCCTTGCACATGCGCACATCGCGATCCTGAATGTGCCGCCGGTCTTCGCGAAGATGGATCGTGATGCTGTCAGCACCCGCCTGTTCAGCGACTAGC
Organism: uncultured Sinobacteraceae bacterium; assembly: GCA_937902995.1. Lineage (GTDB taxonomy): Bacteria > Pseudomonadota > Gammaproteobacteria > Steroidobacterales > Steroidobacteraceae > Steroidobacter. Next base: position 30,590 of record CALEKY010000122.1, read on the forward strand.
GCTGCGAACAACGGATCGGGATACGTGGTACGTCGCGCTTGGCGAAGCGTCGCCACATGATCGACATTGACGCCCAAATGCAAGGAAGACATGGCTCGTTTCCACAAGTTAGGGCTGCAAGTATAGGCGAAGGGTTTGGGGCTCGGGGCTTGGGCAAGAGGCGCGAGCGCGCCTCGACTTCCTTCAGCCTTCAGTCTTTAGCCTGCCGCTCCCGCGTCAGCGGGAGCGGCGCAGCGCCAACATCACCTCTCGCGTCCTGAGCTCGCGGCCGTCCAGACATCGTTCGATTGCCGCACCCAGCAATCGTCGGGCATCCGCCAGCGCTTGCGGCGAGTGCAACTCTTCACGGCCGAGCGAAATCAAGGAGCTGCCGGGAAACACCATACTGCCTTCCGCGACATCGAGTGCACGCACGGCGCCTTGCTCGAGACGATAGTGATATAGGCGCTCCGGCTCGATCGGCTCTCCGGTGATCGCCTCGTATTGGAGCGAAAGCCCGTAGCCCAAGGATTCGAGCAACCGTTTCTCGAACAGCCGCAGCGCACGCAACGGTTCGCCGGAACTCTTCAAGGCATCCACCGTCACCGAATACAGCTCGAAGACTTCGGGATGGCTGTCTTGGCGGGCAAATAGCTTCAGCAAAAGCTCGTTGAGGTAGTAGCCGTTGACGAGCTGTGCAGGCGGCATCGGCTCAAAACTGCCATCGAACTCGGCGCCCGTGAGCTGTCCTGCTTCGCCCCTTCCCGACCACGATACGAGCACGCGATTGAAGGGCTGCAGCACGGACACGAGGGAAGCCGACTTGCCGCGGCTGCCGCGCGCTCCTCGCGCGAAGACCGAGACGCGCCCGTGATCGCGAGTGAATAGCTCGAGGATGCGACTCGTGTCCCGATACGGGCGATGATGCAGCACGAATGCCGGCTGCAGATGGACACGTCTGGCTTCAGTGCCGCTCATGATTCATCAGCCTATCGGCCTTGCCGTCAGCGAGACCAACGACCTGCATCGATACACGGCCAATGACGCGAGCTCAGCTCTCGTAACCGAGCTGACGCAGCGCGTGTTCGTTATCCGACCAGTTCTCCTTGACCTTGACCCAGAGCTCCAAATGGACGGGCCGGCCGAACAGTTCGTTCATTTCCAAACGGGCGGCGCGGCCCACTTCTTTGAGCTGCTCGCCTCCTTGGCCGATGACGATCGCCTTCTGTCCTGTCCGCTCGACCCAGATGACCGCATTGATCAGCAATCGTCCGTCCTGCTCCTCGAAGCGTTCGATCTCGACGGTCAAACCGTACGGCAGCTCTTGGCGCAACCGCCAAGTCAGCTTTTCGCGAATGATCTCGGACGCCAGGAATTGCTCCGACCGGTCGGTGACTTGATCGGGCGGGAAATGCGGCGGCGATTCCGGCAAATATTTGGCGATCAACGCGGGCAAGTCAGCGACGCCGCTGCCTTTCAATCCGGAGAGCGGCACGATCTCGGCGAAATTCGCACGCCGCGACAACTCGTCCAAGAAAGGAAGCAATTTCTCCTTGGGGAATACTTTGTCGACCTTGTTCACGACCGCGATGATCGGTTGTCCCCGCCGCACGAGCTCGTCGAGGACCTTCTGATCCTCGTCCAGCCAGCGCAACGCCTCGACGACGAACAGATTGACGTCCGCTTCGCTCAGCGAAGCGAGTGCAGCGCGATTCATGTGCCGATTCATCGCCCGTCGTGCGCCCGAATGCAGGCCCGGCGTGTCGACGAAAATGATCTGCGCCGCGTCGTTCGTGAGAATACCCAGGATGCGGTGCCGAGTCGTCTGGGGCTTGGGACTGACGATGCTGATCTTGCGCTTGAGCAGCGCATTGAGCAGCGTCGATTTGCCCACGTTGGGCCGACCGACGATGGCGGCAAAGCCGCAGCGATAGCCGGCCTGCCGCATTGGTTCGGAGGATTCGTTCACTTGGGTGCCTTCTCGCGATCGCGATTCATCTCGTCGAGCAGCATTTGCGCCGCTGCTTGCTCCGCGCGTCGCCGGCTCGGTCCCGTCGCGACCGTTCGCAAGCCCAGCGCATTCACCGCGCACGATACCTCGAACATCTGATTATGTGCCTCGCCCGTCACTGCTTCGACAGTGTACGTCGGCAACGGCAGCCCTTGCGCCTGAAGAGCTTCCTGCAAACGGGTCTTTGGATCCTTGAGTTCCGCGGCGGTTGGCAACCGGTCCAGGCGAGGAACGAACAGGCGCTCGATGACACGTTCGGCCGCCTCGAACCCTCCGTCGAGGTAGATCGCCCCGAACAAGGCCTCCAAGGCATCGGCAAGGATGGACTTACGGCGAAAACCGCCGGACTTCAATTCGCCCGAACCCAGCCTCAATTGCTCGCCGAGATTGATTTCCTGCGCGATGACGGCGAGGGCCTCGCCGCTCACGAGACTGGCACGAAATCGCGAGAGATCACCTTCGTCGGCGGCCCCGAATTCGCTGAACACGAGCTTGGCGACGACGCAGTTCAGGACGGCATCGCCCAAGAACTCGAGGCGCTCGTTGTGAGGCGAGCCAGCGCTTCGGTGCGTCAACGCTGCCTCGAGCAATGCGGGATCCTTGCACTCGTAGCCGAGTGCACCTTTCACCCATTCCGCAGCGCTTTTCAATGCAATGGAGCCCGTGAACGCCGGTCGTCAGGCCGACCGGCTGCCCTATCTGGTGGTGACGGTTTTGTCGAAATCCACGACCAGGGAGATGTTGCCGACGAACGGCGCTTCCGCACGATAGTACGCTCGCATCGTGAAGCCGCCGCCGCTCGCGCGCTTGATCTCGATTTCGCGCGGATCGATGCTCGTGATGTCCTCGATCGCCCATCTGCGATCGAGCGAGCTGCGCAACTCCTGCACGCTCGCGGAGCCGCTGCTTTCCTTGGCCGTTTGCTCCATTGCGCGCACGACGGCCATGTACTCCAAGTACAACGGCACGAGACGAATCGCGCCGTAGAGCCCGAGGGCCACGATCGCCACGATAATGATCATGCCGATGGCTGTGGCACCGCGCTGACGTTGCAACATGCAGAAGCTCCCGCTGAGGTAAGTTGTTCTCGCGCCTACGGGCAGAACCGATTACCGAATCGCATCACCGATGCGGCTCCAGATCGGTGCCTCCGGCAGATCCCAGTTGAACCAGATCCTCACGGCCTTGCCGACCAGATTGCGTTCCGGGACGAGCCCCACCCTGTCGAAACGGCTGTCCTGGCTGTTGTCCCGGTTGTCGCCCATGAAAAAGTAATGGTTCGCGGGAATGACGTCGTCGAAATCTCGCGAGTACCGGTCCGGAATGTACAGGACCTCGTGAACGACGCCGTCGAGATCCTCCACGCCGACCTGCGCATTCGCCTGCGGCCCGGTGTTACGGGGCCCCATGTACGGGCCGTTCATCTTCACCGGCACCGCTTTGCCATTGATGTACACCTGGCCATTCTTCACGACCACATGGTCTCCGGGGAGCCCCACCAGCCGCTTGATGTAATTCGTCGACGGGTCGCTCGGCAACCTGAACACGATCACATCTCCGCGCTTCGGTTCCCCGATCGGGACGATTTTCGTATTGAGCACGGGAAGACGCAGCCCATACGCGAACTTGTTCACGAAAATGAAATCGCCGTCCAGCAGAGTCGGCATCATCGAATCAGAGGGGATCCGAAACGGCTCGAACAAGAACGAACGGATCAGCAGAACGATGAAGATCACCGGAAAGAACGACCGCGCGTACTCGACGACGACCGGCTCGCGGATGTGTTCCGGGGGCACGCCGCCCTGCTCCGCCAAGCGCACCCGCTTGGGCTTCCACAGCCAGGCGTCGAGTGCCCAGATCAGACCAGTGATGAACGACGCGACGACGAGAATGAACGAGAAGTCGAACACCATGGCTGATTATTTTTCCTTGCCGACCTGAAGGACCGCCAGGAACGCCTCCTGCGGGATTTCCACGGACCCGAGCTGTTTCATGCGCTTCTTGCCCTCTTTCTGTTTCTCGAGGAGCTTCCGCTTGCGCGACACGTCGCCACCATAACACTTTGCGGTCACGTTCTTCCGCAATGCTTTGACCGTCGCCCGGGCAATGATCTGACTGCCGATGGCTGCTTGGACGGCCACCTCGAACATCTGCCGAGGAATCAGCTCCTGCATCTTGTCGACGAGCTCGCGACCCCGCTGATACGCGTTGTCGCGATGAACGATGATCGACAGCGCATCGACCTTGTCGCCGTTGATCAGCACGTCGAGCTTCACGAGCGGCGCCCGCTCGAACCGGTTGAACTCGTAGTCGAACGAAGCATAGCCCCGGCTCACGGATTTCAAACGGTCGAAGAAGTCGAGCACGACCTCCGCCAGCGGCAGCTCGTATTGCAAGGAGATTTGGCTGCCGAGGTACTGGAGCTTCGTCTGCCTGCCTCGCTTCTCCGTACAGAGCTTGATGACCGCGCCAACGTGCTCGGGCGGTACCAGGATGTTGGCGGTGATGATCGGCTCGCGCAGCTCCTCGATCTCGTTGGTCGGGGGCAATTTGGCTGGATTGTCGACGTACACAACCGTCCCATCCGTGCGCTGCACCTCATAAACCACCGTCGGCGCGCTCGTGACCAGATCGAGGTTGTATTCGCGCTCGAGGCGTTCCTGCACGATGTCCATGTGCAGCAAACCGAGGAACCCGCACCGGAAACCGAATCCGAGCGCCGTCGAAACCTCGGGCTCGTAGTGCAACGCCGAATCGTTGAGCTTGAGCTTGGCAAGCGCTTCACGGAACGCTTCGTAGTCGTCCGACTTCACCGGAAACAGACCGGCAAACACGCGCGGCTGCACCTTCTTGAATCCGGCGAGTGGCACTTCGCAGGGACGCGCATCGAGCGTGATCGTATCGCCGACCGGCGCGCCGTCGATGTCCTTGATTCCGGCGATCACGAATCCGACCTCGCCCGTTTCGAGCGTCTCGCTCGTCACCGACTTCGGCGTGAAGCGTCCGAGCTTGTCCACCGTGTAAACGCGTCCCGTCGACCACACTCGGATCTTGCTGCCAGTCTTCAGCGAGCCGTTCATCACTCTGACGAGCGAGACGACGCCGACATAGTTGTCGAACCACGAATCGATGATGAGCGCTTGCAGCGGGGCGTCCGGATCGCCCTTGGGCGGAGGTATGCGGCGGATCAGCTCCTCAAGCAGCTCCGGTACGCCCTCGCCCGTCTTCGCGCTGACGCGCACCGCGTCTTGGGCTTCGATTCCGATGATCTCCTCGATCTCCTTGATGACGCGGTCGGGATCGGCGGAAGGCAGATCGATCTTGTTGATGACCGGTACAACCTCGAGCCCCTGCTCGATGGCCGTGTAGCAATTCGCGACGCTTTGCGCTTCGACGCCTTGAGCCGCATCGACGACGAGCAATGCACCGTCGCAAGCCGCCAGCGAGCGAGACACCTCGTACGAAAAGTCGACGTGCCCCGGCGTATCGATGAGATTGAGCTGATACTCCTGCCCGTCCTTGGCTCGGTAGCGCAACGAGACGGCCTGAGCTTTGATCGTGATACCGCGCTCGCGCTCGAGATCCATCGAATCGAGCACCTGATTTTCCATCTCGCGCTCTTCCAGGCCGCCGCACAGTTGGATGAACCGGTCGGCCAGCGTGGACTTGCCATGATCGACGTGCGCGATGATGGAGAAATTGCGGATGTGCTTCATCGAAATGGGGTATCTACGGCGGCGGCGGATTATAGCCGTAAGGAACGCCTCGGCCTTACGTTTGCGTCCAAACGGGGTTTTGCGGGGCCGGGATAGCGTCAGCCTGCTATATCGGGACGATCCGGCGCCGTGTGCGCAGAACCTGCGAGGCGCGCCAAGACTGCCTCGCGATCGACATGGTACGTACAGACGATCTCGTCATCCGCGGTCAGCACCGGGATCCGTGCTCCGTATAACCGTTCGAGATCGTCGTCGTCGCTGATATCGACGACCTCGACCTGCTGCGCGGTCGTTGGACCGAGCAGCCAAGCGAGCTCGCTGATGAACGCCTCGCACAACGTGCAGCCGGGCCGTGTGTATACCCGCCAGCGAGGCATGAGGGTCTCGGGACTCGCCTAGCGGCCGGGCTGCTAATTGGGGCGGTCGTCAGCCGTCCCGTCGGCCCGCGTCACGCCGGTCGCAATGGCTTCGACGGTCGCTGCGGGAACTTCACCGACGGCCGTCACCTGATGTCCATCGAGATCGCGCGAATACGCAAACGCAGCACCCACCCGCGCAAGACCGTGCATTGGGGTCGCTTCCGGCGAACGCGGCTCGATGAACACGGAGACCGATGCCAATCCATCCGAGAACACCAGGTGTCGTACGGGCGCGCTCGAACCGGCGATCGCTTGAATGCGCCATGCAGTCAGACGAAAACCGGCAGGCAGTCGGATCACGTTCCAGCCCAAATTGCCCGCCGTACGAATAGGCTGTGGATCCTGTCGCAACCAGCGGAAGCCTTCGGTCGAGACGGCAGGCTTGAGATCGGCGAGCGGGATGCGATCGCGCATGTGCAGCTCGGCGAACAAGATCTGCTCGATCACCTGTCCGTTGCGATCGCTGAGCTGCCATTTGAGCGGCATTGCCGTTTCTTCGTGGAGCCACAGTCGATAGCCGTACCGATACTGATCCCGCGGCTGCACGACGATCATCTGCGTGCGCTGGCCGAGCATCTTGGTGACCTTGCCGACCTTCTCGATGCTGTAATGCTCTTCGAGACTCTCGGTGTACTTCGGCAACGCAGCAAGCAAGGAATCATTGCCGGTCCGCTTTTCGACCAACACGGTGCGTTTGTCTGGCAGGTAACAGACGATTTCCTCGTCGTTGCGAATGATTTCGCGCCCGCTTCCGTCGAGCGAGACGAGCCGCTCGGTGACCTTGCCTTTCTCGACGCGATGAATGATGCGGAATGTCTCCGACCGGGAATCGCGCACGTGGAAAAAGCGGCCTTCGTAGTTCTGCTGCGAAAGCGCTCGGGTCATGCGCTCGAGCCATGCTCTGGCGTCCGGGTCGCCAGCGCGCGCAGGCAGCGCGAACAGGCATACGACCAAAAAGACAAAGCAACGCGGATTCGTCAGCATTACTGTCGAGGAGCGTCTACAGTGGACTGGTCACCGTCGATGACAGGTTCTTCGAACCCGTCGCTTGGATCCTCATCCTCTTCGGCGAGCATACCGCTCAACACGCTCCGACGGCCGAGCGGTGTCGAGTACTCGCTGTGGGCCACCACGTAATTGGTCAGTCGAGCTGCAGGAACGAAGCCTGAGGTCGTACTCGCAGGAACGATGTAGCTCGCGGTTTCCGGCTCGTCTGCCTGGGTCCCCGTGAGGGTCACCTCGGAGACGTAAGGTGCGGGTTCCTGCGGTTGGCGCACGACCAGAATTGCAAATGTCGCCACGCCGGCTGCAACGGCAAATCCGGCAGCTGTCCGCACCCAATGGTCTCGCGACTGAGATCCGCGCGGCGGACTCGACGTTTGGTCGAGCGAAGGTTCAGCGGCGATCGCCGCGGACACCCGACTAGCGAAACCGGTCGGCGCCGCAACCGCTCCTTGGGCCCTGAGTGCCTCGCCGATGAGCGCGTACCTGCCCAGCGCCTCGCGCAGCTGCGGATCCCGTTTCACCTGTCTCAGCAAGAGATCGAGCTCGCCCTCGGGCAATTCGCCGTCCAGGCAAGCTGATAGCTGCTCTTTAACCGGATCCGACATGGTGTTCATCGCTTTGCTCAACGAGCGTTCTCTACCTGAATTCTGTCATCCGCACCATCGATCGGGTCGCGTACCCCTCGGCCAGACTCAGTCCAACAGGGGCTGTAACCGCTTATCGATAGCTTCGCGGGCACGGAAGATCCGCGACCGCACCGTGCCCACCGGGCAGTCCATGGCCTCGGCAATCTCTTCGTAGGACAAACCCTCTATCTCACGCAATACGATCGCCGTCCGCAAATCCTCGGGGAGCTGCTGCATCGCACGTTCGACGACCTTACGAATCTCCTCGGTCAACAGCACGCCCTCGGGCGTCTCGATGTCTTTGAGTTTCGCTTGGCGGTCGTACTGCTCCGGATCCTGCAGATCGAGATCGAAATCCACGGGCCTTCGGCGACTGGACACGACGGCGTTCTTGGCTGTATTGATCGCAATCCGATACAGCCATGTGTAGAACGCGCTGTCCCCGCGAAAGGACGGCAAAGCCCGGTACGCCTTCAGAAATGCCTCTTGCGCAACGTCCTGCGCTTCGGTGGCGTCGCTGACGAATCGACTCACGAGCTTCAATACTCTGTGCTGATACTTGAGCACCAGCAGGTCGAAGGCGGACTTGTCGCCCTTCTGAACCCGCTGTACGAGCTGCTGGTCGTTTTCGTCCTGAGTCATCGACCGCAAACCCTGGCAGGCGCAAGCCCGATGTTCAAGCCTACCGAACCTTCCGTCAGGGTCGCCCCAGCGTCTCCATACGCCTGCAGCAGCGAAGCCTGTTGTCTAACAGCTTGACCGATAGACTCGAACCGCGGGCGAAAGTTCGCTGCAATTGACGCGCGCACAACCGGAATCGCGTCACACAACGTTGTCATTTTCATCCCCGTGATGGCGAGCCAAGCGCAAACGGACGACCAATCGACGAAAGTCGGTGGATGAAAGATCAGTGGAAAACAGCAACAAGGGCCCTCGCCGCGCCTGCCATTCGAGCCATAGCAGATGAGGGCTCACGCGGCTTGCAGGCGACAGTGCCGCCTCCTGCGTGTGCCCGCTACGCTCGCACAGAATCCAGCGCCCGTCCGGCTGACAGACGATGCGTGTCAGGCGGCGACTGCCACCCATCCAGCCCAGCCTTGCAAGGCCGATACCGACCATCAAAACGAGCGCCGCAGCAAGGACACCTGAAATCGGAAACGGCAACCCAGTTGCCATGACCGCGGCCAGGATCCCCCCCAGGAGGGCGGCCACCACGACTCGCTCTCCGCGGCGAGCGGCGACATCAATGCTCAAGGTTGGTAAGCCGCTCGATGACATCGGCCAAGTGCGGATCCGAAGGTTGCTCGCGTTTCACCACATAGGCGAACAGCTCCGGGTCGGGCAGCTCCAAAAGCGCCTCGAAGGCTTGCTGTTCTTGTTTGGAAGCCGAAGCGTACCGCTGTTCGAGGTATCGCTGCAGCAAGACATCGAGCTCGCGCATGCCCCGCCGGCAACGCCAGCGCAGACGCGCGAGCTGCTGCGCGCTGCTCACGGATTCAGGGGAGGAATCGCTATCCATCGCGCAAAGATAGTAACTGAATGTGCCCGGGCAATCGTGCGCTGATGGCGTACGGGTCGGCCGGGGCGCCGTATCCGCAGCGCCCCCGGCGACGAGAGGATTCCGACCGTTGCCCGCGACCCTCGATCAGTGCCGGCGCTCGGCGATCATCTTCTTGATTTCGGCGATCGCACGTGCCGGGTTCAAATCTTTCGGACACGCCTCGGTGCAGTTCATGATCGTGTGGCACCGATACAACCGGAACGGGTCTTCCAACGCATCCAGCCGCTCGCCCGTCGCTTCATCGCGCGTATCGATGATCCAACGGTATGCTGCGAGCAACGCTGCAGGGCCGAGATACCGATCGCTGTTCCACCAGTAGCTCGGGCAAGCGGTCGAGCAGCATGCACACAGAATGCAAGCCGACGGCCGATCGATCTTCTCTTGATCTTCCTTCGATTGCAGCCGCTCACGATCCGGCGGTGCCGGCGTGCGCGTCTGTAGCCACGGCTTCACCGAAGCGTATTGCGCGTAGAAGTTCGTCAGGTCGGGCACCAAGTCCTTGATGACCGGCATGTGCGGAAGCGGATAGATCTTGACCTCACCCTTGATGTCTTCCGTCGCCTTCGTGCAGGCGAGCGTGTTCTTGCCGTCGATGTTCATCGCGCACGAGCCGCAAATGCCCTCGCGGCAAGACCGTCGGAACGTCAGCGTCGAATCGATCTCGTTTTTGATCTTGATCAGGGCATCGAGCACCATCGGACCGCACGTCGCCATATCGACTTCGTACGTATCCACACGCGGGTTCTCGCCCGATTCCGGATCGAAGCGATAGATCTTGAAGACGCGAACGTTCTTCGCACCCGCAGGTGCCTTGAAGGTCTTACCCGCGACGACGCGCGAATTCGGTGGCAGTCGGAATTGAGCCATGAAACGTGTCCAGCGATCTGATGTGTCTCACACTCGGACCACGGCTTCGGGCGAAAGCTACGGTTGAAACCCGCCTGTAGCCTGTCGCCCGTAGCCTGTGGCCTCTCTCAATACACTCTCGCCTTCGGCGGAATCGGTTCGACGTCGTTCGTCAACGTGTGCAAGTTCACGGGACGGTAGTCGAGGGTCACCTTGCCCTTGCCGTCGACCCAGCTCAGCGTGTGCTTGAGCCAGTTCTCGTCGTCGCGGTTCGGATAATCCTCACGAGCGTGCGCACCGCGGCTTTCTTTGCGATTCAGCGCCGAGTGCATCGTCGCCACAGCCTGGCCGAGCAGGTTCTCGAGTTCCAGCGTCTCGATCAGATCGGTGTTCCAGACCAGACCGCGATCGCTCACGTTCACATCCGCGAACGAATCGAACACCTTCGCCAGCTTCTCTGCGCCTTCCTCCAAAGACTCGCCTGTACGGAACACGGCGGCATGATTCTGCATCACACGCTGCATGTTCAGGCGGACCTCCGCCGTCTTCAGGCTGCCCTTCGCGTTGCGCAGTTTGTCGAGGCGGCTGACAGCAAGCTCTCCTGCGTCTGCCGGCAACGGTTTGTGCTTCGTGCCCGGCTTGACCGTCTCCGCACAGTAACGTGCAGCTTCACGGCCGAACACCACGAGATCGAGCAGCGAATTCGAACCGAGACGGTTCGCACCGTGCACGGACACGCAAGCGGCTTCGCCGACAGCCATCAGACCCGGCACTACCTCCGCCTTGCCGTCGCGCAAGGTCAGGACTTCGCCGTGATAGTTCGTCGGGATGCCGCCCATGTTGTAGTGCACGGTCGGCAGGACCGGAATCGGCTCCTTCGTCACATCGACGCCGGCGAAAATTTTCGCGGTCTCGGCAATGCCCGGCAGACGCTCCTGAATCGTGTCGCGGCCGAGATGCTCGAGATGCAAGTAGATGTGGTCCTTGAGTGGACCGACGCCGCGGCCTTCCCGAATCTCGATCGTCATTGCGCGGCTCACCACGTCGCGCGACGCAAGATCCTTGGCATTCGGTGCATAGCGCTCCATGAAGCGCTCGCCCTCGGAGTTACGCAGGATGCCGCCCTCGCCGCGCACGCCTTCGGTGATCAAGCACCCGGCGCCGTAGATGCCGGTCGGGTGGAACTGCACGAACTCCATGTCCTGCAGCGGCAAGCCGGCACGCAACACCATGCCGCCGCCGTCGCCCGTGCACGTATGAGCCGAAGTACACGAGAAATACGCGCGGCCGTACCCGCCGGTCGCGAGAATCGTCTTGTGCGCGCGGAAACGATGCAGCGTGCCGTCCGCCATGTTGAGCGCCACGACGCCGCGGCATTCGCCGTTCTCCATGATGAGATCGATGGCGAAATACTCGATGAAGAACTGCGCTTCGTGTTTCAGCGCCTGCTGATACAGCGTGTGCAGCATGGCATGACCCGTTCGGTCGGCAGCAGCGCAGGTGCGCTGCGCGATGCCTTTACCGAAGTGCGTCGTCATGCCGCCGAACGGACGCTGATAGATCTTGCCTTCCTCGGTGCGCGAGAACGGCAGTCCGTAGTGTTCGAGCTCGAGCACGGCGCCCGGTGCTTCTTTGCACATGAACTCGATCGCGTCCTGATCGCCGAGCCAGTCCGACCCCTTCACGGTGTCGTACATGTGCCAGCGCCAATCGTCCTCGCCCATGTTGCCGAGCGCGGCACTAATGCCGCCTTGCGCAGCGACGGTATGGCTGCGCGTCGGAAATACCTTGGTCAAACACGCGGTGGACAGACCCGAATGAGCCAAGCCGAACGTCGCGCGCAAGCCAGCGCCGCCTGCGCCCACGACGACGACATCGTAAGTGTGATCGATGAATTGATACGCGCTCATGCGCCCGCTCCAAAAGCGATTCTCAGAACCGCAAAGATGCCGAGCGCCGCGAGCGCCACATGCACAAAGTTCAACAACACCATCACAGCGATCTTGACGCCCTTGTTGGCAATGTAGTCCTCGACGACGACTTGCACGCCCAGTTTCGAGTGATAGGCGGCCGTCGCAACGAGAAGAATCATCAATACCGCATTGGTCGGCTTCTCGAGCCACGCCGTGACGAGCGCATAGCTCAGATCATCGAACCGAAGCAGCGAGACGAGAAACCACACTCCGAGCAGCACGAGGCCGACCGCGGTCACGCGCTGCATCCACCAATGCTCGACGCCCTCCTTTGCGGCGCCCAGCCCGAGGACTCGTCCGATGGGACTGCGCAGGCTCATGCCGCACCTCCGATGACGAGCCACAGGATCAGCGTGAGCAGGATCGCCGAAATGAAGACGGCCCAGCCGCTCTTGCGCGCGGTCTGACGCTCGAGTCCGCGGCCGGTGTCCCAAACGAGGTGCCGGATGCCATTGAGCATGTGGTAGAAGAACGCGAGCGAGACCAAGAACAACAGCACGGTCACAACGGGACTCGCGAACACCTCTTGTGCTCGGGCATAAGCCTCTTCGCCGGAGGCTGCGGCCACGAGCCAGTAGATCAGCAGCACCAAGCCCGCAGCTGCGAGTCCCAAACCGGAGATTCGATGCAGGATCGACAGCGTGTTGGAGTACTGCCACCGGTAATGCATGAACGGCGACAGCGGCCGAGGATGTTTCGTCGTAGTGTTCAAGCGTCGCGCTCCAATCGAAGATGACGAGCCGTGGCTCAATCAAAAATCGATGCAACGACCGTTCTTTTCCCAATCGCCGAAGCGGGTCGGCTCCGGCCCGTTGCGGCCCCCGATCTCCCTAGGCAGGTTGATCGGCTCGCGCCGCGCTGGTTCGCGAGCTTCGGCCTCCTTGTGGGAGACTTGTGCGTCCTTATCTGAAGGCCCATTGGGCTGCGGGCTGGTCGGCATGGCGGCGTAGTCTGCCAGAAGGGTTTTCCCCGCGGAACCGCTCTAATTTCTCATGTCGCGATGGATAACTTCGGATTTAGCGAATGACACCCGTCCCCTCTGAACAACTCCGCAGACTCCCGCACCTGGCGCCGATTGTCGTTAGCGGCCCGGACGCCAAAACGTTTCTGCAGGGACAATTGAGCTCCGACCTCACACGCCTGACTCCCGCTCAGATCGACCTGACGTCTTGCAATTCGGCGCAAGGCCGCGTGCAGGCCGTAATCTGGCTCATCGAGCGCTCCGACGGGATCTGCCTGCTCGTGCCCTCGAGTATGACGGATGCCTTGCTCGCGCGGCTCCGCAAGTATGTGCTGCGTGCGAAAGTGAAGCTCGAACCCGCAGCGGACAAGTATCAGATCGGCGGTGCCATCGGCCTCTCGCTTGGCACTGCTCCACGGACCCACCAAGAGATCGAAGGCCAAAGCTGGATTGCCTGGCCCGGCGAAACCCCACGCGTGCTGTGCCTTACCGGGACCGATCATTCGTTGCCCACAAGCACGGAATTCTCCGCCGATTGGCGCCGAGTGGACATCGCGTCAGGCCTGCCGCAGGTGTACCCCGAGACTCATGAAGCGTTCGTCGCCCAGATGTTGAATCTGGACGCGCTCGGCGGGATCAGTTTCGACAAGGGTTGTTACACCGGTCAGGAGATCATCGCCCGCACGCACTATCGCGGCACGATCAAACGCCGGATGTTCCGTTTCCGCGCGGCGGCCGATGCGCCTACACCTGGAACGCGAATCGTCGTCCAAGAGCAGCACGCCGGTGAGGTCGTCGATGCCGTTCCGACAGCCGACGGCTGTGAGCTATTGGCGGTCGTCACGCGTGCGCACGTCAACGATGCACTGACGCTCGACGTGCCCGGCCGGCCTGTGCTCGTGCAGCTACCGCTGCCCTATCAAGTGTGATCGCCCGCCTCCGGGCGCATGTACGGGAACAAGAGCACGTCGCGAATCGACGGCGAGTCGGTGAACAACATGACGAGCCGATCGATGCCGACGCCCAAGCCCGCAGTCGGCGGCATGCCGTATTCGAGCGCGCGGATGTAGTCGGCATCGTACTGCATCGCTTCTTCGTCGCCGGCCGATTTACGGACGAGCTGTTCCTTGAATCGCGCGGCTTGATCCTCGGGATCGTTGAGCTCTGAAAAGCCGTTCGCAATTTCTCGGCCCCCAACGAAGAACTCGAATCGATCGGTGAGGAACGGATCGGCATCGTTGCGCCGTGCAAGCGGCGAGACTTCTGCCGGATACGCATACACGAACGTCGGCTGCGTCAACCGATGCTCGGCGGTTTTCTCGAAGATCTCGATCTGCAACTTGCCAGCGCCGTCGCCTTCCTTGTACGGGATCTTGAGCCGATCGCATTGCTCGCGCAGGTACGGCACATCCCGAAGCTTTGCGCGGTCGATGCCCGGATTGAAATGCACGACCAGATCTTCGACGGTCACGCGCCTGAACGGCTGACTGAAATCGAACACCTCGCCCTGATACGTGACCTGCCGTGAGCCGTAGATGACGTCGCAGAGCCCCTGACACATGCGCTCCACGAGCGTCATCAGATCGCTGTAGTCCGCATACGCCTGATACAGCTCGAGCATCGTGAACTCGGGGTTGTGCCGCGTCGAGACACCCTCGTTGCGGAAGTTGCGGTTGATCTCGTAAACGCGCTCGAAACCGCCGACGACCAGGCGCTTGAGGTAGAGCTCCGGCGCGATGCGCAAGTACAAGTCCATATCGAGCGCGTTGTGATGCGTCACGAAGGGCCGGGCATTCGCGCCGCCCGGGATCGCCTGCATCATCGGCGTTTCCACTTCGAGGAAATCCATCGCATCGAGGAAATCGCGCAAGTAACGCACGATGCGCGTGCGCGTCACGAACACTTTGCGGCTCGCGGGATTGACGATGAGATCGACGTAACGCTGCCGATAACGCACTTCCTGGTCGCTGAGCCCGTGCCACTTGTCCGGTAGCGGACGCAGCGATTTGGTGAGCAGGCGCAACTTATCGGCACGCACCGACAGCTCGCCGGTCTTGGTCTTGAACAGCGGTCCTTCGGCGCCGACGATGTCGCCGACGTCCCAGGTTTTGAACTCCTCGTAGACCTCGCCGAGCGAGGCGGCCTGCGCGAACACCTGAATCTGCCCCGTGCGGTCTTCGAGCTTGATGAAGCTCGCCTTGCCCATCACGCGCTTGGCCATCATGCGCCCGGCCACTTTGACTCGAACGACGTTCGTATCGAACCACTCGGGCGCACGCTGGCCGTAAGCGGTCAAGAGCTCATCGGCGAGCGCGTCGCGACGAAAATCGTTCGGGAAGGCCGGCCCCTTCGCTCTCAGCCGCTCGAGTTTCGCCCGCCGCTCGGCGATCAGCTTGTTCTCATCCTGGTGGGCAGTCTGTTCTGTCATGACGGTACTCGCAGCACGCGGAGAAGATCTACCTCAAAGCCCCTGCTTCAAGCTCGCCTCGAGGAACACATCCAAGTCGCCGTCGAGCACGGCCTGCGTATTGCCAACTTCGACGTTCGTACGCAGATCCTTGATGCGCGACTGATCCAGCACATACGAGCGGATCTGGTGTCCCCAGCTCACGTCCGACTTCGATTCCTCGAGCACTTTCGCCGCGGCGTTGCGCTTGTTGACCTCGAGCTCGTACAGCTTCGCCTTCAACATCTTCATCGCCTTGTCGCGATTCTTGTGCTGGCTGCGCTCGGCTTGGCAGGCAACGACGATCCCGGTCGGCACGTGCGTGATACGCACCGCCGACTCGGTCTTGTTCACGTGCTGACCGCCGGCGCCGCTCGAGCGGTAGACGTCGACTTTGAGGTCTGCCGGATTGATCGTGATGTTGATGTCGTCGTCGACTTCGGGCGAGACGAACACCGAGGCAAACGAAGTATGTCGGCGCGCGTTCGAGTCGAACGGCGACTTGCGCACGAGCCGATGCACGCCGGTTTCGGTGCGCAACCATCCGTACGCGTAATCGCCCGTGAAACTCACGGTAGCGCTCTTGATACCCGCAACTTCGCCGGGGCTGATTTCGACGACCTCGGTCTTGAACCCATGTGCATCGCCCCACCGCAGATACATCCGCAACAGCATCTGGGCCCAATCCTGCGCCTCTGTTCCGCCGGCGCCGGCTTGGATATCGAGGTAGGCATTGTGCGAGTCCATCTCGCCCGGGAACATGCGTTGGAATTCGAGCTGCTTGATCTGCCGCTCGATGCCGGCCACATCCTGCTCGACGCCGGCAATTGCCGCCTCATCGCCTTCCTCGACGGCCATGTCGAGCAGCTCGTTGGCATCGTTCAGCGAGTTGCGGATGCGATCGAGCGTCTCGACGACTTGCGCAAGCTTCGCGCGCTCACGGCCGAGCTCCTGCGCCCTCTCGGGCGTGTTCCAAATCGCGGGGTCTTCTAGCTCGCGGCTGACTTCGGCGAGACGTTCGCTCTTCGTCTCGTAGTCAAAGAAACCTCCTGAGCGCCTCACTGCGCTCGGAGAGATCGTCCAAAGTTCGGCGAATCTGATTGACTTCCATTGCTTTCAGGAGAAGTTCGAAATGGGCGCGAATAGTAGCAGATGAGCGACCCTGCGGTGCGGCCAGAAATCGACGCCTGGACCTCAGCAGATCACCCGTAGATGCTCGACGATGAGCTGGACGCGTTCGGTGCCGTTGTAGCGATTCATGTCGAGCCGATAGGCGATCTCGACGCGATCGTTCTCTTTCACGAGCGGCGCATCGTCGTGATCGAAATGCCGGAACGCGATCGCTTCGCAGATCGGGCCTTGCGGGTGCGCGAGGTTCATCTTCAAGTGCCGTTCGCCGAGCACGCGCGCCGCGCGTACCTCGAAACAGCCGTCGAACAACGGTTCCGGAAACGCCTGGCCCCATGGGCCCGACTCGCGCAACAACCGGGCGATATCCAGGCAGATCTCGTGGGGCGCAAGCTCGCCGTCCGAGATGACGACGCCCATCGCATCGTCGACCGACATCCAGCGGCGCACTTCCTGATCGAAGGCTGCTTGGAACTCCGCCAACCGATCCGCTGCGATCGTCAACCCTGCCGCCATGGCATGGCCGCCGAATTTTTCGATGACTCCCGACGTGCGAGTTGCGATGCTGTCCAGCACGTCGCGAATGTGTACGCCAGGCACGGAACGCGCCGAGCCTTTGAGCCGCGCTTCATCCGCGCGGGCCAATGCGATGACGGGCCGATGCACGCGCTCTTTGACGCGAGAGGCCACGAGCCCTACGACACCCTGGTGCCAGGACTCATCGAACAAACACAAACCGAGCGGCAAGGTGTCGTCAGCACGCATATCGGCAATCGCGAGCATGGCCTCCTGCTGCATTTGCAGCTCGAGCTCGCGCCGATCCGCATTCAACTGACTCAAGCGTCCCGCCAGCATTCGCGCCGTCGCCAAATCGTCGGTCAGCAAGCACTGGATTCCGATCGTCATGTCATCGAGGCGTCCTGCGGCATTCAAACGCGGACCGACTTGGTACCCGAGATCCGACGCAACCGCATCGGCGCAAGTGCAATTGGACACTTCGAGCAACGCGCGAAGGCCAGGCACGCACCGCCCGGCACGAATTCGTCGCAATCCTTGATGCACGAGCACGCGATTGTTCCGGTCGAGCGGTACGAGATCCGCAACCGTGCCCAGCGCTACGAGATCCAGGAAATCGGCGATCGAAGGTGCTTGCCGGACGATTCCTCGGTCCTGCATTTCCCGCGTGAGCGCCGCCATCAGATAAAACGCCACGCCCACGCCTGCGAGCGCCTTGCTCGGAAACGTGTCGCCCGGTGCGTTCGGATTCACGATCGCATTTGCGACGGGCAGCGTCGCTGCGGCCAAATGATGATCGGTGATCAGCGTGTCAATTCCGAGCGAGCGTGCTGCGTCTACGCCCGCGTGACTTGCGATCCCGTTATCGACGGTGACGATCAGCGCCGGCGCGAATCGTTCGTGCGCGAGGCGAACGATCTCTGGCGTCAGGCCGTAGCCATATTCGAAACGATTCGGCACCAGAAAATCGACATTGGCGAACCCGAGCCGTCGGAGTTGGCGCACGACGAGCGCCGTGCTCGTTGCGCCGTCTGCATCGAAGTCACCGACGATGACGATTCGACTGCGTAGCGCGTAGTGCTTGCACAGGAGCTCGACTGCAGGCCCAATGCCGCCCAATTGTCGAACCGGAATCAAACGGTCAAGCGTGAGCTGAAGATCTTCGGCACCGGCAACGCTGCGGCTTGCATACAGTCGCCGCAGCAAAGGATGCATGTCGGCGGGGAATACCGACTCATCGCCGACAGGACGGCGTCGGATCACCTTCATGCCCATGTCCCCAGCGGCGCCGCACGACGCCAGAAGCGGCGCAGCGACCATCCATCCGCGCGCACCTGCCACTCATCGAGAATCACAACCAACTTTCCGATCCGCCCGCGACGGAGCGCATCGAACGACGCGTCCAGCCATTGTGTGACGACTGCAAGCGCAGACGGATTTCCAACGTACACGAGCGACCGATGCGGATCGGTCGTCGCAAGTGCAGCCTCGAGAGAATCGGGATCGTTCGGCAGGTCCCATCCATTTGCGGCACAGAGACCGCGCAGGTAAGGATGATTGCCCGTACACGCAGTCGATGTCCGTGCAGCCTCTTGCGTGCGACCGTTTCCCCAGAACCACACAGCGTTGATCGCCGGCCATCCGCGTCGTGCCCGCGCGAGATTTACGGGATGCTCATGTAGCAGCATCTGCAATTCGGTCATCAGCCGTCGCAATCGTGCGGCGTCCGCCCCCTGCGGCAACGAGCTGTGCCAGTCGCTGAGCTGCGCGAACTCCGGTGTCACCGTTCGCGCATCGAGCAACGACGGCGAACCGATCAACCATTCGCGCTCCCCATACGGCTGAACGACGAATCCTTCGGGTTCGAGATGTCCGCGCAGCAACGGCGTCAGCGCGTCGCGTTCTTCGGTCGTCAGCGCAACCTCAGCCGGCAGACGCACCAGCGACACTTCGTTCAATCCCGCCTCGAGATGGATGGGCTCGGCATGCAGCCAGTCTTGCAGCCCGCTCGGCCATGCAAGCGTTGCGGCACACAGCGGAGCGCTCGGCGCGGCCTCGTACGCAATCTGGAGCGATTCGAGCAATCCTCGCTGCCAAGGGCGCAACGTCGCCTGCTGCGGATCCTCCGCGTGCCATTTCCGCTCGACAGTGCCCTTTCCCGCGAGCACCGCAATCGACCGACCCTGCGGCGCGTCCGCAGTGTCAGCATCCCGTAGGCATTCGAGAAAATGCGGCAGAACCAGGGTCAGCGAGGAAAGCTTGGACATTCAGGCGGCGCAAGCGCATGCGCTCATCGGCACGGTGCGCTATGTTAGCGAAATGAAACTGACCGACGACACTGAACGAGGCGCGAATTTCATTCGCGGCTACTCGGCGAACGAGATCCGTATCGGCGACGACATCGTACGCACGAGCTGCATCGTGACCGCCGAGCAAGTACAGCCGTGGACGCCCGCTTCCCTCGATGCGCTGACGCTCGCGGATCTGGAACCTTTGCTCGAGCTCGACCCCGAGATCGTCATTCTCGGTACCGGAGAAACCCAGCGCTTTCCCGACCCTGCGCTGATCGGCGCGATTCTCTCGCGCGGCATCGGCTGCGAAGTGATGACGACGGGCGCGGCATGTCGCACGTACAACGTCCTCGTGAGCGAGTCGCGCCGAGTCGTTGCCGCTCTTCTGCTGCAATGAAAGATTCGCGCGGCGAGCTCATCGCCGTGCGAATCGAAAATCTTTATCGAGAGATTCCGGTGCAAGACGACCGGTAGAAGGCGCGAGGGACCGAAGTTCGTTCGACCAACTCATCGTGCGTGTCTTGCGATCGCCGCCGATGACATGTTCTTGTTCTTGTGATTTTGTTCTTCTTCGCGCTGTTTCCTCGAATCCCCCTCCGCCCCCGCGCCTTCTACCCGTCGCCCTGCCGGACGTGCTAACGCGCACTGACGAGATTCCTGCGGGTGGGCGTCCTGCCTCGAGAGTTATCCCTGCCCGCGTCGCTGCCTTGCGACGCCTGTGGCGGATGTTAGTCACACAATTCGTCTATGTGCAACTACTGACCAGTAGCGCAACACTCTCGTTGCAATCGCAATTGCTCGGCAGCTCTCATTCGTTCCGCAGTTCGAGATCGGTCCGTCACTTGCGAACACGAGACATCTCAACGTTTCGGTAGAAGGCTCAACGGGTTCGTCGGTGCGCCTTGCTCCCGGATTTCGAAATACAACATGGGCACACCTCCGGGGCCGGCGCCCATGGTCGCGATACGTTGCCCCATCGCCACCATATCGCCCTCTTTGACGCTGGCAGTTTGGGTATGGCCGTAGGCGCTCAGGTACGTGTCGTTGTGCTTGATGATGAGCAGCTGCCCGTAGCCGCGCAAACCCGTGCCCAGATAGACGACGCGGCCGCTGCTGGCAGCCCGAATCTCTTGCCCGAACCGTCCGGTGATGGTCAGGCCATGCCCCCCGTTCGGCCGCTCGGTCAGCGTGACGACGCCTCCGTCGACGGGCCATTGCCAAGGAATTGCGGGGCCGGGTGTCTTCTTCGGCGGAACGGGGCGCGGAGAAGTCGCGGGGGGCCGCGGAGATGCGGCGCTCGCGCGGCCACCGGGACTCAAGCGGAGGACCTGACCCGGATAGATGCGGTAGTCGCGACCGATGCCGTTCCAGCGCGCGAGATCTCGGTAATCGACACCGTAGCGCTTCGCAATGGAGTACAGAGTGTCGCCGCGCTTTACGGTGTAGGTATCGCCGGCCTTCGGAGGCGAGGACGAACATGCGGCCAGCGCGAGCGCAATTGCGAGCAGGACGCCACGGAGCGCGGATGTCGCAAAACGCACGGTGCGACGCCCGGCGCGGTCTAAGCACTCGCCGGCCTCGACCATCTCATCAACCGAGTCCCTTCACCAGCGGCACGAAGCTGACGTATCCGAGCGTCTCCGTGTGCACTTCGTCACCTCGCTTCGTGATGCGCACGAGTTGCTGACGACCCTCCGGACCGACCGGGGCCACCAAACGCCCGCCGGGCTGCAATTGCGCGATCAGCGTCTCGGGAATCGCCAGAGGTGCGGCTGTCATGAGAATCGCATCGTAAGGCGCATGCACCGCCCAACCCTGAAACCCGTCGCCGTGTCGGAAATGGATATTGCGCAGATTGAGTTCCTTGAGCCGTGCACGTGCACGATCGAGCAGGGTATGAATGCGCTCGACCGTGTACACGAACTTGACGAGCGAGGCCAGCACCGCGGTTTGATAGCCGCAACCCGTCCCGATTTCGAGAACTTTGCGCGGCATGCGGTCCTCGATCAGCGCTTCGGTCATGCGTGCGACGACGTACGGTTGCGAGATCGTCTGCCCTTGTCCGATCGGCAGCGCAGTGTCCTCGTAAGCGCGCGTCGCCAACGCCTCGTCGACGAACAAGTGACGCGGCACGTTGCGGATCTGCTCGAGAACGAGCGGATTCGTGATCCCTTGATCGCGCAGACGCTGCACGAGCCGCTCGCGCGTGCGCGCCGATGTCATGCCGATGCCGCTGAGGCTCAGTCGATCGCGTGTGAGTGTCGATTTCACGGCCAGCGCCCCGCCAGCCATGCACGCATGTCTTCGAGCATCGAATGTCTCGTCAGATCGATTTGCAATGGCGTTACCGATACATAGCCGTTCGCGACGGCATGAAAGTCTGTTCCCGGACCCGCATCCTGACCGAGGCCTGCTGGTCCGACCCAATAAACCGGGCGTCCGCGCGGATCTTCCGACCGCACGATGCGCTCTGAACGATGCCGATTGCCGAGCCGCGTCGCCTGATAGCCTTTCAATTGCTCGTACGGCACGTCGGGCACGTTGACGTTGAGAATCGTCGATTGCAGCGGCGAGCGCTGAATGCGCATGACGAGCTCTGCCGCCACCCGCGCGGCGGTTGCGAAGTGTCGTCCCGAATCCGGCTGAATCACGAGCGAAATCGCGATCGCAGGCAGTCCCAGAAAACGCCCTTCGATCGCAGCTGCAACGGTGCCCGAATACAGCACGTCGTCGCCGAGATTCGCACCGTCGTTGATCCCGGAAACGACCATGTCGAACTCGAAGTCGAAGAGCCCCGAGATCGCCAAGTGCACGCAATCGGTCGGCGTACCGTTGCCGACGTAATATCGATGCGCGTCGTACTCGTAGACGCGCAGCGGCACATCGAGCGTCAGCGAGTTGCTCGCGCCGCTGCGATTACGATCCGGTGCAACGACCGTGATTTCCGCGAGCGGTGAGAGTGCTTGCGCGAGCGCTTGCAATCCTTCCGCGCGATAACCATCGTCGTTGCTGATCAGGATTTTCATAGACGCAGCGAAACTATACTGTAAACGTCGGTATTCGACGACGTGTCGATCGGCCGACGAACAGGCAAGGTTCGAGCCATGTCCGGAGACGAAGACGGCGATCTGTTCCGCAGGGCCATGCACGACGTGAAGCCCCTCAACGTGCCCGAGCGCGTCGTCGACTCGCCGAAGCCGCCGGCCGAAGCGCGGTTTCGTCGGGCCGACGAGCAAGCGGTCTTGCAGGAAAGCCTGATGGTCCCCGAGCACGCTGCCCTGCTCGGGACCGGCGAAGAAGTCGGATTTCGCCGCCCACATATCTCGGAATCGGTGCTGCTCAAGCTACGTCGCGGCCAATATGCGCTCGATGCCGAGATCGATCTGCACGGCTTGACGGCAGCGCAGGCGAAGCATGCGCTACGCGAATTCATCGTCGAGTCCGTCGCGCGTCGCTGGCGGTGCGTGCGCGTCGTGCACGGGAAAGGTCGACGTTCGGGTCCGCGCGGCCCCGTGCTCAAACCGACGGTCGTGCATTGGCTCCAGCGCTCCAACGACGTCCTTGCGTTCGGCTCCGCAAGAGCCGTCGATGGCGGCAGCGGCGCGCTGTACGTGCTGTTGCGCACACGCTGAACCGCATCAGTCTTCTGCCTCCTCGCGGTCGTCCGCGAACGCGTCCGCCAGGATCTCGTGCAAGACGGCCGTCGCGAAGGCGCCGCGGCCCAACCGAAAGCGCAACCGTAGATCTCGACCGACGATCTCGTGTTCTAGCGCCCCGACTCGAATTCGCAAGGAGCGTCGTTCCTGTTTCAGCCCGGCGGTTTCGAGCCCTCGACACAACACGCTGTGCGCATCCACGACCGACTCCTCGATTGCACGCGCATCGTCTCTGGTCATCGGCTCACCCGCACCCCACAGCGGCCCCGTCGGGTGAATATCGAGCCGTTCGCAACGCTCGAGCAGCGTCGCATCGATCGCCTCAGGCACGAACACGCTGTTGCTGCCATCGAGATTCGCGACATCGCCGGGCACGAACCGATTCCACTGCCCGGCCTCGACGCGTCTCGCCAATACGGCATTGAACACCCGCGCACGCGCCGCCGAGAGCGCAAACCCGCGGACGAAACGATCCTTCACGACCGTCTCGCCACGGAACATGGCGTAGGCGCGTCGAAGATTCGTGAGGTCGTGACCGAAGCGCTGCGGCCCGAAATAGTTCGGCACGCCGCGCTCGGCGATCTGCGAGAGACGCTCGACGAGCGCATCCCGATCGCCATCGAACTCGCGCACGACGATCTCGAAGTCGTTGCCTTTGAGCGCGCCGCGTTTGAGCTTGCGGCGGTGCCGCTGCGCTCTCAGGACCTCAAAGCCCTCGCCCGTCACCGTTGTCCAGTTCGCGACTGCCGACTTCGCCGGCACGGTGAACGCCTGCTCCGCCACGGCATTGCGATCTTTGAGACCTGCATAGCCGATGTCGCGCGGATGAATCTTGGCAATCTTCGCGAGCTGCGCGGCCACCCATTGAGTGTTCGCGCCGCGTTTGCGGATCGTCAACAGCCAGTGATCGCCTTCCCCGTCGGGCTCGAATCCGAGCCATTCGCGCACGATGAAATCTTCAGGAATGCTGCGGATACGCCCGCAACCGACGGGCGTACCGTGCGCACACGGCAGGTCCAGCGCGCGAGTGCAATCGGACGTCACTTCAACGCTGCTCGATCAAGGCGATCGCGTGGCACGCAAGCCCCTCGCGCCGCCCGATGAAACCGAGCGCCTCGCTCGTCGTCGCTTTGACGCTGACGCGATCGATCGGCAGATGCAGATCGGCCGCGATGTTGGCTCGCATTAGCTCGCGATGCTTGCCGAGCCGCGGCGCGTCTGCGAGCACGGTCGCGTCCACATTGACGATGGCAAAGGAGCGTTGCTCGAGCAGCTCGCGAACGTGCCGCAGAAAGACGCGGCTGTCCGTACCGCGCCAGCGAGGGTCGCTATCCGGGAAATGCATTCCGATATCGCCGAGGGCAGCCGCACCGAGCAGCGCATCGCAAATGGCGTGCAATAGCACGTCGCCGTCGGAATGGGCGCGAATACCTTGCGAATGCGGGATGCGCACGCCGCCCAATGTGACGAACTCGCCGTCCTGGAAAGCATGGACGTCGTACCCCTGACCGATGCGCAAGGCGCTCATGTCTTGCTCCTGGATCTCAAGATCCGTTCGGCGCGCGCCAGATCTTCTGCGACCGTGATCTTGATGTTCTCAGCGCTGCCGCGCACCAGCTTCGGCTTCAGACCGAGCGCTTCCACGGCTTGCGATTCGTCGGTACCGGTCACGGCGCTTTGCAACGCGCGCAACAGAATTTCGTGGCGGAACATCTGCGGCGTGAGCGCATGCCAGAGCGCAGCGCGGTCCACTGTCGCAGCGACGCGTTCGTTTGCGTCCGCACGCTTCAAGGTATCGACGACGGGTGCGGCGAGCAGCCCGCCGACTTCGTCATTGCGCAGGGTTTCGAGCAGACGGACGAGGTCCTCATCGCGCAAGCACGGCCGCGCCGCATCGTGCACGAGCACCCAATCCGTCGGCTGCGCCGGCAGCGCTTGAACGCCGGACCGCACCGAATCGATGCGCTCGGCACCGCCAGTCACAGTGCGAACCCGCGAGTCTTTCGCGATGCCGAGCCCACTCCAATGCGGGTCGTCGCTTGCGATCGCCACGACGACGCCGCGGCATTCCGAGCGCGCAAGAAACGGCTGCAAGGCGTGTTCGATCACTGCGCGCCCGCACAGCGACAGGTATTGCTTGGGCACGCCCATTCCCATGCGACGGCCACCGCCCGCCGCAGGTACGACGACCCAGAACTCAGGGATCGAGGACATGATGCGGCTATTCGTCCGCGTTGCGTCCTTGCGCGACGCGCTCGCCGGTCTGCTCGGACTCAGCCTTGGGTGCGTCGCGCGGCGTCACGACCTGAAAGAACGTCTCGCGCGGACCGATCATGCCGAGATCCGTCCGCGCGCGCTCCTCGATCGCGGTGGTGCCCTTCTTCAGGTCCTGAACCTCGGCCGCCAACGTGCGATTGCGCTCGCGCAGGGTGGCGTTTTCCGCCTTTTGACGTGCGATCTCGGACCGCAGACGCTGCACTTCGCGCACGCCGCCGTCGCCGAACCACAACCGGTACTGCAAGAGCGCCAGCAGGATCAGCAGTACGGCGGCCAGGTACTTCATGTTCGAAAAGGTTGCTTTCCGACTCCCCGCTCTCTTCTTAGCACGAGATGCCCGGCAGCGGCACTGGGAACGCCTCGACGCCCGCGTAGCGCGCCCCCGTACCGAGCTCGGCCTCGATGCGGAGCAGCTGGTTGTACTTCGCGATTCGGTCGGAACGGGACATCGAGCCCGTCTTGATCTGCGTCGCGCGGGTGGCGACGGCAATATCGGCGATCGTCGCATCCTCGGTCTCGCCCGAGCGATGGGAAACGATCGACGCATAACCGGCTTCTGCTGCCATGTCGATTGCAGCGAGCGTTTCGGTCAGCGTGCCGATCTGATTCACCTTGATCAGAATCGCGTTGGCGATCTTCTTGTCGATGCCTTCCTTCAGGATCTTCGTGTTCGTCACGAACAGATCGTCGCCGACGAGCTGAACCTTCTTGCCGAGCCGCTGCGTGAGCAGCGCCCAACCTTCCCAATCGCCTTCGGCCATGCCGTCTTCGATCGTGATGATCGGGTAACGGCCGACGAGATCGCTCAAATAATCGGCGAATTGGCTCGAAGTGAACTTCCGATTCTCGGATTCCAGGTGATACAGGCCGTCCTTGTAGAACTCCGAGCTCGCCACATCGAGCCCGAGGAAGATCTGCTTGCCGACCTTGTACCCGGCGCGGTCGATCGCTTCGAGAATGGTCTCGAGCGCTGCCTCGTTCGACGGCAGATCGGGCGCAAAGCCGCCTTCGTCGCCGACGGATGTTGCGAGCTTGCGCTCGTGAAGCACCTTCTTGAGCGTGTGGAAGATCTCGGCACCGTAGCGCAGCGCCTCGGACAACGACGGTGCGCCGACCGGCAGGATCATGAACTCCTGGATATCGACGTTGTTGTCCGCATGAGCGCCGCCGTTGATGATGTTCATCATCGGCACCGGCAGCGTCTTCGAGCCGGGACCGCCCAGCCATCGAAACAGCGACTCTTTCGCATCGAGCGCTGCCGCATGCGCATTCGCGAGCGAAACCGCCAGGATCGCATTCGCACCGAGCCGGCCTTTGTTTTCCGTGCCGTCGAGCTCGATCATCGCTTTGTCGAGCCCGGCTTGATCTCTCGGATCCCGGCCGACGAGCGCCTTCTTGATCTCGCCGTTGACGTTGGCGACCGCTTTGAGCACGCCTTTACCCAAGTAGCGGTTCTTGTCGCCATCGCGCAGCTCCACGGCTTCGCGCGTTCCGGTGGATGCACCCGACGGCACTGCGGCGCGGCCCACCACGCCGGAGTCGAGCACCACATCGGCCTCCACGGTCGGATTGCCGCGCGAATCGATGATCTCACGGCCGCGGATGTCGACGATCTTGCTCATAGCAAACTTTCCTCGTAAGGCTTCGATTTGACGGTTTTATCCAAGGCGACGAGCGTTTCCAGCAGCGACGCCATACGGTCCAGCGGCCACGCATTCGGTCCGTCCGACAATGCCTTGGACGGATCAGGATGCGTTTCCATGAAAACGCCGGCCACACCCGCAGCCACCGCCGCGCGCGCGAGCACCGGAACGAACTCGCGCTGCCCGCCCGAGGCCGTACCCTTGCCGCCCGGCAACTGCACGGAGTGCGTCGCATCGAACACGACGGGGCAGCCGGTCTCGCGCATCACTGCGAGCGAACGCATGTCCGAAACCAGATTGTTGTAGCCGAACGTAAAGCCGCGCTCGCACACCATGATCCGGTCGTTGCCCGTGGAGCGCGCCTTGTCGACGACGTTCTGCATTTCCCACGGCGACAGGAACTGGCCCTTCTTGATGTTCACGGGCCGGTTGTGCGAGCACACGTTGACGATGAAGTTCGTCTGTCGGCACAGGAAGGCCGGCGTTTGCAGCACATCGACGACCGCCGCCACTTCGCCGATCGGCGTGTCTTCGTGCACATCGGTCAGCACTGGAAGCTGCAGTTGTCGCTTCACTTCCGACAGAATCCGCAGGCCCTCCTCAATGCCCGGCCCCCGAAAGCTCGATCGCGACGAGCGGTTCGCTTTGTCGAACGACGACTTGAAGATGAGCGGCACGCCGAGACGGGTCGTGATTTCCTTCAAGCGTCCCGCCGTATCCAGGATCAGCCCCTCGCTCTCGATGACGCAGGGTCCTGCGATCAAGAACAGCGGCTGATCGTTGCCGACGTCGAAATTGATGAGCTTCATAACCAGGACTTGGGACGTGGGGCTTGGGACTCGGGGCTGATCACTCGGTGCTTTGAGCTCACACTGATCGCTCAGGGCTTACGTGGACTGTGGCCCGGGACCTGGACGAGGAAGGGGCAAACGCCCCACAGCCCGAGCCCCGCGCCCCAAGCCCTTCCATCGAGCCCTGTGTCCTCATGCAATCGCCTTCGTCGGCAGTTGTTCCTGCCGATAGGCGCGCGCGGCCTTGACGAACCCGGTGAACAGCGGATGCCCGTCGCGCGGCGTCGAACGGAACTCCGGATGGAACTGGCTCGCGACGAAGAACGGATGACCGGGCAGCTCGATCATTTCGACGAGGCCGTCGCGCGAAAAACCTGAGAAACGCAATCCCGCATTCATCAGCTTCTGCAGATAACGGTTGTTGAACTCGTAGCGGTGGCGATGGCGCTCCTGAATCACGTCGCTGCCGTAGATCTGATGCGCGCGCGAACCGTGGGACAGACGCACCTCTTGCGCACCGAGACGCATCGTGCCGCCGAGGTCCGAGTTTTCGGAACGTTGCTCGATCGTGCCCTTCTGATCCTGCCATTCGCTGATCAGCGCGATCACCGGATGCGGCGCGTTGCGGTCGAACTCGGTCGAGTTGGCGCCTTCGAGCCCGGCGACGTTGCGCGCGTATTCGATGATCGCGAGCTGCATGCCGAGGCAGATCCCGAGATACGGGATCCGGTTCTCGCGCGCGAAGCGGATGGCCTGCATCTTGCCGTCGATGCCGCGTTCGCCGAACCCGCCGGGCACGAGAATCGCATCGACGTCCTGCAGGCAGCCGGTACCGTGCTTCTCGACATCCGTCGCCTCGACGAAACGAATGTTCACGCGCGTGCGCGTGCGCAATCCTGCATGCGTGAGCGCCTCGGTGAGCGAGATGTAAGAGTCCTTGAGGTTCACGTACTTGCCGACCATGGCCACGGTCACGCTCATATCCGGGTTCGCCTTCGCGGCAACGACCTGTTTCCACTCGCTCAAGTCCGCGGGCTTGCAGGTGAGGCGCAGCTTGTCGACGACGATGTCGTCCAAGCCTTCTTCGTGAAGCAGGATCGGAATCTTGTAGATGTCGTCCGCATCCACGGCGGAAATGACGGCGCGCTCCTCGACGTTCGTGAACAGCGCAATCTTCCGACGCTGATCGTCCGGCAACGGATTCTGGCAACGGCACAAGAGGATGTCCGGTTGAATACCGATCGAGCGCAGCTCCTTGACCGAATGCTGCGTCGGCTTCGTCTTGATCTCGCCGGAGCTCGGAATGTAAGGGACGAGCGTCAGATGCATGTAGAGCACGTTGTTGTGCCCGAGCTCGACACCCATTTGGCGGATCGCTTCGAGGAATGGCAACGATTCGATGTCGCCGACCGTACCGCCGATCTCCACCATGCACACGTCGGCATCGCCCGCACCCAAGCGAATGCAGTGCTTGATCTCGTCAGTGACGTGAGGAATTACCTGAACAGTCGCGCCGAGATAGTCGCCGCGGCGCTCTTTCTGGATCACGCGCTCGTAGATCCGTCCAGTCGTGAAATTGCTGTTGCGCGACGTCG
>CALEKY010000123.1 GCA_937902995.1 uncultured Sinobacteraceae bacterium
GGCACTCCAGGCGTGCCTGCAGTTCTTCGCTGGAGATCGGCGTGCGACGACCCGACAGGATCGTGTGCAACTGGAAGATCCGATCGAACTTGTCCATTGTCCGCCGAGCAAGCGTCCGCTGAGCTTATTGTTTTCCCGGAATCTACCTCCGTGATCGTGAGAACTCAAAGGCGAGAGAGCTCTGGGGATTTTTGCCGAATGCGCAGCGGGTAGTACAGCCCTCGCATTGACGGATCAAGCGAAAACATCCTCGTGTACGACGAGGGTGCGTTGCGGGTTCGATCTAGGCTATAGGCCGTAGACTGTAGGCTGTAGCAAGAGGGTTCGCCTGTTCGATCCCCTCTTTCGCTCTGCTCGGAAATTGATGTGCAAGGACGCACGAATGCCGACGTAGGATAAGTAATAGCATGCGCAGAGGCGCTTCTTGCTGCAGCCTACAGCCTACCGTCTACAGCCTATAGCGACAGCTGCGCGTCAGCGTAGCCCGTCGCCCTTCAAGATCTGCTTCGCGTTTCGCAGCAGCGGAACGAGCGCCGACGGATGCATCGGGCGACCGAAGTAGTTGCCTTGCAGCTCGTCGCAATCGTTGTCGAGCAGGAACGCGACTTGCTGTTCGGTCTCGACACCTTCGGCGACGACTTTCAGGCCGAGGTTGTGTCCGAGCGCGATGATGGCGCGAACGATAGTGGCGTCGTCCGCATCGTGCGTGATGTCGTGGACGAAGGACTTGTCGACCTTCAGGCGATCGACGGGGAAGCGCTTCAGGTAGCTCAGGTTCGAATAGCCCGTTCCGAAATCGTCGAGCGCGATGCTCACGCCCAGATCGCTGATCTTGTCGAGCATGGAAACGTATTGGTCGGCGTCGTACATGAGCGCACTTTCGGTGAGCTCGACTTCGAGCAAGGTCGGATCGAGGCCGGTCTCGCGCAAGACTTCTTCGATCATGTCGACGACGTTGTCTTGGCGGAATTGCCGTGCCGAAACGTTCACCGAAATGATCATGGGCGGTATGCCCTGATCCTGCCACGCCTTGGCTTGGCGGCATGCCTCGCGCAGTACCCAGCGGCCGATGGGCACCATGAGCCCGACTTCGTCCGCGATCGGAATGAAGCGCGACGGCGAGATTTGCTCGCCGTTCGCGAGCGTCCAACGTAGCAGCGCTTCGACACCGATGATCCTGCCGGTGTGCAGATCCATACGCGGCTGATAGAGCAGCGAGAACTGATCTCGCTCGAGCGCACGCCGAAGATTGCTTTCGAGCTCCAGGCGCTCGGTGATGAGCGCATTGAGCTCGGCCGTGAAGAACTGGAAGTTGTTGCGGCCCTTTTCCTTCGCGCGATACATCGCGGAATCCGCATGCTTCAGCAGCTCCTCGGCCGTCGCACCGTCGGTGGGATACAGCGCGACACCGATGCTGCACGTCACATTGAATTCGCCTTGCGACGTGGCCCACGGCCGGGAGACCTCGGCCATCAGCCGCTCGAGCACAGGTGCGACCGTTTCGGGATCGCCGTAGCCATTGATGAGCAGGACGAATTCGTCGCCGCCGATTCGCGCAACCGTGTCGCTTTCCCGCACGCTGGCTTTGAGCCGCTCGGCCATCGAGCGCAGCAGCTCGTCCCCGACGTGATGGCCGAGACTGTCGTTGACGTACTTGAAACGATCCAGGTCGACGAACACGACCGCCAGGCTCGAGCCGTAACTCTTGGCCGAGCGAATGGCGTGCGAGAGGCGATCCTGGAGCAACGTGCGATTCGCCAGCCCCGTCAATGCATCGTAATGAGCCTGTTGCTCGATGCGCGCCTGATAGAGCTTGAGCTCGGTGATGTCCTCAACCGTACCTTCGAAGCACACGATACGGCCTTCGCTGTCGTGCACTGCGCGCGCATTCTCGGAAATCCAGATCACTTCGCCGTTCTTGCGATAGACCTGAGACTCGAAGCTGCTGACGATGCCCCGAGCCGCGATGAGGTCCATGAATTCGTCCCGGCGCCGCGGATTGACGTAGAGCTGGTTGCGGATGTCGTTCAACGACTCCATGAGCTCGTCCGGCGAGTCGTAGCCGTAGATGCGCGCGAGCGCTGGGTTCGCGTCGATGTACTTGCCGTCGACGGTCGTGCGGAAAATGCCCTCGATCGCGTTCTCGAACAGCTCGTAGTAGCGGCGCTCGGCTTCGCGCAGCGCTTCCTGGGATTCCTTGCGCTCCGTGATGTCCTGAACGAATCCATCGACGGCGACTATGTCGCCGACCGGGTTCAGGACACCCATGCCGCGTTCCCAGACCCAACGAATTTCGCCGTTTGCGTGGAAGATCCGGTACTCGGTGTCGAACCGGTTGCTCAGCAGCAGACCGGTGCGCATTTCCTCGCGGACTCGCTCACGATCGTCGGGGTGCACGATCGACTCGTAATCGAGGCGCTTGCTCATCAGGAAGTCGTTCGGATCGTAGCCAGTCACGCGCCGGCAGCCTTCGCTGATGAACTCCATCGTCCAGGAATCGACGCTGCGGCAACGGTAGACCATACCCTCGAGGTTGCCGAGGAGTGTTTTGAACATGCGCGCCGTATCGATGCTGATAATCGTAGTATCGAGCCCAGGATCTTCGCCTTCGTCGCGATCGACGTGGCGGTGCTCGACGGCGCGAGCACGCGAGGCTGCGTCGTCCAGTGACGTATCGGCGTGCAATTCGCTTGCCGCCGCTTGAACGGACGATTTCATAGCACGTGTACCCGCAACAGACACCAAGCACGTAGCCCGGTGCTCTGCTCGCTGCAGAGCGCCGCTGCTCGTGCGTTCTTCGAGAGGGAGCACCGCTATGATCGCAGTTCATCCGCGCAGACCGTGCGTGTCTTGGTCACAGTTCTTGCGGTGCGCAATCGGCTTTTTGGCGCAACGTAAGTGTGCACGGACGCGCCATCGATGCACAATGTTGATGCACGCCTGACCGTTCCAGCGAACAAGGTGAGATCGTCATGCAACTTTCCCGCGTCGATCTGAACTTATTCACGGTGTTCGATGCCATCTATCGCGAAGGCGGCATCACGGCAGCCAGCAAACGGCTGCATTTGTCTCAGCCGGCGGTGAGTCATGCGCTCGCGCGGCTACGCGAGCTGATGAACGATCCTCTGTTCGAACGCCACGGCAACGAGATGGTGCCGACGCCGCTTGCTCGCACCATTGCGATGACGATCGGCAAGTCGCTGAGCGATCTCGAACAAATGATGCATCGTGCGGGGCGGTTCGATCCTGCGAGCAGCGAGCGGGTCTTTACGATCGCCGTCCGGGAAGCACAGGAATCGACGTTTTTGCCGAGACTGCTCGAACGCGTCGCGCGCGAGGCGCCGAACATCGACGTTGCAGCGGTACGCATCGAGCGCCGCGACCTCGAGGACGATCTGCAGAGCGGTGAAATCGACTTCGCGATCGATGTCGGCCTGTCTCTCTCGCCCGATGTACGTCGCGAGCACATCGGCAGCTCGCCGATCGTCGTCTTGGCGCGCGCCGATCATCCGCACGTCACTGGGGCGCTCGATCTAGAGACATATGTGGCCCAGGAACATGTGCTCGTCACGGGACGCCGCCGCGGCCGCGGTTACGAGGATCTAGCGCTCGCCAAGCTGGGAATTACGCGCCGCATTCGCCTGCGTTGCCAGCAATATGCGGCGGCGGCAGAGATCGTCGCCCGAACGGATTTGCTCGCCACGGTTCCCGCGCGCTACGCAGAGCTTGCGAACCGCGACCTCGACAATCAGG
>CALEKY010000124.1 GCA_937902995.1 uncultured Sinobacteraceae bacterium
TCTATCACGTCGTCGTCACGGACAGCCGCACGCGCCAGGGCGGTCGGACGTTGGAGCAGGTGGGCTATTTCAACCCGATTCCAGCCGGCAAGGCTCAGGGCCTTCAGCTCGATTTGGCCCGTATCGACTACTGGCTGAGCAAAGGGGCCAAGCCCTCTGAGCGCGTTGCGCAGCTCGTGGCGAAGCATCGCAAGCAGGTTGCTGCGTAAGTTCTCGGATTGAGCGCCGATCGTGTGCCGAACTCCGCAGATCGTGTCGTCGTTCTGGGGAGGGTGACCGGCACGTTCGGGGTCGAGGGCTGGGTCAAGATCGAGTCATACACGGACCCGCCGAGCAACATCCTGGGATATGCCGGGGTCTTGGTCGGCCACTCGGGAGAGTGGACGCCGATCGAGATGGAAGGTGGCCGAGTGACGGGAAAAGGCGTCCTCGGCAAGTTCAAGGGAATAGATACGCCCGAGGTCGCTCGGACGTTGGTTCGTAAGGAGATCGGGCTCAAGCGCAGCGACTTGCCGCCGCTCGAGCCGGGCGAGTTTTACTGGAGCGATCTCGAAGGGTTGGACGCCGAGTCGCCGACCGGCGAGAAGCTCGGACGAGTCGACCACTTCCGGTCGACGCCCGCGGGAACATTGATCGTCGTCCGCGGCGAACGCGAGCTATGGATTCCGTTCGTCAAGGAGCGGATCGTGAAGGTCGACCTGACCGCAGGGCGAATCGTCTTGGACTGGTCGGCTGAGTGGTCGTAGGGAACCGGGCGGATGCGCATCGAAGTGGTGACGCTGTTCCCGGAGCTCATCGCCGAAGCGCTCCGGATCGGAGTGATCGGACGAGCGATCGAGCGAGGGCTGGTCAGCTTCGGAGCGACATCGCCGCGCGAGTTCGCAACCGACCCGCACCGCACGGTGGACGATCGGCCGTACGGCGGCGGACCTGGGATGGTGTTGAAGATCGAGCCGACGCGCACGGCTATACGGACCGCGCGCAGCCGGCTGCCGGAAGGCGCGCGCAGCATCTACCTGTCTGCCGATGGGGTGACGCTGACGCAGGCCAAGGCGGCGGAGCTGGCTCGATTGCCGGGACTGCTCTTGCTCGCAGGACGCTACGAGGGTGTCGACGAGCGCTTGCTCGAGATGGAGATCGATGAGCGCGTTTCGATCGGCGACTATGTGCTGTCGGGCGGCGAGCTGCCCGCGCTGGTGCTGATCGATGCGGTGGTGCGCTTGTTGCCGGGCGTGCTCGGCGATGACGAATCTGCGCAGCAGGATTCGTTCATGGCAGGGTTGCTCGATTGGCCGCACTACACGCGACCGGAGAGCTACGAAGGCCGCAAGGTGCCGGAGGTGCTGTTGAGCGGCAATCACGCTGCCATCCAGCGCTGGCGGATGAAACAGGCGCTCGGAGTGACGTGGCTGCGGCGCCCGGACTTGCTCGCGAAGCTCGAGCTGTCCGATGAGCAGCGCAGGTTGTTGGACGAATACATCGGCGAGCACCGCGCGCGGAATGCGTGAGCGCTGCTTGCGGATTTCAGAGATTGCGAAACGATTGAACGGATGGGCCGAACGATGAGCAACATCATTGCCACGCTGGAAAAAGAGGCGGCAACCAAAGAGATTCCGGATTTCGGGCCGGGCGATACGGTCGTCGTCGAGGTGAAGGTCAAAGAAGGCGATCGCGAGCGCGTGCAGGCCTACGAGGGTGTCGTGATCGCGCGCCGTAACCGCGGTCTGAACTCGTCGTTCACCGTCCGCAAGATCTCGCACGGCGAAGGCGTCGAGCGCGTGTTCCAGACGTACAGCCCGGCGATCGGCTCGATCACCGTCAAGCGCCGCGGCAACGTGCGTCGCGCCAAGCTTTACTACCTGCGCGATCTGACCGGCAAAGCGGCGCGCATCGAAGAGAAGGTGTAACCGGCCTTCGAGCTCTCGCTCCGAACGGGCGCGATGGAAAGCCATCGCGCCCGTTTTCGTTTGGGGGCCGATAGCATTGCAGATCCGGTAGCCCAAGCCTTCGATCGCCGAGTAGACTGACTTTCATGCATCGGTCCAGGCGCCATCCCAGATTCGGAGGTGTCATGCGAAGTCGTTTATTCGAACGCTGCCGTGCAATGCTTCCGTCGCTTGCAATTTGCGGAGCGCTGTTGCCGTTCGGCGTGTCTGCCAGTCCGGCCACCGACAAAGTGTTGGCGAACGTTCGTTTGCCGCCTGGGTTCAAGCTCGAGCTCTATACCGATCAAGTGCCCAACGCGCGGTCGATGGCGCTCGGCCAGAACGGCACGTTGTTCGTTGGAACGCGAACCGGCAACTTGTACGCGGTCACGGGCGATCCGACGAAAGGCCGTGCGCAGAACGTTCACGTCCTGGCGCGCAAGCTGAACATGCCGAACGGCGTCGCCTTTCGCGACGGTGCATTGTACGTCGCAGAGGTGCATCGCATCCTGCGCTACGACGGCATCGAAAGCTCGCTCGAGACTCCACCCGCACCGAAGATCGTGCGAGACGATCTTCCTCGCGATCGTCATCATGGCTGGCGATACATCGCGTTCGGACCGGACGGTCGCCTTTACGTCACGATCGGCGCGCCGTGCAATGTCTGTAACGAACCGAAGTACGCCGTCATTGCGCGCATGAGTCCGGACGGTTCCGGTTACGAAGTGTTTGCTCGCGGTATCCGCAATTCCGTGGGTCTGACTTGGCATCCAGAAACCAAAGAGCTGTGGTTCACGGATAACGGCCGCGACTGGCTCGGCGACGACCAACCGCCATGCGAGCTGAATGTCGCGCCGCGTTCCGGGCTCGACTTTGGCTTTCCGTATTGTCACGGCCGCAACGTGAAGGATCCGGAATTCGGTGCGCTCGGCGAATGCGGCCGCATGACGCCTCCCGTCCAGACTCTTGGAGCTCACGTCGCACCGCTCGGTCTCAAGTTCTACACGGGGCAGAGCTTTCCGGAGGAGTATCGAGGCCGCGTGTTCATCGCCGAGCACGGTTCGTGGAATCGATCGGAGAAGAGCGGCTACCGAATTACGACGGTGACCTTGAACGGCAACCGAGCCGTGGCCTACGAGCCCTTTGCGACGGGATTCCATCGCGGAGACGAGGTGTTCGGTCGTCCCGTCGATCTCCTGATATTGTCCGACGGATCGATGCTCGTCTCGGACGACGCGGCCGGCGCGATTTATCGTATTACTTACACTTCCCCATAACGTGAGGCGATGCCTACGGTCGCGGCGCTCGACACCCGGTAGCCATGCAATATCTCAGAAATCTGTTCACGTTCCTCGTCCGCGCATCCGATGTGCTGCGCAAGGTGCTGCACCTCATCTTGCTGTTGCTCATCTTTGGATTGTTCATCGGATTGATGTCACCGCGGATTCCTGTCGTGCCGCAAAAGGCCGCGCTCGTGCTTGCCCCGCAGGGCACCGTCGTCGAGCAGCTATCGGGCGATCCGTTGGAGCGAGCGCTTGCGGAAGTCTATGGGCAGGGGAATGCCGAAACGCTATTGCGGGATCTGACGGACGCCGTGCGAGCAGCTCAGAAGGATGACCGTATCCAAGTGCTCGTGCTCGATCTCGGGCAGATGAGCGGTGGTCTCACCAAGATGGCTGAGCTCTCGGCCGCAATCCAGGAGTTCAAGTCGAGCGGCAAGAAGGTCATCGCGGTCGGCGAGGGTTACGATCAGGCGCAATACTATGTCGCTGCGCACGCCGACGAGATTTATCTCGATCCGCAGGGCATCGTATTGATCGAGGGTTACGGTTACTACCGTACCTTCCTCAAAGGTGCGATCGACAAGCTCGGTGTGGACGTCAACGTCTTCCGTGTCGGCGAGTTCAAATCGGCGACCGAGCAATTCAGCCGCACGGACATGTCGCCGGAAGACCGCGAACAAAGTCTCGTGTGGCTGAACACCGTTTGGTCGCACTATCAAACTGCGGTGGCGGGCGCGCGCGGACTCGAGCCGGCGGCGATCGCGCAGTACGTGGACGAGTTTTCGAAAGCGCTGGTCGAACGGCGAGGCGATGCCGCGGCGGTCGCGCTCGAGCGCGGCCTCATTACCGAGATCAAGTCGCGGCACGAAGTCGAGGACATGTTGAAAGAGCTCGTCGGGGAAGACGAGCGCGAGCACACGTTCCGGCAGATCGCGCACTGGGATTATTTGCGCGCCGTGCGGCGTCCGCAGGTGCATCGCGGCGATCGCATCGGTGTCGTCGTGGCGTCGGGCGAAATTCTCGATGGCGAACAGCCGGCAGGAACGATCGGATCCGAATCGGCCGTGAGGTTGTTACGCAAGGCGCGCTACGACGACGACATCAAAGCGGTCGTGCTGCGCATCGACAGTCCCGGCGGCAGCATGCTTGCGTCCGAGGTGATTCGTCGCGAAGTCGATGCGTTGCGTGCGGCAGGCAAACCCGTGATTGCTTCGATGAGCAGCACTGCAGCGTCGGGCGGTTATTACATCGCCATGGATGCCGATGAGATCTGGGCGAGCCCGACGACGCTCACCGGATCGATCGGCGTGTGGGCGATCGTACCGACGTTCCAAGACACGCTGGCAAAGATCGGCATCACGACGGATGGTGTCGGAACGACGAAGCTCGCGGGCGCGCTCGACGTCTTTCGCGATCTGCCGACTGAAGCGAAGCAGATTCTCCAGGCGTCCGTCGACAACGCGTACAGCACGTTCGTCGGGCACGTCGCGGCGGCGCGGCAGAAATCGATCGAGGAGATCGATGCCGTTGCACAGGGCAGAGTATGGGCGGGTACGGACGCGCTCAGTCGCGGTCTCGTCGACAACGTGGGTTCATTCCGCGATGCGCTGGATGCAGCAGCTGCTCGCGCGGGATTGGGTGAAGACTACAAGGTCGAGTACATCGAGCCGGCGCTCGGTTGGCGCCAAGCGTTGGCCCGCCAAGCACAAGTGCTCGCCGCGCGAATCACTCGGGCGCTGGTACCGGAGCAGGGCATGCTCGTCGGTGCGCGCAAGGTGCTCTCACCGATCGAGACCGAGCTCGCGCGGCTCGCACGCCTTCAGCCGATGCAGGTGTACTACTACTGCGGATGCGTGGCGCCGTAGCGGCGCTTGGCGCTGTCCGTGGTTCGATCAGCCGCGGACGGCGCCCTCCCAGTCCATCACGATCTTGGCCGATGCGCCTTGTCCCATGATTTCGAAGGCGCGCTGATATTCCGTATACGGCAAGCGGTGCGTGATGACGGGCCGCACGTCGAGTCCGCTCTGAAGGAGCGCCGCCATCTTGTACCACGTCTCGAACATCTGGCGGCCGTAGATACCTTTGATCGTGAGACCTTTGAGGATCACCTCGTTCCAGTCGATCGCCACCTCGTTCGGCGGAATGCCGAGCATCGCAATGCTCCCGCCGTGATGCATCGTGCGCAGCATCTCGCGTAGTGCCGATGCATTACCCGACATTTCGAGGCCCACGTCGAAACCTTCCTTCATGCCGAGCTGTTTCATGGCCGAATCCAGCGAATCGCGTGCGACGTTGATCGCCAGCGTCGCTCCCATCTTCTTGGCGATCGAGAGCCGGTAGTCGTTCACGTCCGTGATGACGACGTGGCGAGCGCCGACGAAACGCACGATCGCGACGGCCATGATGCCTATCGGGCCGGCGCCGGTGATCAGCACGTCTTCGCCGACCACGTCGAATGCGAGTGCCGTATGCACTGCGTTGCCGAGCGGATCCAGAATCGCGGCAATCTCATCGTCGATGGCATCCGGCAGCTTGAATGCGTTGACCGCCGGGATCACCACGTATTCGGCGAAGCACCCGGGTCGGTTGACGCCGACGCCGAGCGTATTGCGGCACAGGTGTCGGCGTCCGGCACGGCAGTTGCGGCAGAAGCCGCACGTGATGTGTCCTTCGCCGGACACGCGATCGCCGATCGAAAGACCCGACACCTCGCTGCCGATTTCGACGACTTCGCCGCAGTACTCGTGGCCGATCGTCATCGGGACAGGAATGGTTTTCTGCGCCCAAGGATCCCAGTTGTAGATGTGCATGTCGGTCCCGCAGATCGCGGTGCGCTTGACGCGGATGCGCACGTCGTTGGGTCCGACGCGAGGGACTTCGATGTCGCGAAGTTCGATGCCAGGGGCTGCCTGCTGCTTGACGAGTGCGTGCATGGACGTGTCCGAACGAAAACCGAAAGCGAACCAGAGCGCTGCGTTCGCGGAATGCGAAGCGTACGCCGAGAGGACTGTATTCAATAGCCTCCCGGCGTAGCCGCCTTCGAACGTTACCGGCCTTTCAGGACGCCGAGCTCTCGACCGACCTGTTTGAAGGCGGCGACCGCTCGTTCGAGATGCTCGCTCGTGTGCGCGGCTGACATTTGAGTGCGGATTCTGGCTTGGCCGTGAGGTACGACGGGATAGCTGAAGCCGATGACGTATACACCGTGATCGAGCAGTCGTTGCGCAAACTCGGTCGCAAGCTTCGCATCGCCGAGCATGATCGGGATG
The DNA here is from genome assembly GCA_937902995.1 of uncultured Sinobacteraceae bacterium. Lineage (GTDB taxonomy): Bacteria > Pseudomonadota > Gammaproteobacteria > Steroidobacterales > Steroidobacteraceae > Steroidobacter. The sequence continues at coordinate 6,478 of CALEKY010000124.1, forward strand.
ATCGGGTGCTCGCCCGGGATCAGATCGAAGCCTGCCTCCGTCATGAGCTTTCTGAACAGACGGGCGTTCGCATGCAGTTGCTCCCGCAACTTGTCGCTCGACTCCAGCAAATCGAGCACTCGAATGCTCGCTGCAGCAATGAACGGCGGAATACTGTTCGAGAACAAATATGGGCGGGAACGTTGCCGCAGCCAGTCGATGATCGGTTTGCGTCCTGATGTGTAGCCGCCGCTCGCGCCTCCGAGTGCCTTGCCGAGCGTGCCGGTGAGAATGTCGACCCGGTCGATCACGTCGTGCAGCTCATGGGTGCCGCGGCCTCTTGCTCCGATGAATCCGGTGGCATGCGAATCGTCCACCATCACGAGCGCGTCGTAGCGGTCGGCGAGATCGCAGATGTCCTTCAAACGAGCGATCACGCCGTCCATCGAAAAGACGCCGTCGGTGGCAATCAGGCGCGTGCGGCATTTCTGCGCTTGCTTGAGGCAGCTCTCCAACTCGTCGAGATCGTTGTTCGCGTAGCGAAAGCGCTGCGCCTTGCACAGCCGGATGCCGTCGATGATGCTGGCGTGGTTCAGCGCATCGCTGATCACCGCATCGTTCTCGTCCAACAACGTCTCGAACAATCCGCCGTTGGCGTCGAAGCAGGACGAGTAGAGGATGGTGTCTTCCGTGCCGAGGAACGCGCTCAGTCGTTGCTCGAGGTCTTTGTGGATCTCATGCGTGCCGCAAATGAAGCGCACGGAAGCCATGCCGTAGCCGTAACGGTCGAGCGCAAGGCGTGCCGCCTCACGGACCGACGCGTGGTTCGCAAGACCGAGATAGTTGTTTGCGCACAAGTTGATAACCTCGGTCTTCCCGACCCGCACCACGGGTTGCTGGGGGGAACCGAGCGTGCGCTCGTCTTTGAATAGGCCTTGTGCGCGCAGAGCCGCGGTCTCGGCGGTCAGTCGATCGAAGAATGCTTGCCTGCTCATACGGTGCCTCACTGTGAGCCGGCGATTGTGCCACCAGTGTGTGGATTAGTTGGTCGGATCCGCAGGCGTGGGCGGGGCAGGGTGCATACAACTCCATACTGAAATTCTGATGATCCCGCCGGTCTTGTTTCGTTCATGCAAGCGAGCGGTCTGTACGCCCTGCTGTGTGACGTGTAAGTATTTGTTGCCGAACAAAAATACTCCTTGATAGTTCTCTGTTGCGTTTGTGTCCGCAACGTGCTTACCATCGGTCGGCGTACGCGGACAACATTACCAATGTTCTAAAACGACGGGTCGACCGCGCGATCCGCAACAGGGGGGTAACTATGAGCATCAGCCGGCGAACTCTGCTGTCGTGTGCCGTCAGCGGAGCCTTGGGTCTTAGTGCGGCTGCGATGGCACAAGACCGCCAACGCGAAACGCTGCTCGAAGAGATCATCGTGACCGCCGAGCGGCGCGCAGAAAGCGTGTTGGAAGTGCCGTTGTCGATCTCTGCTTACAGCGACACCGCGCGCGAGACGATCGGAATCCTGAGCATTCAGGACATGGCGAATTTCGCGCCTGGCGTGTCCTTCAACATGGCAACGGACCGGCCTTCGATCCGCGGTATTGCACGCCAATCCAATTTCTTCACGCTCGACAGCCCGGTCGCAAACTATATCGACGGCGTCTACACGAGCAGCGTGCAGGACGCGCAGCGTCGTCCGATCTTCATCGAACGCACGGAGATCTTGCGCGGACCGCAGGGCGCGTTGTCCGGCCGCGGTTCGATCGCGGGTGCGTTCAACACGATTTCGAAGCAGCCTTCGGATGAGTTCGAGTTCGAGGTCGGTGCGTTCTACGGCAATTTCGAGCGTTATGGCGGAGAGGCAACCGTCGCCGGTCCGCTCGTCGATGAGCATCTACGTGCGCGCGTGAACGTCGGCGTGTACCGGCAGAACAAGGGCTACTTCGAGAACGTCTCGCGCGGGGATACGGAAGGCGATCAGCCGAACAACCGCAATATTTTCGATCTGCTGTTGAACGGCACCATCGGCTCGTTCGATTACTTCTTGAAGGCCGCGTATGCGGACTACGACGAGTCGCGCCACACCGGCATGTCGTTCGCGCCGTTCTACTCGAGCTACGAGAATCAACCGGCCACTATGACCGCCGTGCAGTTCGCTCAGGCGCGCGCATACGGTGCGACTTCCGCCACGCTCGTTCCGCAGGCCTCGTGGGGATTGTTCGACAACATCGACGGACGCATCGGCAACGTGCCGAACAATCCGGTGCTGTTGACAGGCGACACGCGCAAGTTCGCCAACGACTTCCACAGCCGCCAGAAGCTGGATAACCACCACAACTACACGATGCACTTGACCTGGCATACCGGTCCAGTGGACATCAAGTACATCGGCGGTCACCAGAACTACCGCTACACGCAATGGACCGATGTGGACGGCGTCGATGTCGTGCAGATGCAGCTGCCGACGTTCCTCGGTACGCCTGGGCGTATCGTGAACCCCAGCGGCACGAACATGTACATGGAAGATCGCGAGTGGTACAGCAATGAGCTGACGTTCACATCGACGACCGATGGGCCGATCAGCTGGATCTTCGGTCTGTACCAGTCGGTCGAAGACTTCAACCAAGAGCCGGCGACGACGACCTATCCGGGTTACGACGAGCTCAACACACCAATGGGGACGGTCGATGCATTGCTCGCCGTGCTCGGCGCGCCCTTCGATCCCGCCGGAATTCGTTCGGTGGTCCCCAATCCGCGTCCGTACACGTCAGTCGTCGGTCTGATCGATGGCAAGACGGTGAGCTCGGCGGCATTCGGACAGGTGGATTTCAAGTTCTCCGATCAATGGAAATTGACGGTTGGTCTGCGCTACAACAAAGACGAAAAGGAGGCATCGGAAGCGCTCCGCTACATCGCCAATTCGTTGGGCTCGTCGTTAGGTGTTTGGCTGGCCGGAGCAGGTCTCGGCATGCCTCTTTCGGTCGACGTGACGCCTGTTCCTGTTCCGGATGCGCCGTTGCCGCCAGGAGTGATTCGGGATCGCGGTATCGATCCGGTCGACGGTTATCGTAAGCGCGATTTCAAACACGACTGGTCCGCGCTCACGGGCTCGATCGGCGTCAACTTCACGCCGACACCCAACGACCTGATCTTCTTGCGTGCTGCGCGCGGATATCGTCCGGGCGGCTTCAATGCGGGTTTCTTGTACGATCCGCCGATGGTCGACAAGGAAACCGTCAACTCTTACGAGATCGGTTGGAAGTCGACATTGTTCGATCGCCTGCAACTGAGTCTGACCGGGTTCTATTACGACTATCGCGACATTCAGTTGCCGTTGCCTACGCTCGGTCGCTGCACGGATGAGAACGATTTGTCGACGTGCACGATCCTGAACAGCTTCGTCAATCTACCGAAGGCGGAAAGCCGCGGTATCGAGCTCGAAGTGAGCTACGCTGCGACGGACGCGCTCAACTTCCATCTGACATACGGCTGGCTCGACACGGAGATCAAGGAAGGTTTGGTCAACGGGCGCGGGTTCCAGAACCCTGATGATCCTGCGGCCGTGCTGCCCAATGCGAAGCGCCACGAGGCGATCCCTGGACAGTTCGACACGGGGTTCACGTACTTGCAACGGTGGACGCAGGATCTCACTGGCAACTCGCTCGCGAACTCACCGAATCACCGTGTGGCGTTCAACTCGAACTACACGTTCCGGCTCAATCCAGGCAACCTCATCCTGTCGGCAAGCTGGGTCTGGCGCGACGAGCAATATTCTGATGTGTTCGAGACCGGCCCGGCAATCGTGCCGAGCTACGACACGCTCGGTGCGCGACTGATCTGGATCGACGCCGAGGACCGCTTTACGGTCATTCTGTACGGCAGCAATTTGACCGATGAGGATGCGCCGGATGCGGCCGGCGTCGCGCGCCATCGCACAGGCTTGGCCTCGGCGACGAATCCAGGCGAGCATGGCCAAGCGTATTACAAGACGCTGAATCTCACGCCGCCGCGCGAGTTCGGTATCGAAGTGCAGTATCGGTTCGGACGATGAGCGCTCTTGGCCGGCCGGATTCGCTCCGGCCGGCTTTTTCTTGGGGCTCGGGGCGTGGGGCTCGGAAAGCAGATCACTTGGTTCGGGTTTCTATACTCCGGCTACGTACACATCGGCAGTTCTCCGATTCGTGGTTCGTTCGTCGCGATCGCAGCGGGTCGCGAGACGAATGCGAGATCGTCTCATTATGAATCGCATGGATTAGCCGGCCTTTCTGGCGTGCCGACATTCGGCAGAGACGCTCCCATCCGCAAGCCGCACGCCCCGAACCCCAAGCCCTTCATAAAAAAGGGGCGGCTTTCGCCGCCCCGTCAACGTGTGGGTCACTCAGTCTTGAATCAGAACCGCTTGCGGAACGTCACCCTGAAGTTGCGTTCCAGCGGGCTGCCGAAGTAAGCGCTGTACGAAAGCTGGCTACGGGAGAATTCCGGTCTCGCGTTCGTGAGGTTGTAGATGCTCAGCGACATTTGCATGTCCTGAGGCAGCTCCACTCGATACGTGAGATCGAAGTTGTAGCTTGCTTTCAGTTCCTTGAACGACAGTAGCGATGTGTTCATGTTGGCGCAGAACGCCCCGAATTCGGCGGAACCTGCACCTGCCGGAACGTCGCCCAGATCGCTCGTCAGTGGTCCCGAGGCCGGGCACGGACCGGCGATATTGGCGTTCGTGGCGCTCTGGGCTCGAGAGATCTCTTCGAAGTTGTCGTTCTTGATGCGCGGCATGTAACGGCCAAGCAGATTGACCGTATGCCGTCCATGGTTGTACAGCAGGCCGATGCTGCCGCGGAATTCGGGAACGGCCTGCAAATTACGGCCCGACGACGTGTTCGTATAGCCGAGACCGTCGTAACCCTCCGCAACCGTCACCCCAAAGAGTTTGAAATCCTCGTACTTGTACTTGAGGTAATACGTCAGATCGAGCGAAGGACGGAGCGTGCCGCCGAACAGATCGATTCGGTAGCTCAAGTTCAGGTCGATACCGCTTTGGTTCAGCTCCCCACCATTGACTTGCAGGAAGCCGCCGAAGTAGTGGATCTGTCCGCCGACCAATCCGCCTTCCCCTGCGGGCGAATCCAGCCGCGATGTGCCTTGCACACAGTCGCCGTTCAACTGCACGACGGGGTGCGGCTCGTCATCGGGGTTGTTGATGTTGCGCAGCCCCGCCACGGGTTGGAGCAGGGGGCTGGAGCAGTTGATCAGCGCGCTGCGCGACGGGGTCTCGCCCGGCATGATGAGCGCACGCAAGATGTTGTCGGTCGTCAGCGTGCGTACGCCTTTCTCGATCCAGTTCTCCCAGTAGTCCACCGTGGCAGTGAAGTCGCCGAGTTGCGTGATGAAACCGACGTTGAAATACGTGCTCTCTTCGGACTTCACGTCGACGTTGTCGTAGTTGAAGATGCGGTACTGCGACGAGGCATCGCCGAAGCCGCCGAAGGCGGTATTGCCTGCGGAGTTGGTTTCGGTCGGTCCGTCGTTCAGCGGCGGATTGACCTGGCTGAACGTGCGACCAGCGCTGAAGCGGAAAGCAAGTTGATCCAAGGGCTGCCACTTGATGGCGCCTGCCGGCACGAACACCTCGTTGTCGACGTCCGTGAGGTCGGAATAGAACTTCTCCCAGCGACCTGCGAGTTGAAGCGTCAAGGTGTCGTGCAGCGGCAGCTGAGTTTCGAAGAACGCTGCGGCAACCGGATAGTGGCGATCGACATTTTGAGTCGTGCCGAGGATGGTCGTGTTTCTCGACATGGCCAAAGGACCTGTCCGGTTCGTGCAGTTCGTCGCACCGATAGTCGGACAAGGGTTCAGGTCCTGATTGCTCAATGGATCGAGAACGAAGAGCTCCTCGGAGCGTCGGAACTGCGCACCCAGCGCGATTGCGACCGGTCCGCCGGGCAGATTCCAGCCCGTGGTGCCGCTGACGAGCAGATCGCCGACGTACATCTTGTAGTCGCGATCGAGCCAGATCGGCACGTACAGCCATTCCACCAACGCAGGATCGTTCGCGAGGCTGGGGATGTAACCCGGGTTCGCCTGACCCGTGTACACGTTGCGCGGAATGGCAGATGAGAACGGATTGAACCATTGGCAACCGTTTGCGCCGGGCGTGCTTCCCGTGCAGTTCGGTCCGCCCAAGCCATTCAGTGCTGCTTGAAGCCGATCGACGAGGATGTCGCGAGCTTCGACGAGGTAGTCGACCTTCGAATACGTTCCAGCGATGCTCCAACTCAGGTCGGTGCCCCAGAACTTCGGGAGCTCGCCTTTCAGCTCGAGCGTGGCCCGCCACATCTTGGTGTTGTTGTGCTGCGTGTCGTACAACCCTTTGGTGGGATGGCCGCCTGCTCCAAACGGTCGCCAAGTGCCTGTGATCAACGCGATCCTGCCCGGCTGCGTCGGGTCGGTGATGGCGTTGACCTGATCTTCCGTGAACGTCGGCGAGCCATCCGAATTGAGCATGGCATCCATGAGCGGTCGCACGGCGGGGTGATTTCCCGGGACCCAGTAAGCGCCAACTGCGCTGCCTACGAGGCCCGCACCCGTCTGACGTCCGGGCTGCGGGTTGCCTTGAGCATCGCGCAGCTGAGGAAACGAACCCAGCACGCTCGAGCTAGGCGACATGGAAATGTCGGGCATGTCGATTTCGTTGTAAGTCAGCTCTGAATGGAGCTCGAGCGAATCAGTGAGCTTGTAGTTGAACTCGCCGTAGAACTGATACGTGTCCTGTTCTTCGACGAGTTTCTCGTATCCTGCTTCATTGAAATAGCAAACGGGGCTGGGTGTGCCGTTCCATCCGGCGAAGCCTCCCAACTCCGTGCAGTAGGGGTCGCGCATCAAACCGCCGGTAGCACTGCTCTGTCGATCTCCCACGTATCGGTTGATGTTGCCTACTGCTTGCGCTGCCGCGATCGCGGAACCCAAGGTGACCGACGCACTGCGCAACGTTTGGAATTGGTAGGCTCCGGGCGAGCCGGCAGCCGACCACGGATTGTTGTTTTCCAAGTAATGGCGTTGTGTCCACTCGCGATCGCGCGCCATCAGCGTATTGCGCTTTTGGTAGCCGGCGACGAGCAGGACGTCGCCGCGGTCGAATCTGGAGCCCCACACCACGTCGGCCGAGTAGTCGCCGTCGGAATCCTCGATGTAGCGGTAGTCGGCGTTCAGCTCGAGACCCGTGAAGCCTTTACGGGTGATGTAGTTCACCACGCCGCCCATCGCATCGGCGCCGTACGTGACGGCACCGCCTTGCTTGAGGACTTCGATGCGGCCGATGGCTGCTTGCGGAATCCAGGCGATGTTGTTGAATCGACCGATCAAGCCAGGACCGAATTGCTCGGGGAAGCGGCGGCCATTGAAGATCACTGTCGTGTATCGGCTGCCGAGATTGCGGAGATTCACCGTGGCAGCGCCGATGGGGAACGTATTGGATCGGTCTGCCTCGCCGGCAACCTGCCCGACTTCGCTCATCGTCTTGACCAGATCGATGGCGGAGGGTCTGCCGAGATTGTCGAAGTCTTCCAGCGTCATGACCTCGACGGGGAGGGCGGTGTCCTCAGGCGTACCCTCGATGAGCGTGCCGGTGACGATGACTTCTTCGAGCTCGGTTCTTCTTGCGTCCTGTGCGAGCACCTGAGCGCTGCACAAAGTCATCGAAATGGCCGCGGCGAGCGAAATGCGCGCGCGGTCCTTCTGCATGCTAGGCATAGCAAGTTCCCCCATTAGGTGGCACCTCTTGTTGAGCGAGGTGCTCACCGATTGCAGTGATGAACGACAAACGCCAGGGCCAAACTGCTGCTGACTCGAGAAGTCTGCAGTCCCCTCAGTCCTGGAATTGAGCTTCGGCTTCCTCCTGTCTCTGGCTCAGCGTTACCTCAAGACCTGGAAAGCGTCTAAGTCGTTGGCTTCCATACAGTGTTTTGAGGATTGCGAATAAGTACCTTCTTGTTCTTGCCTAAACGAGCTTCTTTGCAAATATTGACCCTGTATTTGGTTGCGGTGGCACTTGCTACGCGAAAGCGATACAGATTCGTCTTGTTCGCGTGCGACTCGTTTACGGATGACTTATACGAACTCATCTTGCTGCAAGTTCTAATGAGAGCGATCCATGATCGATGAGATGTCCGCGACGTCTGCGACGTCTTCAACGCAAAGAATCGACAAGTGGCTGTGGTGTGTGCGTTTCTACAAGACGCGTTCGCAAGCGACAGCGGCGGTCGGTGGGGGACTCGTTCATCTGAACGGCGAGCGAGTCAAGCCTTCGCGGGGCGTTCGCGTCGACGATCGGATCTCGATTACTCGAGGCGAGAAGCGCATGGAAGTCATCGTGACCGGGTTACCGACGCGACGTGGTCCGGCCCCCGAGGCACGGACACACTACATGGAAACGCCCGAAAGCATTGCCGCGCGCGAGCAACGCCAAGCGCTGCGGTCGGCGGCGCCTCCCACGCACGGCCGCCCGGACAAACATACACGGCGACTGCTGCGTGGAATGAGGAGGGGACGTGACTCGTGAGTAGTGAGTGGTGAGGGACTGGCAACTCACGTCAGTCCGCGAGCATTGGTTATGCGCTGAGGAGACTCGGGTAGGTAGCGGCCCTTGAAGTATCCAGAGAGTGCGATTGCGTTCGCTCTCGCTCGAGCGACTATCTTGACTCACCACTCACCACTCACCACTCACCACACAAAAGAAAACGGGCGAACCCATTGCAGGTTCGCCCGTGATACAGGGAAGTCGTTCTTATTCGATTAGAACTTCTTGCGCAGCGTCAGCTCGATCTGGCGGCCGAGTGCATTGCCGATGCGCGGGTCGAAGCCGAACTCTTGACGCGAGGCCGGCGGATCCTCGTCCGACACGTTCAAGATGGACAGGCCGATCGTCGCCCACGATGCACGCCACAGGTAGTGCACGTCCACCGTCTTCCAATCGTCCCCGAAGACGCCGTACGTCGAGATATCGAACGTCTGGGTCGTTCCGGGCATGAATCCGGCGGGCCGCAAACCGGCGGCGTTCACGTTGAGCGTGCCGTCCGGATTCAAGTAGCGCTCGTCATCGACGCCGCTCACATAGTTGAACTGAACGCGGATATTGTGCTCGCCGAAGCCGTAGTTGACGTAGAAGTTTCCACGCCACTCGGGTGCGGCAAAGCCGACCGTCGCGAAGTTCAGATAGCCCAACCGATCGTCGGCCGGCTTGACCTCGTAGCCGTCGAGAATCGTGGCGGTCGTCTCGTTGGTCAGGACCTTGGACGCATTCAATCCGACGTTGAGTCGGCCTGGGCCGATGCCGATGCCGTAGTTCACCTGGAAATCGATACCGGTAACGTGTTGTCCCGGGCCGTTACCGAAGTCCGTCCGGATCGACGCGAAGTCGCGTGCGGTCGTCACTCCTTGCACGCAGGCGCCTCCGTTGAACGTCACGCGGTGAATCAGCGGATGCGAGCAGTCGGCAAGGTTGGGTGCCGTCGCCGAGAAGATCGAGTTCGCAATGTCGTTCGTCGAGGCGACCAAGCCCAGCTCATCTTCGGTCTCGATGTCGTAGTAATCGACGATGATTTGCAGGTCTTGGTCCACGCCCCAATCGAACTGCGCGATCGCGCCGATACCCCACACCGTGGCGGTCTCAGGTTCGATGTCCGACCGCGTGAACTGCTGCGAGCCCAGCCATGCGCCGCCGGCGCGCGTGTAGCTGGCGACGGTGTTCGTCAGCTCGCCCGGAATGATGTCGGGACCGGGTGCTTGGTAGTTGGTGCCGTAGGATCCACGCAGCGCGAACTGATCGACGATCTGCCACTTCGCGGACACCTTGTACACAGTGGTGTCGAGGCCGATCGGCTCGAACTTCTCGTAGCGTCCCGCAGCCGTCACATTGAGGTTGTCGAGAATCGGGAAGCCGATTTCGACGAAGTACGACTGCTGCTGCTGCTGGGCTGCATCCGGGAAGTTGTTCGCGAAGAACAGGTACGGACCGGCCATGTCGAGCGTGCAGCCCGTGAACTCCGGATTCGGCGAGCCGTCGGGTAGCGTGGTCGGGGCCGGATTCTGGCCTGGCCAATCGCACGGCGTCTGTCCGTTGTAAAGCGGATCGTTGACCGTCTCGCGGAGCTTGGTGGTTCGGTATTGAGCGCCCACGCCCCACGCGATGTTGCCGCCGGGAAGCGCAACCGGCAGCTCGCCGCTGAAGACTGCATCGAACGTGAAGTTCCACATGTTTTCTTCGGCTTCTCGCTTGTTGAACAGCCACGCGACCAGCTCAGCTGGGTTCTCTGCGCCGGCCACGTACTGCGGATTGGCGAGATTCCAGGTCGGTTGACGCGGGAAGTTCGTCGCGAACGGGTTGAACCACAAGCACCCTGCGGGTCTCACGCCGGTGTCCACTTCGCCAGGGGCGACTGCCTGCGTTCCGGGGCGGGTCGGGTCCATGTCGACAGCATTGCAGTTCGGACCGCCGAAGCCGTTCAACGCCTCCTGCAGGCGGTAGCCAAGAATGTCCGGCTGTGAGTTGACCGACTTGAACTGGTTGAACGTCAAGCCGACGTCGTAATGAACGCTGTCCGAGATATCTCCCGTGACGCCGGCTGTGATGTGCCAGTACTTGGTCTCGTTCTCGTTCGGCGTGCTGTGATTGTCGCCGGATGCGAAGACATCGTTACCACCGTGTGCGAACGCGCGATACGTGAACGCCGTGAAGCCCGCGAGATTGGTGGGGTCGAAGCTGAGCGGACCGCGCGCTTGCAAGCGCTCGAGGAAGGCTTGGGCGTGCGGATTCGTGAGCGGCACATACAACTGATTCGTGGCGCCGGTCGCGCGGGCCGGACCGCGGATCACGGGCTGAGACGGCGAGCCGTATTGATGCGGAGAATAGTTTCTCGCCCACAACGCGCGCAGGGTGAAGTCCGCGCTGTCGCTGATCTTCGTCTTCATCTGCGCGAAGACGCGGTACACATCGTTTTCTTCGACGAGGTTGTAGTACGGGATGTACACGTAGTGGCAGCGGAAGGAGTTCTCATAGATGCCGCCGACCGCTTCGCACTGATCCTTCGTGAAGTCAGCCACTGGCAGACCTTCGGGCAAGCCCACCGCGGGCAACGGAGTCAGCAAGCTCTGACCGAATTCTCCTGCGGCCGTGTGATCGGTGGGATCGATGGTTGCCGGTGGCGCCGCGCGCGGAATCCAGCCCGCCAGGTTCGTCAAATTCGAGCTCGGTGCCGGGTTCACCCAGTAGGGGAGACTGCTGAATCGTCGCTCGCTCGTGTCGAGCTCAGAGCGGTGATCCCATTCGACGGCGAAAATGAAGTTGGCTAGCTCTGTGTTGAGGCCTGCCGTAAGGCCGACTTTCCACTCGCCTTCATCCGATCCCTTGTAGGTCTTGTAAGAACCGGAGGCCTCGACGCCGTCGAATCGGTCCTTGGTGATGATGTTGACGACACCGCCCGTTGCGTCGGCACCGTAAGTTACCGCGGCGCCGTCCTTCAGGATTTCGATGCGGTCGATTGCGCCGGACGGATAGACGACCGCGTTCTGAAATGCGCGTCGGCCATTGAAGAGCGTCAATGTCTTGTCCACGCCGAGGCCGCGCAGATTGAACTGAACGTTGTTGGTCAGTGCCGATCCGCTGAAATAGTAGGACTCACCGGTCGTGGGTCCTTGGATCGGCAGGTTCTTGACGAATTCGAGCGGGCTCGGGTCGCCTTGCTCCTGCAGCTCGACCGAGCTGTAAACCTTCACTGGGAGTGCTGCGTCTTCCGGAGTTCCTCGGATCAACGAACCAGTGACGACGACCTCCTCGAGCTGAGTTCTTTGCCGGTCTCCCTGTTGACTCGTCGCTTCCTGCGCACTCACTTGCGACGCCGTCAGAATCATGGATATCGCGGCAGCCAGAGACAGCCGAGTGCGGTCCACTTGCATAATCGACATGCTTGATCCCCCTTAACAATGGCCAACCTCGAGTGGTCAGCCCTTTGAAAATAGTTCTGCCAGGTTTGTCGGTACCCAACGGTCGTGCAGTTGCGTGCTGCGAGACACACTTCTGCAGACTGTTGCAGGTTCAGCCGTGCTTAGTTGCGTGTTGCCCCCCATTTCTGTTCTTGCACTTCGTGAGTCCCCAATGAAGTGCGTGCTTTAATCGACTGTCCGTGCAGCCGTCGAAAGCTCCAAGCCGGTCCATACCTCCGTTTCGACCGGCCTTGCCAGCTCCCAAATGATGTGTTGCGCAGTCTACGGTACGAGCGCGCGTTTGGAAAAGCGTAAACTCAATCTAGAATCGCCAAGTGCGCAGTGCAGAATAAGAGAAGTACAGGTTCGTTGCGTTCGCAATTGTTTGTTTGCTGATCGACAAAGCATATGAATGTGTCCCTCACGGTGAATGGGGCCGCCCATACGGTCGACGTGGATGAAGATACTCCGCTGTTGTGGGTTCTTCGCGAGCGGTGCGGTTTGACCGGAACGAAATTTGGATGCGGCGTCGGTGCATGCGGCGCTTGTACTGTCCATGTCGATGGCGAGCCGGCCCGTTCATGCTCGATTCCCGTCGTTGCCGTGCAGGGGAGATCCATCACGACGATCGAAGGTCTCGGTGCGGAGCGGTTACACCGTGTCCAGCGCGCCTGGATCGAGTATCAGGTTCCGCAATGCGGCTACTGCCAATCCGGCATGATCATGGCGGCCGTCGCGCTGTTGCAGCGCATACCCCAACCGACCGATGCCGACATCGATGCTGCAATCACCAACTTGTGTCGTTGCGGCACATATGAGCGCGTTCGCCGAGCGATTCATGCAGCGGCGGCAGCTGACCTGACGAGAGCAGACCATGGGTAAGTGGACACGACGGGCCGTACTTGCCGCTGGGGGGCTGCTGGGCGGCGGACTGGTGTTGGGTGTCGGCGGCTTGGCGATCGCGCCGAACCGGCTGGGTGTGCGTCGTAAGGAAGAAGAACTGCCGCAGCTGACGACGTGGCTCAAGATCGCACCCGACAACTCAGTCATCGTCGTGGTGCCTCACTGCGACATGGGGCAAGGCGTGCCGACTGCGCTGGCGATGATGGCCGCGGAAGAGCTGGATGCAGATTGGAGTTTGGTGCGCGTCGAGGAAGCGCCGGCAGACCCGATCTATGCCAACGGCTATCTAGTGCCGGTGTTTGTGCCGCAACTTGCGGATCCGCCCGCTCTGTTTGCCCGCGGCCTCGACTACACCAGCTTCAAGCTCAGCCAGTTGATGGGGCTCCAGGTCACCGGCGGCAGCAGCAGCGTACGAGGCACGGGTCAGTTCGGTATGCGTATGGCCGGGGCTGCCGCACGATCCATGTTGCTCCAAGCCGCCGCGCAGCTGTGGCAGGTCGATGTTCGCGATTGCACAGCGAAGCTATCGCGCGTCGTGCATGAAGCCTCGGGTCGTAGCGCGACGTTCGGCGAGTTGGCCGATGCGGCTGCGCGTTTGGATCCTCCTCACCGACCGCCGCTCAAGGCGCGCACCGAATACAGCATCGTGGGACGGCCCGTTCCCCGGCTCGATATTCCCGCCAAGGTCAATGGCAGCGCGAAGTACGCGATCGATGTTTCGTTGCCGGACATGCTGTACGCGACGATCGAAGCCGTACCCATCTTTGGCGCGAAGATCGGATCCGTCGATTCGCAAGCAGCGGAGTCGTTGCCCGGTGTGCGGCGCATCGTTCGACTCGAGAATGCGGTTGCAGTCGTTGCCGACAGCTATTGGCGCGCGCTGAAAGCCTTGCGTGCCTTGCAAATCACTTACACGACGAATGAAACCGCTCTGGCTGACAGTGCATCGCTTTTCGAACGCATTGCATCCACGATCAATGAGGACGCCGGCAAGGCGATCGATAAAGCCGGCGACGCAGCTCGAACGCTGGAGCGCGCCAGTCGCGTCATTGAGGCCGAGTATCGGGTGCCCTTCGTCGCCCACGCCACGCTCGAGCCGATGTGCGCGACGGCGAAGGTCGACGGGGAGTCGTGCGAGGTGTGGACCGGAGTTCAGGATCCTCTGGCGGCGCGAAAGGTGGCTGCCGACGCACTCGGGATCGACCCGAAAAACGTTGTGGTTCACAACCATTTGTTGGGCGGGGGATTCGGGCGGCGCCTGCCGGGCTGTCACGACTTCGTCGAACAGGCGGTCAAGATCGCTAAGGAGCTGTCGCCTACGCCAGTGAAGCTGATCTGGAGCCGAGAGGAGGATCTGCGTCACGACTTCTACCGCCCAGCCGTATTGGCTCGGTTCCGCGCAGCGCTGGACGACAGTGGCAGACCCATCGTATGGAGCTCGAAATTCAACGGGCTCTTGGCCGGAGATCGCAGCGCGCCCCGATGTCCGTACGATATCGAGCATCGCGACATTCGCGCCTATGACGTCGCTCATGCTGTGCGCGTAGGTGCCTGGCGGTCCGTCGCGCACTCCGAGCACGGGTTCTTCACCGAGTCGTTCATCGATGAATTGGCGTACGCGGCTCAAGAGGATCCGCTGCAGTTCCGCCTGAAGCTGCTCAAGAATCCGCGGCATCGACGCGTCCTCGAGCGTGCCGCAGAGCTGGCAGGGTGGGGTCAGCCGCTCGAGCCAGGGCTCGGGCGCGGTGTCGCAGTCGTCGAGTCCTTCGGCAGTGTCGTTGCCGAAATTGCGGAGGTTTCCGTTCGCGACCGCGCGATCAAAGTCGAACGTGTGTTGGCCGTCGTCGATTGCGGGGAAGTCATTCATCCCGACACGGCGGCCGCGCAAATCGAAGGCGGCATCGTGTTCGGGTTGTCGGCGGCCTTGTTCGACGCGATCACGATTCGCGGCGGTGCGGTCGAGCAAGCGAATTTCTTCGACTATCGCTTGCCGAAGCTGGCGGACGCACCGCGTACCGTCGTCGAGTTTTTGAAATCGGATGCGCCAATGGGCGGACTCGGCGAGCCCGGTGTTCCGCCCATTGCTCCGGCCGTGGCGAACGCTGTGTTTGCCGCAACCGGTATCCGCTTGCGCGAGCTGCCGCTACGTCTTCCGGGTTAACTCGCGTGGGTTGCCGCAGAGAACGAGCCGCCCGAGCGCCCCGACAGCACGGCTTGGATTTCGCCAACGATCGACAGCGCGATCGTCTCAGGCGTGGTTGCGCCAAGATCCAAGCCGACCGGGCCGTGCAGGCGACCCTTCAGCAGCTCGGCGTTCTCGCCGATGTCCGACATCAGGCGGGCACGGCGGGGCGCCGGTCCCAACAAACCGATATAAGGGATCGAAGTCTTGGCAAGTGCAGCCAAGTACGCCGCATCGGACGTCAGATGATGGCTCATGACGACGGCTGCATCGAACCGCGATTCTTCGAGCACGTTGCCGATCTGAACCACAGGTTGCGCGAGGACACGCTTCGCGCGCGGAAATTGCGCTGCATCCGCGTAAGCGGGACGATGATCGACGACGTGCACATGCCAATCGAGCAGTGAGGCCATCTCGACGACGGGCATGACGTCGGGCCCTGCACCCAACACGAGGAGCTGAACGGGCAGGGCAAT
This sequence comes from uncultured Sinobacteraceae bacterium, assembly GCA_937902995.1. GTDB lineage: Bacteria > Pseudomonadota > Gammaproteobacteria > Steroidobacterales > Steroidobacteraceae > Steroidobacter. The sequence continues at coordinate 21,994 of CALEKY010000124.1, forward strand.
CGACACGACGAGGAACTTCGCACCTTCGGACTCGATCAGCTTCCCTTCGTTGCTCTGGACGCGATGTTTCGTCTCGGGCGCGCGGAGCGCATTCGCGATATCGGACGGAATGCGTGTTTCCGTATCGAGGATGCTTTGCCCGAACGCGTACGAAGGGTTGCTCGATTCGACGACCAGAGCGAAACGCGCCGGACGATTCTCGCGCCTTGCCTGCTCGACGTGCGCAAACGGCTGATAGCCGTTCTTTGCATCGATGCGCGTGAGCACGATGCGCATCGCGCCTTCGCAACCGAGGCCGATTCCCCAGAGGATGTCATCCGAGCTGCGCGTATCGTACTCGACAGCGAGCGCTTCGCCGGTCTCGAGCACTCGCCGTGCACGCTCCATTAAATCGGCTTCGAGGCATCCACCGCTCAGCAGGCCTGCTGCGCTGCCGTCGCCGGCAATGAGCATCTGTGCGCCTGCCTTGCGGTAGGTGGACCCAACCGTCTCGGCAATCGTTGCGAGCACCAGCGGCTCGCCTGCCGCGCGATGGCGTTCGAAGAAATGACTGAGCGTCTCTCCGCTATGGTTCATACTCGATCGGTGTGCGAGAAGTTCGAGGGCGATTGTCCCAGCTTTGGCGCGCCGCGGCGATCCTCGGATCGCGCGTCGATTGAGTCGTTAAGTGGCTTCCGGAGCGAACATGAGCGTCGAAGGTAAGTGGAATGTGACGATGGATACTCCTCTCGGGAGGCTGGAGTTTGCCTGGGAGTTTACGAAGACGGATGGCGACTGGGAGGGCAGGCTGATCGGCCAGGGACTGATCTCGAGCTCTGAGTTGCGTGACATTCGTGTCGGCGACGGATCGGTGTCTTTCGAAACGACGACCAAGAGCCCGATGGGACCGGTCGATCTGAAGTTCGAAGGAAATATTGCCGAAGATCGCTTGAGCGGTCGGTGTAAGACCAAGTTTGGGGATAACGATTTTTCGGCCGTGAGGGTGGCTTGAGGCGGTCGCGTTCGAGCGCCAAGGCGATATTGCCAGTCTGAGCATTCTGCCCTGCGGATAAAGGGGCGGCTTTTTTCCATACCCGTTCTTCGATTGGGCGAATACAATTGCGCGCCGCAAAACCTCGCGCCTGCGAAGAACATTCGAAAGGTATTCCACATGACAGCACAACCCCAAACCGAGACTCCGGCACTCGAGGCGTTCCGACGCGAAGTGCGAGCTTGGCTCGAAGCCAACTGTCCGCCGGAAATGCGTCAGCCCGTGGTCGACGATTCAGATGTTTGCTGGGGCGGACGCAACTGGAAGTTCAAGAACGAAGCGCAGAAGGTTTGGCTCGAGCGCATGGCCGAGCGCGGCTGGACCGTACCGGAGTGGCCGAAGGAGTACGGGGGCGGCGGGTTGTCCAAGGACGAAGCTCGCATCCTTCGCGAGGAAATGGCGGCGCTCAACTGCCGTCCGCCGTTGACATCTTTCGGCATCTCGATGCTCGGTCCGGCGTTGCTGAAGTACGGTAGCGAAGCGCAGAAGCGCGAACACATCCCCAAGATCGTACGCGGCGAAATTCGTTGGTGTCAGGGATATTCGGAACCGGGGGCCGGCTCCGATCTCGCGTCGCTCAAGACGCGCGCGGAGGACAAGGGCGATCACTTCTTGGTGAACGGCTCGAAGATCTGGACGAGCTACGGCGATAAGGCCGATTGGATCTTCTGTCTCGTTCGCACGGATTTCACGGCCAAGAAGCAGGAAGGAATCAGCTTCTTGCTGTTCGACATGACGACGCCGGGCGTCTCGACTCGCCCGATTCGCCTGATCTCGGGTTATTCGCCTTTCACGCAAACGTTCTTCGACAACGTCAAAGTGCCGAAGGAGAACTTGGTCGGCGAGCTCAACAAGGGCTGGACGATCGCGAAGTATCTGCTCACGCACGAGCGCAACATGATCGGCGGCATGGGTCTGGGATTGCGCGTCGGCGGCACGATGACCGTCGGGCAGCTCGCCGTGAAGAACATCGGCCTCGCGAACGGCCGTCTCGCCGAGACTGCGCTTCGCACCGAGATCGCGCGCTTCGAGATGGATGCGCAAGCGTTCGCACTCACGATGAGCCGGATTCAAGACGAAGCCAAGGCCGGCAACGAAACGGGTGCGATGTCGTCGATGCTCAAGTACTACGGCACCGAGCTCAACAAGCGCCGCGCCGAGCTGATGATGTCCGTGTCGGGGACCGAAGGTCTGAAGTTCAGCGACACGCCGAGCGAGGGAGACCTGGCGCCCATTTGGTTGCGTACCCGGGCGAATTCCATCGAAGGCGGTACTTCGGAAATTCAGCTCAACATCATTGCGAAGAACGTGCTGCGTCTGCCCAGCCGCTGATACGGTCTCCGGAAGGTTACTGCTATGACACTGGTTCTGAACGAAGATCAATTGATGTTCCGCGACGCCGCGAAGCGTTTCGCGGCAGAGCGCGCTCCGATTTCGCAGCTTCGCGAGCTGCGCGACAGTCATGACCCGGTCGGCTTCAAGCGCGACGTGTGGAAGGAAATGGCGGAGATGGGATGGGCCGGCGTGCTCATTCCGGAGGAGTTCGGCGGTTTCGGCTTCGGTTTCGTCGGCGCCGGACTGATTGCCGAGGAGATCGGCCGCAACTTGAGCGCTACACCGTTCCTGTCCACGGCCATTCTCGGCGCCACGGCACTTCTCAAAGGCGGCACGAGCTCGCACAAGGAAACGCTGCTCCCGCAGATCGCTTCCGGCGAAGCGATCGTCGCGCTCGCATCCGATGAGCGTACGCGCCATGCGCCGCTCTCGATCTCGGCGACCGCGACGAGCAGCGCCGGCAAATACACATTGAACGGTCGGAAGCTCCACGTCCTCGACGGCCATGTCGCAGACTGGTTGATTGTCTCGGCACGCACGTCGGGCGATGCGAATGCACGCGACGGGATCAGCCTGTTCTTGGTGAATGCGAAAGCGCCGGGCGTCACGATCACGCGCATGCCCATCGTGGACAGCCGTAACGCGGCGTACGTCGAGTTGAAGGATGTGTCTGTTTCGGCCGAGGACTTGCTCGGCGAGGTGGACAAGGGCGCTACGATCCTTGAAGCCGTGCTCGATGCGGGCCGAGCTGTGCTCGCCGCGGAGCTGCTCGGCGTCTCTTCCGAAGCATTCGAACGCACGCTCGCTTATTTGCGGGAGCGCGAGCAGTTCGGAGTGAAGATCGGCAGCTTCCAAGCGCTGCAGCATCGCGCCGCGCACTTGTTCTGCGAAATCGAATTGCTGCGCTCGGTCTGTCTGCGTGCACTGCAAGCGCTCGATGCGCAGGAGCCGAGCGCTGCCAGGTACGTCTGTTTGGCCAAGGCGCGCGCGAGCGAGGTGGCCCGCATCGCCACGAACGAGGCCGTGCAGATGCACGGCGGCATCGGCATGACCGACGAGTTCGATATCGGATTCTTCATGAAGCGCGCGAGGGCCGCCGCCGAAACGTTCGGCGACGCCTTCTATCACACGGATCGGTACGCGCAGATGTCGGGATATTGATCGGCGCAGGACATTGCCTGCATGTACGGTGGCTGCAGGCTTTTAGCTTGCAGCCACCGGCGAAGGCCGCAGTTGCCCGTCGCCTGTCGCCTAGTTATCAGCTTCTTCCCACTCGCCGCATTCCCTCGGCGAGCCGACGCAATCCCTCGCTTTCCCATCCGAAGCGTTCGTTGTCCGAAGCCTCGAGTTCTTCTTCGACCTCGGCGACGCGGGATGCCATGCGGCGGATGACTGTGCTTTCCCAGTCGTCGCGCACGATCGTTTTTTCCGGATCGAAATCTTCCTGACCGTCGTTCTCGTCCAGTTGCGGTCGTGGCATCTTCACGGTTTCTTCTTCCGATGCCGGATCACGCTCGACTGTCATAATACCTGCGCCTCTTCGTTGCCAAGGGCCACCGTAACGCGTCTCGATCGAACGGAGCGTGTGCGGGATCACAGCACAGACACCCGGTCAGGCAATTCGGGACATCTACGTGTGCGATTCGCACTCGATGCAGCAATGAACAAGGGGAGGACGAGGTTCCGGCGAGGAGGGTGACTCGTGGACGTGCTTTTGGCGGCAGTTCTGAGATCAGATGACCCGGTGACCTGGTGTTCTGGTTGAAGAACGGCTCGACCTACAGTCTCCCGCCTACAGTCTGCGTTGGATCAGCAGTTGCTGGCCGACTTCCAGCCACTCTCCGAAACCGCCGAGCGCGATTAGATTCTGTCCGAAAGCTACGCCGCGAAGGTCTTTGTTGAATCGGAACGAACGCAACGTGCGTAGCGGTTCGTCGCCTTCGCGCTCGCCAGTTTGCTGATTCGTTGTCGTGATTGCGCAGCGCGTGCACGGTTTGACGGGGCAGAGCACGATCGAATCGAGCGACAGCGTGGCGATCTCGTCTTCTTCGAATGGATCGAGCCCGTCGACCACGATGTTCGGTCGAAAGCGGTTCATCTGCAGAGGGCGTTCGAGGCGACGGTTGAGCGCATCGAGCGAGGCTTGCGAGATCAGGAGCCAAGGGAAGCCATCGGAGAATTGATTCAAGACTTCGCGCTCCCCGGTCCACGCCCGGTCGCTCGCGCGTTTTCCGGACGGATCGAAACGCACCAAGCGGTGAGGGGCTCCAAGATGACGTTCCAACCAATCGGCTGCCGCATCGCCTTCGTCGATGGCCGAGCAGCGGTCGCGCCAACAGACGACTTCAATCCGGTTGCCTGGCCTTTCAGGATCGACTGCCAGTGTTTCGAGGTCGGGGCCATCGAGCAGCAAACTGCCGCCGTTCAGAGTCGGCCGAATCAAGGCCAGTCGCGGCTCTTCGCGCTGTGTGACGAAGCGACCGTCGGGCCGTACGATCATCCAGCGGCGATCGTTCTCGAAGCCCGTCGGCGCGAGGCGAGCGCGAGACAGCGAGATCCCGGCGCACGATTTCACGGGATAGATATTCAGTTCGCTGATCGTCGCGAATCGGGGTGTCGTCATCTGTGAGCTCATGGATCGAGCGGAGTGTACCCCGAACGCCTCTGAAGTTCGCGGCGGGATTCCGAGGTCGGGCATACTGATCTCGGGAACTCAATCGTCAGGTCGTGCATGGCATTCTCCAACGATATTCGCGCTTCGCGTCTGTTCCTTGTCTTAGCGGCATTTCTGTCCGCGAACGCGCTCATTGCCGAGTTCGTCGGCGTCAAGATCTTCGCGCTCGAGCCATCGCTCGGCATTCCGACGCTCGATTGGCACTTGTTCGGTCAGACGGGATCGCTGCAGTTCACGAGCGGGGTGTTGCTCTGGCCGTTCGTCTTCCTGTTGACGGATATCATCAATGAGTATTTCGGCACCCGCGGTGTGCGATTCATTTCCTGGCTGACCGTGGTGCTCATCGCCTACGGCTTTCTGGCGGCATACGCAGCGATCGAGCTTGCGCCTGCCGACTTCTGGGTCGGAGTGAATGCCGAACGCGGCGTCCCGGACATGCAAGCGGCGTTCGCCAACATTTTCGGCCAAGGCATGTGGACGATCGCCGGCTCGCTCACGGCCTTCCTGATCGGCCAGCTCATCGATGTCGCAGTCTTTCAGCGCATTCGCAGAGCGACCGGAGAAAAGTGGATCTGGCTGCGCGCGACCGGCTCGACGGCCATTTCCCAACTCATCGACAGCTTCGTCGTGCTCTACATCGCCTTCGTCATCGGACCGCAAGGCTGGCCGATCGACTTGTTCCTTGCTGTCGGCACCGTGAACTATGCGTACAAGCTATTGATGGCGCTGCTACTGATCCCGCTCATTTATCTCACGCGCCGCATTATTCGCGCGTACCTGGGACCGCAGCTTGCGGAGGAGTTGCGGAGTACGGCGGCGAAAGGGTGAATCGGCCTAAAAAATCAGTTTCGCCATCTCTCTTCGCGTCTGGCGCACGATCGGATCGGCTTCGCCGATCAGCTCGAACGCGAGCACGAGGCTGCGGCGGCCCAGGTTCTCTTTGTAGGAGCGGTGATTGCGCATGAAATCGAGCCAGGTGTCGATGGCGGGCTCGACGTCGCCGCCCAGCAATTGATGAACTGCCAGTGCGTGCCGTGCCTCCAGATCTTGCGGATTGTCCGCAACCCGCTGCCGCAACGCGCGCACGTCGGGAGAGCTGGCAATGACGGTACTGAACTCCAATAGCGCACCCAACCGTTTCACGAGCGCATGATTGGGTTCCTTCGCTTGAAGCTCATTCCATAGACGGCGTGCTCCTTCGAGATCGCCTTCCAACGCCCGTAGCTCGGCGATTTCGGCTTGCAGCTCGATGTTGCCGGTGTCGGTTGCAAGCTCCTGTTCCAGAATGGCGCGTGCGCCGGCGTAGTCGCCGGCACTCTTGAGCGCTCTGGCTCGATTGATCGGTCCTTCGCTCGGTTTCGGCAGGTGCCTGTCGAGCATTTCCCGAATTCGGGGCTCGGGAAGCAGGCCGATGAAATGATCGACGGCGGTGCGATCCTTGAACAACACGACGGTCGGCAGGCTGCGGATGCCCACCTGCTGGGCAAGTTCCTGTTGCTCATCCGTGTTGACCTTTGCGAGCTTGAAGCGGCCGCCGTACTCCTTCACCAGTCGGTCCAGAATGGGCATGAGCTGCCGGCAGGGTGCGCACCAGGGCGCCCAGAAATCGACGAGCGTCGGTATCTGCGCGGATGCCTCGACAACTTCGGACATGAAGTTGCTGGCGGTGATCGTTACTGTGTCTGCGGCACTGTCGGTCACTAGGTTCGTCCTCACGTCTTTGCGCATCGTCGCAAGCACTCGTATACCAGATGCGGCTCGGAATCGCGGCTTCAAGCGATGTGCGATTCGCACGCGATCGTCGTTATTCCAATGACGCGCGCCAACTCCGCTCATCCCGAGCATCACCGATCCATGTGCAATCGTGAGTGCATTCGCTGCAAAGTTGTATACGTTGCATTCGCATGCTGTACGCGCGGCGCGGACACTACAATACTGCACCGCTTCTACGATGTCTGAAGTGCCCGCCTATGAGTCTCGATAGATCGGTCGCGCAGGCCATCAACCGTCATTATCTCGCAGACGAAGAACAGCTCGTCGCACATCTCGTCGATCGAGCTCGGTTATCCGAGGCTATGCGCGCCCGCGTTACAGAGCGAGCGCGCAAGCTCGTCCAAGGGGTTCGGGAGCACCGCGTTGCAAAGAGCGGACTCGATGCATTCTTGCGGCAGTACGATCTTTCGACGCAGGAAGGCGTCATTCTGATGTGCCTCGCCGAGGCGCTCCTACGGATTCCCGACGACGACACAGCGGACCGCCTGATTGCCGACAAGATCGCTGCAGGAGATTGGTCCTCGCACCTCACCGACGGTCAATCCTTGTTCGTGAATGCTTCGACGTGGGGACTGATGTTGACCGGCAGAATCGTGCGTCCTCCGCCCGGAGAGGACGTCGATCCGCGCGGTTTCGTGGCGCGCATCGTCGGGAAAATCGGCGAGCCGATGGTGCGCGCGGCGTTCCGTCATGCCATGCGGATCATGGGCCATCAGTTCGTCATGGGTCGCACGATCGAAGAGGCGCTCGAACGTGCGCAGAGCGACGAGCACAAGCATTACCGGCACTCGTTCGACATGCTCGGCGAGGCGGCGCTCACGATGCGCGATGCGGATCGGTACTTGAATGCGTACCGCAGCGCGATCGAAGCGGTGTCGCGAGTTGTGGAGCAGGGAACGTCCCTGCACGCCGCGCCGAGCATTTCGGTCAAGCTGTCGGCGCTGTTTCCGCGTTACGAGTTCACGCAACGCGATCGTGTCCTGGCGGAACTGACGCCAAGGCTGCTGGCCCTGGCGGTGCAGGCACGCGCAGCGAACATTGCGCTCACTGTCGATGCAGAGGAGTCGGAACGTCTTGAGCTGTCGCTCGAGGTGATCCAAGGCGTGGCAAATGCTCCGGAGCTGCGCGGGTGGGACGGTTTCGGTCTGGCCGTGCAGGCCTATCAGAAGCGCGCGCTCGACGTCATTCGTTGGGTGGCGAAGCTGGCGGGCCGCAACGTCGGGCGCATCAATGTGCGACTCGTCAAAGGCGCCTATTGGGACAGCGAGGTGAAGCGGGCTCAAGAGCGCGGCTTGCGCGGTTATCCGGTCTTCACTCGCAAGGCGAACACGGATGTCTCTTACATCGCCTGTGCGCGCGAGTTGCTCGCTGCGGGCGAAGCGATCTACCCGCAGTTCGCGACACACAATGCGCAGACGGTGGCAACGATCATCGAGCTGGCAGGCGAGGCCGGCCGCGAGTTCGAGTTCCAGCGGCTGCATGGCATGGGCGAGGAGCTTTACGAGCAACTCGTTGGCGAGAACGGTGTGGCCTGCCGCGTGTATGCGCCCGTGGGTTCGCACGAGGATTTGTTGCCGTATCTGGTCCGTCGTCTGCTCGAGAACGGCGCCAATACCTCGTTCGTCAACCGCATCGTCGACGACAACACGCCCATCGACGAGATCGTGGCCGACCCCGTGCAACTCGTCGATTCGCTGCCGCAAAAGGCGCACCCGCGCATCGTCCTGCCGAGATACCTGTACGGCAAGGAGCGTTTGAACTCGCAAGGCGTGAATCTAGCCGATCCGCTCGAGTACGGACCGTTTGCCGAACGCGTCGCGCGTGCCGGTGCGGGTGCTTGGCGTGCGAGGCCGCTCATCGACGGCAAGCCGCTCGATGGCGAGACGCAAGTAGTTCGCAATCCTGCCAATCGTGAAGAAGTCGTCGGCGAGGTCGTGAACACCGATCCGCGCGTCGTCGACGCGGCGATCGGTTCGGCCGTCAAGGCGCAAGTCGACTGGAACCTCGTTCGTCCGTCGGAGCGCGCGGCCATTCTCTTGCGCGCCGCGGATGCATACGAGGCGCACATGCCCGAGCTTGCCGCTTATTGCATCCGCGAAGCTGGCCGTTCGGTCGTCGACAGCATCGCCGAGGTGCGCGAGGCCGTGGATTTCCTGCGCTACTACGCTTCGCGCGTGCAGCAGGAGTTCGAGGAAGGGATCAAGCTCCCTGGTCCAACGGGGGAGAGCAACGAGTTGCGGCTGCATGGTCGCGGCGTGTTCGTATGTATCAGTCCGTGGAACTTCCCGCTGGCAATCTTTACTGGCCAGATTGCGGCGGCGCTCGCGGCCGGGAATGCCGTGATCGCAAAGCCGGCTGAACAAACTCCGCTCGTCGCATCACGTGCAGTGCAGTTGCTACTGGATGCGGGTGTGCCGGGCGAAGTCCTGCAGTTCATGCCGGGAGACGGCGCAACGATCGGTGCGCGCGCAGTTGCGGATCCTCGCATTGCGGGCGTGGCTTTCACCGGTTCGACGGAGACGGCCCATGCCATCAATCGTTCGCTTGCGGAGCGCAGCGGTCCGATTCCAGTGCTGATCGCCGAAACGGGTGGGCAAAACGCGTTGATCGTGGACAGCTCGGCTTTGCCCGAACAAGTCGTGATGGACGTGATGCAGTCGGGGTTCAACAGCGCTGGGCAGCGATGCTCTGCGCTACGCGTACTATTCCTACAAGAGGAGATTGCGCCGCGTGTTCTGGATCTGCTTGCCGGATTCATGGACGAGTTGCGGATCGGCGATCCGGGGGACCTGGCGACCGATGTCGGTCCCGTCATCGATACGGCGGCGCGGGATCAACTCATGGCGCACGCTCAAACGATTCGTTCGCGTGCGCGCTGGTCTCACGCGTGCCGTTTGACGTCGATGCACGAGCGCGGGACGTTCTTTGCGCCGCTGGCCGTCGAAATCGATTCGCTCTCGCTACTCAAAGGGGAAGTATTCGGGCCGATCGTTCACATCATTCGCTATCGATCGCGGCATCTCGATGCGGTGATCGATGCGATCAATGCAACGGGTTACGGTCTGACGCTCGGCATCCATACGCGAGTCGATGCCACGGCGCGTTACATCGCGACGCGTGTCCGCGCAGGCAATGTGTACGTGAATCGAAACATGATCGGTGCCGTCGTCGGCGTGCAGCCGTTCGGCGGGCGCGGTCTGTCAGGGACCGGTCCGAAGGCGGGCGGCCCGTACTATCTACATCGGTTCGCGACCGAGCAGACGATCACGATCAATACCGCGGCTGTCGGGGGCAATGCGAGCTTGCTCGCGCTCGAAGATTGACCGCAGCTGCTGGGCAGGGTTGCGGTCAGCCGTGGTCGGCTAGTAAGGCTTGTTGGGATAGTCGAGCTCCGCATCGACGCCGGATGCGGGTTCGAGCGCGCTCCAATTCGCGATCTTGAATTGCAGGCTGTACACGCCGCAGGTGGGCAGATGATCGACGGAGCGCTCGCACGACAGCTCATCGGCGAATTCGGTGAGCCCGGGATTGTGGCCGACGATCAGCAGATGCTGTGCATCGCCGCCGAGCTCGCGCACGACGGAGAAAAGGGCAGAGCTGTTCGCCAGGTACAGCCGTTCATCCTGTACCACGAGTTTTTCCGGAATCTCGAGCTCGCGCGCAAAGATGTTGGCCGTCGTGATCGCGCGAAGCGCAGGGCTCGACAAGATCTTATCGGGCGTGTGTCCACGCTCTTTCAGCCGAGCGGCCATTCTCGGAGCATCGCGTAAGCCCTGGGGTTCGAGTGCACGTTCCCAATCCGGCTGGCCGGGAAGCGCCGGTTCTGTTTTCGCGTGCCGAACGAGTGTCAGACGCAGCATGGTCGAACAACCCGCATGCTTCAATCGGGTTCCTTGACCTCGACGATGCCGTTTTCGACGCGTGTCTCGAACGTTCTGACGGGTTCGTAGGCCGGAGGGCAGAGTGCGGCACCGGTACGCAGACAGAAACGCGCACCGTGACGCGGACAAATCACAACGTCGCCGTCGAGCGCGCCGCCTGCCAGCTCGCCGCCGTCGTGCGTGCACGTGTCTTCGATCGCATAGAACGTGCCGTGAATGTTGAAGACCGCGACGATGACGCCGTCGACTTCGACTTGGGCGTAATCGCCATCGGCGATCTGCTCGACAGGAGCGACAGGAATCCAGCTCATTGCGACATCGGGCGGTTCAGAACATGCCGGTTTGCAGGCGGGCTTCCTCGGACATCATCGTGCGATCCCAGGGCGGATCGAAGACGAGCTCGACGTCGGCCCGTTTGATCGTCGGGATCATTTCGACCTTGTCTCTGACGTCCTGTACGAGGATTTCACCCATGCCGCAGCCCGGTGCGGTCAGCGTCATCTTGATCGAAACCACGCGCTCGCCGTCGGCGTCGCGCGTGATCTCGCAGTCGTAAATGAGCCCAAGATCGACGATGTTGATCGGAATCTCCGGGTCGTAGCACTGGCGCATCTGCTGCCAGACGAGCTCTTTGACGTCCTCGTCGGTCGCATCCGGCGGCAGCTCGGGACCGATCATCGGTTCCTTGCCGAGCGCGTCGGCGTCTCTGCCGGCAACGCGAAACAGATTTCCTTCGATGTACACGGTGAAGCTTCCGCCGAGCGCCTGCGTGATGAATCCGGTTTTGCCCTCGCGCAGCGTGACAGGAATGCCGGCGGGAACCATGATGGCTTCGACATCCCGCTGCAGCGTAACCGGCTCTTGTTCGTGACGATACATGACGATTGCAGTGTGAGGCGCTTATTCGGTCGTGACGGGCTCGCTCTTCGATTCGAGCGCGGCATTGAGCGTGTGCCAGCAAAGGCTCGCGCATTTGACTCGCGCCGGGAATTCGCGAACGCCGGACAGCGCGGCGAGCTTGCCGAGTTTTGCGAGGTCTACGTTCGCGTCGTGACGTGTGAGCAGAGCGTGTACGTCCTCGAATAGCTGTTGCACTTCGGCGCGGGTCTTGCCCTTTACGGCTTCGGTCAGCAGCGAGGCCGATGAAACCGAGATGGCGCAGCCGCTGCCTTCGAACTTGATGTCCGAGATGCGATCGCCGTCGAGGTTGGCGTACAGCGTCAGCCGATCGCCGCACAACGGATTGTGACCTTGGGCGTGGACGTCGGCGGGCTCGAGCTTGCCGAAGTTACGTGGATGACGATTGTGATCCACGATGACGTCGCGGTAGAGATCTTTCAAATCCATGTCGGTCAGCCAAGTACGCGCTGAGTGTGCTCGAGGGCGGCGACGAGCCGGTCGATTTCCTCGAACGTGTTGTAGAACGCAAGCGAGGCGCGGGCGGTCGCAGGGACGGCAAAGAAGTCCATCACGGGCATGGCACAGTGATGACCCGTACGGATGGCGACACCCTCGGAATCGACGATCGTGCCGATGTCGTGCGGATGGATGTTGTCGAGCACGAACGAAATCACGCTCGCTTTCTCAGGCGCCGTGCCGATGACGCGCAGGCCAGGCACCGTCGACAGCCGCTCCGTCGCATACGCGAGCAGCTCCTGTTCGTAGGCCGCAATGCGATCCATGCCGATGCCTTCGAGGTAGCGGATAGCGGCAGCCAAGCCGACGGCGCCGCTGATGTGGGGCGTGCCGGCCTCGAACTTCCACGGCAATTGATTGAACTCGGTCTTCTCGAACGTGACCGAGAGGATCATGTCGCCGCCGCCTTGCCACGGCGGCATGCGCTCCAGCAGCTCGCGACGCCCGTAGAGCACGCCGATGCCGGTGGGGCCGAGCATCTTGTGGCCCGAGAAGCAGTAGAAATCGCACCCGAGCGCTTGCACGTCGACCGCTGCGTGCGGAATCGCCTGGGCGCCGTCGAGCAGGACCGGAACGCCATGTCGTTTTGCGACCGCAATGAAGTCGGCGACCGGAACGACCGTGCCGAGCGCGTTCGAAACGTGCGCGAGCGCGAGCAGCTTCGTCTGCGGTCCGATCAGCCGTTCGAAGGCTGCAAAGTCCACGACGCCGCGTTGATCGATGGGAATGACCTTGAGCGTTGCGCCGGTTTGTTCGCAGACGAGCTGCCACGGCACGATGTTCGCGTGATGCTCGAGCGCCGAGATCAGGATTTCGTCGCCCGGTTGCAACGTCGGGCGCAGCAGGCTTTGCGCGACGAGGTTGACCGATTCGGTCGTGCCGCGCGTGAAAATGATCTCTTTCGTGTCTCGAGCGCGAATGAATCGACGCACGACCTCGCGAGCGCCTTCGTATGCGTCCGTCGCACGCTGGCTCAGTGCATGCACGCCGCGGTGCACGTTGGCGTGATCGAATTCGTAGTAGTGCGAAATCGCATCGATCACCGCGCGCGGGCGCTGACTCGAAGCGGCATTGTCGAGATAGACGAGCGGCTTGCCGTTGACCGTCTGCGACAGGATCGGAAAGTCGCGGCGAATCGCTGCCACGTCGAGCTGCGTACGGGAGGTGGGCAGCGCGCTCATGGCGAGACCTCCGTGCTCGAGAAACGCTGCGCCAGCCAGTTGTCCAGCGTCGTGCGAAGCCCTTGCGGTTCGATCGAGGTCAGGATCGATTCGGCGAAGGCACGAATGAGCAGTGCGCGCGCCGTGCTGGCATCGATGCCGCGCGAACGCAGGTAGAACAGTGCCGTCGCGTCCAGTTGTCCCGTCGTCGCGCCGTGACTGCATTTCACGTCGTTGGCGTAGATCTCGAGCTCAGGTTTCGTGTCGATCTCCGCTGTCTCCGACAGCAGCAGGTTGCGGCTCAGCTGACGCGCATCGATGTGCTGCGCGTTGGGATGAACTTTCACCTTGCCGTTGAACACGCCGCGGCCGCGACCGTCGGCGATGCCGCGGAACTCTTCTTCGCTGTTCGTGTACGGCGCGATGTGCTCGATGCGCGTATACGTGTCGAGGTGCTGCGAGCCGGCGGGCGCGAACAAGCCGCGCAGCTTCATTTCGGCGCCCGGACCGTCCAGGAGTCCCGTGATATCGGCGCGCCCAAGCGCGGCACCGAGCGCGATCTCGTGACCGAGATAGCGTGCGTCCTTGGCCAAACGCGCCCGCACTGTGCCGATGTGAAAAGTCTTGGGCGATTCCTGCTGCAGCCGATAGTGCTTCAAACATGCGCCCGCTTGCGCTTCGATCGTCACGACGGCATTCGTAAACGACTCTATTTGCGGCGCGCCGATATAGTGCTCGATCAGTGTGCAGCGGCTGTTCTCGCCGAGCCGCACGACGATACGCGGATGCGCCATGCGTCCGCTCGTGTGCCAGGCGTGCACGACGTAGATGGCTTCGTCGAATTGCGTTCCGGGAGCAATGTCGATGACGAGTCCGTCGTCGACGAATGCCGCATTCAAGTTCTCGAATGCGCTCGCCGGATCGGGGCCGAGCCGGCCCAAGCACGCGGCGGCGTCGGTCGGCGCATTCTCGAGCCATTGTCCCAAACCGATCACCGTCACACCGGGCGGCTGCACACCATGACTCAAGCTCGGCATGCAATGGCCGTCGACGAGCGCGATGCGCAGGCTCGCATCCGTTAATGCGTCAGGAAGAGTAGGTGCGACGTGCGGTGCCTCGGCCGGTGCGAAGTTACGCATCTCCAGGCGACGCAGATTCGTGTACTTCCATCGCTCGTCGCGTTGCGTCGGAAAGCCCAATTCGAGAAACCGTTCGAGCGCTGCGCGGCGCCACTCGGCGAGCGGATCGCCGTCGCGAGCGCGCTGCTCGAACGCCGTACGAATGCGCTCGAGATTCGGCGACACGGACTTGGTGGCGAGCGCGGTCATGCTGCGTCCTGCTTGAGCCAGTCGTAGCCGCGCTTCTCGAGCTCGAGGGCGAGCGACTTGTCGCCGCTCTTGACGATGCGCCCGTCGGAGAGCACGTGCACGTAATCCGGGACGATGTGATCGAGGAGCCGTTGATAGTGCGTGACCATGACGATCGCGCGGTCCGCACGCCGCAAACTGTTCACGCCGTTGGCAACGATACGCAATGCATCGATGTCCAGACCCGAGTCGGTTTCATCGAGCAAGGCGAGAGTGGGTTCGAGCACCATCATCTGCAGGATTTCGTTGCGCTTCTTCTCGCCGCCGGAGAAGCCTTCGTTGACGCCGCGGTTCAAGAAGCTCTCGTCCATTTGCATGAGCTTCATCTTCTCGCGTACGAGCGAGAGGAACTCGAATGCGTCCACTTCGGGAAGCCCACGATGTTTGCGCGCGGCATTGAGCGCGGCTTTCAACAGGTACACGTTGTTCACGCCCGGAATTTCGACCGGATACTGAAAGGCAAGGAACACACCTTCGCGTGCACGCTCCTCGGGCGGCAGACTCAAGAGATCCTTGCCGAGATAGGTCGCCGAGCCTTGCGTGACTTCATAGCCGTCGCGGCCGGCGAGGACTTGCACGAGCGTGCTCTTGCCGGAGCCGTTCGGCCCCATGATCGCGTGCACTTCGCCCGGCTTAACCTCGAGGTTCAGACCGTTCAAGATTTGCTTGCCGTCCACGCGTACGTGCAAGTCGTTCACTTTCAGCATCATCGACTCCGATTCGTTTCGTCGGCGCGAACGCTCGTGGGGTTCGCGCCTTGCAATCAACCGACCGCTCCTTCGAGGCTCACGGCCAAGAGGTTCTGCGCCTCGACGGCGAATTCCATGGGCAGCTCTTTGAACACGGCTTTACAGAACCCGTTCACGATCATGTTCACGGCATCCTCTTCGGAGATGCCGCGGCTCAAACAGTAGAAGAGCTGGTCGTCGCCGATCTTGGAGGTCGTGGCCTCGTGCTCCACGCTCGCCGTGGGCGTGCGAATTTCCATGTACGGGAACGTATGCGCGCCGCATTGATCGCCCATCAGGAGCGAGTCGCATTGCGTGAAGTTGCGGGCATTCGTCGCGCTCGGCAAAACTTTCACGAGGCCGCGATACGTGTTCTGTCCGTGACCCGCGGAAATGCCTTTCGAGACGATCGTGCTGCGGGTATTCGGGCCGATGTGAATCATCTTCGTGCCCGTGTCCGCCTGCTGATAATTGTTCGTCACCGCAACCGAATAGAACTCGCCGACCGAGTTCTCGCCGGTGAGAATGCAGCTCGGGTACTTCCACGTGATGGCCGAGCCGGTTTCCACCTGCGTCCAGCTGATCTTGGAGTTTCGCCCGCGGCATTCGCCGCGCTTGGTGACGAAGTTGTAGATGCCGCCGCGGCCTTGTTCGTCGCCGGGATACCAGTTCTGCACCGTCGAGTACTTGATCTGCGCATCTGCGAGCGCGATGAGCTCGACGACTGCGGCATGAAGCTGGTTCTCGTCGCGCATCGGCGCCGTGCAGCCTTCGAGATAGCTCACGTACGAGCCTTCGTCCGCAATGATCAACGTGCGCTCGAACTGGCCGGTCTTCGCGGCGTTGATGCGGAAGTACGTCGACAGCTCCATCGGGCAGCGCACGCCTTTCGGCACGTAGACGAACGAGCCGTCGGAGAACACCGCGGAATTCAGGGTCGCGAAGAAATTGTCGGTGTAGGGCACGACGCTGCCGAGATACTGTTCGACGAGCTCAGGGTGGTTCTGCACCGCCTCGGAGAACGAGCAAAAAATGACGCCCGCTTTCGCAAGACGCTCTTTGAACGTCGTTGCGACCGAAACGCTGTCGAAAACCGCATCGACGGCGACACCGGCAAGCCGAGCGCGCTCGTGCAGCGGAATTCCGAGCTTGTCGTAGGTTTCGAGCAGCTTCGGATCCACCTCGTCGAGACTCTTGGGTCCGTCCGTCTTCGTTTTCGGCGCGGAGTAGTACGAGATCGCCTGGTAGTCGATCGGTCCGATGCGCAAGTGCGCCCAATCGGGCTGGCGCATCGTGAGCCAGTGCCGGAACGACTTGAGCCGCCACTCGAGCAAGAACTCGGGCTCGCGCTTCTTGCGCGAGATCAGGCGGATGACGTCCTCGTCCAGGCCGGGCGGAACGGTGTCGGACTCGATCTCGGTCACGAACCCGTGTCGATATTTCTGTCCGACGAGGGCCTCGAGGGTTGGATCGTTGTGAGGATTGCTTGACATGAAATTCGCGTTCACTCGTGTGAGACGCGTCCGATACGCGTCAAAGGCACGCTCGCTACGGTCGTGCGCTCCATTCCTGAGAGTTGGGCCAACGTGATGTCGCTCAAAGCGCGACGAATCGCCGCATTGACGCGCTGCCAGACATGACCGACGCGACAGCTGCTCGCGATGCCGCAATGACTGTGCTCGCTGCTGCACTCGGTCAGTGCAAACGGGCCTTCGAGCGCGTCGAGGATCGCCGCTGCCGTGATCTCGCTCGGCGGACGCGAGAGCTGGTAGCCGCCGTGACTGCCGCGGGCGGAACTGACGAGCCCTGCGCGCTGCAGCTTCTTCAGCAGCTTACTGACCGTGGGCAAGCCGACCTTCGTGTACTCGGCGACTTCGGCAGCCGTGAGCATGCGCTGTGGGTGCTGCGCCAGGCACGCCAAGATGACGGTGCCGTAGTCGGTCAACTTGCTGATACGAAGCATGGCAGGGGCGGATCCTATATAGGACCATTTTAGTCCTATTGTCCGTGCCCGGCTACCGAAACTTCAAATTCGCTCAACTCATTCATTTGTGGGCGGTTGGCGACAGCGAAGCTCGCTGCCGACCCCCGGACTTTTTGGTTATCCTACGCGCCCCTAACGCTCGGTCAGGTGAGGCCGGGCAGCATTCATGAGGTACACGACGATGAATCGTAGTGAGCTCGAGGCCACCGCAAAGGCGATGGTCGCGAAAGGAAAGGGCATTTTGGCAGCTGACGAATCGACCGGCACGATCAAGAAGCGCTTCGACTCGATCAAGCTGGAATCCACGGAGGAGGCCCGGCGCACGTATCGCGAGCTCCTATTCACGACTCCGAACGTCGCCGAGTACATCAGCGGCGTGATCATGTACGACGAGACGATCCGTCAGAAGACGAAGGACGGAACGCCGTTTCCCGAATATTTGGCGAAGCTCGGCATTGTGCCGGGCATCAAGGTCGACACCGGCGCCAAGCCGCTTGCCGGCTACCCGGGCGAGACGATCACCGAAGGTCTCGATGGACTGCGCGAGCGTTTGGCCGAGTACTACAAGCTCGGTGCGCGCTTCGCGAAGTGGCGCGCGGTCATCGATATCGCCGACGGCATCCCGACACAGTTCGCCATCGACGCGAACGCGCATGCGCTGGCGCGCTATGCGGCGCTTTGCCAAGAGGCGAACATCGTGCCGATCGTCGAACCGGAAGTCCTCATGGACGGTGCGCATTCCATCGAGCGCTGCGAAGAGGTGACCAGCGCGACGCTCGCGTCTGTGTTCTCCGCTTTGCATCAGCATCGGGTCTACCTCGAAGGCATCGTGCTGAAGCCGAACATGGTGATCTCCGGCAAGAAGAACGCGAATCGCGCAGGCCCGCAGCAGGTAGCGGAGGCCACGGTTCGTACGCTGAAGCGCTATGTGCCGAGCGCGGTCCCTGGTATCGCCTTCCTGTCGGGCGGACAGACGCCCGCGGAAGCGAGCGAGCACCTGAGCCTGATGAATCAGCTCGGACCGCTGCCGTGGGCGCTCACGTTCTCGTACGGCCGCGCGCTGCAGGACGAAGCGCTGAAGACCTGGGGCGGCAAGGCCGAGAACATTCCGGCCGCTCAGAAGGCGTTCGCGCGACGTGCACGCTTCACGGGTTTGGCAGCCACGGGCGCCTACAAGCCCGAGTTGGAAAAGGAAGCCGCCTAAGTCGACGGTGCGCGCGGCCGAGCTTCGGCCGCGCGCTCAATGTCCGTTCAGTTTCGAACCCGCACAATCGCGCACGAAGAAGGAATTAGAAGCCACATGAGCATCGCCGCGTCTTTCGTGCGAGGTTCTTAATGTCGAGCACCGCTCAGGCCGCAGATCCCAGGCCGGTTCCGTCCGACAATCTGGTCGAAGTCGAGGACGTTCACTACTCGGTGGGCGGGAGGAAGATCTTCTCCGGCCTGTCGCTGACGATTCCGCGCGGCCGCATCACTGCCATCATGGGGCCGAGCGGCACCGGCAAGACGACGCTCCTGCGTCTGATGACCGGCCAGATCAAGCCGGACAAGGGACGCATTCGGTTCGATGGCATCGATGTCACGAGTCTCAAGCTCGGCGAGCTTTACGATCTGCGTCGCCGCATGGGCATGCTGTTCCAGAACGGCGCTTTGCTCACGGACATGGATGTGTTCGAGAACGTCGCATTTCCGCTCCGTGAGCACACGAAGCTCCCCGAGCCCCTGATCCGCAACGTCGTGCTGACGAAGTTGCAGGCGGTTGGATTGCGCGGCGCTGCGCGCCTGATGCCTTCCGAGCTTTCGGGCGGCATGGCACGGCGCGTTGCATTGGCGCGAGCGATGGCCACCGATCCCGATTTGTTGATTTATGACGAACCGTTCACTGGCCTCGATCCGATCTCGATGGGCATGATCGTGCGACTCGTGCGGCACATGAACTATGCGCTAGGTATTACCAGCCTGGTCGTGTCGCACGACGTCGAGGAATTGGCCGAGCTTGCCGACATGGGTTACATCCTCGCGGGCGGACGCGTGGCGGCGGCCGGAAACTTCAGCGAACTGAAGAAGCACGATTCGGAGCTCGTGAATCAATTCATGAATGGGCTTCCGGACGGCCCGGTGCCGTTCCATTACCCGGCCCCGGATTATTACCAAGAATTGCTCGAGGGCTCCGCGTGAGTCTGTTGCGGGAGATCTTCGAGAACCTGCGCAGCTTTGTCGCCACGGTCGGTGCGGTTGCGTTGTTTCTCTTGCGCACGCTCGTGCAGGTGCCGCGTGCGCTCACGCGCCCAGGTCTGATCGTCGCGCAAATCCACAACGCCGGCGCATTGTCGCTCGTCATCATCATGACCTGCGGTCTATTCGTCGGCGGAGTGCTGGGCCTGCAAGGGTATGACTTGCTGCAGCGCTTCGGCTCGGAAGATGCCCTGGGTACGGCGGCGGCGCTCGCTCTGATCAAGGAGCTCGGTCCGGTCGTGACTGCGCTGTTGTTTGCCGGCCGCGCCGGGACCGCGCTCGCTTCCGAGATCGGACTCATGCGCGCGACCGATCAATTGAGTGCGATGGAAATGATGGCGGTCGACCCGGTGCGCCGAGTCGTCGTGCCGCGTTTCCTCGGCGGACTGATCGCGATGCCGCTGCTCACGGTCATTTTCATCGCGATCGGCATCTTCGGCGTGCAGGTGGTCGGCGTGCAGCTTCTCGGTGTGGATGCGGCGTCGTTCTGGTCGCAGATGCGCGCTGCTGTCGAGGTGTCGGACGTGATGGAGGGCGTCATCAAGGGCGTCGTGTTCGGCTTCGTTTGCAGCCTGATCGCCGTCTACGAGGGATACACCGCCGTGCCGACCGCCGAGGGCGTCGGCCGCGCCACGACGCGCACTGTGGTCATTTCCGCCGTCCTGGTGCTGATTTTCAACTACATGCTCACAGCCGTGATGCTTTGAGGATTTCGCATATGCGTTCTAATCGCGCCGTGGAGCTGTCGACCGGGCTGTTCGTGCTGCTCGGATTTGCTGCGCTGTTCTTCCTGGTCACTCAGATCACGAATCGTGAATATTTGACGAACGGCGGCAGCTACACTGTGCAGGCCCAGTTCGAGAACATCGGGACCTTGAAGCCGGGTGCAGCCGTTTCGATGGCTGGAGTGACGATCGGTCGGGTCGAGTCGATCCGCTACGATCAGTCCATCTACAAGGCTGTCGTCGACATGCGCATCAGCTCGCAGTTCAATCGCATTCCGGTGGACAGCGACGCCAGCATCATGACGGCCGGACTGCTCGGCGGTCAGTACATCGGGATCACGCCTGGCGGGTCGGAGGAGTACCTCGCCGACGGTTCCCGCATCGAATTCGTGCAGGACGCGCTGGTGCTGGAAAATCTCATCAACCAGCTCGTGGCCAGCTTTAGCCAGCGTTCAGACAGCAAGGGCGACAATTAGGAACCACACGCGGAGGAACGCCAACAATGATCGGCCTCGTACGGAACCGCCTCACTGTCCTCGCGATGCTCGCGGCAGCGCTGTGCGCAAGCCCTGCATTTGCGCAGGACACGAAAGATCTCGATCCGAACGAGCTGACGCAGAAGGTCGTGCAGGACACGTTGCGCGACCTCGATGCGCATCGCGAGGAGTACAAGAAGGATCCCAAACGAGTCCGCGAGCTCGTCGACAAGAACCTGTTGCCGCACTTCGACACGAACTATGCGGCTCAGCTCGTGCTTGCGAAGCATTGGCGGACCGCGACGCCCGAGCAGCGCAAGCGTTTCGTCGAAGCGTTCTATCAATCGCTGCTGCAGAACTACGGCGAGGCGCTGCTCGAGTTCACGCCTGACCGGTTGCGCATCCTGCCGTATCAAGGCAGGCCCGAAGACACGGTCGGCACGGTGCGCACCGAAGTTCGTCGCGACAACGGCTCGCGTGTGCCGGTGAACATCTCCGTGCGCAAGACGCCGAACGGCTGGAAGGCTTACGACGTCACGATCGAGGGCGTGTCGTACGTGAAGTCGTTCCGTACGGACTTTGCTGCGGAAATCCAGCAGAAGGGCCTCGACGCCGTCATCGAGCGTTTGGAAGCGCAAGTCGCAAGCGGCACGGTGGCCAAACCGACGGCTTCGTCGTGAGCAAGTCTCAAGCACAGCGCGCTCGGCTCGAAGCCGACGGTGCCGGGCGCGTTCGAGTCAGCGGCGTTTTGGACGCGACCACTGCCGGCGCTCTGTTGGCGCAGAGCCGGCAGACGTTTACGGGCAGCGACGGCTTGAATGTCGATCTTGCCGGCGTCACGGAAGCCGATAGCGCCGGCCTTGCCTTGTTGATCGAGTGGGTGAGGGCAGCGCGTCAGTCGAACCGCGCAATTCGGTTTCAGAACGTGCCCGGACAGATCACAGCGCTTGCACGGATCAGTGAGGTGGAAGAGCTGTTGTTTCGTGAGCCGTGATTCGTGATTCGTGATTCGTAACACGCGCGAAGGCGCGCGCTAGTTCTGCGCTTCCGCCGCCGCCTCTTCCTCGCTCTCGACGTCCTCTTCGATGTCGAAATCTTCGAGCGTCTCCGGCGGCGGATTGCCGTCGAAGATCACGAACTCGCGTTGCTGCAGCCACGCATCGCGCATGAAGGCGTACGGATCGAACGTGCGCTGGAGCGTGGGATCGAGCGTCAGGAGATCCGCTCGCGTGTGGACGACATCTACCGCACGCAAGCCCCATTCGGCTTCCCATGGGATATCGATGTATTCGAGAGGGCCGAGAAAGTAATCGACGCCTCGTGCAGGGCCGTCGCGTAGCGTGGACGGACCCAGAAATGGCAAGACCAAGTAGGGGCCCGAGCTCACGCCCCAAACGGCGAGCGTCTGTCCAAAATCTTCGTCGTTCGCCGGCAAGCCCACGTGCGTAGCAACATCGAGGAGCCCGCCGACTCCGAGGGTCGTGTTCAGCAGAAAGCGGCCGGTGTCCTGCAGCCCGAGCTTCGGTTTGCCCTGCAGGAATTGGTTCACGATCGTCACGGGGTAGGCGAGATTCGCGAAGAAGTTGCCGATCCCGATCCGCATCCAGTGCGGCGTGATTTTCTTATAGCCTTTGGCGACCGGTTTCAGGGCCGCCCGGTCGACGGTGTCGTTGAACTTATAGACGGCCCGATTGAAGGGTTCGAAGCGATCGTCGCTGACAGTGCGACCTGGTGTCGCCGCACACCCCGAGGCGAGCAGAACGACGGCGAGCAGCAACACACTGCGTAACGAGTACGGAGCTGTCATACAGAAACGGTCCTGTGCCGATACGGCGAAAGGCGCGCGATTGTATCAGTACGCCGGATTCGACGCTGACGGCGAATCGTTCGCCCGCGAGACGAGTTCTCCTGTAACCGCTAGTTCGAAGCGCGTCTTGCGCCGCGCTTGGGCATCGCGGCTTGAATCTCCTCGAGACGAGCCTGAAACCGCGCGCGCTGCACATTGGTGATCTTCGGAACGGCGAGGGCGAGCTGCAGTTGGTTGATGGCCAGCAGCAGATCGCCGCTCATGACGTGATATTCCGACATGTAGTAGTACGAGTCGGCGACGTCGCCTGCGGCATTGGCGGCGAGCGCCGTTAGACGCGCCTGCTCCGGCGTCGGCGGAACGACGTTGAACAAATCGAGCAGGATCTCGTGCGCTTTCTTCGCATTGCCGACTTGCATCAACGCTTCGGCGTAACGGACGGTGACGGCGACGTTGCGCGGGAAGAGCTCGCGCGCACGCTCGAACGTCGTCAGGGCCGCCTTCTCCTGTTTGGCCTGCAGCTGCGCCTGACCGAGCGCCGTGTGGTACTGCAGCACGGTCGGATCCCCGTCCCGCAGCCGCTGGAAGATCTTGACGGCCTCGGCCGCTTTGCCCGTCGCGAGCAACGCCAATCCTCGCCCATAGATCTCTGCGGGCGTCGCGTCGGCTTCGTTCTGGATGGTCGCGTTGTAGTACTCGAGGGGATTGCGTCCCGCGGGCGTCGACAACACGCGCAAGCGTTCGCGCGTAAGCGCATAGCTCAAGCTGTCCGGCATGGGCTCGGTCTTGATCTGCGCAGCGCGTTGCTTCGTCTCCGCAATACGCGTGACGGTCACGGGATGCGTGCGCAACATTTCAGGAATGTTCGCTTCGCTCAGGCCCGCGCGCCGGCTCATCGTCTCGAAGAAGGCGGGCATGCCTTCTGGATCGAAACCCGCGCGCGCGAGGATGCCGAGTCCAACGCGGTCGGCCTCGGTCTCGTTCGCGCGCGTGAAACTGATTTGTTGCTGGATGGCCAGACTCTGGGCTGCGGCTACACCGGCCATTGCAGCATCGCCTCCGCCCGCGGCGGCGCCGACGAGGATCGCCGCCAGCATTGCGGCGGTGGAAACGAGGCTCGACCGGCTTTGCGCCGCAATGCTGCGCGCAATATGACGCTGTGTGACGTGCGCAATTTCGTGGGCGAGCACGCCGGCCAGCTCGCTTTCGTTCTTGGTTTCGAGGAGCAGGCCTGAGTTGACGCCGATGAAGCCGCCCGGCAATGCGAACGCATTGATGGCATCGTCGCGGACGACGAAGAAGTTGAATCGCTGGGTGCCGTCGTGCGCCTGGCTGGCAAGCCGATTCCCGATCGAGCGGATGTACTCGGCGACTTCCGGATCTTCGAGGATTTGATCCTGATCGCGCAGCCCGCGAACGATCATCCGCCCGATCAGGTATTCGTCCTGCAGACTGATCATTGCTTCCGCAGGACTGCCGATGTCGGGCAGGTCGTCAGGTTCGTTGGCATGGACGCTTGCGGTCACGGTGAGGAACAGCACCGTGAGCAGCGTCGTGCAGCGTTTGAGCAAATCGGTCATTTTGCGAGTCTGGTGCCGACGAACAGCCAAGTAAAGGCTCGGACCAGCCAGGGCCGCGGAGGTTCGCTGCAGGCGACAGGCGACAGCACAGGCGTGGGGCTCGGGACCAAAGACTTGGCGCGACAGCGCCTCTTCCCACGGCCTACAGCCTTCAGCCTACAGCCTGAAAACGAAAAGGCCCCGCGAGGGGCCTTTTCGTTTTATGTGGCGGAGAGGGTGGGATTGCACTCGGTCCGTCCATGGACCTCGCCCTTCGGGCAACCTGCGGTTGCGCAAAAGTGCTGTCCATGCACTTTTGTCGAACCCACGCGTGGGTTCTCACCCGCCCTCTGGGCCAAAAAGACAAAGGCCCGCTTGCGCGGGCCTTTTGCTTTTTGGCGGAGAGGGTGGGATTCGAACCCACGTAGGGACGCAATGCCCTCAACCGATTTCGAATCGGTGCCGTTATGACCGCTTCGGTACCTCTCCGTGAGGGGCGCGCATTCTATACCAGCAGTTCATGTAGGTATACCGCCTGTTGCGGGTTGCGCGGCATCGCTTTTCGGGCCGAATTTTCGTGAGGCCTTCAACAACTTAATGCTGACTGACGTGCATTGGCCGGACCGACCCGATTAGACTTTTCCGATTCCGAGGACTCGCAAGACACCGCTTTGAAGATCGCGCTTGCCATCATCGCGACGCTGCTGCTCGGGACCTGCTCGCGGCCGCCGACGGTGCTGGAAGAGATTCTCCGTGCCGGCGAGCTTCGGGTCGTCACGCGTAACCTGCCGAGCACCTATTACTTGGGAGCTTCGGGTCCGCAGGGTCCTGAATTCGATCTCGCCGCTCGATTCGCCGCCGAACTCGGCGTGCACCTGTACATCTACTCGGTGCCGAACGCCGCGGACGTGATTCGTGAGCTCGATTCGCGCCGCGCACACATTGCCGCAGCGGGGCTGACCCACGGGATGGTTTTGCCTCCCGAACTCGCGTTCGGGCCGCCGTTCCAGCAGGTGCGCGAGCACTTGATCTACCGGCAGGGCGAGGCCCGGCCGCGATCGTTGACGCACGTGCTCGGCAGACACATCGAAGTCGTGGAGGGCAGCGCGCACGCTCAGACGCTGGAGCGCTTGCGTCAACGCGAGCCGCGACTGAGCTGGGTCGAGAATCCTGCGACGGAGACCGAGGAGCTGCTATACCGGCTGTCTCGCCGTGAATTCGATTACACGGTCGCCGATTCGAACGAATTCGCCATCGGTCGCGCATTTCACCCCGAGATCAGGATCGCATTCGATCTATCGGGCGGCAAGTCGCTTGCCTGGGCCCTCGACTCGCGCGACACGAGCTTGCTCAATCGGGTCACGGCGTTCTACACCGCAATCAAAGCTGAAGGGCGGCTCGCTTCGATTCTCGATACCTATTACGCAGGCACGGAGCGTTTCGACTACATCCAGGCGCGCGTATTCATCGAGGACATCCGCACTCGGCTGCCCCTGTACCGGCATTGGTTCCGGGAAGCCGCTGCCGAGGTGGGTGTCGATTGGCGATTGTTGGCGGCCATCGGTTATCAGGAATCGCATTGGGTACCGACGGCGACATCGCACACCGGTGTGCGTGGCTTGATGATGCTCACGGAGGAGACCGCACGTCGGCTCGGTGTGACCGATCGACTCGATCCGCGTCAGAGCATCTTCGGTGGCGCTCGTTATTTCGTTCTGATGCGCAACCAACTGCCTCCGCGAATCCTCGAGCCAGACCGAACGTGGATGACGCTCGCTGCCTATAACGTCGGTATCGGTCATCTCGAGGACGCGCGCATCCTGACACAGATGCACGGCAAGAACCCCGATTCGTGGGAGGATGTGCGCGAGCACCTGCCGCTGTTGACGCAGGAGAAGTGGTACAGGCGCGTAAAGCGCGGCTATGCACGCGGTTGGGAGCCGGTGCGCTTCGTCGACAATATCCGCAGCTACATCGAAATCCTGGATTGGGTTGCGGCGGATTCGGCTCCGCCCGCGCAGCGCGAAGCTCAGCTGCAGGTTCCGAGCTCGTAAAGACGCGTCGTTATTTCTTCTTGGCCGGCTTGCCTTTGTTCGATACGCGCTCGGCATACGTGCGCGCGAATTCTTCGGCGAACACCGTCGGCAGACCTTGCTCGTTGCGCTGATTGAGCACTTGGTAGAACTCGGCGTAGAGATCCCAGTATTTCATCTTGTTGGCCGCGCCGAGGATCGCTCCGCGTTTCAAGTTGCGGTCGAAGCGCTCCTGAAGCTCTCCCGGCTCGATACGGCTCATGAGCTCGTCGGCGGCCGCTTTCACGGCGTTGACGAGGGCGCTTTGATGCGTACGCAGATCGGTAAAGGCTTCGCGAATCGCTTCGATCGGCCCCAGGTAGCGGCTACTGTGCGGATCGAACATCTTGAGCACGGCTTCGTCGACGCTCGCCGAGAACTTGAGCGGGTTGTTCTCGGCTGGCTGGATCGTCGTTTGGCTCAATCGCAGCCGGGACTTCATGTCCGACCGGGCCTTCAATGCTTCCATCAAACCCAGGACCATTTCGCGGACGACTTGACCGGCGAGGGTGAGCAACGCTGCCTGCGCGTCCAGCGGGAGCGCGGAAGGGTCGATACCGGCACCTCGGCAGAACGCCTCCACGCCGGTGTCGGCCACCGTATCGCCCGTGCGTTTCGGACGTTCGGGCTCGATACGAGACAACGTAGCCGCGTTCGTCAACGCTTGCATCGTCTTGCGGTCGTACGGTCGCGTCTGCATTTGCCAGTCGTCGTTGCCGTTCGCATCGTCGAGCGGCGAGTCGAGCAGCGATGCGAAGGCGCCTCGAGCCGGTTTTGCGGCCGTCGGTGCCGCAGCAGGCGTGAGCGTGGGAATTGGTGCAGATTTCTTGGCCGCAGGTTTCGCTTGAGCGGGCTCTACGGCCGCAGGCGCTGCGTCCCAATCGAAGGTGTTGCTGGGCGGGTGAATCGCCGAATCGCTCAGCAAATCCGTGATGTCGATCTCTTCCCCGAGGTCGTCGCCCAGCGCAGGATTGGCCGCAGGAGCGCTCTTTGCGCGCGCCGAGAGCGGAGGGACCGGCAATTGCCCGCTCGCATCCGGCGGAAAATCGTTGCGGTCGTCGATGCTGACGATGATTTCATAGTCGCCCATCCGCAACCGATCGCCGTCCTGAAGCTTGTACGGACCCTCGATCGAGACCGGCGTGTCGGAACCGTTCACGAACACGCCGTTGGTACTGGTGTCCTCCAGAATCCACTGTCCCGCGCGGAAATGCACTTTGCAGTGATGGCTCGAGACATAGCGATCGCGGTCCGGCAGCACCCAGTCGTTGTCGGCGGCCCGGCCAATGCGACCGCCCGTGACGCCGAACAAGCGCGTGCTGTTCGGGCCGAGCGTCTTGTAGTGATCGCTAATGACTCGGAGTTTCAGTGCCATCGCTTGAGGCCATTCCCGACGGTTGAGCGACCGCGCGCCCGATGTGACGGTTTGGCGGCGCGCTATGTAATATCCGGAAGCGTAACAATCCCGCCAACCCCTCGATATGGCTACGAGTCACATTTTTAAGGTCGTTTTTGTGAACCAGGGTAAGGTCTACGAGATCTACGCCCGCAAGGTCAGCCACGGCAATCTGTTCGGCTTCATCGAGGTCGAGGAGTTGGTGTTCGGCGAGCGATCGGCCGTCGTCGTCGATCCGTCGGAAGAGCGCATCAAGGCCGAGTTCGAAGGCGTCAAACGCACCTACATTCCCCTCCATTCGGTGGTCCGCATCGACGAGGTGCGCAAGCAAGGCGTCAGCAAGATCAGCGCCTACGAGGGCTCGAACATCGCCCAATTCCCGATTCCGATGTATACGCCGAGCGACAAGAAATAGCCGCCGACCGGCGCATGTTGGATTAGCGCGCGGACCGCAGGTCGGCGATAATTGCGCGCCTTCCACCCCGAGGCGTTTTCCTCCAGATGCTGATCCTGCCGGGCGCACCCGCTCTTTCCGATTTTCGAAACGCCAGACTGCTTGCCACCGTCCGGTCTCGAGTGCCGGAAATCATCCGGCTGACGGCCCGTTACGTGCACTTCGTCCAGGTTGCGCGTGAGTTGTCGGCCGACGAACGACGCGTTCTCGAAGCGCTGCTGACATATGGACCGCGAGAGGCCGGACAGGGTGAGGACGGCGGTGCGCTCGTCGTCGTAACGCCGCGTCTCGGCACGATCTCGCCTTGGTCGAGCAAGGCCACCGATATCGCGCATGTCTGCGGACTGACGGCGATCGAGCGCATTGAGCGCGGCATCGCGTATCGCTTCGAGGCCGGTAGGCAACTGGACGAGGCGACGCTGCGGCAAATCGCGCCGCTGTTGTTCGATCGCATGACGGAGACGGTGCTGTTCGCGTTCGAGCACGCCGAGCAACTGTTCGCTCACGAATCGCCGAAACCCCTGTCGACGGTTCCATTGCTCGCGGAAGGACGCAGCGCGCTCGAGCGCGCCAATGCAGCGCTCGGTCTCGCGCTGTCAGCCGAGGAGATCGACTACCTGGTCGATGCCTTCAAACGGCTCGGGCGCGATCCCACCGACGTGGAGCTCATGATGTTCGCGCAGGCGAATTCGGAGCACTGTCGTCACAAGATCTTCAACGCCAATTGGATCGTCGACGGCGTACCGCAAACGAAGTCGCTCTTTTCGATGATCCGCAATACTTACGCGAAGAACTCGCAAGGCGTGCTCTCCGCTTATCGCGACAATGCCGCCGTGATCGAGGGGCCGGTTGCGGAGCGCTGGTTTGCCGATCCCGCCACCGGACGCTACGAGTTTCGTCGCGAGCCGATCGACATTCTCATGAAGGTCGAGACGCACAATCATCCGACGGCCATTTCGCCCTTCCCAGGTGCGTCGACCGGCTCGGGCGGCGAGATTCGCGATGAAGGCGCGACCGGTCGCGGAGGCAAGCCCAAGGCGGGGTTGGTCGGGTTCTCCGTATCGCATTTGCGGATTCCCGGTTTCGAGCAACCGTGGGAGCGCGATTTCGGCAAACCGGACCGCATTGCTTCGGCGCTCGACATCATGCTCGACGGGCCGATCGGCGCGGCAGCGTTCAACAACGAATTCGGCCGGCCGAACATTTACGGCTATTTCCGCACGTTCGAAATCGAAGCGGCGCATCCGACGCGGCCGACCCTACGCGGCTATCACAAGCCGATCATGATCGCGGGCGGACTCGGCAATGTGCGCCGCGAGCACGTCGAGAAGAAGCACATTCCGCCCGGCGCGAAGATCATCGTGCTCGGCGGCCCGGCCATGCTGATCGGTCTCGGCGGCGGTGCGGCGTCCTCTGTGGGTAGCGGCACGACTGCGGCGGATCTGGATTTCGCTTCGGTTCAGCGCGGCAATCCCGAGATGCAGCGTCGCGCGCAGGAAGTGATCGATCAGTGCTGGGCGCTGGGCGATGAGAACCCGATTCTGCTGATTCACGACGTCGGGGCCGGCGGTCTATCGAACGCGATTCCCGAATGCGTTGCACATACGTCCGGCCGTGGCGGGCGTGTCGATCTGCGCAAGATTCCGTCCGTCGAGCCCGGTATGTCGCCGGTCGAGCTCTGGTGCAATGAAGCACAGGAACGCTACGTGCTCGTGATCGAAGCCGAACAGCTCGCGCGCTTCGATGCGCTCTGCCGTCGCGAGCGCTGTCCGTATGCGGTGGTCGGCGAGATCACGAGCGACGGTTGGCTGAAAGTGGAAGATCCCTTGCTGCACACGCCGCCGGTCGATCTGCCGCTCGAAGTGATTCTCGGCAAGCCGCCGAAAATGACGCGTGATGTGCGCATCGAGCAGCCGTTCCGCGACGATTTCGACGAGAACGCGATCGACTTGCGCGATGCGATCTACCGGCTGCTCCGTTTCCCGGCGATTGCGGACAAGACCTTCCTGATCTCGATCGGCGATCGCACGGTCGGCGGTCTCATCAGTCGCGATCCGTTCGTCGGTCCGTGGCAGGTGCCGGTGAGCGACGTCGCTGTCACTGTGAGCGGTTACACGTCCACGACTGGTGAGGCGCTCGCGATGGGCGAGCGCACGCCGCTTGCGCTGCTCAATGCCCCTGCATCGGGTCGTATGGCGGTCGCCGAAGCAATCACGAACATCGTCGCAGCCGATATCGAGCGAATCAGCGATGTGCGTCTGTCGGCGAACTGGATGGCTGCGTGCGGCGAGCCAGGCGAGGACGCTGACTTGTTCGCCACCGTCAAAGCAGTGGGCGAAGAGTTCTGTCCGGCACTCGGCATCACGATTCCGGTCGGCAAGGATTCATTGTCGATGAAGACGAGCTGGCGCGACGGGAACGGGGAGGAGCGGAAGATGCTCGCACCCGTTTCGCTGATCGTCTCGGCATTTGCGCCTGTCAAAGACGTGCGCCGCACCTGGACGCCGCAGCTTCGCACCGATCGCGGCGCTACGCGCCTCGTGTTCATCGATCTAGGCGCTGGACGCGATCGCCTCGGCGGTTCGGCACTCGCACAGGTTTACGGCAAGCTCGCCGCGGACGCGCCCGATTGCGACGATCCGCAGCGGCTGGCACGTTTCGTTGCCGCGATGGTGGAGCTGCGTGCTCAAGGCCTCGTGCTCGCCTATCACGATCGATCCGACGGCGGCTTGTTCGCGACGCTCGCGGAAATGGCTTTCGCCGGTCATTGCGGTATCGAGGTCGATCTCGGGGAGCAGCAAAGGGCTATTGCCGCGCTGTGCAGCGAGGAGTTGGGTGCGGTGCTGCAGGTGAAGGCGTCGGATCTCGCAGCAGTCGAGACGGTGCTTGCTCGCCATCAACTTGAGGATTTGACCCGCACGATCGGTACGGTCGTTACGGAAGATCGCGTGCGGATTCGTGCGGGCGCACGCACACTCGTCGATGAGACGCGCACGGCTCTGCATCGCGCGTGGTCGGAAACGAGCTTCCGGATGACGCAGCTGCGCGACGATCCGACGTGCGCGCAGGAGCAGTACGACACGGTCACCGATCCGAACAATCCGGGACTCCATGTCGCGCTCACGTTCGATCTCAACGAAGACGTCGCGGCCCCCTACATCGCGACCGGCGTACGACCGGCCGTTGCCGTGTTGCGAGAGCAGGGCGTCAACAGCCACATCGAAATGGCTGCAGCACTGCATCGTGCGGGATTCGCGCCGGTCGATGTGCACATGACGGATTTGATCGAAGGCAAAGCGCGCCTCGACGACTTCCGCGGACTGATCGTGTGCGGCGGATTCTCCTACGGCGATGTGCTCGGCGCAGGCGAAGGCTGGGCGAAATCGATTCTGTTCCATTCGCGCTTGCGCGATGCATTCGCGAGTTTCTTCGCGCGGCCGGATACTTTTTCGCTCGGCGTGTGCAACGGCTGTCAAATGATGGCGGCGTTGCGGACGCTGATCCCCGGTACGGACCTTTGGCCGCGCTTCGTACGCAATCGCTCCGAACAGTTCGAAGCGCGGTTCAGTCTCGTCGAGATCGTCGAGTCGCCTTCAGTCTTGTTCGCCGGAATGGCGGGATCGCGCATGCCGATCGCAGTGGCGCACGGGGAAGGCTATGCGGAGTTCTCGAGCGCACAGCATCTGGAAACTTTCGCTGCGAGCGGTCTGACTGCGGTGCGATTCGTCGATAACTTCGGACGCGTGACGGAAATCTATCCCGCCAATCCGAACGGTTCGCCGCGGGGAATTACCGGTATTACTTCGGCGGACGGTCGCGCAACGCTCCTCATGCCGCATCCGGAACGTTCGTATCGTACGGTGCAGAACTCTTGGCATCCGGACGAGTGGGGCGAAGACAGCCCCTGGATGCGCATGTTCAGGAATGCGCGCGTCTGGGTGGGATGACGCTGCGCACGCTCGCCGCGTCGATCAGCCTTGTGTGGCTGCCGCGGCATGCGCAGCGGCATTGATAGGGCGCGCGATCAATCCGCTTTGAGTCATCTTGATTTCGTAACGCGCGCCGTCAGCCATCGGCAAATAGGTCGCGCTGCCGTACACGGCATCCACGAACGACAACCAACGCGGATATCGGCTGGATAGCATCCACAAGTCGAAGCCCGGATTCTTCGTCAGCGCATACACCGTGCGTTCGGCGTGGCGTTCTTGTTCGATGTCGCGATAGCGGCCGCTGATGCGCTCGAGCCGATACTGCGCATCCAGCCCGAGCAGATTCGCCCAACCTTTCCATTTGAGGACGCGCGCGTCGAGCTGCCATTCGTCGCCGGCGAGCACGAACATCTGCATTTCGCCGGTCGGGATTTGCGTGAGCGTCGCTCGATAGCGTTGCGGGCCGCGCCCCTCGAACACGATCTCCGCAACGGGTTGCTCGTACGTGAGCCGTGCGTAGGTGTGCAGGTTGAGCGAGACGATGAAGATCAGTGCGGCAGCGCCGAGCAGCACGAGTCCCGCAACCGCGCTGCCGCCTGCCGCGAGAAAGCGCGCACGCGCGAGGCGCTGACACGCAAGCACCACGAGCAGCAGGCCGAAGACGGCGATGATGGCGGCGATGGCGTCGGAAGCCATGAGCTGCGCTGGCTACAGGCCACAGGCGACAGGAGAAGGGTGTGGGGCTCGGGGCTTGGGGCGTCGGGCGCGGCAGCGTTCGATCAACATCCTTCAGTCCTCGATCTTCAGGAGGCGAAGCTATTGGGCTAAGCGCCTCTTCAGCCTTCAGTCTTCAGCCTTCAGCCTAGGCATGAGGCGCTTGGCGCCTCATGCCTCGAGCTTTCGGTACTTGATCCGGTGCGGCGTGGCGGCATCCTCGCCCTTACGGCGTTTGAAATCTTCGACGTATTCCGCGTAATTGCCTTCGAACCAGACGACCTCGCTATTGCCTTCGAAGGCGAGGATGTGGGTTGCGATGCGGTCGAGGAACCAGCGATCGTGCGAGATGACGACCGCGCAACCGGGGAAGGTGAGCAGCGCTTCCTCCAAGGCGCGCAGCGTTTCGACGTCGAGGTCGTTCGTCGGCTCGTCGAGCAGGATCACGTTGCCGCCGGACTTGAGCACCTTGGCGAGGTGAACGCGATTGCGCTCGCCGCCGGACAGCTCGCCGATCGATTGTTGTTGTTGGCTGCCGCGGAAATTGAAGCGGCCGACGTAGCTGCGCGAGGGCGTCTCGTAGGTGCCGACGCGGATGATGTCGAGACCGCCGGAGATTTCCTCCCACACCGTCTTCTTGTCGTCGAGCGCTTGGCGCGACTGATCGACGTACGCGAGCTGCACCGTCGGGCCGACGCGGATTTCGCCGGCATCGGGTTTTTCTTGTCCGACGAGGATTCGAAACAGCGTCGTCTTGCCGGCGCCGTTCGGCCCGATGACGCCGACGATGCCTCCCGGCGGCAGATTGAAGCTCAGGTTGTCGAACAGCAGGCGGTCGCCGAACGACTTGCGCAGGTTCTTCGCCTCGATGACGAGATCGCCGAGTCGCGGTCCGGGCGGAATGTAGATCTCGTTCGTCTCGTTGCGCTTCTGGAACTCCTGCGAGGCCAGCTCTTCGTAGCGCTGGATACGCGCCTTGCTCTTCGCTTGTCGCGCCTTCGGGTTCTGACGTACCCATTCGAGCTCGCGTTCCAGGCTCTTGCGCAACGCTTCCTGTTGTTTTTCTTCGATGGCGAGTCGGCGCTCCTTTTGTTCCAGCCATGAGGAATAGTTGCCTTGCCACGGAATGCCGTGACCGCGGTCGAGTTCGAGAATCCAGCCGGCGACGTTATCGAGGAAGTAACGATCGTGCGTCACGGCAATGACGGTGCCGGGATAGTTCTCGAGAAAACGCTCCAACCAAGCGACCGATTCGGCATCGAGATGGTTGGTCGGCTCGTCGAGCAGCAACATATCGGGCTGCGAGAGGAGGAGACGGCATAGCGCAACGCGACGCCGCTCGCCGCCCGAGATTTTGGTGACGTCCGCATCCCAAGGCGGCAGACGCAGTGCCTCGGCCGCCACTTCAAGTTTGCGCTCGAGCTCCCAGCCGCCTTTTGCATCGATCGCGTCCTGGAGCTTGGCCTGTTCCTCCAGGAGCTTGTTCATTTCCTCTTCGCTCAAGTCCGGATCGGCGAACTTGTCGCTCACCTCGTTGAACCGATCGATCAACGCTTGCACTTCGCCGAGGCCCTCGGCGACGTTGCCGCGCACGTCCTTGGTCGGATCGAGCTGCGGTTCCTGCGGCAAATAGCCGATCTTGATTCCGGGTTGCGGGCGCGCCTCGCCGTCGAATTCCTTGTCGACGCCGGCCATGATCCGCAGCAAAGTCGACTTGCCGGCGCCGTTCAGGCCCAGCACGCCGATCTTGGCGCCGGGAAAAAACGATAGGGAAATGTCCCGCAAGATGATGCGCTTGGGCGGCACCACCTTGGAGACACGGTTCATCGTGTAAATGTATTGAGCCATGCCGATTGTTCGACCGAGCGGAAAAAGGTCCCGAATGATACCCAAAAGCGGCCCGCGAACCGCCGTCCTCGATCGGGGCGCCGTCCTTGCCGCGCGGCGTGATACTCTGCGTAAGAAAACAGGGGAAAGCACTTGAACGAGCGCAGCGAATCCTCGGTTCTGCTGGTCTCGGGCGACCAGATCGCGCGTTACGGCTTCGGCGACGGACATCCGTTCGGTCCGGATCGGCACAGTGCATTCATGCGCGAGCTTCATGAAGCGGGGCTGGATGGCCGCGTGCTGCGCGGACAACCGCGGCCAGCGACACGCGCCGAGCTCGAGTATTTCCACGAACCCGTCTATATCGACCTGGTGCGTGAACGGTCGGCGACCGGTCACGGTTATTTGGATGCCGGCGACACGCCCGCCGTGAAGGGCATTTTCGAGGCGGCCAGTCACGTGGTGGGCGCGACGCTGGAGGCGGTCGATGCCGTCATGCGCGGCGTTGCCAAGCGCGCGTTCGTGCCGATTGCCGGGTTGCATCACGCTGCACCGGGCCGTGCGTCCGGTTTCTGTGTGTTCAACGACTGCGGTATTGCCATTCAGGCGTTACGCCGGCAGTACGGTTTGCGTCGCATCGCCTACGTCGACATCGACGCGCATCACGGCGACGGCGTGTTCTACGCCTTCGCAGCAGATCCCGATGTGCTGTTCGCCGATCTGCACGAAGACGGGCGTTTTCTGTTTCCCGGCACCGGTTCGGCGGAAGAAACCGGCGTCGGTCCGGCCGCCGGAACGAAGCTGAACATTCCGCTGCCGCCCGGTGCGACCGATGAGCACTACAGGGCGGCGTGGGAGCGCGTGGAGGAGTATTTGCGCGCAGGTCAGCCCGAATTCATCGTTTTTCAGTGCGGCGCGGACAGCCTCGACGGGGATCCACTCACGCACTTGCGTTTGAGCGAGGAGGCCCACGCGCATGCGGCTGCACGGTTGTGCGCGATCGCCGATGAGCTCGGCCATGGTCGTGTCGTCGGTCTCGGAGGCGGGGGCTACAACCGACGCAATCTCGCCCGGGCCTGGACGCGCGTGGTCGGCAGCTTCGTCGACTCTCTGCCGCGCCCTGCTGAGGATTAGACCCGCGGTTTTCGCTCGGACCTGTCGCCGGGCGGAGCGCGCCTTTACAATTCCGGCCCCGCCTCACACCCGACGAAGGTCCTAGATGTTCGCTCCAGATTTGCAGATCGCCGGCTTCGACCCTGAGCTCGATGCGGCCTTGCGCGCCGAAGCCCAGCGTCAGGAAGACCACATCGAATTGATTGCCTCGGAGAACTACGCAAGTCCGCGCGTGCTCCAGGCACAGGGCTCGGTGCTGACGAACAAGTACGCCGAGGGTTATCCCGGCAAGCGCTATTACGGCGGGTGCGAGCACGTCGATGTCGTCGAGCAGCTCGCCATCGACCGTGCAAAGAAGCTGTTCGGCGCCGGCTATGCGAACGTTCAGCCGCATTCGGGTTCGCAAGCAAACGCTGCCGCGTACATGGCGCTCGTCAATCCGGGCGAGACGATCCTAGGCATGAGCCTCGATCACGGCGGACATCTCACGCACGGCGCGAAAGTGAATTTCTCGGGCAAGCTGTTCAACTCCGTGCAATACGGTCTCGATCCGAGTACCGGTGAGATCGATTACGCGCAGGTCGAGCGGCTCGCTCAAGAACACCGGCCGCGGCTGATCGTCGCAGGATTCTCCGCCTATTCGCGCGTCATCGATTGGGAACGGTTCCGCAAGATCGCCGACAGCGTGAATGCCTATCTGCTCGTCGACATGGCGCACGTTGCGGGGCTCGTTGCGGCGGGCATCTATCCGAGTCCCGTGCCGCATGCTCACGTCGTTACGACGACGACGCACAAGACGCTGCGCGGGCCGCGCGGCGGTTTGATCCTCGCGAAGGGCGATCCCGAGATCGAGAAGAAGCTCAACTCGCTCGTCTTCCCCGGCACGCAAGGCGGTCCTTTGATGCACGTGATCGCGGCGAAAGCAGTCGCCCTGCTCGAAGCGTTGCAGCCGGAGTTCGTCGAGTATCAGAAGCAGGTGCTTGCGAACGCGCGAGCGATGGCCAATACGCTCATGAAGCGCGGTTACAAGATCGTTTCGGGCGGCACGGACAATCACCTGTTCCTCGTCGATTTGATCGACAAGAACATCACGGGCAAGGATGCCGACGCTGCGCTCGGCCGTGCGCACATCACGGTGAACAAGAATGCGGTGCCGAACGATCCGCGTCCGCCGTTCGTCACCAGCGGCTTGCGCATCGGAACGCCGGCGGTGACGACGCGCGGTTTCCGCGAAGCCGAAGTGATCGAGCTCGCAGGCTGGATTGCCGACGTGCTCGATGCGAACGGCTCCGATGAAGCAATCGCCAAAGTGAAGGCGAAGGTCGAAGCGATTTGTCGAGAATTTCCTGTGTATGGGAAGTGACGAGTGACCGGCGGCCCGGCATGACGAACGGTTCACCAGTCATCGCCAGTTGCTCGTTGCCCGTCAGCCGACGTCATGTACTGTCCCTTCTGTAATCACGAAGAGACGAAAGTGATCGACTCGCGCCTGGCCGGCGAAGGGCAGCAAATTCGTCGTCGCCGGGAATGCCTGAAATGCGGCGAGCGCTTCACGACGTTCGAGACCGCCGAGCTCGTGATGCCGCGGATCGTCAAGAACGATTCGACGCGGCAGCCCTTCGACGAACAGAAATTGCGCACGAGTCTGCTCAAGGCGTTGGAGAAGCGCCCGGTGTCGAGCGAAGCGATCGATGCGGCCATCGTGCACATCTGCCAGAAGCTGCGCTCGCTCGGCGAGCGCGAAGTGCCGTCGCGGCTCGTCGGTGAGCTCGCCATGGAGGAGCTGCACAAGCTCGATGAGGTCGCCTACGTGCGCTTTGCATCGGTCTACCGCAGCTTCCAGGATCTCGAAGAATTTCGGGAAGAGATCGAGCGCATGCGTCATCGCCGCAGCCGGCTCGAACAAGAAGGACAGCTCGCGCTGTGGAGCTCGACCGAGTCCGGGAAGAAGCGATGAGCATCCGGACTTTTTCGCTGTGCCGTCTTTGCGATGAGCCGGCTTCGATGCTCATCGAGTGCGTTGCGGCATCGTTCGGCTGACGCCATGTTCACGGCCTTCGATCACGCGATGATGCGCCGGGCGCTCGAGCTCGCGGCGCTCGGCCGTTATACGACGCATCCCAATCCGCGCGTCGGCTGCGTGATCGTGCAGAACGAACGCATCGTTGGCGAAGGTTGGCATCGTAAGTGGGGCGAGGCGCATGCCGAGCCGATTGCGCTGGCAGCTGCCGGCGAAGCAGCGCGAGGCGCCACCGTGTATGTGACGCTCGAGCCGCATTGTTTCCACGGGCGCACGCCGCCTTGTACCGATGCGCTCATCCGGGCCGGCGTCAAACGCGTCATCTGCGGTGCGCTCGATCCGAATCCGCGCGTAGCCGGAGCCGGGCTCGCGCAACTGCGTGAGGCGGGCATCGAAGTCGCGCAAGGTCTTTTGGAAGACGAAGCGCATGCGCTCAACTTGGGTTTCGACAAGCGCATGCGTACGGGCATGCCGCGCGTGCGCCTGAAAATTGCGGCGAGCTTGGACGGACGCGTGGCATTGGCGAACGGTGCGAGCCGTTGGATCACAGGCGAGAGCGCACGTGCCGATGTGCAGCGTCTGCGCGCCGAATCGAGCGCCGTCGTGACAGGCATCGACACGGTGCTTGCCGACGATCCGTTGCTGACCGTGCGCGATCCGTCGATCGACTTGGCTGGGCGTGTGCCGATGCGTGTCGTGCTCGATACGCATTTGCGCATGCCTGCAACGGCGCGCATGTTGCGCGAACCGGGCGATACGCTCGTGTTCACGGCGGCTTCTGCCGATAGCGAGCCTGCGCAGCTTCTTCGATCTGCCGGTGCGGAGGTGCACGAAGTGGCCGTCGCTGCGGCCGGCCGACTCGATCTCGTCGCCGTTCTTCGTGCGCTCGGCGAGCGACTCTGTAACGACGTTCTCGTCGAAGCCGGCGGAACTTTGTCCGGCAGATTGCTCGAAGAGAAGCTCGTCGACGAGCTCATCGTGTACGTGGCGCCGAAGGTGCTCGGCGCAGACGCAAGACCGATGATCGGGCTCACGGGGCTGACTTCGCTGGAGCAAGGGCCGCATTTCGAGCTCGCATCGTTCGAACGTATCGGCGACGATCTGAAATTGATCTACCGGCCGCGGGGCCGTTGAGCGCAATCATGTTTACCGGAATCGTACAAGCCACCGGCGAAGTGACGGCAATAACGCCGCGAGGTGGCGACGTGGAGTTGGTCATCTCTGCGCCGAAGCTCGGGCTCGACACCGTAGCGATCGGCGATAGCATCGCCGTGAACGGGTGTTGTCTCACCGTAACTCGCTTGGACGGTGCGACCTTTGCTGCCGACGTATCGCGCGAGACATTGAACGTGACGACGCTTGGAAGCTGGCAAGTCGGTACGTGCGTCAATCTGGAAAAGGCGCTTCGTGCCGGAGATCCGCTCGGCGGCCACTATGTCACCGGCCACGTGGATGGCATTGCTGTCGTGACGGGCATGAGCTCGGACGGGCGTTCGACGCGCATGGAGTTCGAAGTGCCTGAGCCGTTGGCGCGTTACATCGCGAAGAAGGGCTCGGTGTGCATCGATGGCGTGAGCCTGACCGTCAACGAAGTTTCGCAGCGAGGATTCAGCGTGAATCTGATTCCTCACACGCTCGCCGTGACGATACTCGACGGCTACGATGTCGGTACGCGCGTCAACCTCGAAGTCGACATCATTGCCCGCTACGTGGAACGGCTCGCGAGCGCGCAAGCGTAGAATCGTCCCGCCGCATCATTGCATCACCTTTCCGATACCGATCATGAAGCTCAATACGATCGACGAAATTCTCGAGGACATCCGTGCCGGGCGCATGGTCGTGATCATGGATGACGAGGATCGCGAAAACGAAGGCGATCTGATCATGGCGGCAGAGTGCGTACGGGCGGAGGACATCAATTTCATGGCCCGCTACGGACGCGGTTTGATTTGCCTGACGTTGACCCGCGAGCGTTGCAAGCAATTGCGCCTGCCGCTCATGGTCAGCGATACGAACGAGAACCACACGACCAATTTCACGATCTCGATCGAAGCGGCCGAAGGCGTCACGACGGGTATTTCCGCGCATGACCGCGCGCACACGGTTCGCACGGCCGTGCGTCGAGATGCCAAGCCAGAAGATCTGCGCCAGCCGGGTCATATTTTTCCGTTGATGGCGCAGCCGGGCGGCGTGCTGACCCGTGCGGGTCACACCGAGGCAGGTTGCGATCTAGCTCGTCTGGCAGGCAAGGAGCCCGCTGCGGTGATCGTCGAGATCCTGAACGACGACGGCACGATGGCGCGCCGCCCGGATCTCGAAGCATTCGCTGCACGACATGGCCTAAAGATCGGCACGATTGCGGATTTGATTCGGTATCGACTCGAGAAAGAGCGGTCGGTCGAGCGCATCGAGGAGCTCACCGTCGAGACCGAGTACGGCCCGTTCCGCATGTGCTGCTACGAAGATCATGTGAATCGTACGGTGCATCTGGCACTGATCCGCGGTGAGCTGCGGCCCGATTCGATTCCGCTCGTGCGTGTGCACTTGAAGGACACGCTGCGCGATGTCGTCGGCATCAAGGACGAGCTGCTCGGTTGGCCGATCCGGTCCGCGCTCCAGCGGATCGCCGAGGAACCGGTCGGTGTCATCGTCATTCTTCGCCCGGACGAGACACCGCGCGACTTGATGGAGACAGTGGCGGCCATCCGTCGTACGGGGCCGGCCGAGCCGTCGCACCGGCCGGGCGCGCCCGACCGTAAGGACTCGCGCGAAACGTCAGGAGGAGCCAAGGTCTTGCGCACGTATGGCATCGGCGCGCAGATCCTGCGCGATCTCGGCGTGCAGCGCATGCGCGTGCTGTCCGCGCCCAAACAGATGCACGGACTGTCCGGCTTCGATCTCGAAGTCGTCGAATACGTGGAAGGGTAGGCGGTTTCGAGCGCATCGCCCGCTATACTTGCCAGCCCACCTGAGCCACCCGCCATAACGCGAGCCGTTCAATGGACATCAAGACTATCGAAGGCGACCTGCAAGTTCGCGAGCTGCGTTTTGCGATCCTCGCGTCCCGCTTCAACGATTTCATCGTCGAGCAGCTCATTCGCGGCGCCGTCGACACGCTCAAGCGCCATGGGGCGTCGGACAAGCAGATCGAGCTCGTGCGTGCGCCGGGTGCCTACGATCTGCCTGTCGTCGCGCGGAAGCTCGCGCTCACGAAGCGCTACGACGCGATCATCGCGCTCGGCGCCGTCATCAAGGGCGCGACGGCGCATTTCGATTACGTGGCAGGGGAGTGCGCAGGTGGACTAGCGCGCGTGGCCGTCGATACGGGAATTCCGGTGGCGTTCGGGGTGCTGACGACCGATACGATCGAACAGGCGGTCGAACGCGCGGGAACCAAGGCCGGGAACAAGGGCGCGGATGCCGCGATCACGGCGATCGAGCTGGCCAATCTCTTGCGTAAGATCGAACAGTAGGAACTCCCACCGAGCGCGCTGTCGTTCGGCGGTGGTCGCGACGGCATCGTGCGCGAATTGCCATCGGTTCGATCGCCGTTCCAGGTAATTTCGTAGAGCAGCGCTCGTGCCGATGAGCACCCACGGGCGCTGACCAGTGACTGCATGAATACTCCAGCCGACAAAAAACCGCGCCGAGGTGCGCGTGCCCGCTCGCAGGCGCGCAAGCTTGCGATGCAGGCGTTGTATCAATGGCAGATGACGGGCTACGAGGCGAACGATCTCGTCAAGCAGTTCGTGGAAGGCGAAGAGTTCATCGGTGCGGATCGCGAGTATTTCGAAGAGCTGCTTCGCGGCAGTATCGCGCAACGCCAAGAGATCTTTACCGGTATCGAACCGTTCATCGACCGCCCGGTTGATCAGCTCGATCCCGTGGAGACCGCGATCCTGATGCTCGGCATGTTCGAGCTGCGTTCGCGGCTGGACGTGCCTTACCGCGTCGTGATCAACGAAGCCGTCGATCTCGCGAAACGATTCGGCGCAACGGACGCGCACAAGTACGTCAATGCGGTGCTCGATCGGGCGGCGAAGGAACTTCGAGCGGCGGAGCGAGGCTGAGGGGAAGGGGAAAAAGGGAAAGGGGAAAGGGGAAAGGGGAAAGGGGAAACGGGAAGAAGGGAAGGAGGGAAGGAGGGAAGCGTGCGTTCGCGCGGTGCCCAGGGCCCGGGACTCAGCGCGCGGCACCTGCCGCGCGCCACTGTCGCCTGTAGCCTGTAGCCTGTAGCCTTTCCGGCCCAAGCCCCAAGTCCCAAGCCCCGAGCCCATGCCGTTAGGCGAATTCGAACTCATCGCTCGCTACTTCGCACAGCAACCGTCGCGGGCGGATGTGCGGCTCGGGATCGGCGACGATGCCGCGGTGCTCGATGCGCGGGGCGACCGCAAGCTCGTCGTTGCCATCGATACGATCGTTGCAGGCGTGCATTTCCCCGAAGGGCTTTCCGCCGCCGACATCGGCTATCGGGCGCTCGCCGTGAATCTCAGCGATCTCGCGGCCATGGGCGCGCAGCCGAGCTGGTTCACGTTGTCGCTATCGATGCCCGATAGCGACGAGCATTGGATCGAAGACTTCGCGCGTGGCATGTTCGAGCTCGCGCACGAGCACGATGTCATCCTGGTCGGCGGCGATACGGTCAAAGGTCCGCTCGTCGCGACCGTGCAGATCGCAGGATGGGTGGAAGCCGATCGATGGTTGACGCGGGACGGCGCTCGCCCGGGCGATGCGCTGATGGTGTCGAGCATGCTCGGGGAAGCGGCTGGCGGACTTGCGGTGATTCAACGGGGGCTCGACGGAACGCCTGAAGTCGCAAGGCTGCGCCAACGGTTTCTCAGGCCGACGCCGCGGGTAATGCTCGGGCGGCAGCTGCGGCAGTGTGCGACTGCGGCGATGGATATCTCGGATGGCCTGCTCGCGGATCTCGACAAGTTGTGCTCGGCAAGCCGCTGCGGTGCGCAGGTCGACGTGGAGGCGATCCCGAGGTCGCCGG
This sequence comes from uncultured Sinobacteraceae bacterium, assembly GCA_937902995.1. Taxonomy (GTDB): domain Bacteria; phylum Pseudomonadota; class Gammaproteobacteria; order Steroidobacterales; family Steroidobacteraceae; genus Steroidobacter. The sequence goes on from CALEKY010000124.1 coordinate 64,665, forward strand.
ACCTTGCCGCGACATTCGATGAAGCAACCTGCCTCGACTTCGCGCTATCGGGCGGCGACGACTACGAGCTGTTGTTCACAGTGCCGGAGGAGCAAGTCCCGCAATTGACTCAGCTCGGCTGCCTGCGGATCGGTACGATCACGGCGGATAGACAAGTGATCTGCAGGCGCAACGGGGAAATCTATCGGCCCGAGCGTCGCGGCTTCGATCATTTCAGCGAGGATCGCGCTCGATGAGATGGAGTGCCGAGCCGGCACTGTTGCGGCAACCCGTTCATTTTCTCGCCTTCGGCTTCGGATCGGGCCTCAGTCCGGTCGCGCCCGGTACATTCGGCACGCTGGCCGCGGTACCTCTCGTCAGCCTTCTGCAGCAGCTCGGCTGGACATTTCACGCTGCCTTCGCCGTGCTCGCGATACTGGGCGGCATTTACATTTGCGGAGAAAGTGCGCGCCGGCTCGACGTTCACGACCATCCGGCCATCGTGTGGGACGAAATCGCCGGCTATACCGTGACGATGTTGGCAGCTCCGCACGAATGGTATTGGCTTCTTGCGGGATTCGTGCTCTTCCGTTTTTTCGACATTCTCAAGCCTTGGCCGATCCGGGAGGCCGATCACAGTCTCTCCGGAGGTCTCGGAATTATGCTGGACGACGTGATTGCGGGCGTTTTTGCCGGCGCAATTCTGTTCGGAATCAAGTCCTTCGTCTAACGCGCCAAAAACTCGAAACCTTTCATCGTGAACGTTCCGAGCGGCCTGATGGCAACACGCAGCGCGACGCGCGAGCAGCGGATTCCCGAGAGGATCGGCAAGTACGTCATCGTCAAGGAAGTCGGACGAGGCAGTACCGGCGTCGTTTATCTGTCGCACGATCCGTACTACCGCCGCGACGTTGCGATCAAGGTGTACAACCTCGAGTCGCAGGACGAGGAACGCGCGCGCGTCACGCGCAAGATGTTCCTCTCGGAAGCGCACATGGTCGGGATGCTGCAGCATCCCAACATCCTGCCCATCTTCGATGCCGGCGAAGAGGACGGTCACTACTACATCGTCACCGAGCACGTGCACGGTGCGCGGACGCTCTCGGCCTACTGCAAGCCCGACAACCTGCTGCCGGTCGATGACGTCGTCGAGATCATGTACAAGTGCGCCAAGGCACTGCACTACGCGCACAGCCGCGGCGTGATCCACCGCGACATCAAGCCCTCGAACATCATGCTGACCCAGGCCAACGATGTGCGCATCATCGATTTCGGAATCGCGCTCGTCGCCGACTCCGAGATCTCGCGCATCGAAGGCATCGCCGGCAGTCCGTCTTACATGTCGCCGGAACAAGTTCAGTCGCTGGAGATCACGAATCGCTCGGACCTGTACTCGCTCGGCGCAGTCATGTACGAGTTGCTCACGGGTTTTCGTCCGTTTCGCGGCGGCAATCTCTCGAAGCTCCTGCATCAGATCGTCTACGCGACCCCGCAACCGATTCATACGCTGCGGCCGGAAATTCCCGAGCTGCTCGAAGACACGGTGGCCAAGGCATTGCAGAAGGATCCGGCCAAACGCTATCGCAACGGGTTGGAGCTGGCTGCGGACCTCACGCGTGTCCATCAGGCGTTGCGCGAAGGTGCATCCAAGCTCGATCGTCAGGAGCAGTTCTCCATCCTGCGCACGCTGAAGTTCTTCCACGATTTCTCGCAGTCCGAGATTCTGGAAGTGCTGCGCGCGAGCACGTGGCAGGACTACGAAGCAGGCGAGGAAATCGTCAAGGAAGGCGAGATGGACGATCGCTTCTACGTGATCGTCTCCGGATCGGTGGCCGTGATGCGTAACGGCAATCCGGTCGGCGAGCTCGAAGCAGGAGATTGTTTCGGCGAAACGAGTTATGTGCGCGGCGCGAAACGGCTTGCGACGATCAAGGCGCTCACGAACGTCACGCTCATGAAAGTGAGCTCGACGCTGCTCGAACAGTCTTCCGCATCCTGCCAGCTCCGCTTCAACAAGGTGTTTCTGCGGAATCTGATTAGCCGGTTGCAGAGTCCCAGCTGACGCTTGGGGCTCGGGGCACGGGGCTTGGGCGTGAGAGACGCAGCCGTCCCGGTCGACACGCTTCCTGTGCTTTAACGAAGTAAGCGCGCTCGGCAATGAGAGTGCTCAATGGAAGCGTATTGATCGCGCTCAGATTCACTTGCGGCTAAGAATCAGTAGGGCAGGGTTTCGCACTTCGGGTTCGCGTCGCTGTTCATGGCCCCACGCCCCGAGCCCGAAGCCCTTCTCTAAATCTCTTCCGCGTTCTTCAAATCCTCGGGATCTATCCTGTGCCCCCATCCGCGTTTCGCATCCAGGTAGCGGCGATTGGCGGGGTTTACTCCCGTAACGTGTTTCTCGCGTTGAATGTGGTGCAGGCCGCCGGCTTCTAGATGAGCCTGTTTGACAGGGTTATTGCTCATCAAACGCAGCGGTCGATCGCCGCGCAGATAGAGCAGGATTGCCGCAGCATCGCCGAATTCGCGGCTGTCGTCGGGCAGACCGAGCGAGCGATTCGCTTGATAGGTGTCCTCGCCGCAATCCTGCAACATGTACGTGACGGCCTTTGCCCACAGGCCGATGCCGCGGCCTTCATGGCCGCTCATATAGATCACGGCGCCGGTGCCTTCCTGTTCGATGCGCTGAAACGCGCGATCGAGCTGCGGGCCGCATTCGCAACGCTTCGAGCCGAAGACATCGCCCGTCAAGCAGCATGAATGAACGCGAACGAGCGGATTCGGATGCTTGCCGAAGTCGCCCAACACGAGCGCGCTATTGACGGACATGTGGCTCGAGAGCGCGGAGAACAGATGCTGCTCGCCGCGTCCTCGCAACATATCTGCAAGCCGATTGGCTTCCTGTAATTCGGTTTGTCGCACGAACGCGTACCAATGAAACGTCGTCGGCTGACCGCCGATATTGATCGGCAGGGGAATCGGTCCGAGAACGTTGAGAATCGGCTTGTGCTCGCTCGTCGTTTCCGGCGACAGGAGATGGCCGCGCGCGTCGATGCGCACGAGCTTGCCTTCTTCGACGAGCCGCGCGCGGACAGTGGGATCGATGTACGAGAACATGTTTTCGAGCGGATAGCGCGGCGGCCTACGGCCCGATCACGAAACCGCGCGCGCGGGTAATTTCCACCAACGCTGGATCGCGTTTTCGATCGAGGCCGTATCGAGCCCTGCCATCGCGAGACAATCTTCGCGCGAACCGTGCTCGATGAATCGGTCCGGAATGCCGAGCTGCAAAGTCGGCAATACGTGCCCATGCGCAGCGAGACATTCGATGACGGCGCTGCCGGCGCCGCCTGCGACGGCGTTTTCTTCCACCGTGATCAAGGCGCGATGTGTGGCAGCCATTTCAAGGAGCGCGGCTTCATCGAGCGGCTTGATGAAACGCAGATTGATGAGCGTCGCGTCCAAGCGTTCGGCGATACGCTCGCAAGCCGCGACCATCGTGCCGACGGCCACGATCGCAAGGCCGCTGCGGCCGACGCGCCGTTGTTGCAGCTTGCCGATCGGCAGAGTCGTCATCTCTTTTTCGATCGGAACGCCCGGGCCCTGACCGCGCGGATAACGGATCGCAGCGGGCATCTGCGACTGCAAGCCCGTCCAAAGCATCTGGCGACATTCGTTCTCGTCGGCGGGCGCCATGACGATCAGATTCGGAATGCACCGCAGGTACGACAGGTCGTAACTGCCTTGATGAGTCGCGCCGTCGCCGCCCACCAATCCGGCGCGATCGATCGCGAACGTCACCGGCAGCTTCTGCAGCGCGACGTCGTGGATGAGCTGGTCGTAAGCGCGCTGGAGGAACGTCGAGTAAATGGCAACGACCGGCTTCATGCCTTCGCATGCGAGCCCGGCCGCGAACGTCACGGCATGTTGCTCGGCAATCGCGACATCGAAGTAGCGATCCGGGAAGCGCTTCGAGAACTCGACCATCCCGGAGCCTTCGCGCATGGCCGGCGTGATGCCTACCACTCTCGGATCGCGCTCGGCGGCGTCGCAAAGCCACTGGCCGAAGATCTGCGAATAGCTGGGGCCGGTGGTTTTCTCCTTGAAGATGACCCCTTTCTTGGCGTCGAACGGCCCCGGTCCATGCCATTTGATCGGATCGGCTTCGGCGGGCGCGTATCCCTTACCCTTGCGCGTGATCACGTGCAGGAACTGCGGGCCCTTCAGGTCGCGCAGATTCTTGAGCGTGGCGACCAGAGCGTTGAGATCGTGGCCGTCGATGGGGCCGATGTAGTTGAAGCCCATCTCTTCGAAGATCGTCCCGGGCAGGACCATGCCCTTCATGTGTTCTTCGGAGCGTCGCGCGAGCTCCCACACGGTCGGCATCCGACGCAATACTTTCTTGCCGCCCTCGCGCAGCGTCGCATACAGCTTTCCCGACAAGACCCGCGCGAAATAGTTGGAGAACGCGCCGACGTTCTCCGAGATGGACATGTCGTTGTCGTTCAGGATCACGAGCAGATTCACGTCCAGGCTGCCCGCGTGATTCAGCGCTTCGAAGGCCATGCCGGCGCTCAGCGCGCCGTCGCCGATCACAGCGACGACACGGCGCCTTTCTCCGGCACGCTCGGCTGCGATGGCCATGCCGAGCGCGGCGCTGATCGAGGTGCTCGAATGACCGACGCCGAACGTGTCGTAGGGACTTTCGTAGCGCGAAGGGAAGGGCGCCAGTCCGTCCTTCATCTTGATCGTCCGCAGACGATCGCGCCGGCCGGTGAGCACTTTGTGGGGATAGGCCTGATGGCCGACGTCCCAGACGAGACGGTCGTGCGGCGTATCGAACACGTAGTGAAGCGCAACCGTCAGCTCGACCGTCCCGAGCCCGGCCGCGAAATGCCCGCCCATCTGGCTGACCGTATCGATGAGGTACTGCCGCAACTCCGAGGCGACCTGAGGGAGGGCATTGGCCGGCACTGCTCGCAAATCCGCGGGCGTGTCGAGCGTGGAGAGCAGCGGGTACGCGTTCGTCATCTTGGAGCGCAGTCTACCGTAATCCGAAGGCTGCGTTTCTTTCGGGCTGTGGGGGGGGCTCGGGGCTTGGGGCTCGGGGCCTGGGGCTCGAGTAAGAACGACGCCACCTTCTCACTACGCAGGCGGTGCGTGCCGCGGCGCTACGAAGTCGTACTAAAGGTAGGAGGTAGAACGTGCACTTGCGAGATTCACTACCCCCTCACATGCGAATCTCTATTCAGCTCCAGCGCCAGATGCTCGGGACGGGCGCGCTTGGCGGTTATAGCTCTCTTTCCCCATGCCCCAAGCCCGGCCCTCAGTGCTTCCTAAGCACTAGCCACTCCGACACGGCCACGAGCGGCGCGGCATTCGGGCCGAGGATTTCGATGGCCTTCAACGCGCGTGCATGGAGCTGATGCAGGCGCTTGCGAGCGGCGTCAACGCCGGCGACTGCGGGATAGGTGGGTTTGGCCAGCTTGATGTCCGAACGGATCGGTTTGCCGATCACCGCCTCGTCGCCTTCGATGTCCAGCAGATCGTCCTGGATTTGGAAAGCGAGACCGAGATCGAGCGCGTAGCGGTTCAGCGCGTCGTGAACCTGCGGCGAGATTTCCGGAGCGCAGGCTGCCGCCATCATGACGCTCGCGTGGATCAGCGCACCGGTTTTGCGGTTGTGCATCTCCTCGACGGCTTCGAGAGAAAGCTTCTGTCCGTTGGCCGCCAGGTCGAGGGCCTGACCGCCGGCCATCCCAGAGGTGCCGCTGCCTTTGGCGAGCAACTCGACCAATCTCAGCCGGACGTGCGGCTCGGGGGGGAGCCCCGGTCCGTTGGCGAGCACCTGAAATGCCAGTACCTGCAGCGAATCGCCCACAAGGATCGCCGTGGCTTCGTCGAATGCCTTGTGGCACGTCGGTTTTCCGCGCCGCAGGTCGTCGTTGTCCATGGCCGGCAGATCGTCGTGCACGAGCGAGTACGCGTGGATGAACTCGACCGCGCATGCAGCGCCGTCGACCGCCGATTCAGGCAGACCCAAGGCGCGCGCTGTCGCGTAGACGAGCACGGGCCGTACGCGTTTACCGCCGCCGAGCACGCTATAGCGCAGTGCGGCATGCAGTCGCTCGGGCTTCTCGTTCGCCGGCGGCAGGCGGGCATCGAGCTCGGCTTCGATGCGGGATTGCCAGCTCGCGAGCTGGCTGGCGAAAGACTCGTAAGCTGATGTCGTCACGCGTCTGGATCTTCGTTCGCTGCGAAGGGTGCAGTCTCGAAGTCGCCGGTGCCGCTCTTGCGCATCAGGATCTCGACTTTCTGCTCGGCTTGCTTGAGCGCAGCCTGACAGGCTCGTGTGAGCTGCACGCCGCGTTCGAAATGTTTGAGGGACTCGTCGAGCGTCAGATCGCCGGCTTCCAGTTTCTCGACGATGCTTTCGAGCTCGGCGAGCGCACGTTCGAAGTCGACGGCGTTGCCGGCAGGATTGTCCGGTGTCTGCTCGGGAGATTGTGCTTTCTGTGTGGCCACGAGTGCGTGAAGCGGGGCAGATGGCAAGGGGCCGCAAGCTTGCAGTGCGCGTGCAGCCGGGTCAATCCAGCCGCAGCGCGCGTCGCCGGTCAGGACGACAGCGGTTTCTAACGTTGACTTGCTCATGGGGCAGGACTAGATTTTCCCCGCGATTAGACTTGGTCTAATGGATGATCCCACCGAGGTACTTGCCATGAAGAATTTGAAGGGCACGAAGACGGAGCAAAACCTGAAGGACGCGTTCGCCGGGGAATCCCAGGCCAACCGTCGTTACCTCTATTTCGCGGCCAAGGCCGACGTGGAGGGCTACAACGACGTCGCTGCGGTGTTCCGCTCGACCGCGGAAGGCGAGACGGGCCATGCGCATGGTCACTTGGAATACCTGGAAGCCGTGGGCGATCCGGCCACGGGCCTGCCGATCGGTGCGACCGCCGACAACCTGAAGGCAGCGATCGCCGGCGAAACACACGAGTACACGGATATGTATCCGGGCATGGCGAAGCAAGCGCGCGAAGAGGGCTTCGACGAGATCGCCGACTGGTTCGAGACGTTGGCGAAAGCGGAGCGCTCGCACGCCAATCGTTTCCAGAAGGCGCTCGATACGCTCGGCGCCTAAGCGGAAAGCAGCTTAGTCTCAAGCTTCGACGAACAGCAGCCGGCGCCGAACGCCGGCTGCTTCGTTTGGGTCAAGGCACGGCTGGCCCAGACGCCTTCGGCTCCCATGCAAACAGGTTTTGAGACGTGACAGAAAAGACTGCAGCAGCACCTGGCGCGCGCGAGGGCAGCCTCGACGCACCGATTCGGCATCCGATTCGCTGGCAAGACGCCGAATTCTGGAACGAAGAATCGCTCTTCAAAGAGCTCGAACGCGTGTTCGACATCTGCCACGGCTGCCGGCGGTGCTTCAGCCTGTGCAATTCCTTCCCGACGCTGTTCGACGCGATCGACGAATCGAGCACCGGCGAGCTCGATGCGGTCGACAAGAAGGTTTACTGGAAAGTCGTCGATCACTGCTATCTGTGCGACATGTGCTACATGACCAAGTGTCCGTACGTGCCGCCACATCCTTGGAATGTCGACTTTCCGCACCTGATGCTTCGCGCGAAGGCGGTCAAGTTCAAGACGCAGCCGGTCGCGAGGCGCGACAAACTGCTGAGCTCGACGGATTTGGTCGGCTCGCTGGCGGGCATTCCGGTCGTCGCCGAAGTCGTGAATGCGGTCAACAAGACGGCGTTCGGTCGCAAGATGCTCGACAAGACGCTCGGCGTACATCCCGAGGCGCCCGTCCCGGCTTATCACAGCAAGACGTATCGCAAGCGGCACGCACGTGCAGATCATCCGACGCTCGAGGCAAGACCCACAGCGGAGACGAAGGGGCGCGTCGTGCTCTTCACGACGTGTTACGGCAATCGCAACGAGCCCGATCTTTGCGAGGATCTCACTGCCGTCTTCGAGCACAACGGCATTCCGGTGACTGTGGTGACACAGGAGCGCTGCTGCGGTATGCCGAAGCTCGAGCTCGGCGATCTCGATGCGATCAAGGCGCTCAAGGAAGCGAACATCCCGGCGCTCGCGGCGAAGGTCGACGAAGGTTGGGACATCGTCACGCCGATTCCTTCTTGCACGCTGATGTTCAAACAAGAGTTGCCGCTCTTGTTCCCGGACGATCCGCTCGTGAAGAAGGTGCAGGACGCGATGTTCGATCCGTTCGAGTACCTGTGGCTGCGCCATAAAGCCGGGTTGCTCGACACGAATTTCCCGAAACGGCTCGGCAAGATCAGCTACCACGTGCCGTGCCATCTGCGCGTGCAGAATCTGGGTCTGAAGACCCGCGACGTGTTGATGCTCGTGCCGGGCACGGAGGTCGAGGCGATCGAGCGGTGCTCGGGTCACAACGGCACCTACGGCGTGAAGCGCGAGTATCGCGACATTTCGATGAAGATCGGCCGTCCCGTCATTCGTCGCGTCAACGACGCCGGCGCCGATCACTATGCCAGCGACTGTCCGATGGCCGGACATCAGATCGAGTCGGGGCTCGAGCCGCGGCGGGAACCGACGCACCCGCTCAAGTTGTTACGCATGGCGTACGGCATTTGAGGCAGCGGAGAGCTGCTCTCCCGACGCAAGGCCACTCACCGAATCACACGTGCAGGTTGCAACATGAACCGCCTTTCCCGCAGCGATCTCATGAGCCTCGAGCAATACTCCGAGGCGCGCAAGGAATTCCGCGAGCGCGTCATTGCGCACAAGAAGAATCGGATCGTGAGCATCGGTCCGAACGCGACGTGGTGCTTCGAGGATCGCCTCACGATCCAGTATCAGATCCAGGAAATGCTGCGCGTCGAGCGCATCTTCGAAGCTGCGGGCATCCAGGACGAGCTCGATGCCTACAATCCGCTCATTCCCGACGGCGACAACTGGAAAGTCACGTTCATGCTCGAATATCCGGATCCGGAAGTGCGCAAGCAGAAGCTCGCGACTTTGATCGGCATCGAAGATACGTGCTGGGTTCAGGTGGAGGGATGCGAACCGGTGCGTGCGATTGCGGATGAGGATCTGGAGCGGGAAAACGAGCAGAAGACCTCGTCGGTGCACTTCCTCAGGTTCCAGCTCACGCCGGAGATGGTGAATCGCGCGAAGGCCGGTGCCGCGATCAGTCTCGGCATCGATCACCCGAACTATCGCTACGAAGTTCGCCCGCTGCCGGACGCGGTCAGAAAGTCGATCGTCGCCGATCTCGCGTGATCGGCACTCCGTTGCTGTAGCGCGCACTGTCGCTACTTCGCGAAGATCGCGTCGCGCACGCTCGTGCGCCTATCGCCCGTTGGCTGCTTGGCGCTAGAATCCGCGCCGCTCGAATTCTTATCACAATCAGGCCGATTCAACGCTCGACTAATGGCTCAGTCCTATACCGCCTCCGACATCGAAGTCTTGAGTGGGCTCGAACCGGTGCGTCGCCGGCCGGGCATGTACACGGACACGAGCCGTCCGAATCACCTGGCGCACGAAGTCATCGACAATTCGGTCGATGAAGCGATGGCCGGCCATGCGAAGCGCATCGACGTCGTGCTGTACAAGGACGGTTCGCTCGAAGTGGCCGACGACGGCCGCGGCATGCCGGTCGACATCCATCCGAAAGAGAAGGTGAGCGGCGTCGAGCTCATCCTCACGCGTCTGCACGCTGGCGGCAAGTTCTCGGACAAGAACTACAAGTTCGCGGGCGGCCTGCACGGCGTCGGCGTATCGGTCGTCAACGCGCTGTCGAAGAACCTCGAGTGCTGGGTCAAGCGCGGCGGCAAGGAATACAACATCAGCTTCAAGGACGGTAAAGCCCGTTCCAAGCTGGAGGTCGTCGGCGAGGTCGGCAAGAACAACACCGGCACGAGAATCCGGTTCTGGCCCGACCCGAAATATTTCGAGTCGCCGTCGTTCTCGGTGCCGAAGCTCAAGCACGTGCTGCGCGCGAAAGCCGTGCTCTGCCCGGGACTGCGCATCACGTTCCGCGTCGAAGGGACCGATGAGAAGGAGGAATGGTTCTACACCGGCGGCCTGAGCGAGTACTTGCGCGAGGCGCTGGGGCAGGGCGAATGGCTGCCGCCCGAGCTGTTCGTCGGTTCGATCGAAGGCGAGCAAGAAGCGGCCGAGTGGGCGGTGGCGTGGCGCATCGACGAAGGTCAGAAAGTCGAGGAGAGCTACGTCAACCTGATCCCGACGGCGCAAGGCGGCACGCACGTCAACGGCCTGCGCCTCGGTCTCACCGACGCGATTCGCGAATTCTGCGAGTTTCGCAATCTGTTGCCGAAGGGTTTGAAGCTCGCGCCCGAAGATGTTTGGGACGATGTGAGCTACGTGCTCTCCGTGAAGATGAAGGAGGCGCAGTTCGCGGGGCAGACCAAGGAGCGGCTCACGTCCCGGGAGACGGCTGCGTTCGTCTCCGGCGTCGTCAAAGATCAGTTCGCGCTTTGGCTCAACCAACATCCTGACGCCGGCGAGCGCATTGCGCAGATTGCGATCGGTCGCGCGCAGACGCGGCTCAAGGCTGCGAAGTCCGTCGCTCGCAAGCGCGTCGTGAGCGGACCGGCATTGCCCGGCAAGCTTGCAGACTGCACGTCCGGAGACCCGGAACGCAGCGAGCTGTTCCTCGTCGAAGGCGATTCGGCCGGCGGTTCGGCGAAACAGGCCCGCGATCGCGAGTTTCAAGCGGTCATGCCGTTGCGAGGCAAGATTCTCAACACCTGGGAAGTCGACGCTGCCGACATCCTGCAATCGCAGGAGGTTCATCACATTGCGATCGCGATCGGCGTCGATCCGGGCTCCAATGACCTAAAAGGACTGCGGTATCACAAGATCTGCATCCTGGCCGACGCTGACTCGGACGGACAGCACATCGCAACGTTGCTTTGCGCGCTGTTCCTGCGCCACTTCCGTCCGCTCGTGTTGAACGGACACGTCTATGTGGCGATGCCGCCGCTTTATCGCATCGACGTGGGCAAGCAGGTCTATTACGCGCTCGACGATGCGGAGCGTGCCGGCATTCTCGATCGTGTCGCAGCAGAGAATCCTCGCGCGAAGCCCGTCGTGACTCGCTTCAAGGGTCTGGGCGAGATGAGCGCGATGCAGCTACGCGAAACGACCATGGCTCCCGAAACGCGCCGTCTCGTGCAGCTCACGGTCGATCCGAAGGATCAAGCCGACCAGATGCTCGACATGCTCCTGGCCAAGAAGCGCGCCGCCGACCGCCGCGTCTGGCTGGAGACAAAGGGCAATCTGGCGGATGTGCAGGTTTGAGCAGGCTGTGGGCTTTAGGCTGCGGGCTGTAGCAAGCGGCGAATCGCATCGCGGTGCAAATGCGATGACGATGCAAATGTCGCTTGCGATCAGTTCTCAGCCGAGCCGACGCCTACAGCCTGCAGCCCACAGCCTACAGTCTTAGAGAACATGCCGACCCAACCCGCACTCAACTTCGAAGGCATCGAACGTCTGCCGCTGAAGACGTTCACCGAGAAGGCGTATCTCGACTATTCGATGTACGTCATTCTCGATCGCGCGTTGCCGCACATCGGCGACGGATTGAAGCCCGTGCAACGCCGCATCGTCTACGCGATGAGCGAGCTCGGCTTGTCGGCGACGGCGAAGTACAAGAAGTCTGCGCGTACGGTCGGCGACGTCATCGGTAAGTTCCATCCGCACGGCGATGCGGCTTGCTATGAGGCGATGGTGCTCATGGCGCAGCCGTTCTCCTATCGCTATCCGCTCGTCGACGGTCAAGGCAACTTCGGTTCGCCCGACGATCCGAAATCGTTCGCGGCGATGCGCTACACGGAGTCGCGCCTCACGAGATATGCATCGTTGTTGCTGTCCGAGTTGGGGCAGGGCACGACGGAGTGGGTGCCGAACTTCGACGGCACGCTGGAAGAGCCGGTGATTCTGCCGGCACGCGTGCCGAACGTGCTGCTCAACGGCGCGACGGGTATCGCGGTCGGCATGGCCACCGACATTCCGCCGCACAACTTGCGCGAAGTCGTTTCTGCGTGCGTGCACTTGATCGACGATCCGGATGCCACGGTGAGCGAGCTGTGCAAGCACATCAAAGGGCCGGACTTCCCGACGGGTGGGGAAATCGTTTCGCCGAAATCCGAGATCAAACAGATCTACCAGACGGGCAGCGGCACGATTCGCGCGCGCGCCGTCTACGAAATCGAAGACGGCGACATCGTCATCACGCAGCTCCCGTATCAAGTCTCCGGCGCGAAGATTCAGGAACAGATCGCCGCGCAGATGCAGGCGAAGAAGCTGCCGATGGTCGAGGACATTCGCGACGAGTCCGACCACGAGCATCCGACGCGCATCGTGATCGTGCCGCGCTCGAACCGCGTGGACATCGATCAGCTCATGGCTCACTTGTTCGCCACGACCGATCTCGAACGCACCTATCGCGTCAATCTCAACATCATCGCGCTCGACGGTCGGCCGAAGGTGATGAACCTGAAGTCGCTCTTGGAGGAGTGGCTCAAGTTCCGTATCGACACGGTCACCAAGCGTCTCAACTGGCGGCTCGACAAGGTCAAGGCGCGCCTGCACATCCTCGAGGGCTTGCTCGCCGCCTATCTCAACCTCGACGAGGTGATCAGGATCATCCGTCGCGAGGACGAGCCGAAGCCGGTCCTGATGAAGCGTTTCAAGCTCACGGAGATCCAGGCCGAAGCCATCCTCGAGACCAAGCTGCGTCACTTGGCCAAGCTCGAGGAGATGAAGATCCGCGGCGAGCAGAAGGAGTTGGCGGAAGAGCTCGCGGAGCTCGAGAAGATTCTCGGCAGCAAGGCGCGGCTCAAGAAGCTCGTCAAAGAAGAGCTGCTCGCCGACGCCGAGCAGTATGGCGATGCGCGCCGCAGCCGAATCGTCGAGCGCGCAGCCGCTCAGGCGATCGACGAGACCGAGCTCGTCGCCAGCGAACCGGTGACCGTCGTGCTTTCCGCGCGCGGCTGGGTGCGTGCTGCGAAGGGTCACGACGTCGATCCAGAAGCGCTGTCTTACAAGACCGGCGATTCGTTTCAGTCGGCTGCGCGCGGCCGCAGTACGCAACTTGCCGTGTTCCTCGACAGCACCGGCCGCACGTACAGCTTGCTGGCACACACGCTGCCCTCTGCGCGAGGACAGGGCGAGCCGCTGTCGGGACGTATCGATCCGCCGGACGGTGCGACGTTCGCCGGCGTCATGATCGGTGAGCCGCAGGATCGGTGGGTCTTGGCTTCGGATGCCGGTTACGGCTTCGTCGTGAAGCTCGAAGAGCTCTATACGCGTAACAGGTCCGGTAAAGCGGTGCTGAAAGTGCCGGAAAAGTCTGGCGTGCTGCGGCCGTGTCCTGTGCCTGCGTCCGATGAAGCGCTGCTGTGCGCGGTGAGCACCGACGGCAAGATGCTGGCATTTCCAGTCAAAGATCTGCCGGAGTTGCCGCGCGGTAAGGGCAACAAGATTTTCGGGCTCTCGTCGAAGAAGGTCGAAAGCCGCGAGGAATATCTCGCCGCGATTGCCGTCGTCGCGCCGAATCAGAACCTGATCGTGCGTTCGGGCGAACGCAAGATGACGATCAAGTTTGCTGATCTCAACGAGTATCGCGGCGAGCGTGCACAGCGTGGCGCCGTGCTGCCGCGCGGATGGCGGAAGGTCGATCGGCTCGACGTGGAACCGGCGTGAGGCTTCAGCCCATCACGACTTCTTCGGGGGCATTGACGAAGTAGCCCTGGATGAACTCGATGCCGAGCTGCCATAGCACGGCCATCGTGTTCGCATCCTGCACGCGCTCGGCGATCGTGCCGACGTTCTTGGTCTTTGCCTGGTCGACGAGCTCGCGCACGCGCTGCTGAAGCGTCGGGTCGACCGATATTCCTTGCATCAAAGTGCCGTCCACCTTGATGTAGTTGACCGGCAGGTGATCGAGCAGACGCTTCGGATCGCGGCCGGTGCCGAAGTGCTCGAGCGCGAATCGAAAGCCGATCTTGCGCAACCCGGCTGCCAGCTCGGTCGTGTCCGCCAAATGTTCGGTGGCGACCTGCTCGGCTACGGAGAACGCGATGCGTTGCGGATCGATGCGGGTCGCCTTGAGCTGATTGTTGAGCCACGGCAGTAGCGACTTGTCGCGCACGGAGTCGCGCGAGAGGCGAACGAACAATTGCTCGACGGGACGGCTCGCGCAGAACGACATCGCAGCGGCCACGATCCAGCGATCGACGTGCTTCATCAAATCGTTGCGTTCGGCGATCGGTAGGAACTCGGCCGGCAGCACTTCCTGTCCTTGCTCGTCGATCATGCGTACGAGTACGTCGAACATGCTGCGATCTTCGCCGAGTAGACTTGCGATCGGCTGCTGCATCAACCGGAAGCGGTTCTCCATGAGCGCCGACTTGATGTGGCGAATCCAGATCTCGTCGGCGGCTTGGCGTTTGGTGTCTTCGTCGCGGTGATCGATGATGCTGAGGCGATTGCCGCCGGCGGCCTGCGCATCTCGGCGTGCGGTGAGCGCATCGGCGATGGATACGGCCGCGTCGGGCGCGCGCGGATCGATCGCGCCGATGCCGATACTGCACGTGCAGGAGATCTGTTTGTCGCCGACTCGGAAGACCTGCTGAGCGATCTTGCGCAGCAGGTTGTTGCACCAGACCTCGATGTCGCGCGCGGTGCCACGCTCGGCCAGGATCACGAAAGTGCCATCGCCGAAGCGGCCGAACAGATCTTCCGGCAGCCGCGTTTCGCTGATGAGCCCGGCAAACTGACCGACGAAATCTTCGGCCAGCAACGGACCCAGCTCATCGAAAATCGAGCTCAGTTTGTCGGGTTCGATGGCCACGAGTTGGCGGATGCCGGCCTTGATCGGCTGCGCCAACCGCTTCTGCAAATGCTCGATGAAAAAGCGTCGCTGGAGCGCGCCTGTCGTCGCATCGTGCTCGAGCGCGTCCGTCAATTGATTTGCGAGCGGCTCGTTATCGCGCTTCTTGGCCGCGATGCAAAGCTTGACTGCCGGCTCCCCGTCGAACTCGGCGCGCGAAAGCTCCATTTCGATCTGCACTGAATTGCCGTCGGCGAGGCGGGCATTCGCGCGCAACGGCAGGTCGTTCCATTTGCCTTGCAGGCATGCCACCAGCGCGCCTTTCAAAGCCGAATGGGCTTCCGAATCGAACGCGTCCATCAGGGGCGTGCCGACGATGGCCTCGGCATCTGCATAGCCGAACAGTTCGAGCCAGGCAGGATTCGCATCGACGACGATGCCTTCCTGTACGAAGGCAATGGCATCGGCCGAGCCAGCCATGAACGACTTGAGCTGGTTGCGATACTCCCGCGCCGAGCTGAGGGTGCTGTTCAATGCGCGTGCTTGGCGATGTGCTTCGAGCTCGCGTGCGACGACTGCGCGCAAGCGGGCGGGCGTTCTCAAAGTCACCACATCCCGCGCGCCTTGTTGCATGGCTGCGGCGATGATGTCCTCGTCCACTTGATCGCGGGCGATGAGCACCGGGATGCGCGCCTCGGCTTGAGCGCACACCTGCATGACCTTCGTCGTGTCGGCCGGGTCCGGACCGACGAAGGCGATCAACATGTACGCGTTCGAGTCCTGGAGCGCCTCAGGCAGATCCGCAAGCTCGCGGACCCAGGTGCAGCGAACCGCCTGGCCGGCATTGCGCAGAGTGCTATTGATCGCTTCAACGTTGTCCTGATGGCGGGTCAGGACGATCATGGGTACGGCGGCTTGGTCAGCCAAGCGAATCTCCCAATCGTGGCAAGGTCGATGACAACGAGGACCGAGCCTACATCAAGCGCCGCCTGGATGACGTGTCGGTTAGCTCACGGTTGCGATCGGAGTTTTCGACGGCGCGCCCGGGACCTCCCTGACGAGCTTGGGGACGAGATAACCCGGTAATTTCGACATGAGCTCGGTGTGAAGTGTGCACGCCCGAGCCTCGGAAACCTCGAAATGGGCCGCGCCCGCAACGCGGTCGAGCAGGTGCAAGTAGTAGGGCAGCACGCCGCAAGCGAACAGCCGCTCGCTCAGCTCGGCCAGCGTGGCGACATTGTCGTTGATCCCGGCAAGCAGGACCGATTGGTTCAGCAGGGTCGCGCCTGCAGCCCTCATGTCGTTCAGGGCCTTCTTGGTGGCGTCGTCGACTTCGCGAGGATGGTTCGCATGGATGACGACCACCTTTTGCAGACGCACCTCCTCGAACCATGCGACGAATGCCGAATCCACGCGCTCAGGCAGGACTATCGGATAGCGCGTATGGATACGTAGACGCCGAATCTGCGGGATGCCCTGAAGCTGATCGACCAAATCCCGTAACCGCCGGTCGCTGAGGCTGAGCGGATCGCCGCCGCTCAAGATCACTTCCGAGATGCCGCTATCGGCTCTCAAGTGCTCGAGCACACCCCGCCAGTTGTCGACGAGCGCGGATTCCGCGTCATACGGAAAATGTCTTCGAAAACAGTAGCGGCAGTGCACGGCGCAGGCGCCTGTGGCGACCAGCAATGCGCGGCCTGAGTATTTGTGCAGGAGTCCGCGAGTCGCTCGGCTGTCGAGATCTCCGACGGGGTCGCTAACGAAACCTTCCGCGGGCTGGAGCTCCGCCAACAACGGCAGAACTTGCAGCAGCAGCGGGTCCCGCGGATCGCCGCGGCGCATTTTGGCCACGAACGAGCGAGGCACGCGCAAGGGAAAGTCGCGCGCGGCAGCTATCGCGCCGGCGAGGGCCGTTTCATCGAGCTCTAGCTCCCGGCACAGCTCTTCCGGATCCTTGATGGCGTCGGCAAGCAGCTGCTGCCAAGTCGGCAGGGCGCGGAGCTCGGCCGGGCGTTGTGTCTGGTCTGATTTGGAGCTTGCGGCTATCATCTGCGCCCTTTGTCGCTGCGCCTTGCGGCGATACGTGTTTGCCGGACTCTGAAGCGAGGGGGGTCCCGCAACGACAATTTCATTCTCCCAGATCGGACGACGGTGCTAAATGGCCAGTTACTCCACGAACGAGTTCAAGTCGGGTCTCAAAATCATTCTCGAAAACGACCCGTACGTGATCGTCGAAAATGAGATGGTGAAGCCGGGCAAGGGTCAGGCTTTCAACCGCGTGAAGGTTCGCAATCTCAAGACGGGCCGGGTCATCGAACGGACGTTCAAGTCAGGCGACAGCGTCGAGGCTGCGGACGTCATGGAAACCGAGATGCAGTATCTCTACACCGATGGCGAGTTCTGGCATTTCATGGTGCCCGACACGTTCGAGCAGTACACAGCGGGCAAAGAGGCGCTCGGCGACAACGCGATTTGGCTCAAGGATGGCATGAGCTGCACCGTCATGCTCTGGAACGGCGTGCCGCTGAACGTGACCCCGCCGGCGCACATCGAGCTCAAGGTCATCGAGACCGATCCGGGCGTGCGTGGCGACACCGCAACGGGCGGTTCCAAGCCTGCCAAGCTCGAAACCGGTGCGACGGTCCGTGTGCCGCTCTTCATCAATGAGGGCGAGTACATCCGCGTCGATACACGCACGGGCGAATACATTGCGCGCGCCAAGCCGCCGACCGATAACGCTTGATTTCCTCGCGCGACCGCGCGCAGTGCGCGGTCGCTTTCAGAGCGACTTCAGGTCGCTCAAGCCCTGCCCGATGAGCGTCGCAACGAACTGTTCCAATCCGTTGCGATCCTCATCGTCGAAACGCCCAAGCTTCGGGCTGTCCACATCCAAGACGCCGAGCAGCACGCCGTCGCGAATCATCGGCACGACGATCTCGGAGTTCGAAGCGCTGTCGCAGGCGATGTGGCCTTCGAATTCGTGCACGTTCGGAACCACGATCGTCTTGCGCTGCTGGGCAGCCGTGCCGCAAACGCCTTTGCCGAGCTCGATCCGCACGCACGCCGGACGGCCTTGAAACGGCCCCACCACGAGCTCGCCGTTCTTCAGCAAATAAAACCCTGCCCAATTCAGATCCGGCAGCGACTCGAATAGCAACGCCGATGCATTCGCCAGATTGGCGATAGCGTCGCGCTCATCCGCAACGAGCGCGTGCAGCGCTTCTGCAAGCCGCGAGTACAGCGTCGGTTTTGGGAGGGAGCGATCGATGGTCGAGGGCAGCACGGCTTGGGGCTCGGGACTCGGGGCTTGGGGCCGGAACGTTACGGCAACAGCAGACAGGTTGGAAAGCGGGTGTGACTGGCGTTTCGTGAGGAGTGAGCGGACAGCGGCCTCGCGGCGACGTGTTCTCTTGCTCGAGTCCCGAGCCCCACGCCCCAAGCCCGCTACTGACAGCCTACAGCCTCACGTGCTACGCACGTGCAAAGGGAAACGCTATCACTTCATCGATATGCCGTGCGCCGACGGCGCACATGACCAAACGATCGAAGCCGAGGGCGACGCCGGCGCAGTCGGGCAGGCCGTATTCGAGCGCGGCGAGGAAGCGTTCGTCGATCGGCATGCGCGGCAGACCTCTGCGTTCGCGCTCGGCCAGATCTGCGAGAAACCGTGCACGCTGCTCATCCGCGGCGCCGAGCTCATGGAATCCGTTCGCCAGCTCGATGCCGTCGAGATACCCCTCGAATCGCGAGGCCACGGGACCGCGAATTCGCGCTAGTGCGGCTTGGGAAGCAGGATAGTCGTAGACGAACGTCAGTCGTTCCTTACCCAGGTGCGGACCGACGAGCGTGCTCATGATGAGATCGAGGCAGGCATCGCGGTCCGATCGAATGCTTTCCGGTACGTCGATGCCCGCGCTCTCGAGCCGCGCGATCAGCACCGGTATGGGGTCTTGGAAGGCATCGACACCTGCATGGAGCTGCATCGCTTCGCGGTATGTGAGCCGTTCGGCGCTATCGAAGGATTTCGATGGCGGCAACATCGTGCTGATGAGCCGCTCCACATCCGACATGAGCGCGTGATGGTCGATGCCGACGCGATACCACTCGATCAGGGTGAACTCCGGGTTGTGCCAGCGTCCGCTCTCGCCGTCGCGATACACGCGACAGATTTGCCAGATGTCGCCGCAGCCGGCCGCAAGCAGACGTTTCATCGCGTACTCCGGGGAGGTGTGGAGGTACCGGCGTTCGCCACAAGGCATCGCCGGTACGCTCGCAAGATGTACGTCGGTCACGGCGCTTGCACTCAGTGTCGGCGTTTCCACTTCGAGCGCGCGTGTCGCAGTGAAGTACTCGCGTGCGGCGCGCAGCATGGCTGCACGCACTTCGAGTGTGGCAATCGAAGCCGTGGGTTTCCAGTCATTCATAAGATGCCGACGCCGATGGCGCTGCCCATCTGCACCGTAGCTTGCGGTTGCAAGAAATCTTCCCAGCGCACCCGGCCGTGTTGGAAGAGCAGGATCACGGTCGAGCCCATGTTGAAACGGCCGAGCTCGGCGCCTTTTGCGAAGCTCTGTCCGACGCCTTTGGGAATCGGCACCGCACCGCCTCGCGGCCGCGGGGGCGGATTGATCTCGCCTGCGTACACGGTTTCCATGCTGCCGACGAACAATGCGCCGACCAGGATGACTGCCATACGGCCGAGCTCGGTCTCGAACTCGCAGATCACACGTTCGTTGCGCGCGAACAAGCGCGGTACGGCACGCGCAGTTGCGGCATTCACGCTGAACAGCTCGCCCGGCACATAAAGCGTTTGCAATAGACGGCCCGCGAGCGGCATGTGAATGCGGTGGTAGTTGTACGGCGCGAGATAAATGCAGGCGAACGAACCGTTGCGATAGGCATCGGCCGCCGCAGCATCGTTCGCTAGCAAATCGAGGAGCGAATAGTCGATGCCCTTGGCTTGAATGATCGTGCCGTCGTGGATCGCACCGGCCTGGCTGACGGTGCCGTCGACGGGACTGACGACCACGTCCGCGCCCGGTGCGACGGTCCTGGCTCCGGGGCGCAGCGGACGTGTGAAAAAGTCATTGAAACTGCGATAGGCGAACGGATCGGCCTGTGCGGCCTCAGCCATGTTGACGCGGTAGCCTTTGAGAAAGATCTTGATGAGCAGTCGTTTGAGCGCCGGCGTCTCCGCGCGCATGACGCGGTAGATGAATCGCGAGAGCCAGTGCTTCGGTAGTGCGTACTGCAGGCCTGCGAACAGGCGATCGGACCAGCCGACTTCAGGAACGGGTTCTTTCATATGAACGGATGTGACGACCGGTCGACCGCTCATGAGCCGACGATCCGCCGAACATCGGCGGCGATTCTTGCCGGGTCGTGTGGCGTGGAGAACAGCGCATGGAGTGCGCCGTCGGGATCGATGAGGAAAATGGCCGCAGAGTGATCGACGGTATATGCACCGTCGCCGAGCGGATGAATAGCGACCGGCGCGCTCAGCGCCTGGGCGAACGCTTTGACGTTCTCAGGCGATCCGGTCAGACCGATGAACGTCGGACTGAAATATCCAACGTACTTCTTGATCTGCTCAGGCGTGTCGCGCTCGGGGTCAACCGAAGCGAGCACGATCTGCGGCGTCTGCGATTTCGGCAGGTCTTGGAGCTGTTTCTCGACCTGCGCGAGCACGGTCAGGGTTTGCGGGCAAATATCCGGACAGTTCGTGAAGCCGAAGAACAGCAGCGACCAGCGGTTCTTCAAACGCGTCGCGTCGAACGGAACACCGTCCTGATCGATCAAATCGACGCGCTCGATCGGTCGCGGCGGCTGGAGCAGTGTGCCGGCGCTCAACGCTGCTTGCCGAGCGGGTGCATTCACGAGCCCACGGGCCAACAGCGCGCCGCCCACAGCGGCTACAATGGCGACGATTGCAACGAGAATGACCTGATGACGCGACACGACGGTTCCTCTGCGAACGCTGAGATTATCGCACGTTGCCGTCGCCTGCCCGAGCCGTTCCCATGTCCAAATCCACATCCGCGCCGCTGACCGTCGCACAATGCATCGAGCGCGGCGCCAAGCAGTTCGAGGCAGCCGGACTGTTTTTCGGCCACGGCACCGACAACGCCTTCGATGAGGCTGCAGAACTGGTGTTCTTCGCCGCGGGATTGCGTCACGAGGACGCGCCCGACGTGTACGGGCGTCGCTTACAGGAGGACGAGCGCGCACGCGCCGAAGCCTTGTTCGAGCGGCGGATTCGCGAACGTATTCCCGCCGCCTATCTCACACGGCGGATGTGGTTCGCGGGCCACGAGTTCTATGTCGACGAGCGCGTATTGGTTCCCAGGTCGCCGATTGCGGAGCTGATCGAAGCGCGGTTCGAGCCTTGGATCGACGCTGACGACGTGCGCTCCATTCTCGATATCGGTACGGGCTCCGGGTGTATCGCCATCGCTTGCGCGCTGGCTTTCCCTGAGGCGAACGTCGACGCCACGGATATCTCGCCGGACGCATTGGATGTCGCTCGCATCAATATCGATCGCTACGGCGTCGGGGATCGCGTGCGTGCGATCCGCGCGGACGTCTATGACGGTCTAGATTCGAGAACCTACGACGTGATCGTGACGAATCCGCCTTACGTACCGCGCTCCGAGCTCGAAGCGTTGCCCGACGAATATCGTCGTGAACCGCAGCTCGGTTTGTACGGCGGCACAGACGGGTTGGATATCGTGCGGCGGATTCTCGAGGGCGCAGCGGATCGTTTGAATCCCGGCGGGATTCTCATCGGCGAGGTCGGCAACACCGAAGATGCGCTGCAAGCGGCGTTTCCCGATGTGCCGTTCGTGTGGCTCGAGTTCGAGCGGGGCGGCGGCGGCGTTTTCGTCCTGACACGGGACGAACTCGAACGCCTGAAACCGCATGCAAGCAGGTAGAATGCCGGCGAATCGCCGCTGACGGCTGGCTCTTTCGCCGATCCGAAGCTCGATCGCTATCAACCTACACATTCCGATTGCTCATGTCCGGTAACACGTTCGGCAAGCTGTTCACGGTGACGACGTTCGGCGAGAGTCATGGGCCGGCGCTCGGCTGCATCGTCGACGGCTGTCCGCCGGGGCTGGAGCTGTCCGAAGCCGACATCCAACCCGAGCTCGAACGACGCAGAACGGGCACCTCGCGCTACACCAGCCAGCGCAAGGAACCGGATCAAGTGAAGATTCTTTCCGGTGTGTTCGAAGGCCGCACGACGGGAACGCCGATCGGCTTGTTGATCGAGAATCAGGATCAGCGTTCGCGCGACTACGACAAGATCAAAGATCGTTTTCGTCCCGGCCACGCCGACTACACCTATCAACAGAAATACGGATTTCGCGACTATCGCGGCGGCGGTCGGTCGTCTGCCCGCGAGACGGTGATGCGTGTCGCTGCAGGCGCGATCGCGCGCAAGTATCTGCGCGAGCGCGTCGGCATTCGCATTCAAGGTTACTTGGCGCAGCTTGGGCCGCTGAAGCTCGAAGAGAAGTCGCTGGAGACCGTCTACGACAATCCATTCTTCTGTCCCGATCCGTCTCGGATCGAAGAGCTCGAGCAGTTCATGACTCAGCTGCGGCGCGACGGCGACTCGGTCGGTGCGCGCGTCAATGTGATCGCCACCGGCGTACCGCCAGGGCTCGGCGAGCCGATCTTCGATCGGCTCGATGCCGATATCGCGCACGCCATGATGAGCATCAATGCCGTGAAGGGCGTCGAGATCGGAGCGGGTTTCGCTTCGGTCGAGCAGCGCGGTAGCGTCCATCGCGACGAGATCACGCCGCGCGGATTTCTGTCCAACAATGCCGGCGGGATTCTCGGCGGTATTTCCTCGGGCCAGGACATCACAGTGAGCATTGCTCTGAAGCCGACGTCGAGCATCATCGTGCCGGGTAGGACGATCGATATCGACGGTAACGAGGTCGAGGTCGTGACGACGGGCCGACACGACCCTTGCGTGGGATTGCGGGCGACGCCGATTGCCGAAGCCATGCTCGCGCTCGTGCTGATGGATCATTACTTGCGGCATCGCGCGCAGAATGCCGACGTGAAATCGTCCACTCCAATCGTTCCCGCACGCGCCGACGAGTGAGCACGGGCGTCGCACCGCTTGCGATTGCGTATTTCGTTTATTTCTGCGCAATCGGCGTCTTCACGCCATTCTGGAGCCCGTATCTCGAGCTGCGCGGCTTCGATGCGATCGAGATCGGATTGTTGCTGGCGATCGCTGCCGGCGTGCGTGCAGTCGGGCCGTTCGCCTTCGGTTGGTTGTCCGATGCGACGCGACGGCCGACTGCGATCCTGCGATTGGCGGCCGCACTGTCGGTCTTGGCGTTTGCCTTCCTGCCTTTTCTTTCGGGGTTGATCGGCTTTGCCGTTCTGACCGCGCTGTTCTATTCCGCCTGGAGCTTCATTGCGCCGTCGTTGGATGCGCACACGCTCGCGCGGCTCGGCGCGACGTCTGCACGCTACGGGCGCATTCGTCTCTGGGGTTCGCTCGGATTCATTGCGCTGTCTTGGATCGGGGGCGCGATCTTTCAGCGGCTCGGCTACACGATCGTGCCCGCGATGATGATGGCCTTCATGGTTGCGACGCTGCTGGCAACGCTAGCGGTTACACCCATCCCGCTCGTCGGGCACGCGCCGCGCGCGGCGAGCTTTCGGACCGCCGTAACCTCGCGCGCAGTGCTGTTCTCGTTGCTCGTGGCTGCCTTGACCTCGCTGAGCTTCGGTCCGTACTACACATTCTTCTCGTTGTATCTCGAGCACTTCGGGTACAGCCGCAGCCTCATCGGGTTCTTGTGGGCGCTCGGCGTGCTCGCGGAAATCGGTGTCTTCGCTGCCGGCGGTTCGTTGCTCTCGAAGTACTCGATTCGCGCCTTGTTCATTGCTGCAGCAGCGGGTACCGCGCTGCGGTGGCTGTTGATCGCGATATTTCCGGACAAGGTGATCGTCATTGCGCTTGCCCAGCTCCTTCACTGTCTCGGGTTCGCCGTTCTGCATTTCGCGATCGTGCTCACCGCACAGGGTCAGTTCTCGTCTGATGCCGCTGCAAGGGGGCAGGCACTGTTCAGCAGCATCGGATACGGTGTAGGAGGGATGTTGGGCAGCTTGTTGGGCGGCATCGTCTGGTCGGCATGGTCGCCACGGGCAACTTATCTCGCCGCTTCGGTTGTTGTAGTGTTGGCGACCTTTTGCGCGGCGCTCGGGTTGCGAGGCACCGTTCTCGATCGCGTCAAAGCGCAAACGGAATGAGTTGGACCGGCACTGATCGGCAGTTTCCGGCGGCGAAGTCACATAGACTTTTTCAGTTGAGCACGGCCCGCGTCCGGGCGGCGAAGCGTGGGTAAAGACATCAAATGAGCAGAACTTGGAATGTTGCGGTCGTGGGTGCGACCGGTTTGGTCGGCAGCACGATGTTGTCGATTCTCGAAGAACGTAATTTTCCGGTCGGGGAAATCTTTGCGCTGGCGAGCGCGCGCTCGGTCGGCAAGACCGTCAAGTTCAAAGGCCGCGAGATTCCCGTTCAGGACCTCGAAACGTTCGATTTCAAGCTGGCTCAAATCGGCTTGTTCTCGGCGGGGGCGAGCGTGTCGAAGGTTCATGCCGTCCGTGCCGGTCAGGCGGGTTGCGTCGTCGTCGACAACACCTCCCAGTTCCGCTACCAGGACGACATCCCGCTCGTCGTCACCGAAGTGAATCCGCAAGACATCGCGGGATATCGCAAGCACAACATCATCGCCAATCCGAACTGCTCGACCATGCAAATGCTCGTTGCGCTGAAGCCCCTGCACGATGCGGCGCGGATTCGGCGCATCAATGTGGCGACCTATCAGTCCGTGTCCGGCGGCGGGCAGAAGGCGATCGATGAGCTGATGGCTCAGGTGACCGCCTTGAGCCGCGGCGAGCCCGTCACCCCGAAAATCATCGCCAAGCAGATCGCCTACAACTGCGTGCCGCAGATCGACGTGTTCCTCGACAACGGCTACACCAAAGAAGAAATGAAGATGTACTGGGAGACCCAGAAGATCCTGGGCGACTCCTCGATTCAGGTGAACGCGACTGCAGTACGCGTGCCGGTCCTGGTCGGGCACTCGGAGGCCGTGTACATCGAGACGGAGCGCAAGCTGACGGCGGACGAGGCGAGGGAGCTCCTATCGAGGGCACCGGGGGTGGTGGTCATGGACGAGCGGCGCCCCGGCGGCTATCCGACGGCCGTGACCGAGGGGGCAGGGACCGATCCCGTGTACGTGGGCCGCATTCGCGAGGACATTAGTCATAACCACGGTCTGAATTTGTGGATTGTGTCCGATAACGTACGCAAGGGAGCAGCGTTAAATAGCGTCCAGATCGCCGAGATTTTGGTGAAAGACTACCTGTAAGTTATAGTTGCGCGCGTAAAGTCAAGAAGCACATGAAATATTCGGCCACGGGAGGCATGGGGACTGTCGCCTTATGGCACATGGGCTTGAGACCACAGCCGCGCCGATCCGACTACAAGCGACAGGCATCCCGCCGAGGGTGCTGAGGACACGGTACCGGGAGAGCTGATGAGACGATATTTGCCGCGCCTTGTGCTCACGGGCGCACTGCTATCCCCTGTGACGCTTTACGCCTTGGGTTTGGGCGAAATTCGCCTGAATTCCGCGCTCAATCAGCCCTTCGATGCGGACATCGAGCTGATCTCCCCCACGGCCGAAGAGCTCGCCACGCTCAAGGTCGGACTGGCGAGCATGGACTTGTTTTCTCGCTATGGCCTTGATCGACCGGCCTTTTTGTCCGATTTCGAATTCTCGGTGACCCGCGGGCGCGACGGGCGTGCTTCGATCAAGGTGACTTCGCGGCGTTCGGTGACCGAGCCGTTCGTCACGCTGCTCGTCGAGGCCAACTATGGCCGCGGTCGGCTGCTGCGCGAATACACCGTGCTGCTCGATCCGCCCGTGTTCATGCCCACGCAACCGGAAACGCAGACTCCAGTCGCGGCACCGACGTCCGGAGCTCAAACCGAAGGACGTATCGAGCGTGCGCCCGAGCCGGCGCGGCCGACGTCGGTGCCGGCACCTGAACTGGCAACGTCTGCTCCGTCAGCCGAACCGGTCGTCCGCGAGACGCCGGCTCCTGCATCCATTGCCTTGGGCGGCACCTACAACGTTGCCCGCAACGACACGCTGTGGCGGATTGCGAGCCGGATGCAGCCCGGTGCGAGCCCGCGTGTGATCAACCAGACCATGATCGCCATCTTCCGGGCTAATCCGGAGGCGTTCGACGGCAACATCAATCGTTTGCGCGCAGGCAGCATCCTGCGTCTGCCGGATCAGACCGAGATCGATGCGATTTCGTCGACCGAAGCCGCCGCTGAAGTCAGCCGTCAGCAAGAGGAGTGGAGCGGCGCGGTCCGTACGGCTGCGAGCGAAGAAACCGGTCGACTGATGCTGGTTCCGCCGGAAGAGACGCCGACCGCGCCGGCACCGACCACAACCACTGAGACCGAAACCGCCGCCGGATCGGGAGGAGTTTCGGGCACAACGTCGTCGTCTCCGGCCGTCGAAGATCGTCGTCTGGAAGTGACGAGCCCCGAGCTCGCAGCGGCGCAACAGCAGGTGAGCGACGCGCCGGTCGAGGCCGAGCCCGTCGCAAAAGCCCCGGTCGAGCCGGGCGATGAAATCTCTGCCGAGATTGAAGCGGAGCCGACAGAGGCCGAAACGCCGCCTGCCGCTGCACGTCCGCAGCGCCGTCAGACCCGGCCGCCCGTCGTCCAGACCGAACCGGAAAGCCCGTCGCTGGTGGATCGGTTGGTGGCGTTCTGGTGGATTCCGGTCGTCCTCGGTTTGCTGGTCATCGGCGCGCTTGCCGTTCTGAAGCGGCGTCGCAGCCAAACCACCGACCTCGACGATTTCGGCGCCTCGGATACGGCCGATTTCGAGCCGACTGCCTTGCGGACTCGCACGCGCGAACCGGTCGCCGCGCTGGACGAACTCGAGGAAGAGCCCGAAGAAGCGGATGCGCCGATCACGATGAGGCGCGAAGAGGCTCCGCAGACGCGGCCGATCGAGCCCATCGAAGAGCCGGCTCCGGCCGCAAAGTCGATCGACGATACGCTGAGCAGCGAAACCGCGGTGCGTTTCGATCAGCAGGACGCGCTTGCCGAGGCCGATTTCCACATGGCCTACGGGCTCTACGATCAGGCGGCCGACCTCGTGAAGATCGCCATCGATCGCGAGCCTCAGCGCCGCGACCTCAAGCTCAAGTTGCTCGAGATTTATTTCGTCTGGGGCAACAAGGAGTCGTTCCTCGAGACAGCCCGCGAGCTCCACGCCACGCGCGATCAAGCGCCGGCAGGCGAGTGGGACAAGATCCTCATCATGGGCAAGCAGATCGCCCCCGACGATCCGATCTTCAAAGGCGAGGGCGGTCCTGTGGATCTCGTCGACGTCAATCTGGAAGGCGGCGAGAACCGCGTGGACGTGGATCTGTTCGCCGAGCCGGAAAGCTTGTCCGGCAAATCGGGGCTCGACCTGCAGTTCGCGAGCGGGGAGCATCCTGCGCCCGCGGCGGATGGCGGTTCCTCGGATCTCGATTTCCTGCTGGATGACGACAAGCTAACTCGGGAAGAGGAGCCGACGCGGGAGATGCTCGACCCGCTGGCTCGAACGCAAGAGACCCCGACGATCGAATCGCCGGCGCTCGACACCGGTTCGGTGCGCGAAACGCTCGATGCGGAGCTGTTCGCGAAGAACGGTACCGATCAGACGGCAGAGCTCTCGCTCGACGATCTCGGCTTGGACGCAGATTCCCTCGAAGCGACGGGCTCGCTCGAGGACACGGCGGCGTTGCAGCGCGACGAGACCGGCGAAACGATCGAACGTCCGTTCGAGCGTCCGCTGCGCGACGATGAGATGACGCAGCTTGCGCCGTCGCTCGGTCCATTGGATCGCACGATGCAAGCGCCGCGTGCGGAGACCTTCGACATCGACAGCACCGGAACGATCTATATCGATCAGGTGGATCTGTCGCCTGGCGATACCGTCGAGCAACCCCGCCCGGATGTTGACTCGACGGCTGCCCTGAAGCGTCCGTCGCACCTCGATCTGGATCTCGATCAGCTCGGCGGCAGCGATGCTCAGGGCAGCGAGACACTTCGCCAGCCCGCGAGCGGCGATGCGGAGGATGCGCGCTTTTCCGACGACGTCTTCGGCACCGGCGCAACGGCGGCGTTCCCGAAGGTGGATCTCGATGTCGGGGAGCCTCTGCCCGGCGACGACCGCGAACCGACGAACAAGGTCATCACGACCGAGATGGAATTGTCGGAGCTCGAGCCGGTTACGATGAGCGAAGTCGGTACGAAGCTCGATCTTGCTCGCGCCTACATGGATATGGGCGATCCGGACGGTGCCCGCAGCATCCTCGAAGAAGTGGTGCAAGAGGGCAACAGCGCCCAGAAGCAGGAAGCGCTGCGCTTGCTGGATTCCATTCGCTGATCCTTCAGGTACGCGCGTCGGCGACTCGGGTTTCCGGGTCGCCGGCGTTGGCGTTTCTGGGGTGTGAGTAGTGAAGTGGTCGGTGTGGCCCGCCGCTCAATCGGTCTGATCGCCGGACCGCGGCGGTGCGATGACCGGTTCAAAATGAGTCCCTCGGACTCGGCATTCTCGTAACGCCCGTTTCACAGTCTTTCCCCTCCATGCGCATCGCCCTCGGCCTCGAATACGACGGCAGCGCCTTCCGCGGCTGGCAATCGCAAGCCCACGCGGTCGGCATCCAGTCGCTCGTCGAACGCGCGCTTGGGGTCGTGGCCGATGAACGCATCGAGGTCACGGCGGCCGGGCGTACGGATGCGGGCGTACACGCTCTCATGCAGGTCGTGCATTTCGATACCACGGCCGTCCGCAGCGAGCGCGGCTGGATGTTGGGTGCGACCTCCAATCTGCCGAAGCAGATCAGCGTACTTTGGGCGCGCGAGGTGTCGGACGCATTTCATGCGCGCTACAGCGCACAGGCGCGCAGCTATCGCTACTACATCCTGAACCGTCCCGTTCGCCCTGCCATCGGCGCCGACTACGTGAGCTGGGTGCGCGAGCCGCTCGATGCCGAGGCCATGCATGCGGCCGCACAGCAGCTCCTGGGCGAGCACGACTTTTCTTCGTTCCGTGCTGCCCAGTGCCAGGCGCGCACACCCATGCGGTGCATTTACGAGATCCAAGTGCGTCGGTTCGGCGAGATCGTCGAGCTGGCCGTGACGGCAAATGCGTTTCTGCACCACATGGTGCGCAACATCGCTGGCGTGCTGATCGAGATCGGTACCGGCGAACGGCCCATCGAGTGGGCGCGCGAGGTGCTCGAAGCACGCGATCGCAAGCTCGGCGGCATCACCGCACCGCCGGGTGGGCTGTATCTGACAGGCGTGCGTTACGCAGCGGCATTGGACCTTCCGAGCGAACGGCTCGATCGGCCGGTCGCCTTGTTGTCGGCATGAACGAAAGCGGGCTTGGCGACAAGGCTTGCCGGCGCATGGCCGAACCGCGTATAGATGCCGCCCTTGTCGGCAAATCGAGATGACTGGATGACGTGGTTCGAGAAAATCATGCCCTCGCGGATCAAGACCGAGCGCCGGACGCGGTCGGTCCCGGAGGGACTATGGATCAAGTGCACTGCATGCGATGCGGTGCTCTATCGCGCAGAGCTCGAACGCAACATCAATGTTTGCCCCAAGTGCGGCCATCACATGCGCATCGGTGCGCGCGCACGTCTCGAAGCCTTCCTCGATCCGCAATCGGGCGTGGAGCTGGCATCGGAGATCGAGCCCGAAGATCCGCTCAAGTTTCGCGATAGCAAGAAATACCGCGACCGGCTCCAGCAGGCGCAGAAAACGACGCAAGAAAAGGATGCGTTGATCGTCATGGCCGGAACGCTGCACGGACAGCCGATCGTCGCCTGCGCGTTCGAGTTCGAGTTCATGGCCGGCTCGATGGGCTCGGTCGTCGGCGAGCGTTTCGTGCGCGCCGTGGAGCATTGTCTCGAACATCGCAAGCCGCTCGTTTGTTTCTCGGCGAGCGGCGGCGCACGCATGCAGGAAGCGCTGCTGTCGCTGTTGCAGATGGCCAAGACGAGCGCAGCGCTCGCGAAACTGTCCGAAGCTGGCTTGCCGTACATCTCCGTCATGACCGATCCGACGACCGGCGGCGTGTCGGCCAGCTTGGCGATGTTGGGCGATGTGAACATCGGCGAGCCCAAGGCGCTGATCGGTTTTGCCGGTCAACGCGTCATTCAACAGACCGTGCGCGAAACGTTGCCGGAAGGCTTTCAACGCAGCGAGTTCCTGCTCGAGCACGGCGCGCTCGACATGATCGTCGATCGGCGCGACATGCGCGACCGCATCGCTTCGCTGCTGCGCATGTTCACGAAGCTGCCGCCGCTGCCCACCTAACAAGATTCGGCACCTGGGCGAGCTGTCTCGAAGAGCGCCACCGGGGCCTGCCATGCGCAGCTCGCCATGACTCGATTCTCTCGTTTGGCCGATTGGCTCTCCTGGCAGGAGACGCTACATCCGCGTTCGATCGAGCTCGGTCTCGAGCGTTTGCAACGCACGCTCGATCGGCTCGGTTGGGCGAGGCCCAAGTGCCCGGTGATCACCGTCGGCGGTACGAACGGGAAGGGCTCGTGTGTCGCACTGCTGAGCCGCATCCTGACCAGCGCCGGTTATCGCGTCGGTACGTTCACCTCGCCGCATCTGCGCCGCTACAACGAGCGGATCGCGATTGCGGAGCGCGAGATTTCGGACGCCTCGCTCATTGCTGCATTCGAACGAATCGATGCTGCGCGCGGAGACGACACGCTCACGTTCTTCGAATTCAATACGCTGGCTGCGCTGCTCGTCTTCGAGACGGCCGGGCTCGATGCAATGGTGCTCGAAGTCGGTATGGGAGGGCGCCTCGATGCCGTCAACGTCGTCGATCCCGACGTGTCCGTGGTGACCAGCATCTCCCTCGACCACTGCGATTGGCTCGGTGCGGACGAGGAGAGCATCGGTGCGGAGAAGGCTGGCATCTTCCGCCCGCAGCGCGCAGCCATTTTCGGCTCGCGACGCATGCCGAACACGATTGCGGAGCGCGCCTCAGCGATCGGCGCAACTCTTTTGCGTCTCGGCGTCGACTTCGATTGCGATCGCGCGATCGACACCTGGTCATGGCGCTCGATCCGCGACGGCATCGGCATCGACCGGCTTCCGCCGCCGGCGTTGTTCGGCGATGCGCAATACGACAATGCATCTGCCGTCTTGCAGGCGCTTTGGTGCTTGCGCGAGCGCTTGCCCGTGTCGAGGCAGGCGATCGAAACGGGCTTGCGCACCGTGGCTTTGCCGGGCCGTTTCCAGATCGTTCAAGGCAGTGTCGATTGGATTCTGGACGTTGCACACAATCCGGCCGCTGCACGAACGCTCGCAAGTCAATTGCGCAAGGATGTACCCCAACGGCGCACATGGGCCGTTTGCGGCATTCTCGCGGACAAGGACATCGCGGGCATCGTTCGCGAGCTGAAAGAGTGCTTCGTCGGCTGGATCGCTGCGGGACTCGAAGGCGGCCGCACAATCGCTCCCGAACAACTTGCCGAACGTCTATCCACTGAAGGCGCAAACGTCGTCGGAACAGCAGCATCCGTGCGCGCGGCGTGCGAGCTCGCAAGTCGGATGGCGGTGCGTGGCGACCGGATCGTCGTGTTCGGTTCGTTCTTGACGGTCGGGCCGGCCTTGGAGTGGCTCGACAAGCAAACCTGAAGCCAACGATTCGTCGCCTGCGTTTATACTCAGCTTCGTGGAACGTCGCGTAAAAGAACGTCTCGTCGGCGCCGCGGTTCTGATGTCCGCTGCGGTCATTCTGATCCCGGAAATGCTCTCCGGACCGACGCGCACGCACGACGAAGCTCCGCGTCAGAACGACACGCCGCTCAAAACGTACACGATCGACCTGAACCGTTCTCCCGGCACGGTCGTACCTGTCGAAGAACGTGCACCTCCCCAGGAGGCTCCGGCGCCGTCTCCGTCGACGGCAATCTCGCAAGCCGAAGAGGGCGGCAAGCACACTCGCGGTTCTGAACCGATCGAGAGCGCTCAGGGTTTGCCTGATGTTTCGCCGGACCGTCAGGTCGTTCAGCCGCCTCCGCCGAGCGCGCCCGTTCGAACTGCGGATGCCGCCACGAAGCCGAAAACGAACCAGACACCGGCGCCGACTCAGTCCCGTAGCGCACGCGATTCGGCGCCGTCCACACCGGCGGCTCAGCCATCCGTTCCCAAGACACCGGGTTGGGCGGTTCAAGTAGGAAGTTTCGCGAATCGCGCGACGGCCGATCGGCTCGCAAAGGAGTTGGCGGGATCAGGGCACAACGCTTTTGTGATGCCCGTCAAGTCAGGCGGTACGACGCTCTATAGAGTGCGCATTGGACCTTTCGGCGATCGTGCGGAGGCGGACGGCGTTCTCGCGAGTGTCAAAAAGCGCGTCGCAAATGCGGCCGTCGTACCACATCCCTGAACGCCGCTGGTAGAATTTGCACGCCTTTAGATCCCTCGATCACAGCGCAGTCGAGTTTTCGATTCGAATGACGACGCAGCTGTCGACGCAGACAGCATCAGCCGCATCGCAATGAACACGGTGGTACGCCCGCGCGTATGAATGGTGCCGATTACCTGATCCTCGGTGTGCTCGCATGCTCGATGCTGCTGGGGTTGTTCCGCGGCTTCGTCCGCGAGTCCGTTGCGTTGCTCGCCTGGCTCGGCGGTTTGTGGCTGGCTTGGCGGTATGCCTATCTGATTGAACCTCTGTTTCGCGGAGCACTCGAAGATCGTGCGGCTACGTGGGCTGCGCGCGTCGTCATCGTCATCGCCGTGCTGATCGTCGGTTGGCTGACCGCAACTATCTTGAGCTACTTTCTGCGACACTCCCCCCTTAGCGTTCTCGTGGATCGTTGCCTCGGCGTATTCTTCGGCGTCGTACGGGGTGTCGTCGTCATTGCTGTCGTGGTTCTACTGGCGCAGTTCGCACAGCTCCATCAGACGAATTGGTGGAAGAACTCGCTGTTGCTGCCGTTGGCCTCAGAATGCGCCGGTTGGCTTCAGACATTTGCAGAGACGGGAATGGAAGCCCTTGAGCGGCAAGCGCCGGTCAGCTCGGCGCACACAGCCACCATAAGGGGCTAGATGCATGTGCGGAATCGTCGGTATCGTCGGCCACACCCCAGTCAATCAGCAGCTCTACGATGCGCTGACGGTGTTGCAGCATCGCGGCCAGGATGCCGCCGGCATCATGACCTGCCACGACGGCGAGCTGTTCATGCGCAAGCAGACCGGTCTCGTCCGCGATGTGTTTCAGCACAAACACATGGTCGGCCTCAAAGGCAACATCGGCATCGGCCACGTGCGCTATCCCACGGCCGGTTGCGACACCTCCTCTGAAGCACAGCCGTTTTTCGTCAATTCCCCCTACGGAATCTGTCTCGGCCACAATGGCAATCTGACGAACGCCACGGAGCTGGCGGAAGTGCTGATTCGCGAAGATCGCCGCCACCTGAACACCAGCTCCGATTCGGAAGTGTTGCTGAACGTATTTGCCAGCGAGCTTTCGAATGCGGGCAAGCCGCGCGCGAGCGCGGCGGACATCTTCAAAGCCATCTCGCAGGTCTATCGTCGTTGCCGCGGCGGCTATGCCGTCGTCGCCATGATCGTCGGCCACGGACTGATCGGTTTCCGCGATCCGCACGGAATCCGGCCGCTCGTGCTCGGCAAACGGGAGTCGGCGCAAGGGCCCGAATACATGCTCGCCTCGGAGAGCGTCGCTCTCGACATGCTCGGCTTCGCGCGGGTGCGCGATGTCGGTCCCGGCGAGGCGGTGTTCATCGACGAACAAGGCCGCTTCCATTCGCAACAATGCGCGCCGGTCACGCGCCACACACCGTGCATTTTCGAGTACGTCTACTTCGCGCGGCCGGATTCGATCATCGACAACATCTCCGTGCACAAGGCGCGGTTGCGCATGGGCGATCTGCTCGCCGAGAAAATCCGGCGAGTGTGGCCCGATCACGATATCGACGTCGTCATTCCGATTCCGGATACCAGTCGTACGGCGGCGGTCGAAGTGGCACAGATTCTCGGCATCAAGTACCGCGAGGGATTCGTCAAGAATCGCTACATCGGGCGAACGTTCATCATGCCGGGGCAGGAGCAACGGTCGAAATCGGTGCGCTCGAAGCTCAACGTCATTGATCTGGAATTTCGCGGCAAGAACGTGCTGTTGATCGACGATTCGATCGTTCGCGGTACGACCTCGGCGCAAATCATCGAGTTGGCTCGTGAGGCAGGTGCACGCCGCGTGTACTTCGCTTCGGCTGCGCCTCCGGTGCGCTATCCGAACGTGTACGGCATCGACATGCCCGCCGCCTCGGAGCTCGTTGCAGCGGGCAGAACCGAAGAAGAAGTCGCAAAATTGATCGGAGCCGATCGACTGATCTACCAGGACCTGGACGATCTCGTGCGCGCTTGCCTGCACCACGACTCGCAGGTCAAGGAATTCGACACCTCCTGTTTCTCCGGCGAATACGTGACCGGCGACGTCACGCCGGCGTACCTGGCGAAGCTGGAAGAGGAGCGTTCGGATAGTGCGAAGGAGCGCCGTCGCCAGATGCGCAAAGGCGCGCTCAAAGCCATCCGCGCCGTCTAGCCGCTCGGCGCGGGATGCTGGGGCGGAAAGGCGCCATGAGCTCGCCCAACGCCGCGACGACTGTTCGGCCGGCGGCCACCACGAAGTCGTCGATTGCCCCGCGCGTGCTGATCATCACCGACCACGCCGATCTCGGTCGCGCGCTCAAACATCACGTGTCTATCGTCTGGCCGGAGGCCGAATGCCGCATTCATGCACCGCTCGTTGCAGGGCGGTTGCATCGGGCGTTCTGCGCAATCGGCTTCGATGTCGTGCTGCTCGACGATCGTGTCGAGCACGGGCGCGGACGCGAATGGTTCGAGAACCTCATGTATCGGCCGCATTTTCCGCCGGTGATCTATCTCGCGCCGGGTAGCGACACGCAATTGATGGAGGAGCTCCCGCAACGCGGTGCGCTCGAATGCATCGTGCGCGAGCGCATCGATCATCGGCGGTTGGCGCTTGCCTTGCGTGCAGGCGTCCAGAAACGGCGTCAGGAACTTGCGCTCGCTGCGACTGCAGGCGTGATGGAGCAGGAATCGCGCTTCGGCGAGGTGACGATTCTGGGGCACCGTTTCGTACGCGAGCTCGCCGTGGGCGGAACCTCGATGGTCTACCTTGCCGAGAGCGAGCGTGCGGGCGACATGGTCGTGCTCAAGGTGTTGCGGGATTCGCAGGACGGCAACGACGATCAAGTGCAATTTGCGCGCTTCCTCCAGGAGTACGAGCTGATCTCCAAGATTCGTCACCCCAATGTCGTGCGCATCTACGATCTAGGGATTGCCGACGATCACGCGTATATCGCCATGGAATACTTTCCGCGCGGCGATCTGCGATCGAAAATTACCAAACCGCTGCCGCCTGCTGTCGCGCTCAACTATTTGTCGCAAATGGCGGCCGCGCTCGAGGTCGTTCACGCGGTCGGCGTACTCCATCGCGACCTGAAGCCCGGCAATATCATGCTGCGCGCGGACAACTCGCTGGCGCTCATCGATTTCGGATTGGCCAAACAATCCGATTTCAAAGCCGAGATCACGGGAACCGGGGAAATTTTCGGGACGCCGTACTACATGAGCCCGGAGCAGGGTCATGGACAATCACTCGATCAGCGCAGCGATCTGTACAGCCTCGGTGTGATCTTCTACGAGATGTTGACGAACAAGAAGCCCTACCTTGCCCCGACGCCGATGGGCGTCATCTACTTGCACGGCAACGCGCCCGTGCCTCAGTTGGAAGGCCAGCTTCGGCAGTATCAGCCGCTGCTGGATCGCTTGATGGCCAAGAATCCCGACGATCGATTTGCAAGCGCGCGCGCACTGCTCGATGCCATCGGAGAGTTCGCATGAGCGCCGAACTTGCTTCTTCGCTCGATCGCATCTTGCTCGCTCCGACACCGGAAGCTTGGTACGAGGCTGCAGCCGTGCGGTGGCGCGAGCTGCTCGTCGATCATGCGAATTGCGAGAAAAAGGCAGCATCGACCGCGCTCAGCTTGATGTTCACCTATGCTGAGGACATGCAGCTCGCCGATCAGCTATCGCGTCTTGCGCGTGAAGAGCTGCGCCATTTCGAACAGGTTCAGAAGTACATGCGCGAGCTCGGCGTACCGTTCATGCGGCTCACACCGTCCCGCTACGCCGAGGGTCTGCGGCGCTGCGTGCGTACGTACGACCCGCAACGGCAGCTCGATTTGCTGCTCTGTGGCGCGTTGATCGAAGCTCGCTCGTGCGAACGCTTCGTCGGTCTCGTGCCGAGACTTTCTTCGCCGCTTGCCGAGTTCTACGACGGGCTCGCCCGCTCCGAGTCGCGCCATCAGTCGTTGTACTTGCGCTTGGCCGAAACCCGTGCGCGCGGCGCGGACTGGCAGCGCCGCCTGACCGAGCTGGCGGAAGTCGAAGCAGAGTTGGCGACTTCGCCGGATCCGCAATTTCGGTTTCACTCCGGCAAGCCGGAGTGAAGACTGTAGGCTGAAGACTGAAGGCGGAGCGCGTCGTTCGCGCGCTGCTACTCACCACTCACTGCTCACCATAGGCGAATCGCGACGAGTCACTAGTCGCGAGTCACGCGTCACGATCCTCGCGGCAATCCCACCAGCTCATACCCTGCCGCTCCCCACCGCAGCACGCTGCCTTGCTCGTACCAATCGCCGAGCACGATGCGGGTACAGGGTCTGCCGTCGACGGTCAACGAGTGAATCGCCGGGCGGTGGGTGTGACCGTGCACGATGCAATCGACGCCCAGCGTACGGAATGCATTGGCGACTGCGTCGGCGTTCACGTCCATGATGTACGGAGCGACTTTGTCCGTGGCTTCGATGTGCGCCTTGCTGCCGGCACGCATGCGCGCGGCCAGCGCTTGTCGCTGCGAGAGCGTGAGCGAACGCAAGATCCATTGCACGATCGGATTGCGAACGATGCGGCGTAGGCGCTGATAGGAGTGATCGTCGGTGCACAGCGTATCGCCGTGCATCAGCGCAACTTTCCGTCCGCGGACGTCGATCACCGTGCCGTCGTCGATCAACTGCGCACCCGTGGCGTCGCAGAAGCGGCGTCCGAGCAGGAAGTCTCGATTGCCGTGCATGACGAAGCAGGGGACGCCGCCGGAAGTCAGGCGCCGCAGACCTTCAACGACGCGTCGTTTATCCGGATCGGGATCGTCGTCGCCGATCCAAGCCTCGAATAGATCCCCGAGAATGTAGAGCCCCGCGGCTTGCGAGGCCTCGTGCTCGAGGAAGCCCAAGAACTGGTCGGTGATC
The DNA here is from genome assembly GCA_937902995.1 of uncultured Sinobacteraceae bacterium. Taxonomy (GTDB): domain Bacteria; phylum Pseudomonadota; class Gammaproteobacteria; order Steroidobacterales; family Steroidobacteraceae; genus Steroidobacter. Next base: position 101,944 of record CALEKY010000124.1, read on the forward strand.
TCGGGATGCGAGCCGTCCAGGTGAAGATCCGATATGAAGAGCGTCGTCACTGCTGCGGGCTATTCGACAACGACGATGCGGCGGATCACGATCGGTTTCAACGGCGCATCCTTGTCGAACGGACCGACTTCGCCCGTTGCGACGGCACCGATCGCGTCGACGACTTCCATGCCCTCGACGACTCGACCGAACACCGCATAACCCCAACGACTCGGCTGAGGATCCAAAGTCGGGTTATCGGTCAGATTGATGTAGAACTGCGCGTTCGCACTATGCGGATTGCTCGTGCGGGCCATGCCGATCGTCCCGCGCCGATTCGATAGACCATTGCCGGACTCGTTGGGAATGTCGGGCCGTGTCGGCTTCTCAGCGAATTCCTCGTCGTAGCCGCCGCCCTGAGCCACGAAATTGCCGACCACGCGATGGAAAATCGTTCCCTCGTAATGCCCGGCGCGCACGTACTCCAGGAAGTTCGCAACCGTGAGCGGAGCGCGCACGGCGTCGAGCTCGACGACGAAATCGCCCATCGAGGTTTCGATACGAACTAGGGTGTTACTGGCCATCTGGGCCTGTGCTGCGCCCATTGGCAGCCATGCCGCAATTGCGATCAGACAAAGAAGCGCTCGCTGCATAGGACCTGAGGACAAAGGAAACGTGCGCGCGATCTTACCAAAGCGCTCGGACGGGCTTGCGGCTGGTTGGTGACTCGTTCCCGTTTCGGCGCTCGAGTCCCGCAGACCGAGGCGAGGCGTATAGAATGCCCGCTCTTGTGCACGGGACGTCGGTCCACGCTATGTTGCAGCTTTTCAATTCGCTGAGCGGGCAGAAGGAAGCTTTTCAGCCGCTCGAACCCGGCAAGGTTCGAATGTATGTCTGCGGCGATACGGTCTACGACTACTGCCATATCGGCCATGCGCGCTCGAAGATCGCCTTCGATGTCGTGCGCCGCTACCTGGAGTTTCGCGGCTATCAGGTGACCTTCGTCCGAAACATCACGGACATCGACGACAAGATCATCGAGCGGGCGGCGCAAAACGGCGAGCCCATCCAATCGTTGACGGCGCGCTTCACGCAAGCGATGCACGAAGACTACGATCGATTGGGCGTGCTGCGGCCCACGCACGAGCCGAAGGCCACCGAACACATTCCCGGCATCATCGCGATGACGCAAAAGCTCATCGACAAGGGCTATGCGTACGTGGCTTCGAACGGCGATGTGTTGTATTCGGTCGCGAAGTTCGCGCCTTACGGAAAGCTCTCCGGCAAGCGGCTCGAAGACCTGCGCGCCGGCGCGCGTGTGGCCGTCGATGAAGCGAAGCGCGATCCGGCAGATTTCGTTCTATGGAAAAAGGCGAAGCCCAATGAACCGTCGTGGCCTTCGCCTTGGGGGCCGGGGCGCCCCGGCTGGCACATCGAGTGCTCGGCGATGAGCTATGAGCTGCTCGGTTCGCGCTTCGACATTCACGGCGGCGGTGCCGATCTCAAGTTCCCGCATCACGAGAACGAAATTGCGCAGTCGTGTGCTGCAACGGGCGATCAATTCGCGACCTATTGGATGCACAACGGCTTCGTCAATGTGGACGACGAGAAGATGTCGAAGTCGCTCGGCAACTTCTTCACGATCCGCGACGTGC
>CALEKY010000125.1 GCA_937902995.1 uncultured Sinobacteraceae bacterium
GAGCTCTTCTTCTGGCTGATCGAGTCCGCGAAGCTCTATCGCGAGGGCCAGGGCGGAAACAAGCGATACGACGATCTCGCTGCGACCTACTTCGAGATCGTCAACGAGGACATCGGCGCTGGTCTCGTTCTCACGAAGAACGAGATCCAGGACAACATGATGGCGGCTCCCGAGCTCCGCGGCATGCCTGCACTCGACTACGCGGCGTCGTGGGCGCGGCAGATGGGAGCGCTCGCAGCTCGGTGGCCGCAGGATGTCATGTTCGATCTGCTCGCCGCTGGAGAGACAGCGACCGGATACGACGGCGTCGCTTTTTTCTCGACGTCGCATCCCGTCGATCCGTTCAACGCTGGCGCTGGGACGTACGCGAACCTTCTCACGAGTTCGGCGTCCGGCGACTACCCCGGCGCGTGTCCGATCGACTCGACGAACGCTGCGCAGCTCGATACTGCGGCAAACAACTTCGCGAAGGCCGTGGCCTACGTGCAGGGCCTCAAAGGCCCCAACGGCAAGCCGCGAAACCTCACCGTGAAGTACGCGATGGCCGGAGTCGGACTCCGGAAGCGCCTGCACGAGATCCTCGATACGAAGTACCTCGGCGTGAGCAACATCGAGAACGTGATCTCGAGGTACGGCATCGAGCCGATCATCGCGAGCGAGCTCTCTGCGAGCGACACCTCTTACTACCTGATCTGTGAGTTCATGCCCGGCGAGGGTGGACCACTCGTCTTCCAGAAGCGCGAGGACTTCGTCCTGTCGTCGTACGCTCCGTACAACGAGGTCGAGCTCCAGCGTCGGAAGGAGTTCGAGTGGACGTACGACGGCCGCAGCGCTGGCTCGTACGGACATCCGTACATGATCTTCAAGGTCAAGGCGACCTGACGTCTGACGGCGCGGAGGTCGCGGGAGACTCCAAGTGCCGCTCACCGGTTCGTATCTCGATCGTGATGAGCTCGCAGCGCGCGTCGGACCCGCGCAGGCGGCACTCGTGCGCGGCGACTTCATCGACCCGACCGGGGCCTTCACCGACCCGGTGATGGTCGCTCGTCGCAACGAGTGGCGTGCGTTCGTCGACGCGGAGCTCGTGACGTGCTCGGCGACGATCAACGATCGACTCCGGAAGCGATACGACGCGCCGTTTGCCCCGCCGGTGCCGGCGATCGTTCTTCGATGGCTCGTCGCTCTGGTCATCCCGAAGCTGTACGAGGGTCGCGGATGGGATCCATCCGACGCGCAAGCTCAGTCGTTGCTCGAGCGTGAACAGCGTGCGCTCGAAGAGATGCGCGAGGCGGCCGACTCCGAAACGGGTCTGTTCGACCTTCCGCTGCGGGCCGACACGACGAAGACCGGCATCGTGCACGGCGGGCCATACGGCTACTCGGAGCCCGGCCCTTACGACTGGATCGATGTGCAGAGGGAGCTCGTCCGATGAGCGGATACGCGTCACTCGAAGCCTTCATAGAGGGCGTGGAGAACCTCCGCCGTCTGAACGAGACAGTGGCGAAGGAGGCAGAGAAGGACGTTGCCGATGCAGTGCGCGAGACCGCTCGCCAGGCGCAGACGCCTACGGGCGAGGCGTGGGCGCCACGCAAGGAGGATGGTGGTCTAGCGCTCCGCGGTGCTGCCGATGCGATCGAGTCATCGACCAAGGGCACGGCCATCGTGCTCCGCATCGGTCTGCCGTGGGTGTTTCACCACTACGGCGCAGGCGGGAGTTCGACGACGAAGGGTGCCGAGCGACTGCGTAAGAAGTCGTCGGCGCGGCGTGCGGAGCTTGGTCAGAAGTCCAAATTCCACGCGCCGCGCAGGCAGATCCTGCCGAATCCGAGCGACGTTCCCGAGAGCGTGCGCGAGGCCATCCAGAAGGCAGCCGAACACGTCATCGAAAAGGCGGTGGGTTGATGTTCGTCGAGCTTGTCGACATCGTCCGCGAACGCTTCCGGGAACGAGGGTTCACCGACATCCTCGTCGTCGACGGCATCAACGCGCGCGAGCAGCAGACGAATTTCGGTTCTGGCTCGGCGAACCGAGTGGCGTTCGTGCCGTCAGCGCAGCCGATTGCGTTCATCCCACCGACGCGGATCGGTGAGGACGAGCACGAGCGACGTCAGATCCTGAACGCAATGTTTGTGTTCGACGTCTCGGTGTCCGGATACGACCCGAGCAACCCCGAACGCGATCTCGCGCATCGTCGACGGTGCTTCGACATCTTCGAGGCCGTCGTGCAGGAAGTCCACCGCGCGTACTACGGTGCATGCGAGTGGACGAGCGCGCGATGGGAAGACGCTCGCAAGGACGGGCGGCATGGCGCCGAGCTCATCGCCACGCTCGTCTTGAACATCCCGCTATTCGACCGCGCATGGGCGGAAGCGACGCCGAAGGCGGTCATCCACTCGCCGAAGACACCTCCGCAGCCGGAGGACGAGGGAGGTGAACCTTGATTCCGAGCGTTTCGATCCAGAAGACCGACGGAAACCTTGGCGTAGCGACCGCGACGGAGCGGATTCTCGCCATCATTGGCACGTCGAGCCAAGGAGACTTCGACAAGCCTTACTCGTTCTCCTCGAAGAACGACCTCGTCGCGGCGTTCGGGTCCGGTCCGCTTGTCGAAGCAGGCGCGTACATGCTCTCGCTCGGAGTGCCGTGCGTGTTCATCCGGTCGGATCCGACGACCGATGGCTCGTACGGAACGATCGACGACTCCGGCGTCAGCGGCTCGTCGTCGGTTTCTGGTGGGTCGTCGACGCCTGACGGGAATTACGACGTCATCGTCGAGATTCTCAAGGGCGGGACCGTCGGGTCTGCCGGTATCACCTATCGGTTCTCTCTCGACAACGGCGTGAACTGGTCGGAGCCGCAGGCGCTCGGCACGGCGACGACGCTCGAATGCGCACGCGGCGTCGAGTTCGATCTGGACAGCAGCGAGACGCTGCTCGACGGCGACACGTGGTCGTGCCGGACGACGGCGCCCAAGATCTCGACTAGCGACCTCGGCGCCTCGCTCGCCGCGCTTCGCGACTACTCCGGCGAGTGGCTCCGGCTGCTCGTTCTCACCGACGCCGATGCGACGATCCTCGCTCAGCTCGACACGTTCGCGAAGAGCTTCTGGGCTGACGGCAAGTTCCCCGAGGTCATTACCTGCACTCGGCCTCGCGACATCGCTAACAGCGAAGATCGAGCGACCTATCAAGCGGCGCTCGCCGCGATCGCGGGGGCGGTGCAGAGCACCGAGGTCTCGTGCTGCGCCGACTACTGCGAGCTGGTGAGCGAGGTCAACGGGTGGCGCCTGCGGCTGCCGTCGTCGATTCCGTACGCCGCGCGACTCATGATCATCGACGACTCGCAGGACGCCGCGGCGAAAGCCGACGGCGCGCTCCCGGGCGTCTTCCTTGAGACCGCCGAGGGAGCACGCGACTACCACGACGAGCGCCGGTACCCCGGGCTCGACGCGCTCGGGTTCACCACGCTGCGCACGTGGGGCGGGCGGCCGGTGACGCCTGGTGTCTACGTCAACAACCCGCGTCTGATCTCGGGTCCTGGGAGTGACTTCCGCTACTTCCAGCACACCGCGATTCTGAATCGAGCGATTGAGAAGGCCTACAAGCTCTTCGAGAATAGGCTCTCTCAGGCGGTGCTTGTCGACCCCGACACAGGCCGTATCCGTGAGGACGTAGCGAGGGCGCTTGAGGACACGATCACCGCGGAGCTCCGGACGGAGTTCCAGGATTCGGGTCGCTGTTCGGCGATTCGGATCTTCATCTCGCGAACGGACAACATCCTCGTGACGGACACCATCACGTTCGATTTGCAGATGGTGCCGCTCGCGTACACGAAGAAGTTCATTGGCAAAGCGGGCCTCGTGAAGCGGCTCGCGGCTGCTGCGTGAGGTGACGCCATGCCCATTCCGACCCTGGTTCGACTGAACGGCAAGATGTTTACCCGCGCGTCCACCGCGGTACTCATCAACGGCATTCATCGCTTCACGGCGGTGGACTCGGTCGAGTGGAGCGATGAGAAGCCGCATGAGCTCGTCGGCGCGATGAACGACGGCGGGCCGCCGCTCGGCAAGGCGGAGGGTCCGTACACGTGCTCGGCGTCGATCGGTGTCTACGCGGACGCCGCGTTCCAGTTCGAGATGGCGATCCGCACCGGCGCATCGCTCCCCGCGCTCGATCCGGCGAACCTGTCGGCGGTCACCTTCCAGCTCCTGATCACGATGCGCGAGGACGTCCGGACGAGGTCGGTGCTCCTGATGAACTGCAACATCGTGGGCCGTCCGTCGCGCACGGTCGGCAACGACGGGAGCGCGATCGTGAAGCAGTACCAGCTACAGCCGACTCAGATCCTCGAGGACGGCCAGGGCCTGAATAACCTGATCCCCGCACTCTGAGGTGACCCCATGAAGCTGACCCCCGAAGAGCTCGAAGAACTGAAGGCCCTCGAGGCCGAGGAGAAGCAGCGTCTCGAAGAGGAGAAGGCCGCATCGCTGCGGCAGCATCTCGAGGCGCTGCGCACGTCGAAACGGCTCTCCTCGAAGCTCGGGCGGCCCGGGCACGACTTCGTCGTTCTCGAGACGAAGGTAGGCAACTTCGTCGTCCGCAAGCCGAAGGACGTCGACCTCGATGCACTGTCGTCGGACGCGCCCGAGGGAGATCGAGCGCAGCTCGAGACGCTCGCAGTGAACGTCGTGGTCGAGCCGGACGAGATCACACTCCGCAAGCTGATGGCGGAAAACCCTGGGCTCGCGCCGGCTATCACGACCGCAGCGGTCAAGCTCGCGAAGGTCACTCTCGAGGAGGAAGCAAAAAAATAGAGGACCTCGTGTTCCGAGCACTGGAGCACGAGGGCGTAGCGACGGACTGCCTGTTTGAACTATTCGCGGGCGGTCGACGGATGACGATCGAGCAGCGGAGGAAGGCTTACGCGGCGTGCGCAGTGCTCGCCGTAACGATGGCCAGGGACAGAAAGCGTGGCTGAGAACGAGGCGACGTTTCGGATCAACATCGACGGCAACGCCGCGAAGGCGTCCCGTGAAATTGCGTCCGAAGCACGCCTCGCCGCGCAGGCCATCGGTGAGTACGAGGCCGAGATCAAGGCGCTCTCGGCCGACCTCAGACGGTTGCGCGGCAATTCCGACGAGGTGAAGGCCGCGAAGGAGGCCATCAAGAAACGCATCGACGAAGCGCGCGCAAGCGTCTCCGCGCTCACGAAGGAGCTCGCTAAGCAAGGCACTACGTACACAGCCGCCGCGGCAGCTGCGAAGAAATACGGTGCCGGAGTCGGCAGGCTGCCGAACCTACGCCGCGGGCTCGCGAAGCTGCTCGAGCCGGTTCAGAAGAAGGTTTCTGCGCTGCTGGCTCCCGTCGGCGAAACGGTACGCAAGCGACTCGCTCCAGCGGGAGGAGCAGTAGATCGCTTCGGGAAACGCGCCGGTTCGGCCATCGGCGGAGTCGGTAAGGCGGTGAAGCAGGATCTCGCGAGCGTGTTGCCGAGCGCGTCGACGATGCTGGGTGCCGTGGCGACGGCCGGTGCTGCGACTGCCGCTGCGCTCGTCGCAGTGGGCGGAGCTGCATTCGGTGCAGCCGCCGCCGTCGCGGCGTTCGGAATCGCGAGTGCAGCGGCGCATCAGAAGATGGCGCGGCAGCGCGAAGCGCTGCTGGGTAACGCGAAGGACGCCGAGGCGCTCGGCGACCAAATCGCCGTGCTTGCGGGCAAGGTACCGCAGGGGACCGCGGAGCTGAACGAGCTGTCGCGCCAGCTATCCAAGACGAGGCTGTCCGGCAAGGCCATTGTCGACACGATGAACGCGGTCGCGCAGGCGACGGGCGCGGTCGACGCGAGCGCCGGAGCCGCGTTGCAGAACCTCATCACGCGCGGTCAGCACACCGGGCGGATGTTCCTCGGACTGCGAGAGTTGCAGGGCACGGGGCTCGAGTTCGACGACGTCGCGAGGGCGTACGCGGAGGGGACGAAGAAGAGCCTCGAAGCGGCGCGCTCCGAACTTCTCCACGGCGAGGTTACGATCGACGCCGGTGCGGCGGCGCTCCGGAAGGCGGCGGAGAAGAAGTTTGGTGCGCTGAACCTCCAGAACGCCTTCTCGCTCGAGAACGCCCCGAAGAAGTTGAAGGAAGCGCTCATGCAGCTCACGGCGGGGATCGACCTCTCGCCGATCACGAAGGGATTGCAATACGCGTTCGGCCAGCTCGCTCCGGAGGCTCCACTCGGCAGCGCGATCAAGACATTTATGGAGACCTTCGGCGGTGGGCTCGTAGACATCGCAGGCAAGTCGATCCCCGTCCTCGTTGAAGGGCTGAAATGGTTGCTCGTCTACGCGCTGAAGCTCGGCGTTACGTACTACGAGACGAAGAAGCTCGTGAAAGATGCACTGAAGGCCGAGAACTGGTTCGGCGTCGGCGTCGAGATCGTGAAGGGACTGGCGAAGGGCATTCTGTCCGCAAACCAGGTTGTCGGCGATGCAATCAAGAATCTGGCGATCGCGGTCAAGAAGTCCTTCACCGGCGAGCTGAAGATCGAGAGCCCGTCGAAGGTTTTCGAGCAGTACGGCCGATTCACCAGCGAGGGATACGCGCACGGTGTCGAGCGCGGAGCTTCGAGAGCGAACGCAGCGGTGCGCGGGATGGTGGAGCCTCCTGAGCTTCCCGTGTCGTCTACAACGAACGCGACGACGAACATCGAGGTCCACATCCACGGCGCCCCGACGAACGACGCGCAGGCGATGCAGTCGCCGGAGTTCCTCTCGGCACTCACGAGCGCGATCCGTGACGCGGTTGCGCGGAGAGGGTTGGTGCCAGCGTGATCGACCCCACTGCACCCGAGCTGAACTACGTCGTCGTAGCGGGTATGCGGTCGCCCGGGCGCGCGACACTGACCGGCGTGAAGGTCCCGTACAAATACGACGTGCAGGAGGGCTACGGCCGCTCCGGCGCGACGACGACGTTCCGGGGCCGCGGCATAGCTCGCTTCACGCTCACGATCGACCTCTGGCTCCCTGAGCACTTCCTTGCGTGGGCAGCGTTCGCGAAGGCGCTCGAGCCGCCGAAGGCGTCCAAGCCGCTCGTCGTCGAGATGAGGCATCCGGTGCTCGCCGCAGCGGACATCAGCGCGGTCGCCGTCGAGTCGTTTGGTCAGCCCGAGAAGCAGAGCAACGGCATCTGGCGCGTCACGATCGGTCTCCTCGAGTACCGCCCGCCGAGGGACGCGCTCGTGAAGCCTCGAGGCGCCATCCCGTCGCCCGAGAAGGGCGCACCGCTCACGCCGAAGACGGAGGCCGATCGCGCGCTCGCGGCGGTGCGAGCTGAATTACTCGCGGCGAGGGAGGCGGCCCGATGAGCCTCACGATCAACGGTGTCGAGGTCGCGACGATGCGCTGGACGGCGCCGTGGAGCGGCGTCTGGACGGCCGAGATCGAGCTGCATGATGGCGTGCTCGTCACGCCGTCGGGCCGCGTCGCGATCGCGAGCACGGAAGGGATCGCGCTCGTCGGGACCGTCGACACGACGCGATCGGGCTCGTTCGGAGAGAGGCGATTCGTCCGCGTTGTCGGCGGTGGTGGCGGATGGTCGAAGAAGACGCGACCGCAGCACTACAACTCGTCCGTCGGGCTCCCGCTACAGGTCGTCGCGTCGACGACGGCGGCGGAGGTCGGCGAGGTCGTGACGGTGCTCGAGCCGAAGATCGTCGGACTCGACTTCGTCCGGCGGGCCGCGCCAGCATCGCAAATCTTCACCGACGCAGGCGTGGACTGGTGGGTGGGGCTCGACGGGATTACGCGCGTCGGTGTCCGTCCTCCTGTGACGCCGCCGACGGGACTCGAGATCCTCGACTGGGATCCGAGGGCCGGCACCGTGAGCTTCACGTGTCCCGTCCTAGTCGAGCCGGGGACGGTCATCGTCGATAATCGCTTCGGATCGAAGACGGTGCGCACCGTCGAGGCGATGGTTTCGGGCGGCTCGGTGACCGGCACGCTCTGGCTCGCCGACTCCGCGGCGAGCGTCGGCGCCGTCGACGAACTCGTGGACAGTCTCGCTGCACTCGCACGAGAGGCGACGGGCGCGGCCGCGTCGCGCCTCTACGAGTATCAGGTCCTCACGATGCGAGGCGACCGCGTGGATCTGCGCGCGGTGAAGCCCAGCGACGGCGTGCCCGATCTGCTCCCCGCGAGCGTCTGGGCCGGGATCAGTGGCTACAAGGCGGAGCTGCGTCCTGGCTCGAAGGTGCTCGTCGGGTTCATCGGCGACCAGCGGCGGCCGTTCGTGGCGTTCTACGAGCCGCCCGAGGGCGACGGATGGCGGCCGCTCAAGCTCGAGCTCGACGCGACCTCGAGCATCGAGATCGGCGCCCAGGCGATCAACATCCTCCTTGGCGGCGCCGGCCCGACGAGCAAGCCCGTCGTCCGCATGACGGAGAGCCTCGCCTCGTGGATCACGGCCGTCACCACGGTCGTCAATTCGATCGCTCCGGGCTCGGCGACGCCGCCGACCGACATCGCGAGCACGAAGGTTCTAGCCACATGACCGAGTACCTCGACATCCGGTGCGGTGACGATCTGGACCTGTTCGCGCGCGACGTGCGCCCGCTCGAGGTGCTCGCGCAGGACATCTATCACTGGCTCATCACGCACAAGGGGTCGCTCTTCCGCGATCCGGACTGGGGGTTCGGTCTGGAGAGCTATCTCGGCAAGCCGCTTCCGACGACGCTGGCGGGAGAGATCGAGGCGGGCATCCGTCGCGACGACCGCGTATCAGACGCCCGCTGCACCATTACCAAGGTCCCTGGCGAGGAGGAGAGCTATCGACTCGATCTTCAGGTCGAAGTCGATGACCAGTTCCTCACCATCGCATTGCAGATGTCCCCCAACGGCATCGTGAGGGTCGCATGATTCCGATCGACGTCCTCATCCGCCGAGTCTCATCAGACGACATCTTCGAGGGCCTCCTGACGGTCCTCGAGAAGATGAAGATTCCCGCCAGGTCGTGGCGCGAAGGTGGCGTCGCACGCAGCATCCTCGGCGCGCTCTCCGAATTCGGCGCGATGGGCGCGGCGATCGTCCGAGACAACGTGGCTGGTGGCTTCCTAGACTTCGCTACGGGCGACTACCTCACGGCGCACGTCGAGGACGTCTACGGCGTCAAGCGCATCGAAGCGACCTTCGCGACGGGGCCGGTCACGCTGACGAACACGCGCAGCGTGAGTCACAACATCGGCGCAGACGAGCTCGTGATCCGATCCTCGAACACGGGCGCCAGGTACCGTGTCACTGAGGCGTTCGTGCTCGGGCCTGGTAGCGAGTCCAGCCCCACGTCGATCACGGTGCAGGTGCAGGCGATCGAGCCGGGCTCGGCAAGCTCGGTCGCGCCAGGGGAGCTTGACGAGCTCGAGACGCCGCTGACTGGCGTGACGGTGACGAACCCCACCAGCATCATCGGACGCGACGCTGAGACCGACGAGCAGTTGAGGTCCCGGACGCGAGCGAAGAAGGGTACCTGGTCGCCGTTCGGTCCGCGCGACGCCTATGAGTACGCGGCGCTGTCAGCGACACTGCCGGACGGAACGCCGACGAGCATCACCCGCGTCCGGGTATCGAGGTACAGCTCCGTCGGTGAGGTCCGCACGGTCGTGGCGACCCCGAACGGGACGCCGTCGAACGACGAGATCGCCGCTGTCAGGGAGGCCATCGAGCGCTGGGCCAGGCCCGACTCGGTGACGTCGATCGTCGAGGGCGCGGTGCAGGTTCCGACCTCGCACAGCGTGATCGTCTGGGCTCAGGGAGGGACTGAGTCTGTCATCCGGTCCAGGGCGCAGGCGGCGCTAGCGGACTTCTATGCGACGTATCCGATCGGCGGCATCGCGAAGACAGACAACGGCCATGGGTACCTGTATCTCGACGCGATCGCCGCGACGCTCATCAAGTCGAGCCCGGAGGTGTTCGACGTCGACTTTATCGGCGGCGCCGATATCCCTCTTGCCCATAATGAAGTGGCGGTCAACACGACGACGCTGGAGGTACGGATCCGATGACGGCGCGACTGAATCTGCGCGACACCGTCAATCGGTTCGTGCCGTCGTGGCTAGCGGACCACCATCCTATCGGGCCGTCGTGGGGCTACAGGCTGCTCTGGGGCGTCGTGCTCCTCATCGACGCCGCGATCGAGGTCGCGGCGCAAGGGTCGCTCGCAGCCGTCGGCAAAGCGACGCCGACGGCGCTCGACTACATCGGTGACGCTCGCGGGCTCATCCGCAACCAGGACGAGAGCGACGAGGACTATGCGCGCAGGCTCGCGACGTGGGTGGACCGTGCGAGGGAGAACGGAAGCGCGTACAGGCTTCCGCTGGCGATCCACGACTACCTGCGCAGCCATCCTCGGATCCGAGTCTTCAGGCGCAACGGCGAGTGCCTGACAGTCGACACCGACCGGACCATCACGCGGCACGAGTCGACCGCGTGGGACTGGGACAGCGTCTCGCATCCCGAGCGCGCCGGATGGTGGAGCGACATCTGGATCGTCGTCTACACGACGTCAGGCACGTCGACGCAATGGGAGCACCGACCCGGCGGGCTCGGTGATCTCACTGGCGATCGCACGTACGCGCTCGGGCACCTCGCGAAGATGGCTGAGGTCGACGCGATCAAGGGACTCGTGCAGCTCTGCAAGGCCGCTCACACGTGCGTGCGGGCCATCATCTGGACGAGTGACGAGAGCCTGTTCGACCCGGAGGAGCCCGCCTCGATGCCAGACGGTACGTGGGGCGCGTGGTCGATCAACGTCGGCGGTTCGCAGGTCGTGGCGCGGAACACGACGACGTGCCGCTACTGGGAGCCGAGGTAGATCATGGCGGAGCAATACGCAGGCAACCCGAACAACTACCCGGAGGACTATACGATCCCGGACGACGCGGACCCGCCGACGGCCGCAGCGGTAAACGTCGCGCTCGAGGCCCTCGGCGACCGGACCGCGTATCTGAAGGCCGGTCATGACGCGCTCTCGGCGCGCACCGGTCAACTCGAGGAGGACGTCGACCTCTCCGTCCTCAATTTGCAGGTCGCCTTCCCAGGCGTGGCGGATGCGTTTCGAGCTGCCGTCTACAACCCGGTCGATCTCCGCTGGTACATCGTCGGCGGCGTCGGCGGTACCGCGGAAGTTCGCGCCTCCCACGACTGGGGCAAGAGCTGGTCGACCGACTCCCTCATCGACTCGGTCGATGATGGCGAGGAATGCTGGGACGCGGATTACGCCTCCAACGGTGACATGATCGTCACCACGGACACCCCGAAGGTGTTCATGCGCCTCGGCGGCTCGTGGTCGGTCCAAACGGCGTTCTCGTCCGCTGCCTCCGTGCCTGCGGGCGCTGTCTACGACCACGTCAACGGGAACTGGCTCGTTGTCAGCGGAACGGCCACGGGGACGATCCTTGCCGCGACAAGCGCCAATGGTACGACGTGGTCGCAATCCACCATCGAGGGCGACGGCGGTTTCGCGCGCCCCCGACTGCACATGCGGCGGGACACGTGCCGCATCGTCATCAGCTACATCAAGACGGCCGGAGTCGACTACACGCTCATCACGCGATACAGCGATGATGGCGGTGCGTCGTGGTCGACTCCCGCCGAGTATCCTCTGCCAGGCGGCCCATCGCCGGGGCTCTCGTTCGGCGGCGCGATCCACTACAACCCGACGACGGATCGGTGGCTGCTCTTCGTGACCGCGCCGCTCAACTACACGCGCATATACGAGAGCGCGGACAACGGCGCTAACTGGACGCTGAAGGCGTCGCTGACCGACGTTCATTTCTCCGGACGCTCCTTCGGAGCGATCGGCGAGCTCTGGATCGCACAAGGCTTGAGGAACGGCGTCGGTGTGTACCTCTACTATTCGCTCGACGGCGGCGAGACGTGGAGGTGCACGCCGCAGGGTTTCGACACGGGAGCGAGTGACGGACAGGGCGTCTACGTCGCGCCGAAGGCGAACGGCTTCCTGGCCCTGACGCGGTCGTACGCGTACATGAGTCACGTCCGCGGCGCGCCGGACCTCGGGCTGGCAACGTGAGGTGACCTATGGCTCGCAAGCGAACGTGGCTCGACTATTTCTTCGGACCTTGGGTGCTGCGGTTCCTCGGTGTCGAGTACCCCGAGCGTCCGACGCTGGAGCTCGTCCAGGGCGAGGGCGTCGACATCACGGTCGAGGACGACCCGACGACCGACGCGACGAAGGTCACGATCTCGGCCAGCGGCGACGCGACGGGGGTCGGTCCGACGATCGCGAACACCGGCAGCGGCACGCTGAACAACATCGCGAGCACGGACGGGACAACCCTCGCAGGCGCGATCCGTTTCGCGAACTCTGCGACGGTGACCGGTATCGCGGATGGCGCCGATCGGCGGCGGCTCTGGCTGTTCGCGGCTGGCGGCGCGCTCGTCCTCGCCAACGAGAGCGCTCTTTCCACGTCGACGAACCGCATCGTCACCGGCACGGGGAAGGACATCACGATCCCGCAGGGCGGCGCCGTCGCGCTCGCGTACGACGACACGTC
>CALEKY010000126.1 GCA_937902995.1 uncultured Sinobacteraceae bacterium
AGCACGCGTGCCGCTTTGGGACTCAAACCCAGCCAGATACCGCAGGCGATGCCGGCTACAACGAACCCGATACGGTGTTGATCGCCCAATTGATGGGAATTCGCCGCGATCGTCCGACTCCCGGTAGTGCGGCAGCACCGTCGGTAATGTACGCGATCCCGAACCGTCGTACGACGACGCGCGTCGTCGCTCTGCCGATGATCTGGGAGACGCCGCTTCGCACCGGCAACCTTCGCGATCCGAACGGGCCTCAGGTCACGTTTGCATTCGAGTCGTTCATCGACGAGCTCGCGGCGGCGGCCAAAGCCGATCCCGTGCAATTCCGGTTCGACATGATCGAACGCGCGAATGAGGACCGTGTATTCAGAAAGGCACGCTCGCTCGCCGTCGTTCGAGCCGCAGCGAAGGCATATGGATGGGAGCCACGTCCCGCACCGCGTCAACGCGTGAGCACTTCGCGCGATGAAATCCTGACGGGCCGCGGCATTGCGTACACGTACCGCAACAACACGATCGTCGCCGTCATCGCCGAGGTCGAAGTGAATCGCAAGACGGGCAAGGTCTGGACGAAGCGCCTCGTGTGCGCGCACGACTGCGGGTTGGCGATCAATCCGGAGGGTCTCCGTCACACCGTTGAATGCGGCATGCTGCACGCGTTGAGCCGTGCGCTATGGGAGGAAGTGCAGTTCGACACGGAGAAGGTCACGAGCGTTGATTGGGTATCGCATCCGACGTTGCGCCATTCGGATACGCCAGAAAGTATCGAGGTCGTGCTGGTCAACGGCGATCCGAACCCGAATCGCCCCGATCTACCCGCTTATGGTGCTGGCGAAACGAGCCACAAACCCGTCATCGCCGCAGTTGCCAATGCGATCTACGACGCCACGGGCGTGCGCATACGTCGCGTGCCGTTCCGTCCCGAGCGAGTGCTCGCCGCGCTCAACGCAGCGATGACCTAAAGTGACTTTTTTTCGCCGCTTCCCGAGGCCGTCGCCGCCTACACGCCCGCTTGGTAACTGTTAGTCGTCTTCTGTCCTGCGCTGCATTGCGCGAAGATTGGGATATGCAAGACGATCGCGACGACTTGGAACCGATCATTGCGACGCGGCCGCACCGACGACCCGTGCGCGAAGAATCGCAGCCGCTTTGGCCGTTGGTGCTCGCGGTGAGCGTCTGCTTCGCGGTCGTGTTGTCGCTTGCGTGGTGGTTCTTCTGGAGGCCATCCGGTCGCAGCGAGCCCACGCCTGCGCAAGTCGAGAGCCCGCTACCCGAAGAGCATGTCGAGCCAGAGCCGATAGCGCCGACGACCGACTTGGATACGAACGCCGAAGTGGCGCAAGCTCCAGCGCCTCCGGCAAGCTCCGAGCAGGAATCGATCCCGCAAAGTGCTGAAGCGAGCACTCCGGAATTGAGCACTCCTGAAGAGAGCACCGCTGAAACGAGTACTCCGGAAGCCGCGCCTGACCAGACAATCCAAGCGCCTGCGCCGCTCGCCGCTGTCGCCTTGCGACTCGAGAGTCCCGATTCGCAAGTGCGATTCGAAATACGCGACTCGCTCGAGTCGTCGACTCCTGTTTCAGCCAAGTCCGGCGACGTCGTCCAGCTCGCGCCTGGAACCTATCGCGTGACGGCCTCCGGCCCGGGATTGGAATCGATCGAGCGCGAGCTCGTGCTCTTGGGGGATCAACCCGCCGAATACAGCGTCGAGTTGTGCGCGCAGCCGGAACGAGAAACCGGAAGCCTTGCCGGTGAAATCCTCGAGCGGCGAACGTGCACGAGTACCGTCGAATGCGAATCCGTGTTCATGATCCTGAGCGAGTATGCCGAGCAGCTCGTCAAGGATCCGGCGTTTCGCCGGGAGCAATGCTCGAAGTGGCGCACCAACGCGGAGCCCGAAGGCACATGGACGTTGGACACCAAATGCGACGGCGAGGTATCGGCCACGACGTGCCGCGTGGAGATCGCTCAAGGCGCCTGCATCGTCACCGGTCCGCGGCGAACGTTGCGCGGCGAGTCGTGCCCGCGCGCGGAGCTTCGCTAGCGAAGCACACTACAACAAGAGCTAAGGGAGGACACAAGATGTTTGCGCGGTCCTCGCGAAGCTGGGAGCACTGCGCTTCTGAAGAAGACGTGGGGCGAGAACATCATCGGCAATGCCGGCATCGGGTTGGTGTTTATCGACTTCTACGCCGCCCTAATTGTTCTCGGCGTATCGTTCCTATTCTTCGCCGCGCAGACGGGTAACCCAGCGCTCATCATTTTTGCGATCGCCTTCGTTTTCGTCTGCATCGTGCTTGGACTGGTGCAGGCAGCGCTGCAGGGCGTCTATTCGGCAGCGCTGTACCGCTACGCCACGGGCGCGAACGTCGGCGCAGAATTCTCAGTCGCGATGTTGCAGAACGCGTTCAGGACGAAGGGCTGACGCTCGCTCGCAGAACCCAAGAAGCCTCTCAGGGCAGCGTGGTCTCGACTTCGATCTCGAAGTTCTCGAGAAAGCGGCTGACCATGAGATAGAACCCGATGGTGAGCACGAGCTCGACGAGCGAGCGCCGGCCGATCGCCTCGAGCAGCTGTTGGAAAAGATCGTCGGGCGCCTTGACGTTGTGCACGAGCTCGTCGGTAAACCGGAGCACGAGCTTTTCGAGCATGGAAAACACATCCGATTCGGCCCCCTGCTCGATCGCCTCGATCTTTTCGTCGCTCAATCCCACCATCGCAGCAAGCCGGCGATGATGATGCACTTCATAAGTCGCACGCGTCAGGATGCCCACACGAACAATAGCCAGCTCGCGAAGCTGCGCGTCGAGCTCACCGCTTCGCAAGATTGCGCCTCCCAGCGACAAATAGGCGGGCGCCGCCATTCCGGCGTAGGGCAGCATTCGAAAGAGATTGAGCGAGCCGCGGCTTCGTGCGTGTGCCTGTTCGACAGGCGATGCGCTCGCGGGATCGAAGTACGGAATTCTCGCCATGCAGCTTCCTCAACTGATGAGATCCTGCGCGAGGCTGCGACGCGCGCGCAGAAAGCAAATGAACGCAACGGCACTTGCCGAAGCGCAAACGATCAGCGACCAGCGCAGACCTTCGCCGATATCGCCCACGCGAGCTGCGAACAGGTCGCTCAACAAACCGACCGCGAGCGGACCAAGTCCGAGCCCGACCAAATTGATTACGAGTTGCAGAATCGCACCTGCGGTATTGCGTACCCGCGGCCTGACAATACCTTGCACTGCCGCGAAGACGGGCCCGTACCAGAGTGCCGAGAGCGCCGCCGGAAATACCATCAAGATGAAGGCGGCAGCAGGTCCTGGCACGAGAAGCGCTGAAACGAGAAACGGAAGCTGCAACAGCGCAGCGAGCGCCGGAATCGTTGCGTAGGCGCGTACATCCCTGCGCGCAGCGCGATCTGCGAGCCACCCGCCGACGAGCGTGCCCAATCCGCCGAACGCGCCGGTCATGATCCCGAAGACGACACCGACGAACGCAACGGGACCGAGATTGGTGTTGAGCAGCTCGTTCAGCGACCCGGCGAAGCTTTCGAGCTCTGTGCCGTGAATGCGCAGGAAGAACGATCCGAAGAATGCCACCTTGCCGTAGTTGATGAACGCCATCAACGCCGCACCGGCGCCGAGCAACCAGAACGAACGGCAAGCGCGCAATTCATCGATGGCCTCAGCGAACGTGGGCACCTCTTGCCCCACCTTCGTTGCCGGTAGATCGAGCCGCGGCTCGCGCAATGTGCTGAGCGCCAAGATTGCGACGGCCACGCCCGGCAACCCGACGACGAGAAATGCCGTACGCCATCCGAACACGTCGGCGAGAACGCCGCCGAGCGCAAGGCCGAGCAGCGAGCCGATGGGAATACCCATGGAGTACAGCGCAAGCGCGGATGCGCGCTTCTCCCGAGGAACGACGTCCGCGATGAGCGAATGTGCCGGCGGACTGCAACCAGCCTCCCCCACACCGACACCAACTCGCATCAATAGGAGCCACGCGTAACTCTGAGCAAGCCCGCAGGCGGCCGTGAATCCGCTCCACAGGGCGAGCGCGGCGGCAATGATTCGAACACGGTTGAAGCGCTCGGCGAGTCGCGCGATCGGAACGCCGAGCGTCGTATAGAGAATCGCGAATGCGAGCCCCGTGAGAAGTCCGAGTTGCCAATCCTTGAGTTCGAGGTCGCGTTTGATCGGCTCCGCGAGAATATTGACGATCTGACGATCGATGAAGCTGAGCGTATAGATCACGCACAGCAAGACGACCGTGTAAGCGCCGCGACGCCCGAACCGCGGAGCCGAGGCCGCGGCCGCACCTGTTTGTGCAATCACTGCGCCGCCCGTGCGACAGTAACCCAAAACGAGCCTGCAGCTTCCGGCGAACCCGGCAAGCAGTTTTTCACCGGAAGACTGCAGGATTCAGGGCGACTGGCCATCAAAACCTGAAATCGGCGAATGCGCCGACGGTTCGGAACGTATCCGTCGACAGCCACTGCACCGTCGCATGACCGGGGTCGTTCGTGAGCTGCCGCCCGAGCAACGGGGCGAATTGCTTGTCGAGCAGGTTCTTGGCGTAGAGGCCCACCTTCCAGCGACCGTCGACATCGCCGAAACCGACGTTGGCATTGAGAATGCCGTAAGCCTCGTGCTCGAGATTCGGGTCGCCGACGCTCGAGAAATTGAAAGCGCTGCGCCAGTAATAGTTCGCGTACGCGCTCACCTCGTAGCTTGCGCCAATGGGCATGCGCCAGTTCGCGGCAACGTTCACGTACCAATCGGACTGTCCGCCGACCCTGTTGCCGGTCGCATCCGTCTGACTGACGCCGTCCACGACGGCACAGCCGGTGCGCGGATCCGTCGAGACAGGCTGGTTCGTGTAACAAGGCGCGTTTTTGAAGTCCGTGAACGTGGCATCGATGTAGCTCACTGCGGCCGATAACGTGAGCGTGTCGTGGACACGGGCGACCACTTCGGTCTCGACGCCGCGCGTACGCAGCTCGCCGGCGTTGGCTAGCGTGCTGGTCGGCAGGCCGTTCACGTTCATCCGCAGCGTCGTCTGGAAGTCTTCGAACGTCGTCAGGAACAACGCCACGTTCAAGAGCAGGCGGTCATCCCACCACTGGGACTTCAGACCGATCTCGTAGTTGGTCGACAGCTCCGGCGCCACCGGCGTGCTCGACTTTTCCGGACTGGAGTCGAGCGATGCATAGAACGTCGGTCCCTTATAGCCGGTCGAAACCGTGGCGTAGCTCATCACGGCCGGGCTGAAGTCGTACTGCAAACCGATCTTCCAGGAGACGTCCTCTTCCTTCGCCGAGTTTCTGAGCCGCAGCGGGAACGTCTGCCCCGGCCATCCGGAGTATGTCAGCCCGAGATAGTTCGGATCGTAAAAGGAATAAAGATCCATCTCGATCTCGTCGTGCGTGTAACGGGCGCCGACGATGAGCCGCAGATCGTCCGTAACCGCGTACGTGCCGCTTGCGAACGCTGCATAGCTCTTGTTCGTCATCTCGTTGTCGTACTGGCGCAGGAATCGATTTCCTGTCGGTGCGATCGCTGTCGAGAGCGAACCGCCCTGCGCAGAGACGTTGTCGAACGTCGAGTCGAAGAAAAACAGGCCTGCGACGAACTCGAGTCGCTCGCCCGCTGGCGAAGTCAGCCGCAGCTCCTGAGTGAACTGCGTCTGTTCGGCTTCCGCCGTGTTCACGTTGGCGACGTCGATGGTGATCGTGTCGGAATCGCGCAGATTCGATTGATTCCAGTTGCGATAAGCCGTGATCGACGTGAGCGTGTATTCGCCGAAGCGAATATTCATCTCGCCGGATATACCTCGATCCCGTAGGTACTGGTGCGCAACCTTGCCATTCGACGGATGCCCATCGAGGGTCACGTAATGAAGGTTCGGCGCCGGCTCGACCCCGTATTCCGCCCAGTAAGGCGCGTACGGATTCGCACCCACGCCCGCTGAGCGGGGCGTCGAGACGCAGCAGTCGTGATCCCGCAGCGCGTAATCGGCGACGACCGTCAGTTCGAATCTATCGCTTGGTTGCCAACGCCATTTGCCTCGAAATCCATATTCATCTTTTTCGTTGATGTTGTCCTGTCCGGTCACGAGATTCGTGATGAAGCCGTCTTGATGCGTGCTGTAGGCGGATAGTCGTAGCGCGCTCGTATCTCCGAACGGCACGTTGATGACACCTTGCAGATTGCGGTCGTTGTGTTCGCCGTATCTGAGATTTGCCTTCGCCTCCCATGTGCCGAGCTCGGGCTTGCGCGTGACCACTGAAATCACGCCGGCCGAGGCGTTCTTACCGAACAGCGTGCCCTGCGGACCGCGCAGTATCTCGACGCGCTCGATGTCGGCGAGCGCGTTGTTGCCGATGCCGGTTGCGCCCATGACGACGCCGTCCACCACGATGCCGACGCTCTGCTCCACGCCGTCGGAGAAGCTTTGCGTACCGACACCGCGCACGTTGAAACCTTCGCCGCGCGGCCCGCCGCCTTCACGAAACGTGAGGCTCGGCGCGACATAGCGCAGATCCTGAACGCTGTTCAGGTTCACGTTGAGGATCGTGTCGCCGGAAAGCGCGGTCACTGCGACCGGAACATCTTGCAGCGAACGTTCGCGTCGCTCGGCGGTCACGATGATTTCTTCGAGCGCGAGCGATGCGCCATCCTGCGCATGTATCGCGTTTGGCAGCGAAGCCGCGGCCAGTGCCACACCGCAAAGCGGCTTCGCGAATCGGAACCCGTTCGAATTCGAAATAATGCGCATGTCTCGCGTCCCCCATGTCGTGCACGACGCTGCAGACGATCGAGGCTGTTCGATCGGGCAGCGCGCATCCAATGTACGGGCCGCGTTGCAAGCGGCAACCGAACTCCGCGTTTCGTTGCACCAGTCACAACAACAGTGAGCGTTCGCGAAGTGCGTAGGCCGAGAAACGACGAAGAGCGTTCGAACCGTCGTTCCTCATAGGGAACAGCTGGACGTTGGCGGCGACCGATGCATATCGCCACCTCGAGGAGAGCCTGCGGATTCGTCCGTGAACCGCTTTCACGCAGGTTCGCTACTTGCTAGCGCTTCTGCAATCGGTCGCGCACTGCGGCGAGATAAGCGGCGCGTGCCTGTCGGAAATCTTGGTTCTTCGGATCCGTCAGCGAGAGCGCAGCGAGTCCGCGCAAAGTTGCGAGGATCAACGCAGCTTCTGCGCGCGGTTCCAGATCGGCGCGGATTTGCCCGGCCTCTATCCCTGCGCGCAGCCGCCGCTCGAAAGCAGCAATCGCGCGTGCATTCACCTTGGATAGCGCAGCCGCCGCATCCTTATCCGTAAGCGCCGCGTTCGCGATCGCCATGAAAGAGCGCCATTGCACGGGATCCCGCTCCACGTCGCCGAGGTAGTACTCGATCGAGCCGAGCAGGTCTTCGAGCGGCGAGCGCGCCGGCACGTTCGTCTGCACGCGCGCGACATACGACTGCGCGATCGAATCCGTCAGCGCGGCGACGAGCGCCGCGCGGCTCTTGAAATGATGCGTGGGCAAGCCGCGGCTGTACCCCGCCGCGACGCCGACCGCGGCAAGCGTCAAAGAGTCCAAGCCCTTCTGCGCCACCAGTTTCACGGCGGCGTCGATCATCCGGCGCTCGGCTTCAGCGCGCCGCGCCGCCTGCGTTCTTCGTACGCGCTGACGCTTGGCGCTTGCAGCCCGCGCAACTGTTCTTTTCGCCATCGGTGGCCTTCGTACCTCCCGGTCCTATAATGCACCCATACTTGCTTGTCGTCTAGCAAGTAAGTTATTAAGGCATCTTTGTTGGGGGGTTTCGATGTCGGCCGCAGCTCCGTTCGTTCGTCCACTCAGTGCTGAATCGCGCGGCGAAGCGCCCGGACGCGCTCGTTTGAAAGACCGGCGCGTCCTGGTAGTCGGCGGCGGCCAGCGTGTCTTCGATCCGGCAACCGATCCATGCGGCAACGGCCGGGCCATGTGCCGTCTATTCGCCCGCGAGGGGGCGTACGTCGCAGTTGCGGATGTGAATCTCGCGAGCGCGGAGGAAACCGTGACGGCGATCGCCCGCGAAGGCGGTCGTGCCTTCGCCATCGAGGCGGACGTGTGCAGCGAGGAGCAAGTCATCCGCATGGTTCAAACGGCCGCGCGCACGATGGGCGGACTCGATGCGATGGTCGTGAACGTCGGAATCGGCGCCGGCGAGCTCGGGATCAAGAATCTGAAGCTCGACGATTGGGACAAGACGATCGACACCAATCTACGCGGCCCGATGCTCTGCTGCCGCGAAGCGTTGGATGTGCTGGAGCCCGGCGGCGCCATCGTCCTGATCTCCTCCACGGCAGCTTTGAAGGCGAGTACGCGCCACGTGGGATATGACGCGTCGAAGGCGGCGCTCGGCGGACTCATGCGCAACGTTGCCTTGGAAGGCGCACCGAAAGGAATTCGCGTGAACAGCGTTGCGCCCGGGCTCGTCGACACGCCGATGGGTCGAGCTGCAAGCGCGGCGCGCCCCTCGCGCAATCTCACGCAACTGCCATTCGGCCGTATGGCGACCGCGTGGGAAGTCGCGTATGCCGCCCTCTTTTTCATCAGTGACGAGAGCGTCTACGTCAATGCCCAGACGCTCGTCGTCGACAGCGGGCGCGTCAACATCTGACCAGGCGCGCCGCATTTTTCGAGTGACGGAGGCTCGCATGACTATGTCTTCGATCGCATCGACACCTCGAGCCACCGAGGGCATACGTACGGGTCTGATGCCGCCGACCGGTCCGATCGGTCGCGCCGAGCAGCGGCGAACCGCAGCGTCTCAGCCCACATCGCATCAGACGATCGAACGTTCGATGCGCATTCTCGAATACCTGTGGTCGCGTCAGGCACCGGTGCGTCTCACGCGCATCAGCCACGCGCTCGGCATGGATCGCTCGACCGTGCTGCGCATCCTGCAAACGCTCGAGCGGCTCGGCTATATCCATAGAAACGAAGAGACGAAGGCGTACGCGCTTGGATACATGAGCCTGCGGCTCGGCTCGCGCAATCGTTTGATGAGCACGAATGCGTGGCACGCCGAGCCGTTCCTGAAGCGACTCGCCGCCGAAACAGGCGAGATCGCCACGCTCGGCTCGCTGGAAGGCGTGAGCGTCATTTTTCATCGTTGCATCGCGAGTCCGGATGCACCGCCCGTGCCGCTCGAAGTCGGCGCAGCTTACGATGCGCACGCGACCGCCACCGGCCGCATGCTTCTCGCAAACCTCTCGTGCGAGGAATTGCGCCGGCTGTATCGCTGCCAGCGGCTGCGACAGTACACGCGTCACACGAACGTTTGCTTCGAGACACTGCTCAAGCAGCTTCAGACCTGCTGGGAGCAAGGTTACGCGTTCGAGAGCGAAGAGCTGATCCCGGGCTACGGCAGCATCGCGGTGCCCATCGTCAATCCTCGCGGCGTGACCAACGTGGCGATCGGCGTCGTCGCCGCTGCACGGAGCCTCACGCCGACTCGGCGCGCGTGGCTCATCGAGCGCTGCATGAGCATTGCGAAAGAAATCTATGCTCATGTGATCCGCTGAAGGCACCCGAATCCCGTCGATCGACGTTTGCGCGATCACCGCGACGCGTCATCGATGGTGAAGCGCGCCTCGAGCGGAAGATCGCGCGAAGAGGAGCCTACGAATGCACGGTATTCTCCGGTCGGGATTCGCCACGCGTCCTCGTCCACGTCCCAAATCGAGAGCGCGAGTCTGTCGAGCGTCAACTCGACACGCTCGCGCTGACCGGGCTCGAGCTTCACGCGGCGCCAACCTGCGAGTCTGCGCCCCGGTTCGCCGGCATCTCGAGGAAAACCGAGATAGACCTGCGCGACTTCGGCGCCCGCTCGCTTGCCCGTATTCACGACATCGAAGCTGACCCGCACTTCGCAGCCGTTCGCGTTGACGTGCAGATTTTCGATGCGAAATGTCGTGTACGACAGTCCGAATCCAAACGGGAACTCCGGCGTGCGGTTCGTCGAATCGAACCAGCGATAGCCGACGGCGAGCCCTTCGAAGTAATTCACATCCAGCGGCCACGCGGCAGCGAGGTCCGCAGTGGTCATGTTCGGCTTCGGCGGCCGGTAATCGGGAATCTGAGCGCGCGGCAGATCCTGCTCCGTGCGCGGGAACGTGATCGGAAGTTTCGCCGATGGATTCGCATCGCCGAACAACAAGTTCGCGATCGCTTCTCCACCGCGTTGTCCCGGATACCACGCTGCAAAGATGCCTGCCACTTTGCCGGACCACGGCGTCAGCGCAGCGCCGCCGCTTTCGATGACGACGATGGTGCGAGGGTTCGCAGCAGCGACGCGCTCGACGAGCGCATCCTGATTATCGGGCAGCGACAGGTTCGGTACGTCGCGGGTCTCCGTTCGATGTTGGTGCACGAACACGATCGCAACATCGCTTCGGGCGGCAAGCTTCGCAGCTGCGTCGTGGTCTTCGCCGCTCTCATAAACGACTTTCGCCCGCGGCGCTTTCGCGGCGATTGCCTTCAGCGGAGATGAGGGCGCCCAGATGACCGTGAGCATGCGCTGCAATGCATCTTCCGGCTCCGGCTGCGGGACATAGGCATTACCGCCGATCGGCAGCACGCGCGATGAGCCGCCTCCCGTCATCACACCGACGTCGGCATGCGCACCGATGACGGCGACCGACTTCAAGCGTCTCGCATCGAGCGGCAACAAGCCGTCGTTCTTGAGCAGCACGATGCCCTGTTCTGCAATTCGTTGTGCGATCTCGAAGCTCGTCTCGAGGTCCGTGGCCTTCACCTCGGGCGGATGGTCGATAACGCCCACGGCGAACATGGTGCGCAAAATCCTGTGCACCATGTCGTCGAGACGCGATGCCGGTACGTCGCCTTTCAGCACGGCTTGCTTGAGCGGCTCGCTGAAATAGCGCTTGCGGAAGAACTCTTGATCGAGGCCTGCGTTCGCGGATTCGACCGTGGAGCGTGCGGCGCCCCAATCCGACATCACCCAGCCTTTGAAGCCCCACTGGCCTTTGAGAACCGTGTTGAGCAAGTACTCGTTCTCGCACGCATAGACGCCGTTCACTTTGTTATACGAGCACATCACGGAGCCGACGCCGCCCTCACGTACCGCGATCTCGAACGGCAACAGATCGATCTCGTGCAACGCGCGTTCCTCGATGATCGAGTTCATGCCGTGACGATTCGTGTCCTGGTAATTGGCGACATAGTGCTTGACCGTCGCGATGACTCGCTGGTCCTGAGTTGCCCGAAGCACGGTCGCGATCATCTTGCCCAGTTGAAACGGATCTTCGCTGCCGTACTCGAAGTTGCGGCCGCCCATCGCTTCGCGGATCACGTTCGCGCCGCCGCCGAGGTGCACGTTGAATCCTTTGTCGCGCAACTCGCGTCCGAGCGTGCGGCCGTAGTCGTAGGCAAGCTCTTCGTTCCACGTGGCCATGAGCGCGAGCGCAGAGGGATACACGGTCGATTCGCCGCTCGTGAGCTGGCCTGTCACGCCCATGCCGGCACCCTGCAACTGCAGCGGCGGAATGCCGAGCCGCGGGATACCGGGAATGAAACCCGCGCCGCCGCGTGCTTCCGGCGGAGGCTCCGGCATCTCCGGCCTGTGAGGCGGGAACGAGAGAGATCTTTTCGTCGATGGTCAGTTGTTCGACGACGAGCCGCGCTCGCTCATCCGGCGAGAGGCGCGAATCCATCCAGGGCGCCTGGGCATCGTGGCCCATCGCAATCGGCGTCGCGAATAACACGGCCGACGCCGCGCATCCCCAAAACGTCGAAATGAACCGCGAATACCCGGGTGCTCGCATGAAATCTCCTCGCGCACAGTGAAGTGGTCTCCCCAAATCGTAGGAGGATTGCGCCTCGACGGGAGGGTGCTCGCGGTCAATGTTGCAACGAGCGCAACAGGTGTGCGCTGTGTGGTGAGCTCGAGCTCCCGGAAGGAGGCTCGAGATCATTTCTCGCGCACGACGCAGCGAAATCCAATGTGACTGGCGGATGTGTCGATCGTTTGCGGCTGACGCGCGGCGGGACGATAGCGCTGACAGTAGTTGGCGGCACAAAGATGCGAACCGCCCTTCAACACCTTTCGACCGATACACACCGGCAATGCGGGATCGTAGCTGTCCTCTTCAGCGCCGCCAGTGGGATTCGTCGGAATGCAGCAGCGCTTGCTTTCCTGATCGGCGCGTGGGGGTGCATACCAGTCGCACGTCCATTCCCAAACGTTGCCGATCATGTCGTACAGTCCGAAGCCATTCGGCGGAAATGCGCGCACGGGAGACGTGCGCTCCCAACCGTCGAGCAACAAATTGCGCCATGGAAATTCGCCCTGCCAATAATTGGCGAGCATCGCACCGTCGGGCGCGAGCTCATCGCCCCATGCATATTCGGCATCCTCGAGCCCGCCGCGCGCCGCGTATTCCCATTCCGCCTCCGTCGGTAGCGCCTTGCCTGCCCATGCGGCATAGGCTTCGGCATCGCAGTAAGCGATGTGCACCACAGGATGCTCTTCGAGATCGCGAATCGAGCTGTCCGGGCCCAATGGATGACGCCAGTTCGCGCCGGGACGGAATTTCCAACAGTCGAGCACATCGGCGACTGAAAGTGCCGGGTCAGGCGGTTCGAACACGAGAGATCCCGGCACGCTCGCGTAGCTCGGTGCACCAGGGATTGGTCCGACGCCTCGTTCGGCGAGCGTGCGGTAGCCCGTTGCCTCCACGAATGCCGCGAACTGTCGGTTCGTCACCGGCGTCTCGTCGATCCAAAACCCATCGACGCGAACGCGCCGGCGCGGGCGCTCCTCCGGGTAGAAGCGGTCCGAACCCATCGTGAACTCGCCGCCCGGCAGCCGGCGCATGCCGCGCAACCGCGCTGCGCGTTCGTTCATCGGCTCAGCTCCTTCTTGCCCCTGGGCCCTGGTAGACAGGCGATTCCGGAGTGTAAGTCCCCTTCAAGACGAGGCTCAGATAGCGAGCCGCCGTGCGCACATACTCGTCGGCTCGAGGATCGACGATGGCGCGCTCGATGGAGTCGAGCGCAGCCGATGCCGCAGGGCCGATCCACGTCAACGCGTCGAGTGCCTGGAGGCGAATGCGCTGGTGTTTCTCCGAATCGAGCACCTTGCTCAGATAGCGGACCGAAGGTTCAGGCTCGGCGATCCATGTCAACGCCTCCGCCGCCACGATACGAACAGAGGGCGATGGATCCTCGTTCAAACAGCGTCGCAACGGCTCGAGAGCATCGTTGGCCAGTTTGCGCAGCATCAGCAATCCTTGCGCTGCCCAATACCGGATCACGTCATTGTCGTCCCTTAGTGCCGCAATGAGCCGAGGAACATTTTCCGGTTTTCTTTGAATAGCGGTTGCAGCGAGCGCCATGATGCGGCGGAGCGGATAGGCATTCGGCACCCTGCTGTTTTCGTAGCCCTCGAGCGGCGATCCTTCGGGAATGAAGCCGTTGTCGTTGACGGCGAGCATGTGCTCGTCGAGCGCCGTGCGCATCGCATCGATTCGCTGTCGATGCTCTGGAGCGTCGATCAGATTGTTCAGCTGATCCGGATCGGCGACGAGGTCGTAGAACTCTTCCGCGGGTTTCTCCCGCCAGAAACGTTCTTGCTGTTCGTTGAGACGGCCGGCGCGATACGCCGTTTCCCAAGCGCGATAACCGTTCGCCTGCCACGCATATGCGATGTGCTGTCCATAGATACGATGCGGCAGGTAATTCCGAATGTAGCGATAACGCTCGTCACGGACCGTGCGGACCATGTCGTAACGCTCGTCCATGCGATTACGCATGCCGAACGCATAGCGCTGTTGCCTGCGCGCACGGCCGATGAGCGATGTTCCGTGCATATGCGATGGCGGTGTCAGACCCGCGAGCGCGAGCACGGTCGGCGCGAGGTCGGTAAGCATCACCGGCTCGGTCACGACGCTCCCCGCCGGCGCGCTTGCAAGGTGCGCCCACTTCTCCGGCGTACGCACGATCAGCGCGCAGCGCAGACCTTCGTCATAACAGTACCGTTTCGAGCGCGGCAATGCGCCGCCGTTGTCGGAGTAGTAGAAGACGATCGTATCTTCGGCGACGCCATCCTCCTCGAGCTCGGCAAGGCGCACGGCAATTTCGCCGTCCAGTTTTTCCATGAGGTTGTAGTAGCTCGCGATGTCCTTCCGCACTTCCGGCGTATCGGGCAAGTAACCCGGAACCCTGACATCTTCCGGTCTAACTGCGCCTTCGGTTAGTGCGAACAGCCGAGATTCGTGGGTCGTTCCGAAATTGAATACCGCGAAGAACGGCGCACCCTTCGGGCGATTGCGCCAGTGCGCTCGATTGCTCGACTCGTCCCACATCGCCTCGAGACTGAGATCAGCGTTGTAATCGGTCTTCGCGTTGTTCGTGCAGTAGTAGCCTGCTTTACGCAGATAGCTCGGAAAACCCTGCAGAAAGGCAGGTAGGCGCGCGACCGCACGCATGTGGTGTGCGGGCGCACAGCTTTCCGGGTGCATGCCCGTAATAATGGCGAAACGGGAAGGTGCACACACTGGCGCCGTGCTGAAGACGTTCTGAAAACGTACGCCCGATGCAGCGAGAGCATCGATCGTCGGTGTACGGGCGAGACGATCTCCATACGCACCGATGAAGGGATTGTTGTCCTCGCTCACGAGCCACAGGATGTTCGGACGCCCTCTTGCCGCTCCTGCGACATCGCCCATGAGCGTCAGCGCAGCGACCGCGGCGCCGGAAGCGAGAAGATCGCGGCGCGAAAAATCGGAATTACCCATGATGAGATTCTAGTGGGGCCGTTCCGAAGCGTGCTCCTGCGCAAACTCGACTGTTGCACCGTGCGCAACAGCCGCGTCGGCGGCTGATGCACAGGCGAAACTAAATGTCGGTGAAACGGGAGGGGGCCGGCGAGCGCGGCGCACTCGCTCAGATAACCCCTTGGGCCTTGAGCGCCGCCAGCCGCTCCGGGCTGTAGCCCAACAATCCTCGGTAGATGGCTTCGTTGTGCTCGCCGACGTGTAGAGCCAACGTTTCGCTCAACGCACAACGTGCGC
>CALEKY010000127.1 GCA_937902995.1 uncultured Sinobacteraceae bacterium
CCCGCCGTATCGAGCAGCACGGCTTGGTCGGTGAACCACCAGTCGCAATTGCGCGTGCCGCCGACGCCGCGCAACGCCTCTTTGCCGAAGCGTTGTGCGAGCGGAAAGTTGAGCCCCGAATTCGTGAGCGCCGTCGTCTTGCCCGAGCCTGGAGCGCCGATGATCACGTACCACGGCAGCTCGTAAATGCTCTGGCCGCTGCCGCCTTGATTGAGCGTGGCCACGGCTTCTTCGAATCGCTCGCGCAGTTGCCGCGCATCTGCATTGTCCTCGGCGGGCGATTGTTGTTTGACGACCGCCTTGGCGAGCTGAATGCTCGACAGCTTGGCCTTGGCGCGTTTCCACGCGGCCGATCCGAAGACGAAGATGATCAGCAACAGTATGACGATGACGCGCGCCGTCACCGAGGCGAGCGGATGGTAGTCGGCGAATGCGAAGAACGGTCCCGCCCACCAAATGAAGGCGGCGAGCAGCAGCACGCCGAGTCCGATCAGAAACCAACGCTTCTTGAATAGCGACAACATCAGCCCGCCTCCGCGACGTGCACGATCTCGACACGACGGTTGCGCGCGCGATTCTCGGGCGTCGACTCCGGCCGATATCGCGGATCGGTGGATCCGACGCCGGTGTATTCGAGACGTGCAGGCTGGTCGATGGCCAGCTTCAAAATACCGACGACGCTGATGGCCCGTTCGCGCGACAGCTCGAAGTTGTCGCGATAGCGCATCGACCTGAGCGGTTGATCGTCGGTGTGTCCGATGACGAGCACGCGTCCCGGGATGCGATCGAGCGCATTGGCGACGCGTTGCAGCGTCTCGTAGTAACTAGGGTTTACCTTTGCGCTACCCGAGGCGAACAGGTCGCGCGCAGTCAGCGTGATCAGCGTGCGGCCGCCTTCCTCTTCGACGGTCAGTACGCCGCGCTCTTCTTCTTGCGCGAGCAGTTCCTTGAGTGTCGGTCCCATCGTCACCGCCGCAACCGGCGCCGTGAAATCGCCGAGACCGATCCGCGCAAGCTGCGCTTGCACCGGCGCGGCTTGGCTGCCGAGCCGCACATAGAAGAACACGAACGCCAGCGCGATCACGGCCAAGCTCGCCGCACCGACGACCCACCAAGGCACGTATTTGACGAGCGGGTTGCGGCGATCTTGCACGCCTTGCCAACGGAGCGAGAGCTCGGGTTCCGGATTGCCGCGGAACTGGCGAATGCGTCGGTACAGGTTCTGCTGAATTTCTGCGAGACGCTGATGGCCGCGCTCGGCCACCTGATACTTGCCGGCGAAGCCCATGGCCAAGCAGATGTACATGAGCTCCATGAGATCGATGTGACGCGCCGGATCCTGCTGGACGTGCTCGAGCATCGCGAAGAACTTTTCGCCGCCCCACGCCTCGCGGTGCAACGTGATGAGCAACGTCTGCTGCGCCCAATCGCTTTGCGCGCCCCAGGGCGTCGACAGCACGGCTTCGTCGAGCACGGCGCACAACGCATAGCGCGCGGCGAGCACGACCTCGTTCGAGATGCCCGACTGCTGGGCGCGCTCTTGGTAGCGACGCAGCTCGTCGAGAATCTGCTGGCGCAAGGCCGTCACATCGCCTTGCAATGTGCCGCGGATGCGGCCGGCGAGAAGCAGCAGTCCCGTCGCTGCTTGAACCAGGGGATTGATGCCGATGCCGAGCTTGTCGAGCGCAATCGGAGCGGCCGACTCCGCGCGATAACTTGGCGGTACTGCAGGGGACGGTGCCGGTCCCGATCCGTATGTCGGTTCGCTTGCTGTTCGCCTGCCGGCGCCGGGCCGCGGCCGCAGTACCGTGGCGTCTTTCGGTCGGAAAGGGTCGTCTGTTGACATATTTTCTGGCTAGCTGCGAATCGCCCAGATCTCCATCGCAAGCCCTGGGAACTCACCGCCGACGTGCAGTGCAATGCCGCCCGAGGTCTGCAACTGTCGCCACAACTCGTGCGACTGGTCGATCTCGAAGTACACGAAGCCCGCATGGTAGGGAATCTGGCGGGGCGCAACTGGTACGGGGTGCACAGGAATGCCAGGCAATTGCAGGTTCACCAGGTCGCGGATCTTCTCGACCGGTCCGAGCTTGAGCTGCAACGGGAAGGCACGACGCAGCTCCTCGCCCGGCATGTCGGCGCGCGCCGCGAGAATGAACACGGCGCCTGTGAGCAGCGAGCGGTCGGCGATGGCCGCCACGCTGATGCCGAATTTCTTGGGCTCCAGCGGAATCGGCACGGCGGACTGCTCGAGCACGGCGCTCAGCGATGCGCGCAGCGCCGCCATCACGGGTTCGAACGATTCTTTGAGACGGTCGTGCCGATATCCGGGTAGCACCGGTCGGCGCTTGGACGGTGCAGTGAAGGTCGCAAGCTCGCCTGCGGCCGCAATGAGCAATCGATAGAGATCTTCCGGATGCACCGTTCCCGAATCGGCGAGGTGCGCCGCGAGCGGCTCGTAACGATTGATCGCCTGCAGCATGAGGAAGTCGGCGATCTCCGCGGATGCTCCGCGTCCCGTAGCCGAAACGCGGCCGGCCAGCGCTTCGCCGCGCTGATGCAGCAGTCCGACGAGCTCGGTCAGGAAGGTGGATAGGCGAGTGGAAGCGCGTGCATCGAGCACGGTCGGAATGAAACGGTCGTCGAGCACGACTTGCTTGTCTGCGCGGCACTCGACCACGTGCGCAATCGGAATGCGCGCATAGTCTTCGCCCGGCTCGCTGTCCGGCAACAGCTTGCTTTGCAGCTTCGCCACTTCCAAGAGCGCCATCGATGCGCTCGCTGCCGTGTTGTCGCGCACCTCGAGCTCTTCGACGGCATAGCGCACGAGACCGTCGCGCGTCGGACCACGCGATGCATCGAGAGAACCCGGCTTACGCAACGGCACCGCGAGATGAACGATCTGGTCGCGCATGCGCGTGTCGATGTCGAGCGGCGGAGGCAGCGGCTCGTCGTCGGGCATTCGAAACGGCGTGCCGTCGGGGAACACGCCGACCGCGCGCCGCAAACCGAGCTTGCCGATCGCGAGCAGATCGCGCTCGATCTCGAGCTCGGCCAGACCCCACGTATGGCTACGCAGTGTGTGGCAGCGCGTCTCGACGTAACGCTCGAAGTAGCGGTCCTGCTGTTGCAGGTGCTGCGGCCTCAGGAACAGGCCTTCCGACCAGACGATTTTGCTGTATGCCGACATGCCGATGTCCAGTTTGTCTGTTACGAGCGGTTGCGACCTCGCGAAGCGCCGTCTCGTGTCGTGCGCGATCGGTCGGGCCGTGGCCGGCCGTCGACATGCTCAGTCGCAGTGTCGTCGGGGCTCGCTTTCAATCGTTGATGGTCAACGCAACTTTGTCGCGCCCGATGTCCACCAACACGGCGTCTTTCTTCACCAAGTTCATCAAGCCCTTTTTCGGGGCCGGTTGCAGTACCCGCCATTGCGAGTTGCGGATGTCGCGATACGCGGCGATCACGCCGACGAACTTCGCATTGCCGGCAACCGCAAACTCGACTTCCTTACGTTCGCCGGGCGCGAGCGTGATCTCATCGCGAGCCAGCAAGTCTCCGCCGAGCGCCTGCTGATCGTCGTCGAACAGCGCAAAGAAATCGGCATTGTTGAACTGCGAATCCTGCGCGAGCTGGTAGATGCGCACGACGATGGGGGAGGGGCGGCCGCTCGGATCCGGATTGACGTCCTCTTGCGCAACGACGGTCATGCGTGCCTTCGAGGGCTTCGGCGCTCCGCTGGCACAGGCGCCGAGCGCGGCGATCATGAGGGCGGCGAGCGCAAAACGCGCCCAGCTGAAAGTCGAACGCAAGCTCTTTTCGTGTTGTGCAGGATGCATGTGTGCTTATTTTCGTTGCGCCCGAGCCGCCGCTTTGAGGCGTTCGAGCTGTTGCTCGTAGGCGCGGGCGAACTCTTCGCCGAACAGCTCCCGGAACGTGCTTTCCGGATCTTTCGTCATTTCCTGGAAAGCGTCGCGGTACAGCTCCCAGTATTTCATGCGAGCCGGAACCGCGAGCAGCCCGCCTTTCTTGAGCTGTCGATCGAAGCGTTCTTGCAATTGTTGCGGATCGAACTCCGACAACATCGCATCGAATGCCGCGCGGACACCCGCCAGCATAGCCATCTGGTGATTGCGGACGTCAAGGAATGCGTCCTCAAAAGCCTCGACCGGACCGAGATACGCGCTGTTGCGCTTCACGAGCAGGTTGTGCAGCGCATCCTCCACGTTGGCTGAGAACTTCAGCGGATTGTTGTCCGCCGTCTTGAAGGTGGTCATGCGCATGCGGAACTCGTCCTTGATGCGCTCGCGTGCCCGGAGCACCTCCATGAGACCCGAAACGACCACGCGCAGAATCTGCCCGAAGTTCTGCATGAGCTCCGGCGAGATCTGAGCGCTGGACAAACCCGCACCTTCGAGCAAGGCCCCGAAATCGATGTTTGCCGTATCCGCTCTCGGCTGCATCGCTGCCGCAGGCGGAGGACTTGCGGGCGGTGTTTGCGGCGGAGGCGGCGGAACAGGGCGCTCGACAGGCGGCGGAGTTGCCGGCCGGCTGCGTACCGGCGCCTGGGTCGGCGGCGGTACCCGAGTTTGAGGCGACTGAATCGGCGATTGAGGCGCTGCCGACCGCTGTCCGGGCACAGGCCGCGGCGGCGGTGTTGGCGGTGCGAAGGGCGCTGCCGGAGGATTTGGCGACTTCGCGATCGTTTGCGTCCCGATCTCGTCGTCATCGTCGAGCAGCGGGTTGTAGTCCTCGGGAATCATCGCGTCCACGATCGCCGGCGAAGGTTCGCGCAACGGCGTCGTGTGGACTTGCGGCGGCTGATAGTGGTCGTTGATGACCGAATGTGCCGCGAGATCCTGTGCGCGCGGGGGCGGCGGAGTCTGCGGACGTTTCGAATCGGCGCGCAGCAATTCGAGCGGATCTGCGCTGTCCGCCGGAGCCAAACCAGCAGGACTCGCCGGGATGTCCAACGAGAAGTCGTCAGGAATGCGCGGCGTGACTGCAGGCTTGCTGCCGCTCGATGCGGGTGCAAACGGGTCGTCCGCGCCGAACGGATCCTCGGGAATGAGCGGCGTTGGCGCCACGCGCGGCGACGCGGCCAATGGATCGGCAAATGGCATCGCCGATGACCGGGTCGATGCGGCCGACTCGAGCGTGACGCGGATCTCATACGTGTCGAGAAAGAGCCGGTCACCGTTCTGCAGCACATACAGCTCGCCGCGCTGCAGTCGGCGGTCGGGCGAATTGACGAAGACGCCGTTGCTGCTCGTGTCCTCGAGCAGATACTGATCCGGCGCACGGAAATGGATGCGAGCGTGACGGGACGAGATGTAGGGGTCTGCGATCACCCAGTCGTTCTCGGGCGATCGGCCGATGGTCCCCCCAACGCCGCTGAATGTTTTGCTCGCCTGCGCCCCGAGCTCAGCCGCGCGAGGGCCGACGATTTCTAGCTTCAGGCTCATTCTCTGGAGTCTACCGTCCGGTGACCCTTGCGCAAACCACAGAACGGGCCGGTCGTTATGGTACTTGTGGACGGTAGTACCAAAGCGTGCCCTCGACAGAGATCGTTATCGTGCGGTTGCCGACTCGACGGGTGCCGGACTCGAAATAAAGAGCGGTGCGTCTGACGGGCGAGCCAACGGGTGCGTTCTGCTCCAGCACCGTCACTTCCCCGCCGTTGACCCGTTCGACGATGGCGGTGTGATGCGGGCGCGTGTGCTCTTCCGTCTCGGTCGTCGTGAGGGTCGGCGTTTCGGTCACGACCGTCTTCTCGTACCGATAGTCGCGGAATTGGATGACATCGCCGGGCTGCAGGTCGGACAGCGACACCGCTGTCCCCCAGACGTAATCCCCATCCGGCGTCACCGGTCCGTAATCCGCGGCGCTTTGCATGCCCGATGCCCGCAATGCGCGATCGACCAGCGTGAAGCACTCGCCATTGCCGACGCGCTGCCCGAGCCGCGCTCGTGCATACGTGACGGGGTCGGTCGTGCCGCCCTGTTTCTGCGAACCGCCCTTGGCCTTGAGCCCGATGGTGCCGGGCGGAAGCGATTCCGTTCTGGACAGCGTGCCTTCGTCGACGTCGACGGAATCGGCGTGTTCGTTGATCGGGGTGCGGGGTCGGACGTTACCCATGACGCTCAACCCAAAGTTGCCATCGTCTCGATCTGTCGCCAGGCCGGTGCCCGCCATTCGAACAGCGCGGTTCCAGGACGCATGAGCGCGAGATGCAACGCTGCACTGACTCGCTGGCGGTGGAATCCGGTCTTGAGAACGTGCAAACACTGTTCGCGCGCGAGCGGGGCGCCGCAAAACAGTCGTGCGCCTGCCGGATAGCGTGCGGCATTGCGACTCCACCAATCGGTGACGCGTTGCGGATCCGGCCAAGGGAGTCCTTCGTCTTCGGGCGGCTCTTCGTCCTGTTCCGAAGGAGGCCGGACATCCAGATCCTGAAAGACGAGATCGATGCCCGTAATCGCGCTGAATGCTTCCCCTGCAGCGCGTGCGAGCGGCGGTTGTTTCATGCACTCGATCAGCCAGGGCACGTGCTGCGCCTGACCCATGATGCCGACCGCTTCGACTTTCATTCGCTCCGACACGCCGCCTGCACAACGGCGCACGAACTGTTGGCCTTCGGCGGGATCGAGCGCATGCAGCGCGAGTCGGAATGCGCGTCGCTTGAACGGCGACGAATCGGCCACGAGCGATTCGAGCGCTGCAATCGCAGGCTCCTTGAGCCCGAAGAGCACTGCCGATCGCGCGGCGAAATAGCGGACTTCAGGTTCGGGCGATGACAACGCATGCAAACAGTGCTGCTGCAAGTCTGCGCAACCGATTTCGCCGGCCGCGCGCAGGATACAGGCTTGAAGCTGCGGCGGTGCCGAATCGAAGCGGCGGCGGATCGCCGTGCCGGGATCGGTGCGATGCCATGCACAAGCTGCAATGCCGATGCGCGCGAGATTCGGGTCTTCGGATTCGAGCAGACCGCGCACGACGCCGCGCAGCAGGGCGGGATTCACCCAGCCGAAAGCGGCTGCAAAGGGCGCCTGCACTTCAGGTGCTGCCGCTGCGACTGCGCAGAGCTCTTGAAAGAGCTCGGTGTCGCGATGCTCGAGCGCCAACACGGCGGCGGCAAAGAACGATCCGGGCGTATCTGCGGTGAGTCCGTTGCGGCAAGCGGCAATGCCCATGCCGCCTGCCACGCGCAAACCATCCAAGTGCGCTTCGATGCGAGTGTCGAGCTCGACGGCGTGGCGCAGCGTGAACTGGGGCGAGGCGAGGGCCAATCGGCGGTATCGCGCTTCCCACAGGAACGCGGCTTCGGTCGCGTGCTCTTGCACGACGCCCGGATACGAACCCGTCGTGAGCTGACCGACCGCCATGCCGTTACTTCTTCAACAGTTTGTCGAGCGCCCGAAGACACTTCTCGCGCGCCGCAGGAATGTCACCTTCGAGCGCATCTTCTTCGCTGTCCCACTTGATGCCGAAACGCTTGCCGAGCACGTACTGGACGGCCAGCACGATCCAACCGGCGACGGCGTCGTCTGTCTCGGCGACGAGACCTTCATGCAGGCTCTTGAGCACTGCATTCTTCAAGCGCTTGGCGTGCTCGTAGAACTGGTAATGTGCCGTCGCTGCGGTACGTCGAACGAACGCGTCCTCGTCCTTGAGTAGCCGCTCGTTGAGCAGGTCGAGGTCTTCGCGTTCGCCCAACCAGCCGAGCACGTAGCAACCGACGTGGCGCGTGTTCGGATCGGGTGATTTCAGCGCCTCGCGCGCCATCGGTACGGCTGCAGGATGTTCGATGCGTCCGAGCAAGTGCACGAGATCGGCACGCATCGTCTCGTCTTGCTCGTGCTCGGCCTTTTCCAGCAGAAAGCTTCCGATCTGCGGTCCGCGCTTGATGAAGGCCGCGCGCAACATGAGATAGAGCTGACGATTCGTGCGGTCGCGCAGACATCGATAATGAAACTCCAACACGTCTCGATCGCTGGAGGCGAGCAGCGCCTTCACGAGCGCGTTGTGCGCGGCGAAGTCGTCGGTCTTGCTCGCTGCAAGATACTGCTGCTCTAGCGCGCTTACGTTCATACGAATCTCTCGCTTGCGGTGCCCCGCAGGTCACCTCGGATAGTCATGGTACTGCTGTCCGCAGGGCCGATGGCGCTTGCGATGTTCGGAGCGCCGTTGCGTCTTCAGATTGTCCGCGACGTCGAGCTTGCAGCGTTCTCCCTTGGATTTCGTATAGAGCGGCACTTCGTGCGACACCTCGTAGCCGGAAGGAACGAGATTGCCGTTGTGCTTCTTGATGAACTTGCGCGCCCGGTCGCTCAAGCCGCTGTTCGGATCGTCGGCGTCGCGCAGCAGCGCCTTGCGGCGTTCGGACTTGTCGCGCTGATATTTGCCGGTGTCGTGCTGCTTGCGCCCGCAATACGGACACTTGGCTTCTTGGTCCGTCGATGGAATGGCCGGCGGGAGAACGCCGGACGTCACGTCGGTCATGTCGCGATCATCCCACCGCGTTCTTGTCGTTGTGGGTGAGCATGTCGCCCATGCGGCAGACGTTCTTACCTTCGAACTTCACGTCGAAGGAGTACAGCATGAACTCGCACTTACCCTTGATCTTTCCTGATGCCACGCCACCCGCCGAGCCCGCTTCGTCGCCGGTGCTCATTTTGTAGTTGGAGCCTTTGAGCATGGTCGAGCAGCCTTGCACTTTCACCGACGAGCTGCCTTGCGTGGTATCGGCCGACATGCCGATGTTCGGATAGGGCACCGGCACCGGACCGCCGGGTGTCGGCGTCTTGCACACGTCCGGAAAGACCATGCTCATGCCGCCGCTTTGCTGATGGGACAGCCCCATGAAATTTGCAGTCACCGTCGATGGCATAGCGGATCCTGATGTGTTCGGTTACGAGCCTTCATGTTCAAATCGGTCCGAGCGCAACGGCGCCGCGCGCACCGTGATCGTCCGAAGCGACGCACAACGCCGTTTCCCGCAAGATTCCCTTGGCGAGGAACGTTGCGGCGAGATTGATCGAGAGCGCGCCCCAGGCGCTGCCGACGTCGCCGAAGAATTCGGCCGGATGCCACAGCTCGCGATCGCGCGGCGCGCTTTGTAAACAGCGCGCGGACGCATTCGCCCATTCTTTCGCGCGATAGAACTCGCCGTTCATATCCGAGAAGACTGCGCCGATCGTTTCGGGCCGCACGCGCTGGAGCACTTGGCGCAGCGCCGAAGTCATG
The DNA here is from genome assembly GCA_937902995.1 of uncultured Sinobacteraceae bacterium. GTDB lineage: Bacteria > Pseudomonadota > Gammaproteobacteria > Steroidobacterales > Steroidobacteraceae > Steroidobacter. Next base: position 9,244 of record CALEKY010000127.1, read on the forward strand.
CCTTGGGCTCGGGTCGGTGTATCCGTCAGCGCGGTGTCGGCTTCTTCGGCGAGGCCGATCGCCAGCACGCGTGCAACAGGCACATGGCGTCGATCGCGTGCGGCGCGTTCCGATTCGACGAGAAAGAATCCGACGCCTTCGCCGGGCGCCAGCGCTTGATGACGGCCGTACGTATCGGATTTCAGCCGGGCGCGCAGCTCCAACCAATCGAGCGTCGTTTCATCGAGCAACGAATCGACGGCGCCGACGATGCACTGCGCGTAGGGATCCTGAACCAGGATGTGCGCTGCAGCCAGCAGCGCTTGAAAGGCGGAGGCATTGCCTTGCATGAAATATTGCACCGGCAGGCGCTGCGGGATATCGCAATGCGCCAACAAGCGCTCGCCGAGATCCGCGGGCTCGCCTTCGTATCTGGGGCCGGGCCGCTCCGGGTGCGCGACGCCGAGCAACACATGCAACGGTGCTTTGGGATCGATCGCTCCGGGCGTCGCAGACAATCGTGCGAACGATTCGAAGGCGAGCGCTTGAAGGCGCTCTTCCTGGTCCGCGGGCTCGCCGTCCTCCCACTCGAATGCGATGCGAGCGGCTTGGATCGGATTGCCCTCGTCATCCAAGTAGTCTTCGTAGATCGCGACACGAGCGATGCCTGCGCGTACGGCCGCAGCCGTGCTGGCCGCGCAGCCGCCGACGGCGGTGATGCTGTTCATCGCTGTGATGACGATGCCGCTCATGAGCTACGCCGCTCGTTGCCGCGCACGCGAGTCGAGCCAGGAACTCGACACCGTGATCTCGGTCAATCGCGATGGCTGCGAGCCGACTTCGATCGAGCATCCCCACACGACGCTGTAGCGGTTGTGCTCGGGCTCGAGAATGACCGTCCAAATTTCCGCTTTGCGACGCGAGATTTGTCCGCGCAGCAATGCATCGATCCAAATCGCAATGCCAGGCAGACGGAATCGCAACGGACCGCGCGGCGAGAGATTGATCAGCTCGACCGGCTCGTCGCCGACGAGAAAGCCGTCGCATACCAAGCCTGGCGATGCGCAGTTGAAGAAGCGCATGTCGAAATCGGCAGGCAACAGCGGAAATTGTTCTTCTTGCCAGCGATCGTCATAGGTTCCGGCATAGGCGCGACGCGGCTGCCACGACGGTGCGATGAAGCCGCAGCCTGCCGGTGTCGGTCGATCGTCCCATGAGCTGATGAGACGCTGCGGATCTTCGATGTTGGGAACAGGTTGGCCGCTTGCCGAGCGCTTGTTGAGGAAGAATCCTCGGCCGACCGGATTCGCAGCAACGAACTCCGGAGATTCCGGTGCGCTGCCGCCGTATGCGCGCTCGTAAATGAGCGGCATGGACGTGAAGAGCTCGGGTTTCGATGGCGATCCGCCGTCCCAGACGCGATCGCCGAACACGACAAGTCGTTTGTGAACGGGACCGACTCGCAAGCTCACTTCCAATTCTCGAACCGGCTCGCCGTTCGGGCTGAATGCTTGGCCGACCAAGCCGACGTCCGTCGAGTTTTTTCCCATGACGAGATCGCAGGGATAGCGAACGCTCGAGTCGGCAGGCTCGCCGTAGTGCACGTCCTGGCAATGAATCGGAATCTGCTCGGGTGTAGGCTCCATCGCGTCATCCGCGCGGATGACGAACGTGCCTTTCACGGCGACACCGACGATGTTCGCACCGCGTGGGTCGGTGAAGAGTCCCAGCAGCGCCGGCAGCGGCGTCTTGTTCTGGATCTGGAACATCCGCTCAGCCTTAATTGAGCTGAATCGATCCGCCCTTGATGCGATGCGGCCCGATCGATCGGCTCGAAATCGTCTCGCCGTCGACGAAGATCTCGCCCGTGTGCAAGAGCCGTATCGATGCCTTGCCGCAACGGAGTACGAGCTCTTGCTTGGCGGAGAGGACGAAGCGCTCGCCATCGGCCTCGACCTCGACCGATTCGTTGCGCGGCAGCTTCGCACGGCCGTCCTGTTCGTGCAGACAGCCGAGCACGATCGGACGCTGCGGATCGCCGTTTTCGAATGCCAACACCACGTCGCGTCCGACGTGGGCGGTGTGCAGGTCGATCATGCGCTTG
>CALEKY010000128.1 GCA_937902995.1 uncultured Sinobacteraceae bacterium
TCAAAGCTGCCTCTGGCCCGAATGGTGAGCTGGATCTCCAGCGCCTGCTCGATGCAATCGATGCCACTTACAGGCGTACGGACGAGGAGCGGCGCGGCATCGTTCGCTCGATGCAGCTCATGTCCGAAGAGGCGACGACGCTGACGCGCGAGCTCAAAGAAGGCACCGCTGCCCAGCTCCAAGCGATCGTCGATCACGTCAAAGACGTCATTCTCACAGTCGATGCCGACGGGCGCATCGCTACCATGAACGTGACCGGCCAACGCGTCTTCGGCCACATGGAGCCGGAAGTCGTCGGGCGGCCCCTCAGCTTCCTCCTGCCTCAGCTTGGAACTCAAGAAGCGCTTGCCCGCGAGCTCGATCAGCTCGCAACGCGTCTCGAAGATACGCAGGTCGATCTCGCTGCGCACGAAACGCTCGCGCTGCATGCGAACGGCACGATGTTCTCGGCCGAGATCGCCGTCAGCAAGACGCAAATGCATCGGCGGGTCATGTACGTCGTGTGTTTGCGCGATACGACGGAACGCAAGCTCGCGGAGCTTGCTCTGCGCGACAGCGAGGCGCGGTATCGGGCGCTCGTCGAGCATGCGCCCGAAGTGATCATCGTCGTCGATGTGGACCAGAACCGGATCGTCGACGTGAACGAGAATGCGGTACGCTTCTTCAAGCTCGATCGTGCGACGTTGCTCGAAAGTGCGCCTGAAACTCTGAGCCCGCCGCAGCAGCCGGACGGCGCGGATTCCAAGCAGGCACATCGCGAGCATTTCGAGCGCACGCTGGCGGGCGAGCTGCCGGTGCACGAGTGGGTGTTTCGCGACTCTCAGGGCAACGACATTCCCTGCGAGGTGCGTTGGGCGCGGTTGCAATCCACCGATCGGCGGCTGGTTCGCGGCAGCATCACGGACATCACGGAACGCAAGCGCGCCGAGTGGATCGCGGCTGGCGAGCGTCGCGTGTTCGAGCGACTGGCCGCAAATGTCGATCTGCCGATCACGCTCGAAGCGATTACGGATGTCGTCGAGCGTATCTCGCCGGACTGCATCTGCGCGATTCGCTTGTTGGACGAGCGGGGCACGCGCTTGCAACTCTGCGCCGGGCCGAGGCTTCCTTCTGAATATGCGAAAGCGATGGAAGGTGTGGCGGTCGCGGCGCGCAACGGCTCGTGCGCCGCGGCGGTGTATTTGCAGCGCCAGGTCATCGTCGCGGATATCGCGCGCGATACGTTGTGGGAGAACGTCAGGGAAGCCGCACTTGCGGCCGATCTGCGCGCGTGCTGGTCGACGCTGATTCACGCCTCGGACGGCCGCACGCTCGGTACGCTCGCGCTGTACTTCCGTAGCTCGCGCAGCCCACACCCTCCCGACTTCGACTTGATGGCGCGCATGTCGCAGTTGGCGGGCATTGCGGTGGAGCGACGGCTTGCCGAAGCGGCATTGAAAGCGAGCGAGCTTCGCTATCGGCGGCTGTTCGACAACGTCATGGAAGGCGTGTACAGCTCCACGTGCGAAGGACGTTTTGTGTCCGTCAATCCGGCGCTTGCGCGCATGGTGGGATTGTCGTCGCCGGACGAGTTGCTGTCGCTGCCGACCGAGACGATCTATGCCGATCCCGCCGATCGTGCCGCGATCATTGCGAAGCTCGAGGCGGACGGCGAGGTGCGCAACGCCGAGTTCCAGTTGCGTCGTGTCGACGGCACGACGCTGACCGTGATCGAAAACGCTCGTGCCGTGCGCGACGAGAGCGGCCGCATCGTCGGCTACGAGGGCACGATCTCGGACATCACCGAGCGCAAGCGCGCGGAAACCGCGGTGTTCGAGGAGAAAGAAAAAGCGCAGGTGACGCTGCAATCGATCGGCGATGCCGTGATCACGACGGATGCCGAAGGGCGGGTCGAGTACCTGAATCCGGTGGCCGAAGGTTTGACCGGCTGGAAGACGAGCGAGGTGTGCGGCAAGCCGCTGAGCGAAGTGTTCGTCATCTTGAACGAAGCGACGCGCGAGCCGATCGAAAATCCGGTTTCGCGCGCGCTACGCGAAGGTCATGTCATTGCCGTCGCCGATCACGCCGTGCTCGTCAATCGTCGCGGCCAGGAGATTGCGATCCAGGATTCCGCGGCGCCGATTCGCGATCGCACCGGCAAGATCATCGGTGCCGTCATGGTATTCCATGACGTGAGCAAGGAACGCAGGCTGCGCCGTGCTCTGGCCTATCAAGCAAGCCACGATGCGCTGACCGGCCTGATCAACCGCCGCGAGTTCGAGAATCGTTTGAACGAAGCGCTGTCCAGTGCACGCGCCGATCCTTCGCGCACGCACGTGCTGCTCTACCTGGATCTCGATCAGTTCAAGCTCGTCAACGACACTTGCGGCCACCAGGCCGGCGATCGTCTGCTCAAGCAGATCACGGGTCTTCTTCAGACGCGTTTGCGTTCGAGCGACACGATCGCGCGGCTCGGCGGCGACGAGTTCGGCGTTCTTCTCGAGGACTGCAATGCCGAGCGCGCGGCGAAGATCGCCGACAATTTGCGGCAAGCCATTCGCGACTATCGTTTCGAATGGCACGACGGTCCGATGAACGTCGGCGTCAGTATCGGCATCGTCGAGATCAACGGTGCGAGCGAGAGCATCGCGAGCGTGATGAGTGCCGCGGACGTCGCTTGTTACGCGGCAAAGGACTCGGGCCGCAACCGCGTGCACATGTATCAGACCAGCTCGGCGCCCGAACGCCATCGCGAAATGCAATGGGTCTCGCGACTCACGCGCGCGTGCGAAGAGAACCGGCTCGAGCTCTACTACCAGCCCATCGTGCCGATCGGTTCGAACAAGGATCCGCGCGGCCATTACGAGCTACTTCTCAGAATGCGGGGGGAGAACGGCGAGCTCGTATTGCCGCACGAGTTCATTCCCGCAGCAGAGCGTTACAATATCATGCCGATGATCGATCGCTGGGTCGTGAGTCAGGCGCTCGGTGCGCTCGCTCATTACCGCAGCGACGGCGACATCCGTCACGGTTACACGCTGTCGATCAATCTGTCAGGCACGTCGCTCAACGACGACCATTTCCTCGAGTTCTTGATCAACGAGCTGCAGACGTACGATCTGAGCCCCGGCGCAGTGTGTTTCGAGATCACAGAAACGGCGGCGATCGCCAATTTGGCGAACGTCGTGCACTTCATGCGGGAGTTCCGCGCGCGTGGGTGTTTGTTCTCGCTCGACGACTTCGGCAGCGGGCTGTCGTCGTTCATGTATCTCAAGAACCTGCCGGTCGATTACCTCAAGATCGACGGCCAGTTCATCCAGAACGTCACGACCGACCATGTCGACCGCAGCATGGTGGTGGCGATCACGCAAATCGGCCATGCGATGGGCATCAAGACGATCGCCGAACGCGTCGAGTCCGCGGAAGTGCTCGCATGTCTTGCGGACATCGGCGTGGAGTACGCGCAAGGCTTCTATGTGGCGATGCCCGAGTCGGTCGAAGCATTGAGCCGCATTACGCGCACGGCGCCGAATCTGCGGCTCATGCAATCCGCCTGAGTTTCGAACGCGAGTCGAGCCGATCAAAGCGGTTCGAGTACCTTGGCAATCCGCGCAGTCGTTTCCAGATTCAAGATCTCGTCGGCGATGCGTTGCAACGTGCTCGCTGAAGCGGGGCGCTGCGCGCGGCGGCCGCAGTCGATGAATTTGGCGACGAGCGCGGTGTCCGACATCGGTGCGGCCGGGCTACCGTAAGCCGCTTGTACCCTTCGGTGGATCATGCTGCCGTCACGCAACTTGATTTCGAGCACGTACCCCTGGCGGAATTCGGCAGGATCGATGCGATAGGCGACCCGATCGGCGAGCGCAAGCACGTCCGTTCGTCGAAGCGCCGTATCCGAGAACGATTCGAAATCCACACGCCGATCGATCAATGCAGCGGCCAGCGTGAAGTACAAGCTGAACTTCGCCGCGATGGCCGTTTCCGGACGGCGTTTCAGGGTCGCCGGCTCCAGCACGATCATTTGTTGCTCCGAGGCGATACCGGTCACGGACTCGATTTGCGTCGGATCGAGCGGCTGTTCGTTCAATAGTTCGAGCGCAGCCTGGACGTAAATGTGCGTGTCGCGGCACGACGGCCACGCTTTGAACGAGATGTCGCGACCCGCGAAGCGCTTTCCCAGATCTGCGATCAGTGTCTGGCGTTGAACGCCGTTTGCGTACATCACGAAAAATTCCGAGCGGCCTTCGAACGGTGCGTTGAAGCCGCGCACGCCTCTAGTTGCGAGCAGCGCCGACTCGAGACCGACGCGTGCGCACAAACCTTCGCGAATCGCACGAATGGTCGATGCTGGACTGTCTTGCAGTTCCTGCGTACAGGAGTTCTGACAGAGCGCCAACGACCACGCATCGAGCACTTGCTCCGCCGACGCACCGAGCAGCTTGGCCGCCGCGGTCGCTGCGCCGAACGTGCCGACGATCGCAGGCTGATAGAAGCCGGGCGGCGGCGCGCCTTCGCGGACGAGGGCTCGAGCGAGACGGCAGACAACGTCGCAGCCGAGCGCGATGGCGGTGATCAAATCGCGCCCGGAAGCGCCGAGCTTCTCCGCAAGCGGCAATGCGGCAGCGACGGCCGCAGCGTTCGGATGAGTGCGAGTCTCTTCGTGTGCATCTTCGTAATCCATCGCATGGGCCAACGATCCGTTCGCGAGCGCTGCAAGTACGGTCGGAACGCGACGGCCAGTCCCGAGAATCTTCGCTTCGCGAGGGCCTCCGGATTCGAGTGCAAAGTCGATGAACGGTTTGCAGGCGGGTTCGAGTCCGGAAGCGGCCAGCGACACACCGATCGCATCCAGGATCGCTCGCTTGGTCATTGCGACCACATCGGCGGGAAGGTCTTCGTAGCGCGTATTCGCAACGTAGCGTGCGAGCGCCAGCGATTCGCCTGATCGAGGATCGGCTTTCGACTCCTGCTGGGCTGCTGCACTGGAGAGCTGTAGAGGCAACGTCGTTGCGGCGGCAGCGGCACCTCCGGTCAGGATCGCCCGGCGGGACAATTTCATTCGTTTCGACTCCGATTTCGCAGCAGGCAGCGCGTTAGGCGCTGCGTGAGTTGCGATTGTTGACACTTCGAGGAGGGATCGTCTATTTAGCTTCAACGAAATTGTTGACAATCTCAAGACCGTCGTGAGCTACAAACATCTCTCGGGCAAGTGCGTCGCCGGCGCGCTTGCGACCGTCATTGGCATCTGCGCCGTTTCTCTCGCTGCAGCTGCGGGCGCCGACATCGTGCCGCAAGTTCGGCAGGCACAATTCAAGCGCTACGAGCGGTTCGCAGAGTATGTGCCGGTGCGCGACGGTACTCGGTTGGCGGTCACTCGCTATGTGCCCGCGGATGGTCCCGACCAATCCCGTTTTCCGACATTGCTCTGGTACTTGCCTGGACATCGCGAGAGCATCGATCCGAAGACCGGTGCGTTGCGCTCGGCGATGAGCGAATCCGACTTGGCGTTCTTCACCGGCCGCGGATACGTCGTTGCGATTGCGGAAATGCGCGGCAGCGGCGCATCGTTCGGTACGCGTGCCTTGGAGCGCGATCCGCAGATCGGCAAGGACGGCAAGGATCTCGTGGAATGGATCGTGCGGCAGCCGTGGTCGGACGGTCGTGTCGGTATGATCGGCGCTTCGTATCAAGGCTTCTCCCAATACGCGACGGCCGCCGAACGGCCGCGAGGCCTGCTGGCGATCTTTCCCGAAATCGCCGGATTCGACGATTACACGTCGATGTTCTATCCGGGCGGCATCCAGAACATTTCGTTGTCGCAGTTCGCGCCGGCGAACATCGTTCGCGATGATCTCAATTTCTACGAGCCTTCTGAACGGCGTCCGCGCCTGCCTTCTGCACCCGTCGTGGATGAGGATGGCGACGGCGAGCTGGCCGATGAGATACCGCTCGACATCGACGGCGATGGCGATTTTCTGGACGAGGGCGCGCCGAAGTATCGCGATGGCGTCGAACGCTCGGATCTGTATTACCGCGCGACCCTCGAGCATCGCGCCAATTCGACTTTGACGATCGACAAGCTTACAGCCGCACCGTTTCGCGACTCCAAGCTGGCTGGCTCGAAGTACAGCTATGCAGAAATCGATCCGGCGGACCGTCCTGTGTCGATCGCTCGCTCCGGTATCGCCGTGTACAACCGCGGAGGATGGTTCGATTACCACGCCCGCGATACGACGATGTGGTTTGCGACGCTGCACGGACGGACGCCGACACGGTTGATGATGACGCCGACCGGTCACGGCGGATTACCGAGCGAGACCGGCGACTCGCTGTACCGTGCGGGGCCGTATCTCGCGTTGTTCGGCGACAAAGAGTCGACGAACGCGCTGATGAACCGGGAGAAGCTGCGGTTTTTCGATCGGTACGTGCTCGGAATGGACAACGGTTTCGACCGCGAGCCGCCGGTTCTCATTTACGTGATGGGGAAGGGCTGGCGAAGAGAGTCGCAGTGGCCGTTAGCCCGCGAACGCCGTGTGCGTTATGCATTCGATGCAGGGGGCCGATTGAGCGAGACACCGGGTGCCGAGGGTGCCGACGAGTATCGCGTGGATTTTCGATCGAGCTCGGTTACGGCCGGGGCGAATCGCTGGAATTTTGCGCTTTCGGCGTCGACGAAGCCATTGTCGCTCGACGAGTCGGCACCGAATCGCATGCGTTACGACACTGAACCGCTCGCGGCAGACCTGGAAGTCACCGGTCATCCGATCGTCGAGCTCGTCGTCTCCTCGACGGCGCCCGACAGCGACTTCTTCGTCTATCTCGAGGATGTGGCGCCGGACGGCTCCGCGCTGCTCGTGACCGAAGGTCAACTGCGCGCGAATTTTCATCGCCTGCGGCCGAACGACTCGATGCTCACGGGACGTGCCCGCCTCGACGTGAAGCCGGACCTTCCGTGGCAGGGCTTTGAAAAGAGGGATTATGTGCCCGCGCCATTTGCCAACGGGAAGACGGTGCGATTGAAGCTCGATCTCATGCCGACCTCGTGGGTGTTCAAGCGTGGACATCGTATCCGCGTGTCGCTGACGGGCGCGGACCATCCAAGCTTCGTGCTTCACCCGCAACTCAGTCGAACGAACGATCCGAACGATCCGACGAACATCGTTCCCACATGGTCGATCAAGCGCGGGCCTGGGATGTCGGGGATCGAGTTGCCTGTGATCCCGGATTGAGCTCGGTCTGAGTACTTCGCCAGGGAGGTTTCATGAGGCTGTCGACGACTAGGGCAGGAACGTTGGTCGCAATCGTCGGACTGCTGCTGTCTAGCGGCTGCTTCGCCGAAAATGCCTGCGATCGCCAGTGCCTCAAGGACATCGCGAATCGATATCTCGATGCGCTCGTCAAGCACGATCCGAAGTCGGCGCCGCTGGCGCCAAGTTTCCGTTCGACGGAGAACGCAAAGGACGTCGCGCTCGGCGAAGGTCTATGGCAATCCGCAACGGCGCTCGGCGAGTTTCGCAGGGTGTACGTCGATCCTGTGCAAGGTCAGGCAGGTTTTTTCGGCTTGATCGAGGAGCAGGGCGTTCCGGCCATCGTTTCGCTGCGCTTGAAAGTCGTCGATCGCAAAGTCGCCGAATCCGAGGCCATCATCGGCCGCAAGGGCGTATCCCTTTACGATCCGAAGACGCTTGCGGCAAACGGTCCGAGCGACGCACCGCTTCCTGTGCATCTGCGCTCGAGCAGAGCAGAGATGATTGCGGCCGCTGCGAGCTATTTCGACGGCGCGCAATCGCAAGATCCAAGCATCGTGCGGCAGCGGCCAGGGTGCGACCGTTACGAGAACGGCGTGAAGATGACTCACCGCGAAGGGCGCGGCGCGGGCGGCGTGTCGATGTCAGGGGACTGCGCCGCGACGATCGCGAACGCAAGACAAATCGCCGCTGTCGTGGATCGACGCTATCCGGTCGTCGACGAGGAGGCGGGTGTCGTGATGGCAACGGCGATCTTCAATCGTCCTCCAGGCGCGAAGCGCGCGGACGGTACACCCTGGCCTCGGTTGCTACTAACCGAGTTCTTTCCCGTCGAGAATGGCCGTATCACCGGAATCTACGCAGCGATGTATTACCTGCCGGACGATCTGAAAGACGCCGGTTGGAAGCCGTGAGCTCGTACTTCCGTTCGTTCGTGCAGCCTCAATGGTAGATGCGCGAGCCCAGTCGCGGTCGGCGATCGCCCGAGCAGCTAGAAGTCCAGCTCGATGCTCAGCTTGAGCGTGTGGTCCGGCGTGTGCTTGTTCAGCCCGGCGAGCAGGCCGAGACCGATTGTCAGAGAGACGGCTTCCTCGGTGTCGTCGCTCGATGCGCCGGGAAGGATCGAAGCACGGCAGCGCGCGCAGCCGAAGTCGTAGGCTTTGTACAGAATGATCCCCGCGCGGTGCTGATCGAAATCTCCGAATCGCTGAGCGGATTCGGATGCGTGACCCGTGTCGCCGAGTCGATCGATCGTGCCGTAGCCTTCGAGTGCAACCGTCCAGTCGTTGGAGATCGAATAGGCGAGTTGGGCCGCGTACGCGAAGTCCCATTTGTGGTCGACGCGTTCGCCTTCATCCGTACTTCCGCCGAACGTGCGCGCGAGCATGGGAATTGCAGCCAGAAACCAGCGACCAGCCTTCAGCTCGAAGATCGTGCCTAGAAACAGTGTGCCGGGTTCTCCGCTTTCGAGTGCGTGTTCGAGCTCGACGACGAGTCCGAGTCCTTTACCGTCGCCGTGGCGCGGCATCACGATTGCGACGAGCTCGACACCGATTTCCGTCAGTTCCAACTTGTCGAAGGCATTTGCCTGTTGAAGGCTTGGAGGATCGTCGAACCGTTCCTGCTCGAACTCGACACCGGCGCGCATCTTGATCGCGTCCGTGAAGCCGACTTCGATTTCGAGCGCGTGCCTGCGGCGAGTGGCAGCATTCTCGTCGAAAACGAGCTCGTCCTCGTCGACTGCGACGCGTCGACGGGGATGCCCCCACGACCAAGCGTTTTGACTCTGAAGCTCGATGGAGCCTGGACTACTTTCCAGATTCTTGAGCTCGAATTGGCCGATGACCGGCTCTGCGCGCGCTTCCGACATTGCGCCGCAGCAGTAACAAAGCACGGCCAGATTGGCTGCGAACGGCGCTGACTGACAGAGTAGGCGATTGAATGGGCCGACACGCACGGTGGAGCTCGTTGCAGGCTACAGGCGATAGGCTACAGGGGACAGGACTGCCGAGCTCGCACCGCGATCGCTTCTCCATCGGAGAGAGTCGGCGAGAGCGGAACGACGTGTCGTGTTGAGGGGTTCGCGCGAAGCGAGCCTCGCTGTCAACTGTCCACTGTCGACTTTCAACTCTCGCCGCGCAAGCGCTGTAGCCCGTTGCCTGTAGCCTGTCGCCTGCTATAGCACAGCCGGGAGTCCGACGCGTCCGAAGAAAACGTGATGCGGATCGGGATCGTCTATCGGCCTAGCTCCAATTTGATCCCGACCCACGCGCCGAACGGGGGGCCGGCGCCGAGGAATCGCGGATCTTCGAACGTTTCGAAGACTTCGTCCGGCTCGCCGAGCAGACCGAACGTCTCATAGTCCTTGTCGAAGACGTTCTCGATACGTGCAAACAGGGTGACACCATTCGCAACCCGAAACTGGGCGCGCAGATTCAGGATGGCGTAGTCGTCGGTTCGATCGAGCAGGTTGGGCTCATCGCCGCGTAAGTACACGCCCGAACGAAGCTGCACGTCGGCACCGATCGTGAAACGCTCGCCGAGATTGAGATCGATGCCGATATTCGCCTGGTGCTCCGGAATGCCCGGAATGGTCGAACCGCGCGCGACGAGCAATTTGTCCTCGCCGACGATCTGCGGCGCATCGGGCGCATCGTCGAAGATCGGATGATTGGGACTATTGACGATGAACGGTGTGTCGAACGTCGCGTCGATGTAACTGTACTCGAGGAACCAACGGACGCGAGACAGATCCTGCGACAGTCCGAGCTCGATGCCACGACGGCGTGTATCGCCGACATTCGCAAAGAAGCCGACGTTTGCCTGAGGGCCGCCGCTCGTCTGGAAAATAATGTCGTCCTTGTTCTTGGTGTGAAACGCGCCGAGCCGCCAGCGCAACCCCGTTCCGGACGTGCCGCGTACGCCGATCTCGGCGTTGGTAGCAACGACCTG
>CALEKY010000129.1 GCA_937902995.1 uncultured Sinobacteraceae bacterium
GGAATCGGCAAACGATTGCGTTGTCTGGCGTGGATCACTGAATACCCCTCGATTCTGCGATCTGTGACGTATGCCTTCGCGAGATGCGCGGCCGTTCACGTCACAGACCCGAATCAACTCACGTGAGCGATCGAGTGCGCAAAGTGTAGGCACGCACGCCAGAGAAGACCTCGATCCATGTCTCAGCTTGCGCGTCCGCTGCAAACGAGCGTCTCACTTCTGCTTCGGTACACTTACGTAATGTCGTTGTTGCTGACCGCTATGGGCGCTGCACGCAGCGTCGCAGAACGTGTGTACTCGCGGTCGCGGAACCGATCAAGGTCATCGATGCCAAAGGCAGGTTGTCCGATGAATCTCACAATGAATCTTGTCAAAGCGCGATCGACTGAACGGTTTCTTGCGTGCGCCCTGATGGTGTGCTGCGCGGCCTTCGCATCGCTTGCCTCGGGCGGCGAGCTCTCCGCAGAAGCCATGTGGGGCTTGAAGCGTCTCGGCGCACCGGCGATTTCTCCCGATGGCCGATCGGCAGTCGTGCCGGTCACGACTTATGACATCGAGAAGAACATCGGCCTCACGGACCTGTGGCTGGTACCGACGAAATCCGGCAGACCGCGCCAACTCACGAGCGATCCGGCGAACGACTCTTCACCTGCATGGAGCCCCAACGGCGAGCTGATTGCATTCGTGTCGAAGCGCGGCGAAGACAAGGAGCCGCAGCTTTATGTCATTCCGGTCAACGGCGGCGAAGCAAGACGCATCACGAACGTTCCGACGGGCGTGATCGCGCCCAAGTGGTTTCCCGATTCGCGCCGGATCGCATTCCTCTCGCGCGTCTGGCCCGATGCATCGACCTGGGCCGAACAAGCATCGCGCATGGAGCAACGCGCGTCGTCGAAGATGACTGCAAAGGTGTGGGAGAAGGCGCCGATCAGTTATTGGGATCGCTTTCTCGACGGACGCGAGACGCACATTTATGTCGTCACGCTGGAGGGCGGCGAGCCGCAACCGCTCACCTTCGGTCGCACGCTGCCGCTCGATGCCGCCGATCCCGATGCATCTTCGTACGACATCGCGCCCGACGGAACCGAGATCGCGTTCGCCGCGGACACGGATTCCTCCGGCGTCGATCCGAACTTCGACATCTTCGTGCTGCCGATCGAAGGCGGCGAACCGCGCAACCTCACGAGCGACAACCCGGCGAACGACATCAATCCGCTTTACAGCCCCGACGGGCGCTCGCTCGCGTTTCGCCGGCAGACGATCAAGGATTTCTACGCCGATCGCGCGCAATTGATGATCCACGACCGACGCAACGGCCGCACTCGCTCGCTGACCGAGGATTGGGATCGATCCGCCGACGGCCTCGTGTGGGCGCCGGATTCGTCGGCGCTGTTCGGTTCGATCGAGGATGCGGGAACGCTGCGCATCTATCGTTTTCCCGCGAGCGGCGGTACGCCTCAACCGATCACACGCGAGCACAGCTTCAGCTCGTTGGCGGTTGCCGGCAGCGGACCGGTGATCGTGGCGCTGCGTCAGAGCTTCAGCGAGCCGCCGACGCTCGTCAGCGTGATTGCCCGCACGGGTGCCGCAACGAAGCTCACCGATTTCAACGACGCTGCGCTCGCCAGCGTGACACAAGGCCGCGTCGAGAGCGTGACGTATACAGGTGCGAACGGCGCGCCGATTCAAATGTGGGTCGTCTATCCGCCGAACTTCACGCCCGACCGCAGGTGGCCGCTGTTCTTGCTGCTGCACGGAGGCCCGCACTCTGCGATCAACGACATCTATCAATGGCGCTGGAACGCGCAAGTGTTCGCGAGCTGGGGCTACGTGACCGCGTGGCACAACTTTCACGGTTCGAGCGGTTTCGGCCAAGCGTTCACCGACTCGATCACCAAAGAGTGGGCCGAGCTTCCCTATCAGGACACGATCAAAGCGGCCGAATGGTTCGCGCAGCAACCGTGGATCGACGCAGAGCGGATGGCCGCGGGCGGCGGCAGCTACGGCGGATATCTGGCGAGCGTACTGCTCGGCAGAGAGCATCCGTTCAAGACGCTCATCGCACATGCGGCGGTCTACAACCTCTACACGCAATACGCGACCGACGACGGTGCGATCAAGAAACGCTACGGCGAGTTCTGGGAGGACTTCGAACGCTTCAACCGCAATTCGCCGCACATGAACGCCGCGAACTTCAAGACCCCGACGCTCGTGATCCACGGCGAAAAGGATCTGCGCGTGCCCGTCAATCACGCCATGGAGCTATTCAACACGCTGCAGAATCGCGGCGTGCCGAGCAAGCTCGTGCTCTATCCGAACGAAAACCATTGGATCCTGCAGCCGCAGAACTCGCTGTTCTGGTACGACACGGTGCGGCAATGGCTGGCGCGGTACGTACCGCCCGGGCCGGAAGAAACGGTCGCGCCGCCGAGCAGCACGGGCAATTGAACGCAGGCGAACTAGCCGTTCGCGTTCCGCTTTTCTTCGAAGTTCACGATCGGCGCGCCGCTCGTCACGGACATTTCTCCTTCGATGAGCGCGCCTTGAGCGACGGCAATGCTGCGGGCGCTGACGCGTCCGCGAATCCGCGCAGTCTTGCGAATCTCGAGTTTCTCGCGGATCGAAATTTCGCCGATCACCTCGCCGGCAATGACGGCGTTCGTCGCCTCGATCCGCCCGTCCCAGGCGCTGCCCTCCGCAAGCGTCAGAGCGCCGCCCACGAAACAATCCGCCTTGACGCGGCCGCCGACGACCAAGTCGCCCTCGCAACGCAACGTTCCGGTGAGCTCGGTACCGACGCCGATGAACGTCGGTGTGCTGGAAGTCTTGTCGGAAACCCGACGTTTCGGCGCTTTGGTCATATCGACACAGCAGTAACGGACGGGCCTCGATACTAAGAGACATAAGCTGGCTGGATTGGCGACGTGTGTCGCAAATCGGGGGAGACCCGGCTGTCGTTGCCCAGCGCCAGTGACTGACATCGATCGACAGCACGGTCCGAGGTTGACACTCCGCGTCACCTGAGCCGAACCGAGATCGTCGCTAAGCTGTTGATTGTCCGTTCAAGCACGAGCTGGCACAGCGGTTGCACTTAGTAGGGCCGGTGCAATCGACTGCCGATCGAGACGCGGCCCATGCCGCCCGGCGGCAGTGCGCTTCGCGCCCCCGAACCCATAAGACCTACCCCTCGGTCTATGGTTTGCCCTTGACGCCGCCACGCGACCTTCCCCGCTGGCGGCGATTTTTTTTGTGTGCGTCTGCGACTACGCTTCGCGTCCGAATTCTTTCGTCACAGAGGGGTGAGGATCGATGCGTGCATTGAGCTTCTGCCTTGCAACGTGGGCATTCCTGGCTTCCTCCGCCGCCCTGGCGGAATCCATGCGTTGCGATCAATGGGTCGTCGACGAAACCGCAACTTTGGAGGAGCTCGTCGACAAGTGCGGCCCACCGACCAGCAAGACGCTGCGCACCGAAGACGTCACGACCCACGACGAGGCGACCGGTAAAGACGAAAAGGTCGGTACGAAGACCGTCGAGCGCTGGCTGTACCGACGGATGAGGTCCGAACCCATGGTCGTGCACGTCGTCGACGGCAAGATCCAAAGCATCGAACGCCTGCAGTAGCTGCGCCCATCGTGTGACGCGCGTCACAGACGTGCAGACATCTATGCGGGGGACGCACACGCGACCGCTCGGTTCAATTAAATTGACGTTGGCGTCTACGCCAAGTCGGTCGCATGCGTCCTTCACGCATCGACCCGTCGAGGACTTGCCGCCGAACGTCAGCAATGAAGGCATCGCGCGTGCTCGAGCGCGCGATCGATGGGTGATGCAATACCGACGTAGCGATTTCGATGTCACGAACACGGTGCAGGTGAGCTCGGTCGATGCCGTGCGCCGCGCCGTCGGCGACCTCTATCGCCAGCAATGGCCGGATCACCCGTTCGAGCGCCTGGACATCGCCTTCCGCGATTTCGAGCGCCTGTTCAACGGTCAATTCCCGGGCTATTACGGTTGCGACACCGTCTACCACGACCTGCAGCATTCCCTCGACGGCACGCTTGCGGTCTCGCGGCTCGTGGTCAGCTACGAACGTACGCATCCGCCTGAGGAGCGACTCGGACCCGAGCGAGCCATTCTCGCCGTCGTCGTCGCGCTGTTTCACGACGCGGGTTACATCCGCCAGACGGACGACCAGACGCATCGCAACGGCGCCGAATTCACCCTGAGCCACGTCAGCCGCAGCTCGCAATTCATCGGCCGCTACCTGCCGACGATCGGGATGGCCGAATGGGTGCCGGTGGCCACGAAGATCGTCCACTTCACCGGCTATGAGGTGCAGTTCGATCAGATCAGGCTCGACGATCCTCGCGACCGCAAGGTCGGTCATTTGGTCGGCACGGGCGATTTGATCGCGCAGATGGCCGACCGCTGCTATCTCGAGAAATGCCGCGATCGGCTCTATCCCGAGTTCGTGCTGGGCGGCATTGCGCTTTCGAAGGACAGCGCGGGAAAGACCTCCGTGCGATACAGCTCGGGGCTCGACGTGCTGCGACAGACGCCGGAATTCTTCGAGGAGGTGCGGCGTACGCGTCTCGACGGAGAATTCGGCAGCGCCTACCGGGCGCTCGAAGTTCTGTTCAACGGGCGCAACCCGTACATGGAAGCCATCCAGCGCAATCTCGACTATCTGAGCGAGATCCTGCGCACCGGCCGCTGGCCGATGCTCAGGCGCGATCCGCCGTGCTTCACCTGGGAGAAGAATCCGGTTCAGAACATTCGCTCGCTCGTACTGGGCCACCTCAAACAGGTGTGGAAGAGCTGAGCGATTCCCCGAATCGCAATTTCGCGCTCGCGCTCTGCGAGCGCCGCGGTGCGAACCAATCCCTTTTCACTCGCTTGGCCTGCGCGTAGCCTGCCGACGCAATGGCCGATACGTCCAACCGCTTCGCATCTCTCAATGCCCGCTTTCCGCGCAAGCGCGCCTTCATCACCGGCGCCGGCGCAGGATTGGGCCATGCCCTCGCGAGAGCGCTCGCGAGCGACGGCTGGATGCTCGGACTGTTCGATCGCAACGTCGAGCGCCTTGCAGCCGTGGAAGCGGACTTCGCCGGATCCGGCGTTCCTGCGCTCGCTTATCCCGGCGACGTCACGCACAGCGACGAGCTGACCGTCGCCGTCAACTCGTTCGCTGCGAAGTACGACGGACTCGACGTCATGATCAACAACGCAGGCGTCGCGGTGGCCGGCGGTCTGATGGAAGTGTCTGTCGAAGACTGGCGTTGGATCATCGACACCAACGTCATGGGCGTCGTGCACGGTTGCCGTGCTGCCCTGCCTCACCTACAGCGCAACGGTTCCGGACTGATCGTGAACATCTCGAGCGCTGCCGCCTTCGTTTCCGCACCGACGATGGCGCCCTACAACGCGACGAAGGCCGCCGTGCTGTCCTTGAGCGAAACGCTCGCCGCAGAGCTTCGCGGCACCGGCACTCAAGTGTGCTGCGTGATGCCGATGTTCTTCGAATCGTCGCTGCTCGAGTCGTATCGCGGGCCGCCGCAATTCCGCGCAGCCGCTGCCCGACTCATGAAGAACTCGAAACACAGCGCGCAGGACATCGCGCACGCGATTCTCGATCAAGCAGGACGCGGACGTTCGTACGTGGTCGTACCGGACTACGCGCGGACGCTGTGGCGCTTGAAGCGCTGGCTGCCCGGACGTTTCACGAATCGTATTGCCGCGATGTACGAACGCCGCGGGCCTCGATCCTGAACGATCAAGGATTGTCGATCGCCAACAAGAAGCGCGTGTAGATCTCCGGCAAGCGCGCAAGCACGTAGCTCTTGCCTTCGATCGCGCTCGCCTCGATCACCTGCCTCAACATCGACAAGCTCAACGACTCGAGCGCAGGCACCGCCACCGGTGCGTAGCTCAAGTGCCATGGCTCGGGACTGACGCCGCCGCGATCGGTTCGATAGGGCCTGAAGAATCCGAACCGCCGCATGTTCGCTTCGAGCCAGCCTGCGAGGCGGCCAAAGACGCCGTCCGGCGCGTACTCGTCCGGCGTGAGCCGAACCGTATAGCCTCCCGGTATCGCAGCCGCATCGATCACGTCGATGTCCGTACCCCAATGATGGCGACTGCCGCCGGGGATCGCCGACCAACAAAGGATTGCGTCTACGCATTCGGCATCGGAAAGCTTCGCACGCGCAAGCTCGCGTCCTTGACGATCGCGGATCGGTCGTTCGCCTCGCCACTTGGCATTCCAGATCGCGAGCTGGGTATCGAAATCCCGGAAGCTGGAACACGCTTGCAGATCGATGCCGTCGTCCGCAGCTGCATCGCGCATTGCGAGAAACGAGGCGACCGCCTCGTAGTGCAGGATGCACCTCGGCTGTTCCAGCTCGACCACATGCGTGCGGGCACGACCCGTAAGCTCGTGCTCATTCATTCGTCAATGTCCTCTCGTCCAATGCCATGCAGTCAGTATGTCAAAAATCCCGACAACAAACGGGCGCATCATTGAGGCGAAGCCTGCATTTAGCGCGAACGACGTTCTCGCGCGCAAAATCCCCGCTATGATGCGTCGCGGCCTGCAGTTTAGGCGAATTGCCTCCATTGCGCCGGCCGCATCATTAGCTGCCTCACGGGCAACCATCGACGTCGATTGAAAGGTCATCGAGTGAAGTCGCGCCGGCTGAGAACCAAGCTGATTAGCGTCGCGATTGCGGCCGGCTTGTGCATTACGGCCGCACTCTCGGTGCTTCAATATTTCTCGTATCGCACGACGCTCGCGACGACGGTCGAGCAGACCGAGCGTTCGTTGCTGTCCGTCGAAGCCCAACGGCTCGAAGACCAAGCCGACGAGCTCGCAAGCGCAGTCATTCCGACGCTCGAAGCCGCGGTTCGCAAAGGCGATCTCACCGAGATTCAGCGCACGAGCGAAGCCTTGCTCATGCAGCCGATCGTGATCGCGGTCGCCGTCACCGGCGCAAACGGTCGGGCGCTGCATGCCACCGTACGCAAGGATGAATGGGTGCTCTCGCTGCAACCGGTCGAGCGGCATGCGGTCAAGCGCGCGCTCGGCGGCGATGAGTCGATCGGCGATCTGCAGATCGACGTCGGCCGTCCCGGCTTACTCGCTTCGGCGGAAGCGCTGCGCGCGCAGCTCGAACAAACCGAACGCCGGCATTTCCAGCGCTTGCTCTGGATGACCATTGGGGCGGGCGTTGCGATCACGGGCTTGCTGACGCTCGGTGCATGGCTGCTTGCGCGTCGTCTCGAGAAACCGATCTTCGAGCTCATCCGCTCGGCCGAACGCATCGGCGAAGGCGATTACACCAGTCCGCATCGCGTCACGAGCAATACCGAAATCGCGGAGCTGGAGGTCGCGCTCGAGCGGATGCGTCAGAAGCTGCGGCAGACGACGATCACGAAGGATTATCTCAACACCGTTTTGAACAGCATGAACGATGCCGTGCTCGTCACCTCGCCGAACGGCATCATCCGGCGCGTCAACGAAGCCGCCGTGCGTCTGTTCGGTTACAGCGAGACCGAGATCTCCGGCAAGCCTTTCCTGACCCTCATCGTCGAGAACGAACGCGAATCCTTCAGTAACCTGCAAGACGGCGGCATGGAAACGCGGGAGTCCGTCATTGCGACCCGCAGCGGCCAAACGATTCCGGTGTCGCTGTCGCGTGCACCGCTCAACGCCGACGACCCGCAGTTCCAGGGCATGATCTTCGTGATCCGCAACATCACGGATCGCAAGCGTGCCGAGCGCCGGATCCGTTATCTCGCGCGCTACGA
Organism: uncultured Sinobacteraceae bacterium; assembly: GCA_937902995.1. Lineage (GTDB taxonomy): Bacteria > Pseudomonadota > Gammaproteobacteria > Steroidobacterales > Steroidobacteraceae > Steroidobacter. The sequence continues at coordinate 7,810 of CALEKY010000129.1, forward strand.
CGCCCTGACGAAAGTGCCGAACCGCATGCAGTTCCAGCACATGCTGCAGCAGGCGATTGCGCGGGCGCGACGCAACGAGCGCAGCATCGTGCTGCTCTATCTCGACATGGATCGGTTCAAGGAGGTCAACGACACGTTCGGCCATGCGGCCGGCGACCGCACGCTCGAAGTGTTGAGCGAACGTCTGACGCACATCCTGCCGCGCGAAGCCGTCGTCGGTCGGCTCGCGGGCGACGAGTTCGGTCTGTTCATCGAAGGCTTCGCAGAGAGCGAGGACGAACGCGTGCAGGCGGCGAACCTTGCCCGCATGGTGCTCGCCGAAGTCGGCAAGGCCTATTACGTCGATCAGCAGGAAGTCTTCCTGACCGCAAGCGTCGGCATCGCGTTCTGCCCGAAGGACGCCGACAACGTGATCGACCTGATCCGTAACGCCGACGCCGCGATGTATCACTCGAAACAAAACGGCGGCAACAGCTTTGCATTCTATTCGCCCGAGATGAATGCGGCCGCAGTCGAGCGGCTGATGCTGAAGAGCAAGCTGCGTCGTGCGCTCGAGCGCGACGAGCTGATGATGTTCTATCAGCCGAAGGTCGATCTCGCGACGGGCCGGATCGTCGGCGCCGAAGCCCTGCTGCGCTGGCGTCTGCCCGGACACGGCGACATCCCGCCCGCACAGTTCATTCCGCTTGCCGAAGAAACCAATCTGATCCTCGGCATCGGCGAGTGGGTGCTGAATCGCGTGTGCGCCGATTACCGGCGCTGGACGGAAAAGATTCCGAATCCGGGCCGCGTGTCGATCAACCTGTCGCTCAAGCAGCTACGGCAAGCGAGCTTCATCACGCGCTGCAAGTCGGTGTTCCGGCGTCATCAGGTATCGCCGACCTGCTTCGAGCTCGAGATCACGGAAACGACCTTGATGGCCGATCCGAAACGTACGGTGAAGCTGCTCAACGAGCTGCACGCCATGGGCTTGCATCTGTCGATCGACGACTTCGGCACCGGCTATTCGTCGCTGAGCGCCTTGCAACAATTCCCGATCGGCACGCTCAAGATCGATCAGTCCTTCGTGCGCGATGCAGCCGGCAATGCCGACGATGCGACGATCGTGCGCACGATCATCGACATGGGCAAAGCGCTCGAGGTCGAGGTCGTCGCCGAAGGCGTTGAGAACGAAGAACAATTCAATTTCCTGCGCAGCCGCGGCTGCCACTACGCGCAAGGCCGCCTCTTCGGCGATGCGATGAGCTCCGACGAATTCTTCGCTCTGCTCCTCGCCCAAGCGAACGGCAGGGCGAAGGTGAGTCAGCTGTTTGCTTGACCAGCTCTGAACACTGGGCTCTGGGCGTTGGTCAGCGAAAGAGCGCCGTAGATATCGGAGCGTTCCTGATTCCGTTCTCCAAGCGAACAATCATAAGCGCGGAAGAGTCTTGGAGACGGCGCAATCGTGCCGCCTAGCTAGGTAAACTCGCGGGCGTTCATCTCCAGCCCAGGGCCCAGCGCCCAGTGCCCAGAGCCCACGCATGCTTTCTTTCACCAACCTCTCCCTCCGCCGCGGCACTCGGCTGCTGATCAAGGACGCCTCGTTCACGATCTATCGGGGCGAGAAGGTCGGCATCGTCGGGGCGAATGGCGTCGGCAAGTCCAGTTTGCTTGCGCTCATGCTCGGCGAGCTGCAGCCCGATGCGGGCAGTTTCGATCGTCCGTCGCAGCTCGAAATCGCGCACGTCTCGCAGGAGCTTGCGGCGACGGACCAGCCGGCCATCGAGTTCGTTATGGACGGAGATGCTGAGCTGCGCGAGACCGAGCGCGCGATCGCTGCCGCGGAGGCAGCCGACGACGGCGTCGCGCTCGGCAACTTGCATGCGCAGTTCGCCGCCATCGGCGGATACGACGCGCGCAGCCGTGCCGGCAAGTTGATGCACGGACTCGGCTTCGGTCCCGAGGACGAAACGCGGCCCGTGCGAGCGTTCTCCGGCGGCTGGCGCGTGCGGCTGAATCTCGCCAAAGCCTTGATGTGTCGCTCCGATTTGCTGCTGCTCGACGAGCCGACGAACCACCTCGACTTGGACGCCGTGATCTGGCTCGAGCAATGGCTGCGCAACTATCAAGGCACGCTGCTCATGATTGCGCACGACCGCGAGTTCCTCGATCGCACGGTAAATCGGATCGTTCACATCGAGCACTGCGAAGTACGGACTTACACCGGCAACTATTCGGCGTTCGAAGAGCAGCGCGCGGCGCAGCTCGCTCAGCAGCAGGCGATGTACGAGCGGCAGCAGCGCCAGATCAAGCACATGATGAGCTTCATCGAACGCTTCCGGGCCAAGGCGAGCAAGGCTCGTCAGGCGCAAAGCCGCATGAAGGCGCTCGAGCGCATGCAACGCATCGCGCCGGCGCACGTCGACTCGCAATTCGAGTTCACGTTTCTCGCGCCCGAGAAATTGCCGCGGCCCTTGCTCGCAATAGAGAAACAATCCGCTGGCTATGGCGACCGCACGGTGCTGCAGCCGTTCAGCCTGACGATTGCGCCGGGCGATCGGATCGCACTACTGGGACGCAACGGTGCCGGCAAATCGACGCTCATGAAACTCCTGGCGGGCGAGATTCAATCGCCCGTCGGCAAGCGGATCGAAGCACGCGATCTGCGCATCGGCTACTTCGCGCAGCATCAGCTCGAGCAATTGTCGGTGAACGAATCGCCGCTCGATCACCTGCGGCGGCTCGGCGGACCGCGGGCTGCCAGCGCGACGGAGCTGGAATTGCGCACATTTCTCGGCAGTTTCGGTTTCAGCGGCAATCGCGTGTTCGAGCCGGTCGGACCGTTCTCGGGCGGCGAGAAGGCACGGCTCGTGCTGGCGCTCGTGAGTTTCATGCGGCCGAACCTTCTGCTGCTCGACGAGCCGACGAATCATCTCGACCTCGAAATGCGGCAGGCGCTTGCGGTCGCTCTGCAGGACTACGAGGCTGCCGTCGTGCTCGTTTCGCACGATCGTCATCTGTTGCGCGCGTTCGCCGACGAGCTGCTGCTCGTTCATGAAGGCAAGGTGGCGCCCTTCGACGGCGAACTCGACGATTACGCAGCCTGGTTCGCCGAGACGGCCGAATCGAACAAGCCGCAGCAATCCGAGACGAGCGGTGCTGAAGATCGCAAGCAGCGCAAACGCGAAGAAGCTGAGCGTCGGGCGCGGTTGAGCCCCTTGCGCGCGGAAGTCGCACAGCTCGAGCAGCAGATTCGCAAGCTCGAAGCCGAGCGCGCTGCCCTCGACAGCGAGCTCGCGAACCCCGAGATTTACGAAGACAAAGCGCGCGCGGTCGAATTGATGCAGCGGCGCGCCGACGTCGTTGCCCGGCTCGAACAGGCCGAAGCGGCGTGGCTCGAAGCCGCCGAACGGCTCGAACAAGCCGCGGCGCAACCGTAAGCCAACACTCTTTCGTTGCCAGCGGCGTCACCCAGCGGGCGCGAAGTCGTCGACTCGCGCCCGCCTGGCTTTGGGCACCTTACCGCGAACGGCGACGCAGATCGTCCGTGTTACGCCTGCGCTCTATGGAGCGCTGCATTCCTTCACGGGTGCAGGCAGCGGCTGCGCGATCGACGCGGTGCGCCAATCCCAGGATTGCTTTCCGGAGGCGCGGCGGCGGCACATGACTTGTTCGTGCAGTTCGTACATGCCGGGCATGAACGGCTGCGACATCTGCGGTGTGTCGCCGAAGATCATGTAAGCGCGATCCGGGTGGAACGGCTCCCAATCAGGCGCATTCGTTGCCTTGGGCTCGGCGCTGCGAGCGAAGCTGGTCCAGTAATCGAGCATGGCGTTGGAAAGCTCGCGCTCGCCCGCTGTGTTGGGAATTGCCGGCCAGCCGGCGGGCGTGTGCTCGAGCGTGCCGAACACGAACGGCACTTCGCTCGCGTGAAACGCCCGCAGATTCGCTGCCGAGGCGGCTGGGTAATCGTGGTCGAAGAAATACAGATAGGAACGCTGACCGATCGCCGCCTGATTCCTCACTAACCGCTCCGAGGCCCAGCCGAAGACGGCGTCGCGCGTGGCAGCCAATTGCGTTTCCTCGAGATCGCGCGGCGGATAGAGACGCAGATACTCATCCGCGAGATCGGCGTAACGAGACCGCACGTCGTTCGCATACGCAGCCTCGCTCGACGGCTCCGGCGGCAACAGGTGCCGCAGGCTGCGCACCTCGCCGCTGGTCAGTCCGGCCATCAGCGGCACCGGGGCCTGCTCGCCGCGTTCGAACGTCTCGAAGAGCTGGCGCGGCAAGATCTTCCCGTCGATCGTGCCGTAGGGCACATAGCCCGCGGCTGCGGCGGCATCGGCGAGCTCCTTCGCGTTCATTGCACGCAGCTCGGCAATGCCGGCGGCGCCGAGCGTCGCTGCCAACGCAGAACCGATCTCCTCGGCCGACTTCTCCTCGTATCGCGCCTGCCGCAGCTCCGGCATCGTGAACAGATATCCGCTTTGGACGATGGCCTTGTGAAAGAGACCGCGCGCGGCCGGAGAAGCGAGCAAGTACTCGACGCTCAAGGCGCCCGCCGATTCGCCGAAGATCGTGACGTTGCCCGGATCGCCGCCGAACGCCGAGATGTTCTCCTGCACCCAGCGCAGCGCCGCGATCTGATCCAGCAACCCGTAGTTGCCGGAGATGTCGTCCGCCGACTCCCGACTCAGCTCGGGATGCGCGAGATAGCCGAGCACGCCGAGCCGGTAATTGATCGAAACCAGCACCACGCCCCGCTTCGCGAACTCTTGTCCGCGGTACATATTCGAGTGCGCCGTGCCCCAGATGAGCGTGCCGCCATGAATCCATACCATCACCGGCGCGTTGCGCGCGTCGGCAGGCGCAGTGACGTCGAGCGTCAGACAGTCCTCGTCCATCGGAACCTGACCGCGGTCGTACGGACCTGCCGCCATGGGCGGCTGCACGCACGCCACGCCGGGCTGCTTCGCCTCTCGCACGCCTTCCCAACGCGGCATCGCAACGGGTGGACGCCACCGGCGCTCGCCGGTCGGCGGCAACGCATAGGGAATCGCGCGAAACACATTGGCGCCTTCTTCGCGCACGCCGCGCACGGCGCCGGCAGGCATTTCCACAACGACATCGCCGCCTTCGGCAACGGCGGTCGGCGACTTCGAGCATCCGCCGAGCAGTGCACAACCGCCGGCGACCACGACGATAAACAGCGACCGTAATCTCATCGCGCACGTCCCCCCATGAGATTTCGATTGATCAAATAAGCGAGTCCGAAATAGAGCACCGCCGCGATCGCGTACATCGGCGCCAGCGCGTAGAAGGCGGCTTGCAATGCATGTGCGCCGTACGTCGGCAAAAAGAAGTCGCTCGCCATACCGACATACGTCGGCCCGAGCCCCAGGCCGATGAAGTTCATCACCAGCAGCAACAGCGCGCCGGCAGTGACCCGTTGATCGGGATGCACTTCGCCTTGCACGAAGGTCACGGTCGCGGACAGGAAGAACGAATTGAGGAACATCGGGCCGCACAGGAACAGCAACGCCAACGGCCAGCTCGGCGCCCAGACGAAACCGAGGAACAGCGGCAGCGCGACCAGCAGCGAGATCGCGGGAATCACGGCATAGGCCGACTTCGCGCGAACGCCGTACCGATCGATGAGCTTGCCCGAGGCATAGATGCCCGTGCTCATGCAGATGCCGACCACCAGGGCATACCAGATGGCAACCTCGCTCAATTCCATGCCCTTCTCGCGCATGAGGAACAGCGTCGCGAAGTTGCTCAGGCCGTAAGTGATGAAGTTCGCGGCGCCGCTCGCGAGCGATGCGGTCAGTAGCAACGGATTCGAGAAGAACCCCGCGATGGTCTTGAAGAAGCCGACTTGTTGCGCAGTTGCGGCCGTCGCGACGGTCTCGCCGTCGTAACGGCCGCGCGGCGGCTCGGGAACCAGCATGTAAACGACGACGGCCGTAACGACGCCGACCGCACCGATGACGTAGAAAGGAATACGCCAATCGAACGCCGCGGCGAGCGCTGCGCCGAAGGCCACGCCGAGCGCCGATCCGAGCGGCGGCCCCAGATTGAAGATGGCCATCGCGGCGCCGCGGCGTTCGCGCGGGAAATAGTCGGAGATGATCGCGTACGACGGCGGCACGCCGCCCGCTTCGCCCACACCGACCATCATGCGCGCAACCACCAGTTGTGCGTAGTTGTTCGCCATGCCGCACGCAGCAGTCGCCGCACTCCATAGGGCACAAGCCGTCGACAGCACCTTCATGCGATTCGTGCGATCCGCAAGCCAACCGACCGGAATCGCGATGAAGCAGTAGAACAGCGCGAAATAGAAACCGGTGAGCTTGCCCAGCTGACTGTCGCTGATGCCGAGACTGTCCTGGATGGGCTTGGCGAGAATCGAGACCAGCTGCCGGTCCAGGAAGTTGAGTACGTAGACGAAACAGAGCATCCCGAGCACCACGCCCGGACGCACTGTCCGCGCGACCGGCGAGGCACCAATGCGATCTGCAGCCGGATCAGCGCTCATGAGGTGATCTCACTTTTCATTGTTGCCATGCGCGCCGGACACCACTGCAACGCCTTCCCGCCAGGCGTTTGCGCGCGCTACGTACCAAGGAATGACTTCAGGATTGGCGATCGCATCGAGCTGGAAGACTTTCGCAGCCGGCCATCCCTGGAACAGCCGCTTGACCGGCAGCTCCTGTTTCTTGCCGCTCAAGGTGCGAGGGATGCCCGGCGCCTCGATGAAATGATCCGGAATGAAACGCGGCGAGAGCGCGCTACGGATGGCCGCCGCCATGGCCGATTGCAGCTGCGCGTCCAGACCATGACCCGCGCGAGGCACGACGAACATCAGCAGCTTGCTATCGCCCTGCCCGTCTTCGATGTCGATGACGAGAGTGTCGGCAACCTCGTCGAGATGCTCCACCGCGGAATAAATATCCGCGGTTCCCATGCGCAGCCCGTGACGATTGATGGTCGCATCGCTCCTGCCCGTGATCGTGCAGCTTTCATCGGCATCGATTCGCAGCCAGTCGCCGTGCCGCCAGATCCCCGGCCACATGTCGAAGTACGAGGAGCGATACCGGCTGCCGTCCGCGTCTCCCCAGAAATACAGCGGCATGCTTGGAAAAGGACGCGTGCAGACCAACTCGCCGACTTGCTCCGTAACCGCATGCCCCGACTCGTCCCACGCTTCCACGGCGGCGCCGAGATGACGGCATTGAAGCTTGCCGGGACTGGCAGGCAACTCGCGATTACCAGAGAAAAACGCCGCCGCGATATCCGTGCCGCCGCTCAAATTGCACCACCAGATGTCCGGGCGACCGATCGCTGCGAACTGCTCGCTTCCCCAACGCTGCACATCGGGCGGCAACGGCGAGCCGGTACTGCCGAGCGCGCGCACGGCACTCAGATCGCCAACGTCACCGAGCGTGATCCCGGCCTTGCGACAACTACTGTAAAAGGCTGCGCCCGCGCCAAACCATGTGACGCGGTGTCGAGAGGCAAAGGCCCACAACGTGCGCCAGTCTGGATTGGACTTAGCGCCGCTCGGCGAGCCGTCGAACAAACAAATCGTCGTCCCGTTGAGCAACGCGCCGACCTGCTGATTCCACATGACCCAGCCCGTGGCTGTGTACCAGTGGAAGCGCTCGCCAAACGTGTTGGGAGAGTAGCTGGCGCCCAGGTCCGTATGCAGGTGACCGGCGCAAGCCGAGACGATGATGCCGCCATGGCCGTGCACGATCGGCTTGGGCAATCCCGTCGTGCCGCTCGAGTAAAGGATCCACAGCGGATGATCGAACGACAGCCACTCCGGCTCGAACGCGGCCACTTCGGCATCGTCTCGCGACATCGCGAGCGCGAGATCGCTCCTGCCGGAAATCTTCGCAGCGCCGTGGCCGGTCTCTAGAACGAACAGGGCTGCAACGCTGGGCAGCTCGCGCCGTATTTCCTCGACGACCGCACTCCGGTCCATCGATTTGCCGCCGTAGTACACGCCGTCGACGGCAATCAACGCTTTCGGTGTCGTCTGCCGGAACCGATCTAGCACGGCACGCGTGCCCATGTCCGGTGAGCACACCGTCCAGATCGCGCCCACGCTGGCGCAAGCGAGCATTGCAATCGCCGTTTCCGGAATGTTGGGAAGATATGCGGCGACTCGATCGCCGCGGCCGACACCATGCCGGCGCAATTCGAGCGCGAGCGATGCGGCGCGCCGTCGCAATTCCTTCCAGCTCAGCTCGGTAACGACGCCCTGCTCGTTCTCGGCGACGATTGCCGGAAGATGTGCCGCTTCGGCTGCGTCGACATGACGAAACACCTGACGCGCGTAGTTGACTTGCGCGCCGGCGAACCAGGTGGCGCCTGGCATCGCCAAGTTATCGATGACAGAAGCGATCGGCGTGGGCGATTCGAGTCGATAGTAGTCCCAGATGCTGCGCCAGAATCCCGCGAGGTCGGTGGTCGACCATCGCCACAGAGAACCATAGTCCGCGAACGTCAGACCACGCTCTCGTTCGAGCCACTCCCGGTACAACCGCATTTGCGGGATCGGTTCGTCTTTCGGCATCTGCACCCGCCATCCCCTTCTGAGTGCCGGGCAGGATGCCAGCGACCGGGAAAAAGGCTATGGCGCGAGTGACAGACGGATTTGGCGCAAATGACCGACGAGCGAACGATCACAAGACGCGGCGCTCGTTGAGCAATGCAGTTGCGGCTGCAATCCTCGCTGGATCCGACATGTACGCGGCTCGATAAGCGGACGGCGTCATCCCCGACCAAGAGACGAAGTTGCGCGAGAAACTACCAGGCTCGCTATAGCCCAGCGCGAGCCCGATGGACGTGATGGGCAAATCGCTCGCGAGCAAATAGGCGGCGGCGAGCTCGCCGCGCAACCGCGTCCTGATGTCCTGAAAGCTCTCGCCTTCGAGCGCGAGGTCGTAGCGAAGGCGCCGCGGCCGAGTTCTCAGCCGCGCGGCAACGACCTCGATCGGCGGCGACCACATCCCCGCCTTTTGCAGCTCGATCAATACCTGCTTGGTGCGCTCGTGCCAGCTCAACCCGCGCCCCGGCGTGGCGAACCAGTCGGGCTCGTTGGCGTAATACTCTTCGTATTCCGCGAGCGAACCATGCACGGTGCGCATGCTCAGATCGCTCCAGCTGTAGGAGAGCGCATCGACGGGCGCATTGAACGTCACCGGGCAATGAAACAGCGCGAAACGATCGAAGCCATTCGCCTGCTCGGGACGTCGTGCCTTGACGCAAATGCCACGTAACGCCAGCGGCCGGCCGATGAGCCAACTGAACATGTGATAGATCCAGACGAAGCGGATCCACACCAGGATGTCGCGATCCACGCCTGGAATCGTTTGGTACTTACAAATGTGCTGCAACCCCGAGCCGTGCTCCTCGGAGATCCACGGCCCCACGTCGCTCGACATCGCATTGGTGAAGCGGATGCTGACACGCAGGGCTTCGCCGAACGTCGCACAGTGCAAGAAAGACAGCAGCCGCTCCCTCTCGAGGGCCAACCGCACACCTTGCGCCAGGAAGCCTAGATACACATCGTCGAGGGAGAATTGGATCTGGCGCACCAGTCGGACGAGCGAGCGCCCGTCGATCGCGGCGTATGCATTTCCGTACACCGAGGGGTCGATGCCAGCCTCGCGCAGAATGACCAGCGGATCATGCCCCTTCAGCACCGCGCCCTGAAGCAACGCCTTGACGGCGATGCCGTCCAACCCGTGGACATGCGGTGAACTGGCCTCCTTTCCGGATTCGTTGCTCGTCTTGAGCTCGCTTGCAGGGGCCGGCTTCTTCAGCATGCTGTAGGAGTCGTTGCACGACCCAGTCGATGGTTGGCGCGTGCGGCTAACGGCGGACAGCCGCGCGGCCGGATTCTTACTCAGCCCGCCGAACCTGCCAAGCAATCTGGTCACTTCCGCCAAATCGCGTCGTCATCCCTGTCATTGCCTTCCCCCCAAGCTGCCGGGATCCTGCTTGGATCGCAGATTGCGTCTGCGAACGCATTAGTCACGGGTAATGGGGGACCATTAATGAAGCACTCCAAGACGCTCCGTCGTGCGCGAGCCATTTCCTTAGGCGCCGCTGCGCTTTTCAGTGGCTACGTGCTCGCGGCGGAAACAGAATCCGACTCGGGCGAGACACGGCCAGGTGCTGTGCTCGAGGAAATCGTTGTCACGGCGGAAAAACGCGCCGAGGGCCTGCAAAACATTCCGATTGCGATCACGGCGATCTCCGGCGCCACTCTGGAAAAAGCCGGCGCGAGAGAGGTCGGCGACCTGGTCCAGGTCACGCCCAGCCTGCAATTCGGCACGCGCTCGACCAATGTGTTCATCGCGCTGCGCGGCATCGGTCAGGCAGGTCAGGACATCGGTAGCCAATCGGGCGTGACCGTCTCGCTCGACGGCGTGCCGTTGCTGAACCACTTCATGATGAATCCCTCGTTCCTCGACCTCGAACGAGTCGAAGTGCTGCGCGGTCCGCAAGGCACCATGCAAGGACGCAACGCGACCGGCGGCGCCGTCAACATCTACAGCAAGCCGCCCGTCCAGGCGTTCGAGGGCGATGTATCGCTCACCGTCGGCAATTACGACCGCGTGGGCGTGAACGGCTCCATCAACGTTCCGCTTTCCGACAGCGCCGCGACGCGCGTGTCGTTCCAGCACGTGACCGCCGACGGCTGGCTGAAGAACGGATTCACCGGTCGCCGCCACGACGATACCGATCTGACCGAGGTACGCGCGCAGCTCTTGCTGGAGCCCACCGACAATCTCAGCGTACGCGCGCTGGTCGATTACACGCGCGATCGCGGCGACCCGTCGTTCAATGTGCTGCTGGGCCGCGCCGTTCCGGACCCGGATCGTCCGCCGGTGTTCGAGCTGCCGGACTATCCGTATCCTCGCAACGACATCGAGAACCTCACGGTTTACTTCGACCGGCCGAATCTGCGCGACGTGACCGACCTGCGAGCCGTGTTGATCGCGAAGCTGGATTTGTCGCCGAGCGTTTCGCTCACTTCCACCACGGGCTACATCGATCACGACATCGACCTGGAGAACTTGGACGTCGATCTCACGCCGTACAACAACTCCTGGTTCCCGCTGATCGGCCTGTACATGAAGCAGCTGACGCAGGAATTCACCGTCACTGCCGATCTCGGCAGCCGCGCCGACCTGGTCGCCGGCGTGTTCTACATGCACGGCAATGCCACCGAGCCGCTGTATCTGAGCACTGCGGCCGTGGAAAACCTCCTGGTCTATCTGCCGACCGAAAAGCTCGACTCCTACGGCGCGTATGCTCAGCTGCGCTATTCCCTGACGGATACTCTGCGCGCCACGCTCGGCGGTCGTTACACGATCGACGAGAAGTCCTACGACATGGACGCCACGAACAGCGGCTTCCGGTTCCTGCTGGCGAGAAACGATACGTGGAAGGCGTTCACTCCGCGCTTCGTCATCGACTACGCGCCGAGCGACACCGCGCTGTTCTACGTGAGCGCATCGCGCGGCTTCAAATCGGGCGGCTACAACACCCTCGGCGACATCACTCAGCCGGTCAACGTGTTCGACCCCGAATACGTCTGGAACTACGAGGCCGGCGCCAGAGCGATCCTGTTCGATCGCCGTCTGCGAACCAGCTTGACGGTGTTCTACGCGGATTACAGCAACCTGCAGCAGACGGTGTTCCGTATCAACGAGGAAACCAGCGTGCGTTTCCCCAAGGTCGACAACTCCGCGTCCGCCATTATCAAAGGCGTCGAGTACGAGATCGAAGTCCTGCCGGCCGCCGGATTGAAGCTGACCGGAGCGGTCACTTACCTCGACGGCAAGTTCGGCAAGTTCTGCAACAACGATCCGTTGTATCCCGACGTGCCGACCGAGCCGGTATGCGTGGGCATGACGGGCAACGACGGTCAGCCGTTGCCTCCCGGTTCCATCAATCTGCAGGGCAACCGCCTCGCTCAGGCGCCGGAATGGCAATTCACTGTTTCGGGCGAATACGCCTTCCCGATCTCGAGCAATCTGGAGATCACGGCGCGCGCCGACTACAAGTGGCAGAGCAGGGTGTATTTCGACATCTACAACAACCCGTACAACTCGCAAGATTCGTACGGGCTGCTCAATGCCTCGCTCGCCTTGAGCCCGTTCGACAAGCAGTGGTCGGTGACCGGCTGGATTCGCAACGCGCTCGATGAGCGCTACATCAGCCAGGCACTGACCGGGTCGGGCGCACTGCCGTACTTGGCGGGATCGATCGGTATGCCGCGGATGTACGGAGCCACCTTCTACTGGCGGTTCTGATCGGCTCGAGTGATCGAGGCGCGAGAGCGCCTCGATCACCTACCGCCGAATACATCGATTTCCGTGCCAGTCTCTTCGCCTCCGGCCTTGGAGGCTCGGGTCGTGCGTCATGGCACGGCCTTCCGATTTTTCAGCAGCGCGAGATCGAGCGCTGCTGAGCTCGATCGATCGCGTGCGCGCTCCAGATAGAAGCCATCGGCAGGTTACGGCGACCGCACCGTACAACAAGCGCTGGTTGCGCACGATCGTTATATGTCGAGTTCCGTTCGCGGACGAGTTGCTGCTCGTCCTTGACCGCGAAGTCGCATCCTTCCATTGCCTGCGATGCGGAAAGGTTTAGATCCGTAAAAGGCGCGTCACACGACGGGCGCGCTGTGGTCTACTCGCGCCTTCGGCTCGCTCGTGCGCATCGGGCGGGCGAATTGCCAACAACATAGGGGGAGGCTCGATTCGGGCGCCGCTCGGATCGGGGCTGGAGACTTCCGTATGGTTACCGCCGTCGACCAAGATCGCATTTCTGCGCAGACCAATGGCATTAGCCGCGAGCATCGCCGCGTCATTCTGGCCTCATCGCTCGGCACGCTCTTCGAGTGGTACGACTTCTATCTGTACGGCGCGCTCGCTGCCGTCATCAGCCAACAATTCTTCTCGGGCGTGAACGAGACGACGGCGTTCATTTTTGCGCTGCTCGCTTTCGCTGCCGGATTTGCGGTGCGTCCGTTCGGCGCGGTGGTGTTCGGACGTCTCGGCGATCTGGCCGGACGCAAGCACACGTTCCTATTGACGATCGTGATCATGGGCGTGGCGACGGCACTCGTCGGAATCCTGCCGACTTACAGCTCGATCGGTATCATCGCGCCGATCATCCTCATCACGCTGCGACTGTTGCAGGGCTTGGCCGTCGGCGGCGAGTACGGCGGCGCTGCAACGTACATCGCGGAACATGCTCCGCCCGGTCAGCGCGGCTACTACACGAGCTGGATTCAGATCACCGCGACGGCAGGCATGATTCTTTCGCTTGCCGTCGTGCTCAGCTGTCGTTTCCTCACCGGATCCGAGTTCGAGGTATGGGGCTGGCGTATCCCGTTCCTGCTCTCGATCATTCTGCTCATCATCTCGGTCTATATCCGACTGCAACTCGAAGAATCGCCGGTCTTCAAGGAAATGCGTTCGGCGGGCAAGTTGTCGAAAGCGCCGCTGCGCGAAGCCATGGGTCAATGGAAGAACGTGAAGCTCGTGCTGCTCTGTCTGTTCGGCGCGATGGCCGGTCAGGCGGTGATCGGGTACGTCGGTCTGGTCTACATGAACTTGTTCTTGTCGCAGACGCTGAAAGTGGACCCGACGACTTCGAATTTGCTCGTCGTCGGCGCTCTGACGCTGGCTGCGCCGCTGTACGTGGTGGTCGGCAAGCTTTCCGATCGGATCGGCCGCAAGCCGCAAGTGGTGCTCGGTTGCTTGATTGCAGCCGTGACGTTCTTCCCGATCTTCAAAGGGCTCACTCACTACGCGAACCCTGCGATCGCGGCCGCAAGCGAAGCAACGCCGGTCGTCGTCGTTGCGGATCCCGCCGAATGCAGCTTCCAGTTCGATCCGATCGGCAGCGCGACATTCACGAGCTCGTGCGATGTCGCGAAGAGTGCGCTCGCCGGTATGCGCATTCCCTACTCCAACGAAGCCGCAGCACCGGGCAGCACTGCGTACGTGAAGATTGGTGCGACGACGCTTGCGGCGTTCGACGGCACGGATTTGCCGAGCGCCGACTTCAGGGCGCGCTCGTCCGCTTTCAGAGCGGAGCTCGCAGGCGCGCTGAACGCCGCAGGATATCCATCGGCGGCCGATCCGGCGCGCATCAACTACGTCATGGTGTTCGTGCTGCTATTCGCGATCGCCGTGCTCGGCGTGATGACGTACGGACCGATTGCGGCATGGCTCGTGGAGTTGTTCCCGCCGCGAATCCGCTATACGTCGATGTCGTTGCCGTATCACTTGGGCAATGGCTGGTTCGGCGGTTTCTTGCCGAGCATTGCATTCGCGCTGATCGCCTACACGGGCAACATCTACTCCGGGCTTTGGTATCCCGTGATCGTGTGTCTGATCACGTTCGTCGTCGGCACGTTCTTCTTGCGCGAAACGAACGGTATCGAAACGCAGGATTGAGATTGGGCTGAAGACAGAAGGCTGAAGCCAAACGCGCGGCGCGCTCGTTCTCGGTCCGTTTGCGCGCGGCGAGCGAGCGGGCCGCGATTTCCTTGCACGAGCGTACGAGCGGACCGCTCGTTAGCGCGCGAGCTGAGCGTCGACGAGCGCGTCTGCGGCTGCGATCAAGTGAGTCTGCGGACCGTCCCCTCCGAGGCACAGTCCGGTCGCCAACGTTCCGTTGATCAGGAGCAGGAGCTCATCGGTGAGCTGCTCGGGATCGCGCACGCCTTCGATCGCATCGACGAGCTTGCGCACACGGCGCCGCAGCTCGTGCATGACTTCGAGCGCAATCAGCCGGGCCGGATGCTGCGGATCCGGTAGCTCCGAGGCGACGTTCATGAACGGGCAGCCGCGATAGGACGGATTGCTGACGAACTTCAGGATCGCGGCAAGGTGCCCGCGCAGCCTCTCGCGCGGGGGTTGATCGGCAACGCGTTCAGCCGTTCGATCCCAGGCGGCCCAGCGGGCTTTTGCCTCCTCTTCGATGACGGATGCGATGAGCTGGTCCTTGGACGGAAACCAGCGATAGAGGCTCGTCTTGGCGACGCCCGATTGAGCGACCACCGTATCCACACCGACACCGCGTACGCCTTCGCGATAGAACAGCTCCCGGGCCGTACCCAGAATTCGATCGCGCACGCTTTCGACCGGTGCAGTCCCCTGAAGTCCGCCGGGCACCGCTCTTGGTCTAGCCATCGAGTCCTCCCGCAATAGCGCTTGACAACGCTACAGACCTGTACGTAGCATGACAAACAGACAGGTCTGTAGCGTTTCGCAATTTACCGACCGAACCTGGCCAGTGCAAGTCGGCAACTTACCGTGCCGCCCCAGCCTGTCGGCCGTCGCAGGGAAACTTCGATCCCCGTTCACCCCTGCGACGGTCTTTTTCCTCCAGCCGATTCGCCACAGGAGACCGACGATGCGTGCATCTCTGCTGTTGCTGGCCACCGGTTCCGCCGCGCTTCTGACCTCCACGGCCCGAGCCGAATGCGACCCTCACGTTGTGACGAGCCCCACCCACTTCCCGTTGATGGCCCAGACGCGCGGTGAACAAGGCACTGTGCTCTTGGAGGTCAAAGTCGACGAGTCGGGACGAGTTTCCGAAACTCAGCTGCTCCGTTCAAGCGGCTACGAGCGCCTTGACCGAGTTGCTTCGCTGAGCGCGCGCAATCGCTGGGTTTTCGACGTAACGGGCTGCGAGCGAAAAGATCTGCCGGCAACGGACGTCGTTGCCGTCGAATTTCGTATCGGGCCGTAAGAGCAATCGTGCCATGAGGCGCCCGTAGCGCAAGCCGCGGGCACCTCACTCAAACGATGCGTTTCGCCGCAAGCTCCGCGTAACGTGCATCGTCGATCGCCAGATACTTGGACAGCACTTCGCGCGTGTGCTGCCCCAGCGTCGGCGGCGCCACCGGCGGCACCGGCGGCGTGAGCGACATTTTGATCGGACTCGCTACGAGCGGCACGGTCCCGGAAAGCGGATGCGGAGCTTCGACGCGCATTGCACGTGCTTGGACCTGCGGATGCTCGAACACCTGCGCGAGATTGTTGATCGGTCCGACCGGAATGCCGAGCGGTTGGAGCAACTGCACCCATTCATCCACGGTGCGGCGCCGTAGCACTTCCGCGAGCAGCGGGATGAGGATTTCCCGATTGCGTACGCGATCGGCATTTTTCGCGAAGCGCGGATCGGCCGCGAAGGTGCAACCCGCCGCTTCGCAGAATTTTGCGAACTGGCCGTCGTTGCCGATCGCAAGCACGAACTGACCGTCGGACGCGTCGAACACTTGATAAGGCACGATGTTCGCGTGCGCATTGCCCTGACGCGTCGGCACGCGCCCGGACACGAGATAGTTCATGTTCATGTTCGCGATCATCGCGACTTGCACATCGAGCAGCGCCATGTCGATGTACTGACCCTGGCCGGTTCGCTCGCGATACGCGAGCGCCGCGAGAATCGCCACGGTCGCGTACATGCCGGTCGTGATGTCCGCAACCGCCACACCAACCTTTTGCGGCCCGCCGCCCGGCAGATCGTCGCGCTCCCCGGTGATGCTCATCAAACCGCCCATCGCCTGGATGATGAAGTCGTAGCCCGCGACGCTGCGCATCGGGCCGGTCTGGCCGAAGCCGGTGATGGAGCAATAGATCAGTCCCGGATTGAGCGCGCGCAAATCCTCGTAGCCGAGCCCGTATCGCGCGAGATCGCCGACTTTGTAGTTCTCCAGCAGGATGTCGCATTGCTTCGCGAGCTCGCGCGCGATCTGCTGGCCTTCAGGACGCGAGATATCCAACGTCACGGATTTCTTGCCGCGATTCGCGCCCAAGTAATAGGCCGACTCGCCCGTTTCGCGACCTTCCCGATCCTTGAGATACGGCGGACCCCATCCGCGCGTATCGTCGCCCACACCGGGACGTTCGATCTTGATGACTTCGGCGCCCAGATCGGCAAGGATCTGCCCGGCCCAGGGACCAGCGAGCACGCGGCTCATGTCGAGAACCCGGATATGTGAAAGTGCGCCGGCGCTGTGCGCGGATCGGTTCGTTTCGTTCATGGGATTCGTGTCTGTGTCGAAACGAACGAAGTTACGCGAGCCGCGTCATACTGAGCAAGGCCGATCAAGGGATGCGCCGCCATGAAAACCGTGCGGACAGCGAGCGCCGTCATGGCCGCACTCGCCGTTCTACCTTTCGCACTCGAAGCGAACGAGTCTGCGCGCGCGCCGCAAGCACAGTCGCGAAAACTCGATTTGAAAGCGTCCGACATCCGCAAGATTTTCTCGTCGGAACAAATCGACGCCGTGTTGCGGCAAGCAAAGGACCCGACGCTCGAGCACATCGAAGTCGAGGCACTGCCGCTCGACGATCTGCCATTACGGGACAAGAGTGCGCCGATTTTCGAAAGAGCCTTGAGGCGCGGGCTTGGTTGGATTGCGCCTTCGGAGCTCGCCGCCGCCGGACCGCCGACCGATGACGATCGTCCTCCGCCATTCGCTCAAACCATGTACCACCCGAGCTTTCCGCGGCCCGCGAGCCAACGCTGACCTCTCGTCTAGTCCACCTGTGCGACACTTGCGGTTTTCGTATCGCAGGTAAATCGACTTTGAACGCGACCGTCGACACCACAAGCTCGCTGCCTTCCCGTCTCGTCCCGCTCGAAGGTGCCGTGAATTTTCGCGACATCGGCGGCTACCCGGCCGCCGGACGCACGGTCCGTTGGGGGAAAGTTTTCCGGGCGGGCGTCCTCTGTTACTTCACTCCCAGCGACCAGCACGTCCTCGCGCGGCTCGGCGTCCGCGCCATCTGCGACTTGCGCCGCAACGACGAACGGCAACGCGAACCGACCCGCTGGCCCGCGGCGCTCGCAAGACAGCTCAGCTGGGAAGACGGCGAGAACATGCCGACGATTCGCGGCTTTGCGGCACAGCGGCCGAGAACCGCAGCAGGCATGCGCGCGGCGATGCTCGATCTGTATCGAGCGCTCCCGAACTGGATGGGGCCGCGCATCCGCGGTTTGTTCCAATGCCTGGCAGACGAGCACGTCCCCGTCGTCGTCCATTGCGCAGCCGGCAAGGATCGAACAGGCATCGCCATTGCAGTCCTGCTCGCCGCCCTCGGCGTCGACACCGACACGATTCTCGAAGATTACTTATTGACGAACGACGTCGGAAATTTCGAGCGGTTCATCGCGGCACGCAAGGACAGCCATCTCGGCCTCGCCGATGCGCACCAACCGCTGTTGTCGCTTCCACAGGAAATGCGTCAGGTCTTGTTCGCAGCCGACGCGGATTACCTGTCGGCCGCGCTCGAGCAGATCGCACGCGATCACGGCGATGTTGCGACCTACCTTAAGTCGTTCGTGGGTCTGGACGAACGGACGATCGGACGCGTGTGTGACTTAATGTTGGAACGAAGGCTTGAACCTGGGAACCCGCTTGCCCCTGCGGGCAGGACGCACGCACAATCGTGCCCGACATTGCCGAAGTCGCTTCGAGGACTGGATCGAGCTCGTGCAAGCGTTTTCGGACCGCGCCCGCAGCTGAATGGAAACTGCGTCAAGACCGATGCCCGCGATCCCCACGCCGACCAGCGAAGAATCGCTCGTTTCCCGAGTTCTCACGGAGGGCTTCCGCTGGCTCAAATTCCCCGAGCCGCTGGAGTCCGAGTTCAGACGAGACCATCTCCTCGCCCAGCATCGCTGGGTGCGCATGTCGCTGTTCATCGTGGTCGGTACGAGCTCGGGTTTCGCGCTGATCGACCATCGCGTGATCCACACGACGAACGCCGTTCCGGATCTGGTGCGATTCGGTTTGCAGCTGCCGATCCTGCTGATTCTGCTGCTCGCCACGATCAAGCGTTTCTACACGACCTGGTACCAGTTCGCGATGCAGATCGGCGGTCCGTTGTTCGGCACCGGCACCATCCTCATGGCGATGTACGCGCTGCCCGAGCATACGGCGCTCGTCGGCGCGCGGCTGATGCTCGTGACGTTCTTCTTCTATTTCATGGCCGGTCTGCGTCTGCGTCAGGCACTTTGCGGCAACCTGATCATTCTCGGTCTGCTGATGACTGCCGGCGCCCTCGGACTGCTGACCTCTCATGTCGCGACCTATTTGTCGTTTGCGATGGTATCCGCCAACGTGATCGGCGGCGCAGGTGCCTATGCGCTCGAGCACGCCAATCGCACGTCGTTCCTCGAGCGCAAGCTCCTCGTGGAGATTGCCGAGCTCGACGGTCTGACACGCCTGTTGAATCGCCAAACGTTCGAAGCGCGCGTGCACGATGCCTGGCGGCGCGCCATCTCGGAAAAGCGTGCCGTCACGGTCATCATGGTCGACGTCGACCACTTCAAGCTCTACAACGACAGTTTCGGACATCAGGCCGGCGACGAGTGCCTGCGTCGTGTCGCAGCGGCGGTGCGCAATGCCGTGCAAATGCGGCCGGGCGATTTCGTTGCGCGCTACGGCGGCGAGGAGATCATTGCGGTGCTTTGCGATCGTTCGACGAACGATGCCAAAGAGATCGCCCAACGGATCGTGCGCGACGTGGCCGCGCTCGACATCCCGCACGTGTCTTCGGTGAACGGCGGGTGCGTGAGCGTGAGCGTCGGCGCAGCCACTCAATTGCCGCCGATCACGTCCTCTTACGACGCCATCGTGCGGCTTGCCGACGGGGCGCTCTACACGGCGAAACGGCAAGGACGCAATCAGTGCGTCGCGGTGGAAGCGCGGGCGGTCGCAGCGTAGCGCGTAACGAGCGCTCTGCGCTCAGGCTGAAGACGGAAGGCTGAAGATAGAAGCGCGCGACGCTCGTCGCGCGCTTCTCGATTCCGTGGCGTATGCTTTGGCGGATCGTGCCGGATTCGGGACCGCTCGGAGAATGACGATGACGACCGTCTACGACTTCACAGCGAATTCGCTCCAAGGGCAGCCCGTACAGCTATCCGACTATGCGGGGAAGGTTTTGCTCATCGTCAACACTGCGAGCGAATGCGGATTTACACCGCAGTATGCGGGTCTGCAGCAGCTCTACGATCGGTATCGCGACCGCGGCTTCGTCGTGCTCGGCTTTCCATGCAACCAATTCGGCGGACAAGAACCCGGCAGCGCCGCGGAGATCGGTGCGTTCTGCCAAAAGAACTACGGCGTTACGTTTCCGATGTTCGAGAAGATCGACGTCAACGGCGACGACGCGCATCCGCTGTACCGCTGGCTCAAGCAAAGCGCGCCTGGCGTGCTCGGCAGCGAGCGCATCAAGTGGAACTTCACGAAATTCCTGATCGATCGCACGGGTCAGGTCAAAGCGCGCTATGCGCCCACGACGAAAGCCGAGGATCTTGCCGCTGACATCGAAGCATTGCTTTGAGCGGGCGCCGAGCCAAGCAGTCCACAGTCGCCATCTCTGCCTACAGCCTACGGTCTACAGCCTGATACGCTGGCGCGAGCTCTCGCGCGCCGCGTAGTCGTTCCCACAGCCGCTCGTGAAAGAAGTAGCCGACCGCATTGCACAGCGGTTCGACGAACGCAGCCGCTCCGCCGACTTTGGCATCGCCCGTCATCGCGTACACGACGCCGAATGCGATGCTCATGTGCATGATCGTGAAAGTGACTGTTTTGGCCATGGTCGGTCCTCCGCGATTACAGGCTACTCCCCAGAACCTTTCGCGCAATCGCACGTTTGGATCCCTGCGATAGACCGGACCAATACATGTTGTCGGCTGCCCGCCAACGCTCATAATCTCGCCACGTGAGCCTCGGAGTTCGTATGCGCAGCTTTCGCCTCGCTTGTTATGCACTCGTTGCCGTCGCGCTAACCGCCTGCGGCGTGAATCCGGTCACGGGCAAGAAAGAGATTCAGTTCATTTCGGAAGCCCAGGAACTGAAGATGGGCGAGCAGTACTACTCGCCGACGCGCCAGGCGGAAGGCGGCGATCTCACGGTGATGCCGGAGCTCACCCAATACGTCAACGAGGTAGGTCAGAAGCTTGCCGCGGTTGCCGATCGAAAGCTCCCTTACGAGTTCGTCGTCTTGAACAATTCCGTGCCGAACGCCTGGGCGTTGCCGGGCGGCAAGATCGCCATCAACCGAGGCCTGCTCACGGAGCTGAAGAACGAAGCAGAGCTCGCCGCCGTGCTCGGACACGAAATCGTGCACGCCGCGGCGCGGCACGGCGCCAAAGCGCAGGAGCGCGGCACGATCTTGCAGGTCGGACTGCTTGCCGCACAAATCGGCGCAATCGCCGGCGGCGTGGATGCGAACGTCGCCAATCTCGCTATTCAAGGCGCGGGTCTCGGCGCGCAATTGATCCAACAGAAGTACAGCCGCGAGCAAGAGCTCGAAAGCGACGAATACGGGATGAAATACATGAAGCTCGCCGGCTACGACCCGGCGGGTGCGATCACATTGCAGGAAACGTTCGTGCGGTTGTCGCAGGAAGGCGGCCGCCAACAAAGTTGGCTCGAAGGACTATTCGCCTCGCATCCGCCGTCCCAAGAACGCGTCGAGAGAAATAAGCAAACGGCGCAGCGTTTGGGACTCGGCGGCGAGCTCGGCGAAGAACGCTATGCCGCCCGAACCAAGACGCTGCGGGAAGCCAAGCCCGCTTACGACAAGTACGATCAGGCGCTGGCCGCCGCAAGCAAGAAGGATTACGCGACTGCCAAGTCGCTCGCCAACGAAGCGGTCAAAGCGCTGCCGCGCGAAGCGCGCTTCCACGAGCTACTCGGCCAGCTCGCACTTGCCGAGAAACAACCGCAAGCCGCGCTACCGTATTTCGACAAGGCGATCCAGCTCGATCCCAACTATTTCTCGCCGTATCTCGGCGGCGGCGTTGCGCAATATCAGACGGGCAACAAGGCCAAAGCCGAGGAATGGTTGACGAAGAGCTCGCAGCTCCTGCCGACGGCACCAGCTGCGTACTACTTGGGCAACATTGCTCGCGAACGCGGCGATCGTACTCGCGCGATGGAGTACTTCCGTGCGGCTGCAAGCTCGAACAGCGAGATCGGACAGCTTGCCGCAGCGGAGTTCGTGCGTATGGATCTTCCGCAGAATCCCGGCAACTACGTCGCCACGAGCGGTCAATACGATGCGCAGGGACGTCCCATTCTCGTCATCCAGAACAAGTCGCCGGTGGCGTTGACGAACATTCAGGTCACGCCGTTGCTCGTGGATGCAAACGGGCGAATTCTTCAGCAAGGCGCACCGGTGCGCGTGAACCGCACGCTGCGCTCCGGAGAACAGATTGCAGCCGATGCGGGTCTTGCGAACCTGAGCCCGCAACAATTGCCCTACGTTCGATTCCGGGTCGACGCGGCAAGCGTGGCGCAGTGACCGCAACGTTTTTTGCTCGCGATGCCGACGTGTCACGAAAACTAAGTTCGCGCCATGCAAAATCTCACCGACATCGCGATCTTCGTCAAAGTCGTCGAGCTCTCCAGCTTCACGGCCGCAGCCGAAGCGCTGGAAACCTCGCAGCCTGTCGTCAGCAAGGCGGTCACGCGCCTCGAAGAAAAGCTCGGTGCGCGTCTCTTGAATCGCACGACGCGGCGGTTGAGCCTCACCGAGGCCGGATCAGAGCTCTACCGGCGCAGCGCACGGGCGCTGAAGGAAATCGAAAATGCCGAGCTCGAAGTCGCGCGATTTCAAAACGAGCCGCGCGGAACGCTGCGGATCTCCGCGCCGATGTCGTTCAGCATCTTGCAGCTCGGACCGTTCATTCGCGAGTTCCTGGATCGTCATCCGCACATCTCGGTCGAGCTCAATCTGAGCGACCAGCGCGTCGATCTGATCGAGGAAGGCTACGATCTCGCGATCCGAATCGGACGACTCGAAGAGTCGAGTCTCGTCGCCCGCAAGATCACGACGTGCCGGCAGATCCTGTGCGCATCGCCAGCTTATCTCGCCAAACACGGCACGCCGACACGCCCGGAAGACTTGCTCGAGCACAATTGCATTCTTTATTCGTTGCTGCTCACGCCGCGCGAGTGGCGTCTGACCGATCGCAACGGCGAAACGCACGTCGTACCGGTGAACGGCACGCTGCATTCCAACAACGGCATGCTCAATAAAGCGGCCGCGCTTGCCGGGCTGGGCATCGTGCTCCTGCCGACGTTTTATATCGACGATGCCCTCAAAGAAGGTGCGCTGAAGCCGGTGTTATGCGATTTCCGTCCACCGGAGCTTTCAGTGAACATCGTCTATCCGGAGCGGCGCAATCTGATGCCCAAAGTGCGCACCTTCATCGATGCGTTTGCGGCAAGGTTCGGCCCGAATCCGCCCTGGGAAAAAGACTGCCCGCTCGAATGACGTGACCGCAGTTGCAGCACGAACCGTTCATGCACCACAAAAGAAGCACACGCAGGTGCAATCGCACCGAAGTAGCGCATGAACACGGACGAAACCCCGTAACTCTTTGATGCAGCGAGTGGCACTGCACTTGCATCGAGCAGCCGGGTCTCATGGAGCGATACATGATCGAGCGCAACGCGCGCTTCGAGCGACTCAATCTGTTCACGATTCGAGTGCACCCGCCTCGAGCGGACACAGCCTCTTTCGTGTCGTCCTTCTCGCGATGGCGCCGTAGCCCATCGCTACTTCAACAGTCGGGCAACCGTCGGACGGCCATCGCTCCCTGAACCAATCGTCCCTGCCGCTCCAACGTCGGGCGCGGTACTACCGTGGGGATGCGAAGTCGCATCCAGGCTTCGTCATTGGAGCTCGCACGGTGGCGCGCACCCGCCGCCGTGAGCGTCAGAGGAAAACAATGTCAATACGACAGCGATTGGTCGTCGTCGGCAACGGAATGGTCGGTCAGCGCCTGCTGGAGCGGCTGGTTGCCGAGCATCACGAATTCGACATCACCGTATTGTGCGAAGAGCCGCGTCCGGCCTACGACCGCGTTCAGCTCTCCGCATTGTTCGCGGGTAAGAGCAAAGAGGATCTCGCGCTCGCCGACGAACGATTCTTTCTCAAGCACGGCATCGGCCTGCAGCTCAACGAAGCTGCCGTTGCAATCGATCGCGCCGCGAAAACGATCGCCACGTCGCTCGGCAACACGGTGCCCTACGACAAGCTCGTGCTTGCTACCGGCTCCTCGCCGTTCGTTCCGCCGATTCCGGGTCGCGACCGGGAGCACTGCTTCGTCTATCGCACGATCGACGACCTCGACGCGATCCGCGCGGCAAGCAGACACTGCAAGAGCGGCGTCGTTATCGGCGGCGGACTGCTCGGTCTCGAAGCCGCCAAAGCGCTCAAAGATCTGGGTCTCGAAACGCACGTCGTCGAACTGGCGCCGCGCCTGATGGCTGTCCAAGTGGACGAAGGCGGCGGACGCATCCTGCGCCAGAAAATTCTCGAGCTCGGCGTCGGCGTGCACACCAGTAAGCAGACGATCGAGATCGCCGCCGGCGCACAGGCGCAGCACAAGCTCGTGTTCGCCGATGGCACCGAGCTCGAAGCCGACCTCGTCGTGTTCTCTTCGGGCATCCGGCCGCGCGACGAGCTCGCGCGCAACTCAGGTCTCGCTGTCGGCGAGCGCGGCGGCATCGTCATCGACGACCGTTGCCGCACCTCGGATCGCGACATCTACGCCATCGGCGAATGTGCGCTCTGGAACGGCAGAATTTTCGGGCTCGTGGCGCCCGGCTATCAAATGGCGCAAGTGTGCGCCGCGCAACTTCTGGGCCGCGACACGCCGATCTTCACCGGTGCCGATTGCAGCACCAAGCTCAAGCTCCTCGGTGTGGACGTTGCCTCGCTCGGCGACGCGCACGCGGCGTACGCAGGATCGCGCGCCTACACGTTCGTCGACGAGCGCAAACAGATCTACAAGAAGCTCGTCGTGAGCGAGGACGGCACGCGGCTGCTCGGCGGCATCTTGATCGGCGACGCAGAAGACTACGGACTGTGGCTGCAAATGATGCTCGACGGCACGAAGTTGCCCGAGCAGCCCGCCGACATGATTCGGCCGCCGCGAGACGGCCAACGAAGCAAGGCAACGGGTGTCGCCGCACTCGCCGCGAGCGCCCAGATCTGCTCGTGCAATAACGTGACGAAAGGAGCGATCTGCGATGCCATCGAGGCGGGCTGCACGACACTCGGTGCCATCAAGCACGCGACGAAAGCCGCCTCCTCGTGCGGCGGCTGCGCGTCGCTCGTCTCGCAGATTCTCAAGGCCGAGCTCGCAAGTCGCGGCGTCGCCGTCAGCAATCACCTCTGCGAGCACTTCCCGTACTCGCGCCAGCAGTTGTTCCATTTGATCAAGATCGGCGAGCTCAAGAGCTTCTCCGCCGTGCTCGAGCGACACGGGCGCGGGCTCGGCTGCGATATCTGCAAGACGACGATCGCATCGATCCTCGCCTCGTGCTGGAACGAGTTCGTGCTGAAGCGCGATCAAGCGGTGCTGCAAGACACGAACGATTACTTTCTCGCCAACATGCAAAAGGACGGGACGTATTCGATCGTACCGCGCGTGCCCGGCGGCGAGATCACGCCCGACAAGCTCATCGTTCTCGGACAAGTGGCGAAGAAATACGGGCTCTACACGAAGATCACCGGCGGCCAACGCATCGATCTGTTCGGCGCGCAGGTGCATCAGCTGCCGCTCATTTGGCGCGAGCTGATCGATGCCGGTTTCGAGTCCGGACACGCCTACGGCAAGGCGGTGCGCACGGTCAAATCGTGCGTCGGATCGACCTGGTGTCGTTACGGCGTGCAGGACAGCGTCGGCTTCGCGATCGAGCTCGAGAATCGCTACAAGGGCCTACGCGCACCGCACAAGTTGAAATTTGCCGTCTCCGGCTGTGCACGCGAATGCGCCGAGGCGCAGAGCAAGGACGTCGGCGTCATTGCAACCGAAAAGGGGTGGAATCTCTATGTCTGCGGTAACGGCGGCATGAAACCGCGACACGCGGATCTGCTTGCAGCGGACCTCGATCGCGACACATTGATCCGTTACATCGACCGCTTCTTGATGTTCTACATCCGCACGGCCGATCGACTGCAGCGCACGTCCGTCTGGCTCCAGAACCTCGAGGGCGGCATCGAGTACGTCAGGCAAGTCGTGATCGAAGACGAGCTCGGCATTGCCGCCGAGCTCGAAGCCGACATGGCGCGCGTGATCGATACCTACGAATGCGAGTGGAAGAAAGCGATCAACGATCCAGCCACGCTGCGCCGCTTCCGTCATTTCGTCAACAGCGATCGAACGGACGACAATGTCGTCTTCATCGAAGAGCGCGGCCAGATCCGCCCGGCAACTCGCGAAGAGCGACAGCAACGGCGTCGGGAGGCGGTATGAAGACGAACGCCTGGCACTTCATCTGCGAGCTCGACGAAATCCTGCCCGACGGCGGTGTCGCGGCGCTGATCGAGGGGAAACAAATTGCCGTTTTTCGTATCGACGACACCGTACACGCGATCTCGAACTTCGACCCGCACAGTGAAGCGAACGTCCTGTCGCGCGGCATCGTGGGCGACGTCCAAGGCGAGCCGGTCGTCGCATCGCCGATTTACAAGCATCACTTCAGTTTGATCACCGGCCGCTGCCTCGAGGACGCCGATAAGTCGGTGCCCGTGTATCCGGCACGCGCGAGCGACGGTCGCGTATGGGTGAAGAGCGAGCCGGCACGCCGCATCGCGCGCACGCGCAAGCTCGTCGTCGTCGGCAACGGCATGGCCGGCATGAAGGTCGTCGAGGAGCTGCTCGAAATCGCGCCGAAGGCCTACGACATCACGGTGATCGGCGCGGAACCTCATCCGAACTACAACCGTATTCTGCTATCGCCGGTTCTGGCCGGCGAAAAGCGCGTCGACGAAATCATTCTGAACTCGCTCGACTGGTACCGCGAAAAAGGCGTGACGCTCATCGCCGGCGATCCGGTCATCGCGATCGACCGACGCAAGCGCACCGTGCGCACGCAAGGCGGTATCGAGCTGCCCTACGATCGCCTGCTGCTGGCGACCGGCTCGAAGCCGGTCATCCTGCCGGTTCCGGGTCGCGATCTCGACGGCGTCGTCACGTTTCGCGATCTCGAGGACGTCGATGCGATGCTCGAAGCGGCGCGCACACATCGCAAAGCGGTCGTCATCGGCGGCGGATTGCTCGGCTTGGAGGCCGCAAACGGACTCATGAAACAAGGCATGGACGTCACCGTCGTTCACATCTTCGACACGCTGATGGAACGGCAGCTCGATCGCGCAGCGGCAGCGCTGTTGCAGGAATCGCTCGAGCAGCGCGGCATGAAGTTCAAGATGCCGGCGAAAACGGTCGAGCTGCGCGCAGTGGCGAGCCCGGCAAACGGCTCCACGCGCGCGCGCGTCGGTTCCGTCCATTTCGAGGACGGCAGCATGCTCGAAGCGGATCTCGTCGTCATGGCCGCAGGTATTCGCCCGAATGTCGATTTGGCGAAAGCGGCCGGACTTCGATGCGATCGCGGCGTGCTCGTCAACGACACGATGCAAACCTTCGATCCCAGCATCTATGCCGTCGGCGAATGCGTGCAGCATCGCGACAGCACCTACGGTCTCGTCGCACCGCTGTTCGAACAGGCACGCGTATGCGCAACGCACCTGGCCGAGTTCGGCATCGGTCGCTACACGGGCTCGATCGTCTCGACCCAATTGAAAGTCACCGGCATCGATGTGTTCTCGGCCGGCGACTTTCTCGGCGGACCGCGCAGCGAAAGCATGGTCCTGCGCGATCCGAAGCGCGGTATTTACAAACGTGTCGTGATCGAGGACGGAAAGCTGCGCGGCGCCGTGCTCTACGGCGATGTGAAAGACGGTCCTTGGTATTTCGAGTTGATGATGCAGGGGCGTGACATTGGACCGCTGCGCCAAACGCTGCTGTTCGGCGCCGAGTTTGCGACGCAATCGGGCACGTCGTGAGCGACGTCATTAGAACGACATGCCCCTATTGCGGGGTGGGCTGCGGCGTGCTCGCCTCTCGGAGATCGGACGGATCGTTCGAGATTGCCGGCGACCCGGATCATCCCGCGAATTTCGGTCGGCTGTGCTCGAAGGGCTCTGCGCTCGGCGAGACGCTCGGACTGCAAGGCCGTTTGCTGTATCCGCAGATTCTCGGCTCGCGCGTGTCCTGGGATGCGGCGCTCGATCACGTTGCCCGCGGCTTCAGACGAATCATCGAAACGCACGGACCGGGCGCGGTCGCACTCTATGTGTCCGGACAGCTCCTGACCGAGGACTATTACGTCGCAAACAAACTGATGAAGGGGTACATCGGCGCGGCAAATATCGACACCAACTCGCGTCTGTGCATGTCCTCGGCCGTTGCCGGCCACAAGCGCGCATTCGGCGAGGACATCGTGCCGGTCGAGTACGAAGATCTCGAGCTGGCGGATCTCATCGTACTCGTCGGCTCTAACACGGCGTGGTGTCATCCGGTGCTGTTCCAGCGCATTTCGGCGGCGAAACAACAGCGCCCGGATCTCAAGATCGTCGTCATCGATCCTCGGCGCACGGCAACCTGCGAGATCGCCGACCTGCATCTGCCGATTCGTGCCGGCACGGACGTCTGGCTCTTCAACGGTCTCTTCGCCTACTTGCATCAGCACGGCGTCGTGGACGAGCGTTTCGTAGACCAACGAACGGCGGGCTTGTCGCCAGCCTTGCTCGTCGCCGAGAACACAGCAGGCGATATCGCCGCAGTAGCGCAACGTTGCCGCGTCGATCCCAAGAGGCTTGCAGAGTTCTATGCGTGGTTCGCCGCGACCGAGAAGACGGTCACCGCGTTCTCCCAAGGCGTGAATCAATCCTCCGCAGGCACGGACAAGGTCAACAGCATCATCAATTGTCATTTGTTGACCGGACGGATCGGCCGGCCGGGCATGGGGCCGTTCTCGATCACCGGTCAACCGAATGCCATGGGCGGGCGCGAAGTCGGCGGACTCGCAAACATGCTCGCCGCGCACATGGAGCTGAGCGATCCGGAGCACCGCCGAACGGTGCAGTGTTTCTGGAACAGTCCCACGATTGCCGCCGAGCCGGGCTACAAAGCTGTCGAACTGTTCGATGCCATTCACGACGGACGCGTGAAGGCCGTGTGGATCATGGCCACGAATCCCGTCGTCAGCTTGCCGAACGCTCGCAAAGTCGAACAGGCGCTGCGCCGTTGCGAGCTCGTTGTCGTCTCAGATTGCGTCGAGCGCACGGAAACGACCGTATTTGCACACGTCTTGTTACCGGCTTCCGCATGGGGCGAAAAGGACGGTACGGTCACGAACTCCGAGCGGCGCATCTCACGACAACGTGCCTTCATGGCGCTACCCGGCGAAGCAAAACCCGATTGGTGGATCGTCAGCCAAGTCGCACGTCGCATGGGCTTTAGCGGCTTCGACTATTCGAGCGCGTACGAGATCTTCCTCGAGCACGCGCGTCTCTCCGCGACCGACAACGATGGTCGACGCGCCTTCGATATAGGAATGCTGGCGCAGCTCACACACGCCGAGTACGACACGCTCGGTCCCATTCAATGGCCGGTGCAGAGCGACAAGTCGGCGCGCACACGAATGTTTGCGGACGGCCGTTTCTTTCATCCGGACGGCAAAGCGCGCTTCGTTGCGATATCGCCGCGCCCGCCTGCGCATTCGACGGACGAGGAGTATCCGCTCGTCTTGAACACCGGACGTATTCGCGATCAATGGCACACGATGACGCGCACTGGCAGCGCACCGCGCTTGACCGCACATTCGCCGGAACCGTACGTCGACATGCATGCGCAAGATGCGATGCTCGCAGGCGCGAAGCCCGGCGAGCTCGTGCGCGTCGCGACGCGCTGGGGCTCGCTCGTCGCACGCTTGCGCGTAAGCAATGAAATGCCGCGCGGCATGATCTTCGTTCCGATCCATTGGAGCGCACCGTTCTCTTCCGACGCGCGCGTGGGTTCGCTCGTCAATCCCGTGGTCGATCCGATTTCCGGCGAGCCGGAGCTCAAGCACACGCCGGCGCGCGTTTCGCCGTTTCTCGTGAGCTGGCATGGATTCATTCTGTCGCGCGAACCGCTTACCGATCTGGATGTCACGTGGTGGACGCTCGCGCGCGGCGAACAGTTCTTGCGTTACGAGCTTGCAGGCCGCCGCGTGTACGGCGATTGGTCGCGCTGGGCACGACGATTGATGAAGACCGAGAGCGAAGAGTTGGATTGGATCGAATATTCGGATCCGAGCGCCGGCGCTTATCGTGCAGTCGCGCTGCGCGACGAGCGCATCGTGCTCTGCATTTTCATTTCGCCGCGTCCGGACCTGCCGTCGCGGACATGGCTTGCGAGTCTCTTCGCGCGCTCGCGCATCGACGATACCGAACGTCGCGGTTTGCTCGCCGGTCGTCCCGCTTCAGCCGAAGCGGACCAGGGCCCGATCGTCTGTTCGTGTTTCGGCGTCGGACGCAAACAGATTTGCGATGTCATCCGCGATCACGGTCTCACGACGACGCTTCAAGTCGGACAGCATTTGCGCGCCGGTACGAACTGCGGCTCCTGTGTGCCGGAAATCAAGACATTGCTCGCGGAGACCGCGAGCAACGCAAGGCTGAAGGCCGAAGGCTGAAGACAGAAGTGCGCGGTGCGCCCATCACCGCATTCCTTCGGCGATCAGGCCCAAAAAAAGAGGCGGCAGTGCCGCCCTCCTTCAGCCTTCAGCCTTCAGTCTTCAGCCTAAAGAAGAAGGGGCGGCTTTCGCCGCCCCCCAATCTCAGAACGTCTTGCGGAAGCCCAGCTTGATCGTACGACCGAGCGGCTGACCCGTCACCGGGTCGTAGTTCAGCTCGGAGCGAACGAACGACGGATCTTCGTCGAAGATGTTCTCGATCGTTGCCGCCAGGGTCATGTTCGACGGCAGCTCGACGCGATAGGTCACGTTGTGAAGCACTCGCGACTCGATGATTTTTCCGTTCGGGCTGTTCGCTGTGAAGATGTTGGCCAGCGTGAGATCGCCGCGCTGAATACCGTCGCGTTGATCGCGGTATTGGTCGACGAAGTTGGCCGTCCAACGCACGTTGTGCCGACCGGCGCTGAAGTCGAGGTAGCCCTGCGCACGCCACTCGGGCAGCGGATACAACGACGTACCGAGGTTGTAGTAACCCACGCCGTCGAAGCCCGGCTCCAGAACCACGCCGTTGCGAACGAGCGTCTCGGTTTCGAACTTGTGAATCCAAGTGCCGCTTGCGCCCACAACGAGCGTGCCCGGACCGACATCGAAGGTGTAGTCCATCGTGATGTCGACACCGTCGTTCTTCTGGCCCGCGCCGTTGATCGTTTGCACGTTGACCTGCAGGAGGTTGCTGATCGAGCACGTGTCGCCGGCGAATACGAACCGTTCGGCGAGGAACGCCGGATCGACCTCCGCACAGCGATTGTCCGCATCGTTGGCCGTCGGGAAGACGACGGCAGCAATACGGGCTGCGGGCTCAGCCATGAGCATCTTGTCGAAGTCGAAGCTCCAATAGTCGACCGTTGCCCGGAAACCGCCCGCGTTCACAATGAAGCCCGCGCTCCACTGGAACGACTCCTCGGGCTTCAAGTTCGGATTGCCGGCCAAGCGGACTGCGCGGCTCGCACCGTAGATCTGGCTGAAACCGATCGCAGAATCGTCGACGAGCTGCGTCTGACCCGGCGCACGGAACGTCGTGCTCGCTGCGGCGCGGAACGCAAGCTGATCGATGATCTGCCACTTGAGCGACAACTTCGGATCGAAGCTGGATCCGCCCTTGTTGCCGTAGTCCTCGTAGCGCGCAGCAACTTGCATGTTCAACGAGTCGCTGACGGGCAGGCTGAACTCGACGAACCCTGCATAGACGCCGCGATCGAGATCCTGCGGCGCGTAGGTCGACAGGAAGTTGAACGGACTCTCGCCGAACGGCGTGCAGTCCATGGCGCCCGTGATCGGCGTATCCGGACACGGCGTCACGTCGCGATTGCTGATCGGCGTGTTCCAGTTTTCGATCCACGTGTGCCGATACTGCACGCCAGCCGCCCATCCCATTTGGCCGCCCGGCAACGAAATCGGCAACTCGCCGCTCAACACCGTGTTGAATTCGGCCAGATCGACCGTGTCCTTGTCCGTCATCGGGACTTCCATCCACCGGATGACTTCCAGCGAGTTCGCAGCGCCCGCCACATAGTTCGGGTTGGCAACACCCGTGCGGGTGGTCGGGAACGCGTTCGAGAACGGGTTGTACCACAAGCATCCGTTCTGACCCGGCTGCGCCGTGGGCGACGGCCAATCGCAGTTCGGGCCGCCGAAACCGCGCAGCGCGAGCTGCAACCGGCCGGTGAGGATGTCCACTTCATGACGTTGCACTTCGCTGGTCGAGTAGCTCAACGAAGTCGTCAGGTTCACGCTGCCGAGCTGACCGGTGAGCTCCGCCGAGACGCGTCCGGCTTCGCGATCGAACGCATAACGCGGCGTGCCGTCCGCGGCGTTCGGGCTTCCCGTCGTCAAGAACGGTCTCCAAGCGAAGATCTGGATGAACGTTCCGAGAGCGGTGGCAGGCACATACCCGCCGCCCGGCGCGAAGGCGCCCTGGAAGCCGGGGTTCGTCATCGGAACGTAGAAGAAGCGCGCGCGCCGCGGATCGTCGAACACCGACAGGTCCACGGTGCTGCCGTACACGGTTTCCGTGATTCTGCGAATCGGCGCATAGGACGGCGAGGCGCTCGCATTCGGCACCTTCGTCTTGCCGTACACGGCCTCGAGCTTGAGCGAGAACGTATCCGAGAGATCGAAGTTCGCGCTCGCGAAGGCTTGATACGTGTCCTGCTCGTCGACGATGTTCTCCCAAACGCTGAACTGTCCGACGCACTGGTTGGTGACCGGATCGAACGTGCCGCCGAAGAACTGACAGCCCGGGTCCGGCCGATTGACCGGATCGAATGCCAATCCGGTACCGGTGGCCGTGAGGAAGCGGAAGTTGCCGGGATTGGACGCCGGGCTCCAACCGCCTTCGGGGTTCTCGAGGTACGGACGCACCGCCCAGTCGCGATCGATCGTGCGCAGTTGCGAGCGATGGAAATAGTTCGCGGCGAAGAAGAAATCGCCGCCTCCCCAGGTCGTGCCCCAGGAGAAGCCCGCGTTGTAATCGCCGTCGGAATCTTCGATGTGG
Source organism: uncultured Sinobacteraceae bacterium (assembly GCA_937902995.1). Classification (GTDB taxonomy): domain Bacteria; phylum Pseudomonadota; class Gammaproteobacteria; order Steroidobacterales; family Steroidobacteraceae; genus Steroidobacter. The sequence goes on from CALEKY010000129.1 coordinate 40,947, forward strand.
CGATAATCGGCCGTCAACTCCAAGCCGTCGACGCGTTCTTTCGTGATGTAGTTGACGACACCACCGATAGCGTCGGAACCGTAAGTCGAAGCACCGCCTTCTTTCAGGATTTCGATACGTGCGATCGCATTGGCCGGCATCAGGTTGACGTCATCGCTGGCGAGCCGCTTGCCGTTCAACAAGACGAGCGTGCGGCCTTGTCCGAAACCGCGCAGATTGACGAAGGTACCGCCGGTCTGCGCCTGACCACGGCCAGGCATATGGCGATTCGTTTCGCCGACGATACCGTTCATCACCGTCACGGACTTGAGCATCTCGACCGGCGACGGCGCACCCTGCTTCTCCAACTCTTCCAGGGAAATCACGTCGACGGGCAGCGCAGCATCTTCGGCCGTACCGCGGATGTACGAACCGGTGACGATCACGATCTCGGCGATTTCGTCCGTCGTCTGCGCTTCCTGCGCGACAGTCGTCGTGACGGACGCTGCCAGGGCGCCTGTCGCGAACAGAATGCGATGAATGCTCGCTCTCAACTTTGAACTCATGGAACCCCCAAAAAGACGGCTATTACGCCGGGCTAAATCAAGTGCCTCGTCGATGAGGCGTTTCGAAACGGGTTGGAACGCCATCGATGGCTGGCGTCTGTGCCGAGATTAGGTGCAGCGGAGCGACCCATACGCTGACAAGCGTGGCTCGCATAGCGGAATGCTAAAACCAATCCGACATCCTCAGCCCTGTGGTGTCTCGGCAACAAGGACCACTCGATCACAAAATTTACCGAGGACGGCCTTGTACTTGAGACGCGAAGTTTAGGTCAAGAAGCCGTGTGTAAAAAAACACGGCAGGGATTATCTGAGGCGTTTATTGTTTCGAACTGCGAAAACAGTCGCGATTTGAGATCGAAGAGCAGAACGCAAACGTCAAGAACGGTTTGCCGGCCTGCGTGCCCCTTAGAGCACCAAACTCGCGCACTGACGAACAATGAGACCGACTCCTGATCCCCGTTCCGGGAATTCCTGGATCGATCGAAACTTCGACACAGTGCGCAGATTGCTCGCCCGCAGCCCTATTCCTGTTTCGGCCCCAGCGCGTTCTCGAGCGTAGTCGTCAACGGCTTCATGAAATACGAGTCCTGCGGCATGAAGCGCACTTCGACCGAGCGTTTTTCGAGCGCTTCTCGCACGACCGGTCCGACTGCCGCGACTGCTGTGCATTCGAGCGCACGACGCACGAGATCTTCCGGACCCACGGCAAACAAGCGCTCGACTTGCGCGGCGCTTGTGAACGCAATGGCGTCGACGGCCCCGCGCGCCATGGTCTCGAGCAGCGAGCGCACCGCCGCATCGTCCGCGGCATCGGCATAGACATACGGCGCAACCGTCGTTACGTGCGCCCCCGCTTTGCGCAAGAAATCGGTCAACGGCAGATTGGGCTCGGACCCGTAGAGCTGAACTGCAATGCGGCGGCCCGCGAGATCCTCGGATCGCAACGCTGCGATCACGCCTGCGGTCGTCGGCTCTGCGGCTGCAATATCGGGCTTGATCCCGAGCTCGCGCAGCACTCTCGCCGGCTTGGGTCCGCGCGTGATCTTGCGGATACGCGTCAGCTCGAGAATGAAGCCGTCACGCAGTTCCGGCTCGTGCTGATCGATGCACGACAACAAACGCCGCAGTCCTTCGCCGGTCAGCAGAATCAGATCATCGAAGTTGCCGGCATTGAAGCGGCGAATCCATTCGAGCACCGGCCGCGGATCGGGCGCATCGCGAATCGCAACGAGCGGACAACGCAGCACTCGCGCGCCGCGTCGCTCCAGCATCGCAGCAAATAGATCGAGCTCCCGCGTTTCGGGAACGGCAATCGTGCGACCGGATAGCGAGGACATATCGGGCTACGGGCTACAAAGACGCGAACGCGCGGCGTACTACAGCCTACAGTCTACGGTCTACAGCCTGCGAGATGCGCAGCCACTCCCCGGTCGACACGAAAGATGTCTGACTGTTTGCCTCGTCATCACGCATGGCTCGAGCCAAGGCATCGTCGAACAAGACGGTCCTGTTCCTGCCCTCTTCCTTCGCGCGATAGAGCGCGACATCCGCCCTTCGCAGAAGCACGGCCAACGGCACTTCCGCCGAACGGCTCGAAGCCACGCCAGTGCTGGTCGTGGGTCGTACTCGATCGAACACAGCCTCCTTGCTGGTCGCCAAACCGCGATGAATGCGGTCCGCGACCGACAGCGCGTCTTCGGCCGTCGCACCGGCAAGCAACGCGGCGAATTCCTCGCCGCCGTAACGACAGATCAGATCGTTCTCGCGCAAGATACCGCGCACGATGCGGGCGAAGGCCTTGAGCACCTCGTCGCCGATCATGTGGCCGTGCGTGTCGTTGATCGACTTGAAGTGATCGAGGTCGAAGAGCAGCACGGCGTAATCGTTTCGTCGCGCGCCGGCAGTTGCGGATATTTCCTCCACGCGCTCGGTGAACTCCCGCCGGTTCAGCAATCCTGTCAAAGAATCCTCCGTAGCCAGTCGATGAGCAGTGCGAAGTGCGCGCTCCTTCGCGATCGAGGAAAGACTGAGGCTGGCCACGACGATCATGAGCGTCAGAAGGATGGCGGAATTGGCCGGACCGAGAATCGTCAGGAAAACAGGATGCTCGGTGCCGAGCACGACCAAGCCGATTGCCCTTGCCAGATACCACACCGAATTGATCGCGCACACGGCGGTTAACACTTTGGCGTGCACGAGCGGCGGCTCGTCGACGCCGCCGCGCCAGAATTCCAGGCCTGCAAGCGCAGAGAACGCGCTGAAAGATAAGAAGAAGGGCAATGCCCCCGTCCATTCTCCGGCGGGTGCGGCAACTGCCCAGACGCCGACCATGATGAAGACCGGTACAAGGAATGCGATCTTCAAAGGCAGCGATCGTCCGTTGACGCTCCTTGCGCCAACCCAGGTAAGCGCGACGGTCAGTGTCGCCACTGCATTGCCCGCAGCGTAGGCCCAGACCCAGTCGCTGCGCTCCGCGAGAAGGTAGAAGATGGCCGCGCACGGGGCGCTCAGGAAGGCGCCCGCGAACCACACATAGAACGGCGACTTCGCGGTCCGCGGTCCGACGAGAAACATCAGGCCGCAGGCGCACGAAACGAGGTGTGACACCAGAAGGAGCGTGGGCAGGTGAAGTTGCATCGCTCAGGAGCCGTCACGGGCCGGCAGTGAGAACCGATTCGCCGCTCATCGTGATGGGCGGCGGCTGCAGGCTTGCTGATGGTTTATCGGCCGAGAAAAACGGCGCTTGAATTGTCGTGCGAGGGACTTGCCTGACCTGCCCGCGAGAGGCGGGCGCAGATCTTGAAGGGCTCTGGGCTCTGGTCGGGAGGCGAAGCAGAGCGCGACGCTTCGAGTTCGCAGGCTTCAGACGACAGCCAGGCACGCCAACGCGCGCTCAACCTTCAGTCTTGAGCCCTGCAGCCTTCAGCCTTCGGTCTACAGCCTTGGGAAGTTGGCGCGCCCGGCCAGATTCGAACTGGCGACCTTCGGCTTCGGAGACCGACACTCTATCCA